>JBCDLL010000068.1:0-16960 GCA_038745425.1 Verrucomicrobiota bacterium | reverse complement strand
GTAACGCGCTGCTTGAGCATAAACTGATAGGGCGATGCTCGCACCGATTGGTGAAAAGCCCGCTCCAAGTGCCGCCGCGAAGGCTTGCCACAGCGCGCGATCAGGTCGTCAACGGTCCGGGGCGGGTCGGCGTAGTCGTGAATGACCTCGAGGGCGCGGCGGACCAGGGGATCCTCCAAGGCAAAGACGCGGGTGCTTTCCCGTGGGGTCACTTCACTCGGCGGGATAAAGACCAAGCGATCGCTCGCTTGCCCCCTTCGCAGCCAGCGATCAAGGTACTCAGCGGCGCAGTAGCCGATGTTTTCGAGGTTGGGTTTGACCGAGGTCTGCGTCACCGGAGCCTCCAGGCACGAGAGGTCGTCATTGGTGATCGTGATCAGCGCAACATCGTCCGGTACGCGCAGATCGATTTCGTGGCAGACCCGGCTGACGTGCAGACCAATCACCGAGTGGGTACTGAGCAAACCACAGGGGCGGGGTAGACTCAGTAGCCATCGGCGAAAGCGTCGAGGTTGACGCGATAAGTGGGTCGGCGCGTAGGCCACCGGACTCGAAATGCCGGCCTCCCGCAGAACATCCTCGAAACCCCGTCGCTGGAGAAAGGAAAAGTGCAGGCTTGGGCTGCCGATAAAAGCAAAGTTCCTCAAGTAGCGCTCGAGAAGATGACGCGCCGCCCGCCGGCCGCATTCCTCATGGTCGGAACTTACCTGCACAAACCCGTCATCATCAACGGCCTGGTTGAGGATGACCACCGGCGTTGGTCCCGTGTCGGCGGGTCCAATGCCCGTTTCTTCGAGCCGTATCCCGAGGATGCCGTCAGGCTTGGTTTCGAGCGCTTCCCTCCAGGAGAGCATCGTGGAATTCCCTTGGCGGCAGACCACCCAATCCCGCCGGGTGTGGGAGAATCGGAAGATGCCGGTCATCCAGGCCCTTGCGGCCGGAATCGTCGCCTCCTCCAAAGCCAGAGCAACGCGGAATTGTCGGGGCATGAAGGTCCAAGGATCGCGAACCGCGTGTCGCAAATCAATAAATTAATTTTCGCATATACGTATTGTCGCAATTGCACTTTTTGTTGCAGTATGTCTGTCAACTCACATATCGTTTTACAGTCATGAAATTTCTTCCTCTATCTTCTTACCTCGCCTCCGCTGCTTTGGCGCTGACCTTATCCCTGCCGGTGCAAGCTGCGGTGGTTTTCGATGCCAGCTTCGGCAGCGACTTCGTTAATCCCGTGACCGGTCCAGCCAACCTCAACAGCGTCACTGCCACGGGCACCTGGAGCGACTTCAGCGGTACGGCGAGCCTCAGCACTTTTGCATTGGTCGACAACGCCGCTTCCACCGACGCCTATCTGGCCATGGACCAGAGTGCTGGTGTCGCAGCCGGAACCTCGGCCAGCCTGCGGGCCAATCTCACTGCACCGGTCGGCTTCACCGACGGCGGTTCTGCGGCGATCAGCTTCGATCTCGGCCGCATGCGCACCACCGGCGGCGCCGGCAACGACACCGACAAGAACGTGTTCGTCACAGGGTTCGACTCCGACGGCACCCTCATCTTCGGCCTGAATTGGGGTGGCCGGGGTGATTTGTACCACTTTGAAAGCGGCACCTACAGCGACGTGACGGCGACAGACGAATGGGGCGCCACGGGCGGCACCAATTCGATCAACAGCCAACTTTCCGAGGGCAGTTACAACCCGGCGGCGGATGGCTGGGTCAGTTTTACCATTACGTTGGAAAACGGCCAGGTCGTCTATTCGGTGGATGGCGGCGACACCTCCGGCGCTTTTGCCACGGGCTCGACCAACCCGCTGTCCTATCTGGTGATCGGCACAGGTAACGACAATCAGACGATCAACTTTGGTGGCGGCTACGACAACCTTCTGGTCGACGGTACGGTCATTCCCGAGCCCTCCTCCGGAGCGCTGATCGCAGTCGGCAGTGGCCTGCTGCTTCTGCTGCGTCGCCGCCGCGGCTAGGTAAAGCTGACGCACCGCCGTTGGATTCCACGGCGTGCGTCCATTTTTTCAGTTTGGGTTGCGTGCATCCAGTTTTGGCTCGCGACCGCCCCGGCGGCAACCCCGTCTCAGCCGCTGAAGTTGCCAAGAGCCAGAGCATTTTCTCTCGATCTACGCAGTGGTCGTCGCAAAAATGACACCTAAACGAGAAAATTTTATCGACCTGAAGGGATATGGAAGTAGCGTCATTAACACGAGTTGTATCATGGGTAGTGAATTGGATCTGCAGCGGATTACCGCCAAGCTATCGGTCTTTAAGCCGGAGGAATGCGAACACCTCCTGCTAGTCTCTTCCGAGGAAGAACTGTTTGAAACCTGGATGCAGTGCGCGCGGCAGGTGGGTTCCGTTTTTTTCGTTCACCAGGCTCGCACCATCGTCGACGCGGTCGGCATCTTTGAGGGGCATCAGTTTCCGGTCGTCGTGGTTTCCGAAAAGCTCGGCGTCGACGCGGCGGTCAATTTCATTTGCGACATTCGCACCAGCGATCCGGGCGTCCGTTTTTGCTGGGTGGGCGCGCACGACTTCGAGCCGGGCGTCATGAAAAGCCTCGGAATCGTGGCGCAATGCTTGCCCCAAAGCTCGCGGGTCGTGGTCGGGGGAATCCTGACCCAGTTGGGCGACCGCCTGGACTCCGTGCCGCTGCTCATCGGGAGCCTCGAGACGCTAGAGTTCTTCGACTTCCTGCAAATGCGCGCGCAGAGCCGGAGAACCACCGCCATTCGCTTCACCTCGACCGGTAAGGAGGGCCTCATCGTATTCGCTCAGGGCACCATCCGCTTTGCCGAGACCGGCCAAGGTAGCGGTCTCGACGCTCTCGAAGACATCAGCACTTGGCGCGCCGGTTCCTACAAAGAGGTGACCTCCGATCCGTTGCCACCGGCAAACCTGAAGGGCAGCGCTCAGGAAATCCTCCTCGAACTGGCCCAGCGCTGTGACGAAAAGCAAAGCCGCTCCACCGCCTAGTTTCTGCCACCGTGAAACGCCTCGCCCTGATCACCTCCAGCTCCGTCTTGGCCGACGCCGTGACCAAGTCGCTCAAGGCCCGGGGCGACTTTGCGGTCGATCTGAGGGCGTCCGCTTCCGGCCTAAAGGAAAGCGGAAGCGCCCAGGATACCGCCGGCATTCTCTTCGACGCGGCGCCCGATTCCGACCCCGAAAAGGAGATTCGCGAATTGACGCGCGAACCCGCGTGGGCGCGGAAGCCGGTGCTGTTGTTTTGCCTGCCAACGCAGCCTCGAGGAAAGCTGGCTGCCGCTCTCCCAAACGTTGTCGCAGAAATCTCCAAGCCGTTGGATTTGGAAGAGCTGCAAGAGAAAGTAACCGACCTGGTCCGCACTCCCGCAGGCGAGCCCGGCCCTACCCAGACCCATGCCATGAGTGATGCCCCCCAAGACGTTGCCAAATCTCTGCCCGGCGTGACCGACGCCTTCGTTTGGTCGGTTTCCGGCCAATTGGAACATGCCACTTCGCCGAAAGCGGCGCAGTTCAACGCCACGATGGGCTTCGCCCTGCAGGTGGCCAACCGGATGAGCGATGAGGCCGAACTGGGCGACTTTAACGGCCTTCAAATCCAGGGGAACGAGGGCTGCGCCATCTTTTTCTCGGCCGTGACCAGCCGCCAAGATTCCAGCCAATACCGCACCTTTGGCTTGTTGACGGACGGCAGCACCGATCCCGATGCCGCCATGACCTCGCTCCAGGAGAAGCTGCTCTCATGAAGGAACTGCTTGCCGCACTTAAAGACGTGGAGGGCCTCATTGGGGCCTGCGCGCTCGACGCCGGGGGGCGGCTGCTGGGCCGCGACTTGCCCGCCTACTACGACGATGAAACGCTCGTCCGGCTCAATCAGCGCTTCGACGAGCTCTTCGAATCCACCGAGGAAGTCGTCACCGAGCCCCAGCTCGTCATCGCGCGTTTTTCGCAAACCTGCCTGCTTGGCCGCAATTGGGACGGCGGCCGGCTGATCGTTTTCTGCACGCCACGCGCCCACCCCGCCGCCGTTAAAACTGCGGCCAACCTGACAGCCAAACGCCTGGGCAAGCTCCAAAACACGCCCTCGCCCCTTTTACCCAAACCCTCGCCACCGGCGTCGGCCGCCCAGCCGCCGGCTCCCGGCCCCAATCCCGCTCCCGCCCCTCAACCCCCCACCCCTCCAAACACCCAAAAGACACGCACCGGCATCTGGGGCTAAGCCCGTTCCAGCGCCCTTGTTGTTCCCACGGCCATGAACCTGAATCTGTCCCCCCTCGAAACCGTCGTCTACTTCACCTTCATCGTCAGCTTCTTCGGCATGATTGCCGGCAGCGTGTTCTTTGCCATGCAACGCAACGCGGTGCCCAAGGATTACCAAAGCTCGATGGTGATCACCGCGATCATCCTGCTGATCGCCGCGATGAATTACTACTACATGAAGGAGATCTACCTGATCGGCATCGCCGACGGGTCGGAAACCTTCCCGACGGAATTCCGCTACATCGACTGGCTGCTGACGGTGCCGCTCATGCTGATCAAATTTCCTTCCATGCTCGGCCTTGGCCCGAAGGGTTTGCGCTTTCTGGTCATCCTGGTTGTGCTCTCGCTGCTCATGATCACCACCGGCTTTCTCGGGGAGATCAACTTCGACCAGCCGACCATCCACTACGGGCTGTTCGCGGTCGGCTCGGTCGCGTGGCTGCTCATCGTGGCCATGCTCTTTTTCTCGCTCTCGGATCTTCCAGAGCAAGTCGACCATTTCAAACGCACCGCCATCACCCGAATGGCCTGGTTTGTCCTGATCGGTTGGGCCATCTACCCGCTGGGCTACCTGGCGCCCACCTTTGGCCTTGAGCCCGCCGTGCGCGAACTCGTCTACAACGTGGGCGACTTGATCAACAAGGTTGGCTTGGGCCTCTTCGTCTTCGCAGCAGGTGTCGCCTCGGCCAAGTACCAGCGCGAACTGGCCGCGTACCAATCGCAGGTCGCGGAAGGGGACGTCCCGTATGAAGAGCAGACCTCGGCTTAGCGCCTGCCTCCTGCTGCTGCTGGCAGGGTATTGGCCTCTCGTTGCGGAGCAGCCGTCGGCTCCGCGCGTCGAGGTGGTGCAGGCGCACACCCTGGACGTGATCTTCCAGGGCCTCAAGGTCGGCGAGCGCAGCTTCCAGCCCGGCGAGAGGTACGACGCGGTCACGTGGACCGACGAGACCGTCACCCTCCGGGACCGGAACCAGCGTTTTACCCTGCCGCGGGCGAAAGTGAAACCCGTCGCCGCCGAGCCGCCGCCGGTCGCGAAAGCCAATCCGGCCCCGTCCAGCAGCTCCCGCCCGGCGGCCCATCCCGGGCCGGCTCCGCCCCAGCCGCCGAAGCCGCTCCCCTCCCCGGCTCCCGTCGTCTCCGCCCCTCAGGAGGCGCCCCCCGACGCGAGCTCCGTCGAGCGCAACCTAAAGGTGCTGCGGGACTACGTGACGCAGGTCAACGCCTACCTCGGCGAGGAGCCCACCGCCGTGCGCCACGCCCGTTACGCCCGCGAGCGCAAGCTCGATCCCCGCTCGGTGCGCCCAGCGCTGGCGGCTTTGCGCCGCCTGCCGGCGACCTCCCTGGAGCCCGCGCAACGCAAGTGGCTCGATGACCTGCACGCCACCTTGATGATGTACAACCGGGGCGCTTGGACGGCCTTTGAGCGCCGCATCCGCCAGGCCGCCGACCCTAGTTCAGCTTCCGCAGCCGCACTTCCTTGAGCAAAAGCGGCTGCTTGCCGGGAAAGGCGAAGCAGAAGTTGTAGCCCCACTGGCCGACAAAGTTGGCGTTGTCGACCATCCAGCTGTGCTCGTGCCACTGGTCGCCCGCGGGTACCTCCCACGGCTTGCCCGTGCGCTTGTAGCCGTCCTTGGACTCGTAAAACAGGATGCGCAGCTTGGGCGCTTTCTTGGTGCCCGGCTTGCGCTTGGCCAGCACCGTAATCTCGTACTTGTCCGTGTTGGAGGCGTTCAAGAAGGAAGGGTGCGCGCGAAAGTTGAGCTGCGGCGGCACCTGCCCCTTCTCGTTGACGGTATCGGCGTAAGTCTCGGTCAGGTCGTTAATGATGGTGACCCGGTCGGCAGTGTTCAGAATCAGCCCCTGCTCGAGGCTGGAGCCCAGCAAGTGGCTGACGGTCGTCATCTCGGTGAAATCACCGCCCCAGGGGAAGTTCTTCGCCCGGTTAGCCTTGGCCTGCTTCAGCGTTTCGCTAGGCAACCCGGTGACGTAGACCGGCGACCACGGCAGCCGGTACTCCTCCCCCGCCGCCAAGGCCTGGCCCTGGCCGTTAATCGCCGTCACCGTGACCTTGCCGGGAAAGGTGACCGGCAGGCCGTCGCGCGTGGGCGCCCAGGCCACCAACACGTTTTCGCCCTGGCCGTTGTCGAAGACAAAGCCGTAGCCGCCGCCCTCCTCGCCCAGGTTCAGCCAGCCCGTGAACTCCGGGAACTCGCCCAGGGTGGAGGTCATCTGCTTAAAGGCGTTCCAGGCCGGGCGCAGCGTCCAGTCGTGGCGGATCAAGCCGTAGTCTTCGTTCTTCTTCTTGCCGTACTTGGGCCCGCGCGCCTCGAACCACTCCACCACCGCGATGCCCGAGGCGATCGAAAGCGTGAAGCACTTCACCATGGCGTCGGCCTGAAGTCGGTCGCGTTCGGCGTTGGGCACGTTGAGGGTTTTGTAGCCGATTTCAGTGATCCAGATCGGCATGTTGGGATCCTGGCCGTTGTCCTTGAGCATCCGGCGGGTGCTGGCGGCCAGGCTCAGAAAGCCGGGCTCGCCGCCGCCCTTCATCACCTGGCCCAGATTTTCGTAAGGGTGAATGCAGACAAAGTCGAAGTGTCCGCCCGCACCCTCTTCAATCACCTTGCGGAAAAAGCTCAGGTCGAAGTTGGCGCAGGAAATCCCCAGCTTCAGGTTCGGGTCGACCGCCTTAAGCGACTTGTAAGCGCCCTTGACCAGCCCGGCGTAGTCCTTCGGTTTGTTTTTGGAGACGGAAAAGCTGCCGTTGAACTCGTTCCAGCACTCCCAGTACTCGATCTTGCCCAGGTAGCGCTTGGCCGCTGCGGTCACGTAGCGGTTCCAGTACTTGATGTCCTTGACCGGATTGGCTCGCGGGTTCTTGCCGTCGGCCGAGGCCCACCTGGGGAAAAACACCAGCATGCCCTGGGGCTGGATGCCGTGCTGCGCCGCGCTGGCCATCCGCGCGTCGGCGTTTTCCCAATCAAAGGCATTGGGCCCTTCCCGCTGGATGGAGGTCCAGCTCGGGAAGTAGCGGATCCACTGCACCCCGACCTGCTCCAAAAGCGGATTGAACTTGGGGTATTCGTTGGCCCATTCCGCGCTGCTGGAGATGCCCCAGGGGCTGACTTGCCCTTCCTTGGGCTGCGCCGAAGCGGGCGCTGTCGACAGGGAGATGGCCAAGCAGAGTGCCGTGAGTAAGCCGACAAATAGCTTTAAACATTTAAAGTGGTTAGCGCAGGGTAAATTCACGTTAGCTTAGGGGTTGGGGTGGTCCGGCCTCGGCCGGGGCGCCGCCCAAACATCGGGAAGGCGCCCTCCCAAGCAGCATGAGCCTTCCGGGCTCCTTGGCAACCCGAAAGCGCCGCTTGGGGCCTTTTCTCCAGAGCGGGCCCGGAGCATCGATCCCAAGTCGTTTCGCTTGGCTTTCGTTTCCCACTCGGAAACAAGCGGAATGGGCCGGGGGCGCAAAACTGGATGGTGGATTAAAGTCGTCGTGTTCATGTGATCATCTCACTACTCAGAATCTAATCAAAGATTGCTATTATGTCAACATAAAAATAGTATTTTATTTTTTAGACCGCATAATCACATTTATTTTTGAGTATTTATTTAGTTAAAGCGCTCCGCTCGAGCGAGATATTGCCCCTTCCACAGGAAGCAAAACAGAGCTTCCTCCACGACTACCGGGAGGATGGGGCCAGGAATGGGCTCGACCGTGAAAGGAGTCGGGAGCCTCAGAATCCGCGGCTCGCCGCCTAGCCGTAGCCGGGCGTGCAGCCGAAAACGTTCTTAATGCTGAGGTCGGCCTTCCACTTCTTGAGAAGTTCAAAGGCGGGAGGTTGGTTGTACTCGGCGGCAATGTGGAGAGCGGTGTTTTTGAGATCGGTATCCTGTAGGTTGGCGTCGGCCTGGTTTACCAGCAGCAGTTCCATCATGCGGGTATTGCCGATCATGGCGCAGTCCATCAAAGGGGTTTTGCCCAGCTCATTCCTCACGTTCACATCGGCGCCCAGTTCAATCAAAAGCCGAACGGAGTCCGCATCGTCTTCCACCGCCAGATAGTGCAAGAGCGTTTCGTGCAGAAAGCCGCGCACCTCAAGAGCCTTGGGGGACTTCTTGGCCAACTCAGCAAACTCTTTTGGCCTCTGCTCGATCAGTTCGACCAACGCTAAGAAGGCCGCCTCTTCCTCCTGTCTTTCTTTCTGTTTCGCCTTTTTCTGTTTCGGCTGCTTCTTTTTCGTCACCGGCCAATCGTATCAGAAGCCTCGCGCGGGTCGAGCGGCTACGCGGTGGGAGACCGAAACAGAACGGGCGGGTTATGCCTCTGCCCCGGTCGGCGGGCGTGGGTTCGGAGAGACTCGAACTCTCACCCCTCGCGGGACCAGAACCTAAATCTGGCGCGTCTACCAATTTCGCCACGAACCCGGGAAAGCGGCGCGCCCGTTGCGGACGACCGTTCCCATCATTACGTTACCAGCGCGGGGAAACAATCCCCAACTCATGACGACCCACTTCTTCGGCATCGACCTGGCCTGGGGCGAGCGCAATCCCGACGGCCTCGCTTGGCTGAGCACCCACACCGCCCGGCCGCCCGCGCCGGTGCGCGCCCACGAGACCGCGCTGGCCCACGGCGACGACGCCTGCCTGCAATGGCTGCGCGAGCGCCTCGGCCCGCGCGACCGCGCCCTGGTGCTGGTGGATGCGCCGCTTGTCATCCCCAACCGGACCGGCGCCCGCCCGGTGGACAAGCTCACCCACACCCTCTTTCGCCGTCAGCACGCCGGCTGCCACCCCGCCTATCTGGACAAATGCCCGCGCCCGCCTCGCCTCTGCCGGAGGCTGCAAGAGGAGGGCTACGACGTCGGCTGGCGACTGACCGGACCAAAGCGGGTGGTGGCGGAGGTCTATCCGCACCCGGCCATGGTCCGCCTCTTCGGCCTGCCGCGCATCCTCAAATACAAGCGCGGGCCGGTGACCGAACGCCGCGCCGAATTCGCCCGGTTGCAGCGCCTGCTGCGCCGCTGCCGGCGCGAGCACTTCCCCGACCTGGAGCTGGCCCCCGCCTGCCGGCGGCTCCTGCGCCAGCCCTGGACCAAACCGGTGGAGGACCAGACCGACGCGCTGTTCTGCGCGCTGATCGGCCTGTGGCATTGGCAACACCGGGGACGGCTGACCGACATCCTCGGTGACCTCAAAACCGGCTTCATTCTCGTGCCCAAGTCGCCGCCTAATACTTGAGCACCTTGGCCAGAAAGCGCCGGGCCTCCTCGCTCTGGGGGGCGTCGATGACCTGGGCGGGCGGACCATGCTCCAGGATGCGCCCGTTGGCCAGGAAGGCGACGTGATCGGCCACCTGGCGGGCAAAGCCGATCTCGTGGGTGACCACCAGCAGATCGCGGCGCTCGCGCTTGAGCTCCTCGATCACCTCCAGCACTTCGGCCGTCATCTCCGGGTCCAGCGCGGAGGTCGGCTCGTCGAAGAGGAGCACGCGCGGCTCGATCGCCAGCGCCCGGATGATGGCCACCCGCTGGCTCTGCCCGCCGCTGAGCGCGGCCGGGTGCTTGGCCGCGTGGCTCTCCAGCTGAAAGCGCCGCAGCAGTTCCATCGCCTTCGCTTCGGCCGCTTGGCGGCTCTGGCCATGCACCCGGATCAGCGGCAGGGTGATGTTCTCCAGCGCGGTGAGGTGCGGGAAGAGGTTGTAGGCCTGGAAGACGGTGCCGATGCGCCGCCGGTGGGCAAGCAGCTCGGCCTCTCGGTAAGTGATGCCCATTCCGTTGAGCGCGAGGCGCCCGGCGCTCGGGTACTCGAGCCCGGCCACGATCCGCAGCAGGGTGGACTTGCCGCCGCCGCTCGGCCCAATGAGGCAAAGCGCGTGCACGTCCTCCAACTCCAGGCGGATGTCGTCCAGCACCGTCTGCGGGCCGAAGGCCTTGCTCACCGCGTCCAAGACCAGCTTCACGTGTCGTACCTCAGTTGGCGTTCGAGGCGCTGCGTCCAGAGCGAGAGCGGCAGGGTCAGGATCAGATACCCGACGGCGAGCGGCAGGTAGCCCTCGAAGGAAAGATAGGTCATTGCCACCACGTTCTGCGAAGCGTAGGTGAACTCCGACACCGCGATGACCGAGAGCAGCGAGGAGTCTTTGATCAGCGTGGCCAGTTGCCCGGCCAGCGGCGGCAGCGTCGCGCGCAGCGCCTGCGGAAAAACCACGTGGCGGAACGTCTGGCCGCTGGTCAGCCCGATCGCCTTGGCCGACTCGAGCTGCGAGCGGCCCACGCCCTCGATGCCCGCGCGGACAATCTCCGCAATGTAGGCCGCCGCGTAGAGCGCCAGGATGAGCATGCTGGCCGGGATGCGCCAGTCATTGGGCAGGCCGACCGCGTTGAAGAACACGTACCAGAGGATGATGATCTGCACGAGCAGCGGCGTGCCGCGGATGAGCTCGATGTAACCCTGGCAGACATAGCGCAGGGCGAGCACCCGACTGCGCCGCCCCATGGCCACGGCCACGCCCAGCAGCAGGCTCAGCACCAACGCGCCCAGGGAGATGCCGACCGTAAGCAGCCAGCCGTGCCAAAGCATGGGCGCGTACTCGGCGTAACGGCCCCAATCCCAGGTGTAGTCCAGCCGCGCAAACGCCGCCCAGGTCAGCAGCGCGGCGAGCACCGCCACCAGCAGCAGGTTGGCGACGCGCACCGGCAGGCCGGCGGATTCGCCGGGGGTCTCCGGCTCCCAGAACCATCTTCGCCAGCCAGAGCTCATTTAAAAGATGAAGGGGATGCCGTGGGCCTGGAAGGCTTCCTTGGCCGGCTGCAGGTAGCGGTCGCCCAGGCGCTCGAAGCCGCCGTCCTCCTTGAACTTGGTCAGAAAGGCGTTGACCTGGCCGAGCAGTTCGGTGTCGCTCTGGCGCAGGGCGATGGCCCAGGCCTCTTCCTCGATCGCCGTCAGCACCGGGCGGGTGGTGTCCGGATGGCGGCGGGCGTAGCGGTAGATGGAAAGCTGGTCGTAGATGAAGGCGTCCGCCCGGTTTTGCACCACCTCGGTCACGGCGGCATCGGCACGGTCGAAGACCATCATCCGGGCGTCCTTCAGGTGCTCGGCCGCGTAGACCTGGCTGGTGGTCCCGCGCTTGACGGCCACCTTCTCACCGGCCGCGTCGAGGTCTTCCACCCCGTCGATCAAGGAGTCCTCCGGCACCAGCATGGCCAGGCCGATCTTGGCGTAGGGCTCGGAGAAGGCAACGCTCTTGGCGCGCTCCTCGGTCGCGGTCATGGAGGAGATGATCAGGTCGATGCGGCCGCTCTGCAAAGCGGGGATGAGCCCGGCAAACTGGATGTTCTCGATCTCCAACGGCCGGCCCAAGTCTTCCGCCAACGCCCTGGCCAGGTCGACGCTGAGCCCGGCCGGCTCGCCGTCGGTCGCCGTCATCTCGAAGGGCGGGTAGGCCAGTTCCATCCCCACGATCAAGGGCTCGCCCCCGCCGGAAGCTTCCGCGCTCGGCGGGGCGGAACCGCCCTCCCCGCCGCCGCATCCGGCCAGGCACAACACGGCCGCCAGCGGCCACCATCTGGTCAAATTCAACATCTCCAGAAAAGCTAGCAAAGGGCCGGGCGAACCACAATTAGCGCTTGCCTCGAACCCCCAATTTCGTATCCTCACACTTCGCCTGAGAGGCGGCCCCTACCGCCCTCGCCTCCTGATTTTTCAGGACCCATAGCTCAATTGGTTAGAGCGCTGCCCTGTCACGGCAGAGGTTGCGGGTTCGAGCCCCGTTGGGTCCGCCAGGGAAGTTATTCATCAACTATAACCACTTGGAGCTCGTTAAGCGGGATGACAAATCCCACACATCTCGGTTCTGGATCAGTCCGAATCGATCGCGTTTAAGCTCTAAGAGTGTTATCGCCAGCACCGAGTGGGGACCGACCACCACCTCTGCAGGATACTCGCAAAATCTTTATTGCCACCATTTATTATAGCTGCGTCAAAACTTAGCTTGTCACGTTTACGACCATCAATCTTATGGTTGATACACTGTAGATCAAACTTCAACCCAAGACAGACTGGCCACGAAACTGTCAACCAATTAAAATAAGACATCAATCAAGCACGATTTCCGTGATCTCCTTTTGATCAACCCTTTTACCACGCAAATAGGTAGTATAGTCCATCGGCGGAATCTTACCGATCTCCTCCTCGTGGATCCAAGTAGCATCACATTCAAAGCAAACGTAAAGAGTTTGCTTGATCTCTGGAATCTTCACTTTGTGCAAATCCGGCCCTTGTCGACATCTTGGGCAAAGCAGCGGGAAACGACTCATGGGGGGGGATTGATAAAATCAATGGGGCCAAAAATTGACGGCAACTAAAACCAAAACTTCAACCCAATCAATGTCCATCCTCCTTCAGGCAATTTACTCGACAGCCATACACTCTTCCAGTCGCATCAATAAATCACTTCGTCCAAAGAATGAGATCTTGTAACGGGTATAATCATTCGTAAATAGAATCACGCTTCTTTCCTTATGTGCCAACAATCCAATACATGTTGACCCCCCTTGATCATCGCGTTTCGTGCCTAACAACCAGTTTAAAATAAATCGGACATGCCTTGCATTGGTTCGCTCCGGGTCTGCATGAATGGTTGCGTTAATATCCCAACTCACGCAATCCTGGTCTAGCATTACAATCCACCATGCACCTCCAACAGTTCTAATCCAATTTTCCAACCCGTTGTAAAGCAACTTGCTAGAGGGATTGCCTAATTTGGAAAAAAACCAGTTGTCTGCGGGCGTAAATCCATCAATGAGATTGTCATAAACTGAACCAGAGTAATTCACCTCATACAAAATCACTTCATCTCCAAAAAGTTCTGGTGATAATTCACCTGAAGTGAAGAAATTTTTCTCTACCCAAGGCCGCAAAGCGTCTAGTTTAAGGGATTTGGATTGTAGCCCTTCTTTATTTATCCACAGGCCTATCGGCATCTCTTCCATAGTCGTTAGTGTGGAAAAATGTGAGCAGATTACTCAATATTACTGCTAGAAACTCATAAATAATGAAACAGCTCTAGGTGTTAGCATGACAACCACTTACGGAGTTAAATAGGTCAAATCTTAGTATTATAACACACACTTCATTTCATTCTATGAATTAAGGGTCTTTATGCCTTCTTCCAAAAGAAGAAGTAGAGATTCTGATCCATAGTACTCGATTTTAAACAGACTACCGTTGTCTGAAAAAAGCACCAGAGCATCTCGCCTACACGTCAACAATCCAACGCAGGTTACACCTCCCTGCTCCGCAACCACCGCGCGTAGTAAATAGTTACAAACTTTTTGCAATTGGGCTGGCGCCGTTTCAATCTTAAAAACCATACGTATTTCCCACCAAGAAGACTCATGGTGGGAGGCAACAAAACACCAGCCTCCCTCTTGCGCATCCAACCATTTTGAAAGAGCAGAGAACAGAACAGCGCTAGATGGCGGCGTGAGACCGGAAAAAAACCAACTGTTTTCGGATCCTGCACCCTCCATCAAATGGGTGATTAACCCACCGAAGTACTGTTTCGTGTAGATCCCGACGAGAGGGCCAATTTCCTCAAGTCGAAAAAACTCTGGATCGTCTATCAAGGAGAGCAGCCACGAATACGTATCCGCTAACTCAGGATCTTGATCCAACCGCTTTTGAAGCTTTCTTCTCTCAATTTCGAAGCACATTTTGCAGGCAATCTTATTCGGGATACGCCGTAATAATATGATTGAGATTTTGAGGTTTTTTGACTGATAACCTGATAAATGATGTAGGTACTCCTAGTTCATCTTATCCGGCTATTAAAGGATGCGCATCTATAACATACGTAGTTCCTAGTCTAACATATCAGTTCACCATGCACTATGATTGAACAGAATTGAGGTCAAAACTTAGATCTCACAACATACATATATTTATAAAGCTAAGAATCAATTTTATAAAGATTTCTTATTTTCAGAAAATTCAATTCAAGAATAGGAGCGTTAAAAATGATACATCAAGCTTCGGAAAAAACCAGATCACCAAACGTGTAAGTAGCATTTAGACAATCCATTCTTTGATCAAATAGCTCGTTTGAAACGTAGACAAAGCCATTTTTTTCTAACGTTTTGATCAATGCATCTAGTTTGATGTTGTCTAACTCGTTCTCTGGGTAAACACAAGCCAAATCCGCTATCTTGCTTATTCCGATCAAGATTCTTCGTAAATTCATGTCATTAAACGAGAAACCTGCATAGAGACTGCCATCCCACCACTCATCATTCATGCGGAATACTCCTAGGTGTGAGTAACTGGCCTTCACTTCGGCCTCAAAATTTTTCACCTTTTCTTCAAGCCGAGACTTATCGTATAGAATACCGCCAAAAGGAAGGTTTTTACCGTATCTAATTTTCGTTGCGATTTCTTTAAGTTGTCCAGATTTGAGTTTCATGTTGCTTATTTCAAATCTAAGGTGTAAATGAAAAGTTATGATCGACAGGATAAACTGTTACAATTCTATCATTGCCATCTAGTATATAAGCTATTCGTGTCATATCTGCTGGATTCACCGAACCTCCAGCGGAACCTAAATCCCCCGCGCCTACCTGAGTGCCAGCCTCTTTAATTACAAAACGTCGACTTCCTTTCCTGATATCCTGGATAGGTGTGCTATTATCAATCCAAACATCGTCGATTTTTTTCAGAACATCTTCGTGCTTATCAAGCCAAATACCATGATGTGGTTTTTGATATAGCGGGGGTATTTTATGAAGTAAAGCGTGAAGAATGCGATGTGCTTCCGGACCCGGAGCATCTGCATATCTAAGGCCTGCAATGCTATTCCATTCAAGTTGAGAATTCCATTTGGAACCGTCGGCCAAAGCTTCCATTACTGCATTGAATCTGGCGGCGTCAAAATTCTGCTCGCCACCAAAAATCAGTTTTAATATGTTTGTGCCATCTTTGCCACTATCTCCGATGATTCCCCCGCACAATCGGATATAGCCCTCCATTGCTTTGCCGCTCATCTGACCATCGCAAAGTTCAATCATTTCGCTCAAGGACGTAAACACACGACGCCAAGCCATTCTCATCGAAGCTCTCTCAGAAAATCTCTGGACGTCTGCATAGTCATAGCTTCGGATGATGTCCCGAAGAGTCTCGAAGGTCACACCCGTGTCGCCTCGCCCGGCGAGATCGTCGAACTGTTTGGTAATCCGCCCGATACAGGATGGAGACGCGGCCGTTAGGCTTGTGTGAAACCCAAAGCACAACAGGAGCACTAAGGTAGCTTTCGAGATAGATCGCATAATTTTCTCCATTTAAATCGCACAGGCATCAGCGAGTTCATCGCACATTTTCTTCAACGCCTTAACATCGTCCTGGGATTTGACGTCCTTACTGAACTGACGGAAAAGTTGATTTTTCATGATCTGAATATTTTTCTTGGCGGCATCCATCCCCGCTTTCAATGTTGGAACCGAGTTTGAGACTGCCACCTTCAGTTTCTCAATCATTTTTTTGGCAACAGCGGCCTTACCGGCCAGACCAATGGCGTAACCTATCATAACTTGCTCGGTAAGATAGCCTCCAGTAAAGCCAAACAGATAGACCTTAACTTCAAACTCACCTTGGAAGCCCCAGTCTTGTGCCCCCTGAACGCCAACCGAGACAAAGGAATCGATCATCGTCTGACCGAGTTTAAGCCACTGCTCCGAGGTTAAACCAATGAGCAATTTGATTCCTTCATAGAGCATCTTCCCTGTCTCGACTGGATTTGCGATCATTTCGACCAAAGCCACGAGTCCCTCGGCATCATCTTTGATCCCGAACCAGGCACCTTCGGCGAATCCCTTGCCGGTGAGGGCAACCAGGGTAACGGCCTGTTTAATCTGGGTGACTCCGTCCGTAAACCAGTTACCCACGTGATCCCAGATGGAAATACAGACTTTTGTCGTGGCGTTGCGTTTCCTGTAATTGACGCGCCTGGTAGGCAGTGATGAAGCAATCTCGGAGGCGACACGGTTGGCACAAAACAACGCCTCGCTACTGGACAGCTGGAAAACCCCACCAACGTAGCTTTGATGCAAACCGAGCAAGCTGTGCCGGCCCAAGCCGACGGACAGTGTAGCAAGAGCCGGTTGAGGATCGGCCTGCGGGCGAAGACCCTTCTGCGTGACAACGGGATCTCCGCTGCCCCCTCCGCTATTGGGCTCTAAGTATTCATATTCCCATTCGTCACTCAGGATCTCGTCAATCGTGTCGATGAGTTCTCCGATTTCCGGGTGCTCCACAAGTTGGTACTCCACTTGGGCCAAGGAATCACCGTCCTTGAGAATGCGGACCTCAATCTCTGCGTTGTTGGTATCCATGACGGTGCGGAAATGCAGGCGACCGTCTTGACGATAGAACACGACGTTCTGGCTGATGGCCTCGTTTTGCGGATCGCTGTTTCCGAGGTTGAGCATCTCGTCGTTGAAAAAGTCGTCCGTACCCTCGGGATTATCACTGTAGGGATCCTCGTAAACGTAAGCATCGGAAATCGTCTCGAAGCGGTAGACCTCCCCTGCACCACCAGCCACGCGAATCTCAATTCCCACCTCCTCGTCTCCACCCCACATGTCGATGATGCCTTGGTCAATCGAGCCCGCCACGAAACGATCCATAGATTGAAGCTCAATGGGAACAAGCAAGAGGGAATG
>JBCDLL010000067.1:0-17029 GCA_038745425.1 Verrucomicrobiota bacterium | reverse complement strand
TGAGGTGTCGCGCCAACAGCACCCGCATCATCGAGGTGTCCTCGACAATCAGCACCGGCGTGCGCCGAATCTCCGCTTCCCCCACCACAAGCGTGACTTTAAACCCCCGACTTCCGAACAAAAGGAAAGAATGGGGAAGGCTCACCCCAGAAGGCCTGTACGTACCTTACGGACCGCCGCTACTTGGCGTTTGGCTTGGGCGGATCTTCGGCATCATTCTCGCTTTCGGCCGGGGCTTCGGGCTCTGGTTCCGCGGGCGGGCCGGGTTCGGAGATGACGACTTCGGCTTCGACCGGTGCCTTGGTCGGGTCGGAGTAGTGGGTGTCGAGGAGGTCCTGGCGGATGGTTTTGAAGGTGGCGACTTCGTCGCGGAGGCTGCCCAGGGCGTCGCGCAGCGAGCGGGAGGCCAGGTTGAATTCCCGCAGGCTGTCGCTGGACTGGCGGGCGATCTCGGTCAGCTGCTCCATGGCCTTGGCGATCTGGGTGGCCCCTTTGCTCTGGGACTGCATGCCTTCGTAGACCGTGCGGAAGCGTGGCGTGAGCTGCTGCACCTGCCCGATGATTTCGCCGAACTGCGAGCTGATCCGCTCGGTTTCCTCCACGCCGCTGCGCACCTCGTCGGTGAACTTGTCCATCTCCATCACGCCGGAGGAGACCGCGCTTTGCATCTCCTTGACCATGTCCTCGATGTCGAGGGTGGCCTCGGCGGTCTGGTCGGCCAGGCGGCGGATTTCGCGCGCGACGACGGCAAAGCCGGAGCCGAACTCGCCGGCCTGCTCGGCCTCGATCGCGGCGTTGAGGCTGAGCAGGTTGGTCTGGTCGGCCACCTTGCTAATGGTGGTAACGACGAAGCCGATGTTGCTGGCCTTGTCGTTGATGATGGAAAGCTTGGAGGAAATGGAGGAACTGGCCTTGGCCAGGCGCTCGATGGTGACGGTCATGTCGGTGAGGCGCTCGCGGCCGCGCTCGGCCATGCTACCGGCCTCGCCGGCGACGTCCGTCACGTGGTCCATGGTGCCGAGGAGCTCCTGGCTGGTGGCGTCGATTTCCTTGACCGCGGCGGCGATCTCGTTGCTGGAGGTGCTGAAGTTTTGCACGTTGCTCTCCTGCTGGCGGGCGGTGGCGCTGATTTCCGTGGCGGTCGCGATGAGCTGCACGCTGGAGTCCTTCACCTTGGTCACGAGCGTGTTCAGGCTCAGCACCATGCTGCGCACCGTGGTGATGAGCTGGCTGGTCTCGTCCATGTCCTTGACGCGTTTGATCCCGGCAATGACCGAGGCGGTCAGCTTGCCGTGGCGCTTGCGGCCCTGCTCGGACATCTGCTGGGCGAGATGCTCGGCCAGCTCCCGGTCCTGGTCCACCCGGCGCAGTTCGGTGGATTCCATCGAGCGTTTGCGGGCGCCCTCCAGGTCGCCCTTGGCAATGTGGGCGGCCACGTTGGTCAGCTCCGAGATCGGGTTGGCGATGCGCCCGGCCAGCAGCAGGGCCACGAGCACCGCGATGATCATGCCGAGCGCGCCGCCGAGCACCAGATAGGCCTGGATGTCGCCGAAGATGGCGTTGATCTGCGCCTGGCTCTGGTCGAAGTCCGACAGCGGCGCCTTGGCGCAGATGACCCAGTCCCAGGGCGCGTAGTAGGTGTAGCTCAGGATCATCCGCTGGGCCGGCTGGCCCAGGATGGCGGGCTGATCGTAAAAGAGGCTTTTCGCTTCGCCGTCCCGGAGGTCAACCGCTTCCTCAACCACCTGGGTATAGACGTCCCGCAGGGTGCCATCCGGCAGGTCGTTGACGCTCTGGCCAACGATCTCCTGGTCGCGGCTGAGGACCACCTTGCCCCGCAGCGGTCCCTTTCCTTCCAGGATGGTGATGCCGCCGTGGCGGCCGACCCGGGTTTTGGTGATGTTCTCCTGCAGGCTGGGCAAGGTGTCCAGGCCCAGGCCCACAAAGAGCATGCCGCTAACCTCCTCGGGATTTTCCCGGCTATAGATCGGGGTGTAATTGGTCAGGTACCAGGAATCCACGACCGTGGCCAAGCCCTGGTAGTCGTCGCCGGAGAGGATGGTCTTGACTACCCGGTTGAGCTCGCCGCTGGGTTCGCGGTGGGCCAGGAAGGTGCCGGTGGCGCGCAGGCCCAGGGCCGCCTGCGGCACGCTGGTGGCCACGCGCAGCATGTCGCCTTCGGTGTTCATGCGCTGGAAGATTGTCGCGGTCGCGCCGGTCTTGTTGGTGATCTCGTCGACGACCAGCACCGGGGTGTCGAAGTCGTAGACGGGCGGCTGGGGTTGGGTGCCGATGCGCAGCTCCGCCAGGGTCACGTCCACGCTGCGGCCGGCCGGGTCGATGGCCTGCCACTCGACGGGAGGACCGGGGAAGCTGATGCCGCCCTCGCTCTCGACGACTTCCCGCGCGAGATTCAGGTTGGTGCGGAGCTGGGCGCGCAGGATTTCGTTGGCGACCTCACAGGAATCGTAGACGTTGCGCGCGCTGGTGCTGACGAGTTCCTGGGAGAAAACCTCCAGCTTCTGGTAAAGCTGCTCCTTGGCTCCGGTCTGCTTGAAGAGCACCAGCAGGGCCAACAGCGCGGTTGGAATCGCCGCGGCCAGGATGGCCACCCCGATGATTTTGCCGCGCAGTTTGAGATTGAACATAGGGAAGGCGATCCGGGCCCGGTTCTGTGCTCCAAACTGGCGATCCGGCCGCAGAGCGTCAATGCGCAATGCGGTGAGGGCAGGCGAGCGGGCCGCCTAGCCCTGCAAGGCGGCGATCGCCTCGTCCTGCGTGTCGAAGGTCTGGTAGGGGATGGAGAAGCCCGCGATCTCGAAAATGCGCTTCACCTCCGGCTGCAGGGAGCAGCAAACCAGCTTGCCGCCGTTGCGCTCCAGATTCTTGGCCGCAAAGAAAAGCTCTCGCAGGCCGGCGCTGCCGATGTAGCTGACTTCGGCCAGGTTGATGCAGAGCTTTTTGGCGTTGCCCACGAGCGGGGCCAGGTCCTTCTTGAGATCGATCGCAGCCTGCGGGTCAATGCGCCCGGAAATGGCCGCAATTTGAATGTCTCCTTCGCTGCTCGTTTTGATTTCCATAAGTCGATTGGGGGCTTGGGGGGCGCTCGCCAGCCAGGGGCGATACCGGGTGGGTTAGGTGTTCTTTCTGGCTAAGCTTTTGCGCAAAAGCAAGCGATTCCCGCCGTTTTTTGCCTCGTAGGCGGCCTCGTCCATCAACGAGCGCACCAGGAAGATTCCCAGGCCGCCGGCTTTGGTTGGGGCGCCGCCGTGCAGGGCCTCAGGCTCGGGCGCATCCCGCAGCGGGTTGAAGGGAATGGCGTCGTCCTCGAGGACGAGTTCCAGGCCGTCCTCGTTCACCGCCAGCTCCAGGCGGATGCGGGCACGGCGTCCGTCGCGGCAGCCGTACTTGATCGTGTTGTTGACGATTTCCTCGACGGCGAGGATGGCGGCGTACTCGGCGTCGCCGGGCAGTTCCTGCTCCTCGCAAAAGCGCCGGACTTCTTCCATGAGGTCAATGAGCGCATCGGACTCGTTGGGGATCTCCTGGATTAGGGTGGCGGCCGCCATGCCCACATCCAAGGCGGGCGGGCGGGCGCGGTCAAGCCGCCGCTGCGGTTGCCGCCCGGATTTTGGCATTGATCTTTCCGCCGAATTTCCGTGTCGTGGGCATGCAGCCACCCGCCCGGTCCCCGCGGGGGAGAGTTTTTTTGGCATGAAGATCATCGTTTGCGGTTTGGGCGAAGTGGGCACGCATCTCTCGGACCTGCTGGTGCGCGAAGGCCACGAACTCACCGTCATCGAGCAGGACCCGCAGCGTTGCGCCGCCTTCGAACAAAGCGTCGACGCGCGGGTGGTGCGCGGCAGCGGTACCAACGTGGTCACGCTCAAGAACGCGGGCGCCCCGAGCGCCGACATCCTCCTCGCGCTCACCTCGGTCGACGAAGTCAACCTCATCACCGCCTCGCTCGCTCGGGCACTGGGCACCCGGCGCGTCATCGCCCGCAACCACTCGGTGCTTCAGCACGAGCAGAGCATCTTCAACTTCGCCGAGCATTTCGGCATCGACTACTTTGTGAGCCCGGAGCGCCTCGCCGCCGCCGCCCTGGCCAAGGAAATCCGCAGCCCGCTGGCGCCAATCATCGACCAGTTCGCCCGCGGCACCATCGAGGTGGTGGCGGTCAAGCTCAAGGAAAAGAGCAAGGCCGTCGGCCAGACGCTGCTGGAGCTGAACCTGCCGCCGCGCATGCGCGTGGGCATTCTCCAGCGGCAGGACGAAATTTCCATCCCCCGGGCCGACACGACCCTCGCCGCCGGGGACGAGCTGGTGCTGATCGGCTCGCCCGACGGAATCAAGCAGGGCGTGGTCCTGCTGCAGGGCGAGGAGAAGCAGAAGCGCCGCCGCATTGTGCTCTACGGCGCCGGCGACGTCGGCTACGGCGTGCTGGACTATTTCAGCGCCTTCGAGGTGAACATGAAGGTGATCGAGCCCGACCTGGACGAGTGCGAGCGCCTCAACCAGCTTTACCCCTGGGTCAGCGTGGTCCACGGCGAGGCCATTCACACCCAGCTCCTGCTGGAGGAAAACGTGATGGAGGCCGACGTCTTTGTCGCCGCCACCCGCGACGACGAGAACAACGTGATGAGCTGCCTGCAGGCGGCCAAGCTCGGCATCCGCCCCTGCATGCTCGTCATCCACCGGCCGGACTACGCCGGCATCCTCAGCGACATCGGCGACTTGCTCGGCATCCAGTCCATCGTCAGCCCCCGGCTGGTGGCCGGCAACGAGCTGATGCGCTACGTCACCGACCAGCCCTTCCTGGTGCTTTGGGAGCACCGCGCCAACACCGCGCAGATGATCCAGCTGCGCCTGCAGGCGGACGCGAGCCCGCTCTACGACACCAAGGTGCGCGACATCAAGTGGCCCGACGGCGTGCTGCTCATCGGCATCGACCGGGCCGACGGCACCATTGTGCCCAGCGCCGAGGACGAGATCCGGCGGCACGACAGCCTGCTTCTCCTGACCCTGCACTCCTCGCGCGACGCCGTGCTCGAACTCTTCCGCTCCAGTCTGTGAACTTCCGCTACATCGGCCTGATTTTGGGGGCCATCCTGGCGCTTGAGGGCATGCTCATGGGCACCTGCTGGCTTTACGCCTGGCTGAGCCCGCTGGACCGCGAAACCGCCATGGAACATTCCTGGGCGGTGGCGACCTGCGTGACCTTCACCACCGGGGTGCTGCTGGTGGCGCTCTGCCGACGCGAGATCAGCAGCCAGATCATGCGCCGCGAGGCCATGGCCGTGATCGGCCTCACCTGGATTGTGTCGGGCCTGTTTGCCTCGATTCCCTTCATGATGGAGCCGCTCAACATGATGCCCTGGGACGCGCTCTTCGAAAGCTACAGCGGGCTGACCACGACGGGCGCCACGGTCATGTCCAATCTTAACGAGAAGCCCCACAGCATCATTCTCTGGCGCTCGATGATGCAGTGGATCGGCGGACTGGGCATCATCATCCTCTTTGTGGCCGTGCTGGGGCTGTTCAACGCGGGGGGCAAATCCCTCTTCACCAGCGAGAGCAGCGCCGTGGCCGAAAGCGAGTCGGTGGCCCGGATCAAGGCGTTGAGTATCGGGTATCTCACGTTGTACCTGGCATTTACCGTGATCGGTTTGCTGGGGATGGTTCTCTCCGGCAGCGAGACCTTCGAGGCGCTCAACCTGGCCATGTGTGGGATCGCGACCGGCGGGTTCAGCCCAGTGGACGAGAGCGCGGGCCACCTGCCGGAAATCAGCCAGATGTTCCTCATCTTTCTGATGGTCTCCGGCGGCATCGCCTTCCCCGTGCATTACCAGCTCTGGATTCTGCGCCGGCTGGAGGTGGTCAAGACCAACACGGAGCTGCACGTCTACGGCGCGATTCTTTTCGTCGCCACCGCGATCATCGCGGTCGACCTCATCTGGGTCGGGCAATACCGCACCGGCGACTACCACTGGATCATTGTGGACTCGCTTTTCCAGGTCACCTCCATCATGACGACCTCGGGCTTCTCCTCGGCCGACTTCAACGCCTGGCCGCCGCTGGCCAAGGTGATTCTGCTGGGCCTGATGATCATCGGGGGTTGCGCGGGCTCAACCTCCTGCGGCCTGAAGGTGGCGCGGGTGGTGGTCTTCTTCAAGGCGATGCTGCGCCAGATTCGCCAGGCCTTCCGCCCCCACCGCGTGTTCAAGCTCAACATGAACGGGCGGCCGCTTTCGGAGAAAATCATCGCCGGAGTCATCTTTTACGTGGCGCTGAATTTCTTCATGGTGCTCATTGGGGTGTTTGGCCTGGCGATCATGCAGCCCCAGGTCAACATGGCGACGATCATTTCGGCGGTGCTGGCCTGCATCAACAACATCGGTCCGGGCCTGGAACTGGTCGGCCCGAGCGAGAACTACGCCTTTCTGCGGCCGATCAGCAAGCTTTGGCTCTCGCTGCTGATGCTCCTGGGTCGCATCGAATTCTTCGCCGTGCTGGTGCTCTTCTTCCCCAGCTTCTGGAAGAAGTTCTGAGCGCCGCAGTTACGCGCTCAGCAGGCCGAGTTCCTCGCGCAGGCGGATGGCGGGCTCGAGCTCGCGGAGCGGTTCCAGGTGGTCCGGCACCGCGTTGAAGACGACAAAGATGACGTTCTTGCCGCCGAGCTGCACCAGCCCCATCTCCGAGACGTTGCGGTAAATGCGGCCGACCAGCCGCCGCAGGCGGGCCCGGGCGCGGCCCAGATCCGTCTCCGCCACGCCGATGATCGTGCCCGCCGGGTCGACGCCCAGCAGCATGAGCCCGCCGTGGCTGCACTCGAACCGCGAAAAGGCCTTGGCCAGCTGAAGCTCGTCCGGCCAGCAGGTGCCGAAGAGGACGTGTTCGCGGTAGCGCCGGACCAGCGTGGATAGGATCAGGGAATCGTCGATGCCCATAGGATTAGCTCCAGCCCGAAGGCTACCGCGTGATGCGTTTGGACTCAAGTTTTACCGGGGCGCGGCGGCCGGTGCGGCCTGGAGCAATTCGGCGGACCGGCGGCGCGCGGCCTCGCCCTTGGTCAGGCGCCACCACCAGAAGTGGATATCGTCGACGATGGCGTAAAGGCAGGGGATAAGGATCATCGTCACCAGGGTCGCGAAGGACAGCCCCCAGACGACCGCCTGCGCCATCGGGGCGAGGAACTGCTCCTGGCCGGTGCTGCGGAAAGCCAGGCTGTAGAGGCCGACCACGGTCGTGCAGGTCGTCAGGAAGATTGGGCGGAAGCGCGTGCGCCCGCTGCCCACGATCGAACGCCAGCGCAGGGTGGAGCTCATTTGCTTGGGCTGGCGGAGCACATCGGCGCCCTCCGCGTCGTCGTCGAAGTGCGCGTGGCGGTGGCGGTGCTGGTTGATGAAGTCAACAAACACGACGCTGTTGTTCACCACGATGCCGGCCAGCGCGATCGTCCCCATGATCGACATCAGTCCCAGGGGCTCGTTCTGCAGAATCAGCCCGATGAACACGCCGATGATGCCAAAGGGAATCACCGACATGATGACAAAAGGCATGATGAGCGAGTTCGTGATGGTGGCCAGGAGGGCGTAGATGAGCAGAATGGCGACGAGGGCGGCCAGGGCCATCGCGTTCATGCTCTTGTCGGTGTCCTCGTTTTCGCCGGTCAGCGAGATGGTGTAATTCGGGTGCTCGGCCAGCAGCTCGGGGACCCACCGGGCAATCTTGTCGTTGACGATCTTGGAGCTGACGATTTGGGCCTTGTTCGGGTCGATGTCGCCGGAGACGGTCAGCAGCCGCTCCTGGTTGAGCCGCCGGATGCGCGAGTAACCCTCCTGCGGCGTGATCTGGGCAAAGGAGGAGATGTCGACGATCTCGCCCCGGTTGTTGCGCAGGCGGAAGCTGCGCAGCACCTCCGGGTCCTGGGCAAAGCGCTCGTCCATCTTCACCCGGATGATGACCTCGTCCACGCCCCAGCGCAGGCGGGCCGCCTCCAGGCCGCGGAAGCCGCCGGTCAGCGCCTGCCCGAGCGCGGCCACGTCTACCCCGGCGCGGGCAGCCTTGTCCTCGTCGATCTCAATCTGGAATTCGGTCTTGCCGCGGGGATAGTCGCTACCGACGTTGACGACGCCGTCCACTTCGGCCAAGCGCCGCAACACCTCCTCCCCAATGTCGTTGAGCGCGGCGTAGTCCGGCCCGCGGATTTCCACGTTGACGGCCCGGCCGACCGGGGGGCCGCCCTCTTCCTTTTTGACCGCGCTTTTGACCAGCTCGGGGAACTCGGCCAGGAGAACGCGCAATTGCTCCTCGATGATGCTCGGCGCGCGGGCCGCGGGATTGGCTTCGTCCAGGTCCACGATGATCATGGCGTAGTTGGAGCTGTACTCCAGGAACTGGTCGGTGGCGTCGAGCTTGGCCCCGACGCGGGTGACGAAGGCGACGATATCCTCCGGCGGGACGGCCTCGGCGATGCGCGCCTCCAGCCGGGCGATGAAGTCCTCCGTCTGCTCGAGGGTGTAGTCCGGCGGCAGCTCGGCCTTGACGTTGATGGTGTCGGCGAAGTCGGTGCCGAAGAGCTTGAAGCCGACCGTCTGGCTGACGATGAAGCCCATGGCAAAAATGCCCGCCACCGCGCCGCCAATGACCAGGTAGCGCCAGCGCAGGCAAATCGTGAGCAGGTGGATGTAAACCTGAATGACAACCTCGACGCCGCGGTCGACCGACTCGCGCATGCAGGCGTAGACGTACTCGACCAAGCCCAGAACCCGGCGGCGGACAAAGCCAAAGCCGACCAGCGCAAAGAGGAGGGTCAGCGCAGCGAAGAGCCCGAAACCCGCCGCCAGCCAGGCCGTGTGCACCCGCGACATCAGCTCGTGCTGGGTGATGATCTCGCCGGCGGGCGGCTGCACATGGGGCAGGATCCAGTCGTTGGCCGAAAGCGGGAGCTGGAAGACGGTGATGACGCTGATAAGCGCGGCCAACCCTGCGCTGAACAGCAGCCAGGCTCCGTAGCCCGGCGTGCGGGTTGGCTCGCTTTCGATGTCCGCCGGGCGGCGGGCCGGGCGGACGACGTCCGAAAGGTGGCTAGGCAGCACAAAGAAGGCCTGCAGGAGCGAAAAGACCAGGGCGGAAATCACCACTACGGGGACCACGGCCAGGAACTTGCCGATGATGCCTTCGCCCCAGATGAGCGGCAGGAAAGCGGCAACCGTTGTGCTCACGCTGCCCAGCACCGGCCACATCACCTCCGAGGTACCCTTGATTGCCGCCTGCACCGGCGAGAGCCCTTCCTCAAAATAGCGGTAGACGTTTTCCGCCACAACAACCGCGTCGTCCACCACCATGCCCAGGGCCATGATCATGGCAAAGAGCGAGAGCATATTGATGGAGTGGCCCTCCCAATGCATGATCAGGAAGCAGCCCGCGAAGGAAACCGGAATGCCGATCGCCACCAGCAGCGCCAGCCGCCAGTTGAGCATGAACATCAGCAGCAGGGTGACCATGATCAGTGCCTGGATGCCGTTCTGCATCACGGTCAGAATGCGGATGTTGATGTACTTGGTGGTGTCGCTGACCACTTGGATGACGAACTCTGGCGGCAGGGCGGCCGCCTCGGTGCGGAAGATGTGCTCGCTCTCGGCCGCGATGCGGATGGCGTCCTCGCCCTTCTTTTTGACCACCGTGTAGGTCACCGCCGGCTGGATGTTGACCCGCCCGCGGGTCTGCTCCTCCTCCATCGCCTCCTTGACCGTGGCCACATCCTGCAGGCGCACGATGCGGTTGCCTTCACGCTTGATGACAAGCCCTTCCAGCTCCTGCGGTTCGGTGATTTCGCCCAGCACGCGCACCACCCGTTGGCCGCCGGAGCCGTCCATCCGCCCGCCGACCGCATTGCGGTTTTTGCGCGAGACGGACTCGGCCACCTCGCCGAAGCCCAGCCCGATGCTCTGCAGGCGGTAGGGGTCCACTTCCACCCAGACCTCGCGGTCCTCCAGACCGTCGACGAGCACGTCGGAGACGCCCGGCACCAGCTTGATCTTGCGCTCAATGCGGTCGAGCGTCGGGCGGACGCTCTGCAGGTCCGTGCCCGGCGGGTAGGCCAGGGTAAAGGTGATCAGCGGGAAGGGGATGTCGAACTGCTCGACCACGGGCGGCTCGGCCGTGGCGGGCATCTCGGCCTCGGCCTTGTCCGCCGCTTGCCGCACCTCGTTGAGCACCTCGGAGAGGTCGTCAATGTCCGGGTCCACCTCCAGGAAGATGCTCGAAACGTTGTCCTGCGAGGTGCTGAGGATTTTGGTGATGCCCTTGACGTCGGTCAGCTCTTCCTCGATCGGGATGGTGATGGTGCGCTCGATATCGGCCGGCAGGCTCGTCTCCGGGTCGATCGTGCTGACCGTGATGAAGTTGGTGTTGACGTCGGGGAAGAGGTCCCGTTGCATCTGGGTCGCGGACACCGCTATGCCGCTGATGAGCACGAGAGCGGTCATCAGATTGACCGCGACGCGGTTGCGCGTGCTCCAGCGGGGGATGGCTTCCATCATAAGCGGGTCGGGGTTAGCGGATGATGACTTGGTCGCCCTCGGCCAGCCCGTCGAGCACCGGGTAAAAGCCGTCGACCTCCGGTCCGATCTCGACTGAGACGGTCTCGGCGCGGGCGCCTTCCTCGCCGGGCTGGGTTTTGGCGGCGAGCTTGATCACGGTGGCGGTGTCGCCCTCCAGCCGGACCGCCGAGGTGGGCACAAAGGGCAGGTTGTCGTAACTGGAGACCCGGGCGCTGACCGTCCCGGAAATCCCCGCCGGCAGGCTTCGGTCCGGGTTTTCGAGCACCGCCTCGACGCGGAAGAGCCGGGTGGAGGCGTCCGCCATGCGCGCGATGTGCTCCACCACCGGGCTCAGCACCTGGTGCCGCAGCCCGGCCAGGGTCAACTCCAGCCGCTGGCCCTGGTTGAGCGCGTGGATGTCGCGGTCGTTGACGTAGAAAATCACGCGCAGCTTGCTCAGGTCCACCAGGTCGGCCACGGGGCGGTTCTGGTCGACGGGGTCGCCGAGGTCGACCAGCCGTTCGTTGACGATCCCGCCAAAGGGCGCCCTGATGAAGTGGAGCTGGTACTGGCGGTCGGCGGCGTCGTACTCGGCCTGGGCCACCTCGTAGGCGGAGCGGCGCGCTTCCGCCTCGGTCCGGGAAATGACCTCCTCCCGCTCCAGGCGGGCGGCTTCCTCGTAGAGCCGGCGGGCCTCGTTGAGCCGGGCCTCGGAGGCGCGCAGGTTGATCTGGGCCGTGGTGGGGTCCAGCTCCATCAGCACGGCGCCGGTCTCCACCAGGCTGCCGGGCTCGACGTGCACGGCGGTGATCCGCCCGGCGATCTCGGCGGGCACCTCCGCCTCCACCCAGGGCTGAATTTGGGCGGAGTAGGTGCGTTCGCGTTCGCGGCTTTCGCGGCGCACGGTGTAGGTGTTGCGGGGCGGCGGCTTGATCTCGGCTTTGTCCTGCTTGAGCCGCTCGATCTCTTCCTGGTTCTGCTTGTAGCGCTCGACCGAGAAAAAAAGGATGAGGGCGATAACGCCGACAAAGAAGAAGCCGATCGCCGCGCGTTTGGTTCGCCGGCTGATCATTACGTAAAAGTACGGGAAAACCGGTTGACCGGAAACCAAAATTACCGCCGCCCGCCCGGAGGTTAATTGTCGCCCAGGTAACGGAACCGGATGAGCGGCCAGGCTTCCGACCGAAGCACCCGCAGCATGGCCTGGTTGTAAGCGTCGCGCCGTTCGCTGCCGTGGGGGAGGGCAAAGCCGTAGTCGTCGTGCCCGTAAGTCTGGGGCAGGACCTGCAAGGCGCCTTCCGGATCTTGCTTCGCCAGGTACATCAGAATCGGCCGGTCGTAGAGAACGGCGGACACCTCGCCGCGTTTCAGGGCGTTGATCGCCTCATGCAGCTTGGGGTAGGCCCGCGTCCGCTGGCGTTGCTTTTCCAGGTAGGTCTGGCTGGAGGAGCCTTCCACCGTCGCGATCAGCATTTTCTTCACGTCCTCGACTTGAATCGGCTGCGACTGCAGCGAAGTGGTGGTGATGGAGGCGGCGATCGTCCCGGTGAAGATGGTGACAAACATCACGCACACGAACATCCAGATTAGGGCAACGATCCGGCCCATGAAAGTGATCGGCGCCTTGTCGCCGTAGCCCACCGTCGTCATGGTGACGGCCGACCACCAGAAGGCGCTGCCCAGGCCTTGCGCGGCGCTGCCGCCAAACTGCTCCCGGTTGTGCTTGCGCTCGAACACCCAGAGAATGAAGCCGGAAACAAACAGCACCGTGGTCAGCAGGGTGACCGCGCTGATGAACTGCCAGGAATAAAAGGGGCGCAGGTAATCCAGCAGGGTGGGCGAGCCGCGTTCCGAGACGGCAAAGCTGAGGCCGGTGTGCAGGTAGGGATGGGTGAAGTCCATCTTGGTCTCGCGCTCGGAGGTGATGCTGACCGGCCCGACGGCCATGTCGGCCTTGCCGGTCTGGACGGCGTCCAAGAGGTCGACCAGTTTCATTTCTGTGAACTCGTAGTCAACGTTGAGGTCGGCCGCCATCGCCCGCCAGAGGTCGATGCTGATGCCCTGCCAGCTTCCGTCTCTGGCCTTGAGGACAAAGGGAGGGGCCAGATTGGTGGCGATGCGCAGCTTGCGCTCCGGGAGCTTGAGGTCCGCCCCCGGGGAGGGCGGGGTGGCCTCCGGCGACGGTGTCTCCTGCGCCTGGCCGGACGGCAAGATCGCGAACAGGCAGAACGCAACGGCGGCGGTGGAAGACAGAAACTTCATTTGCGGACGGAACCCTATCGACCTTGCTGGGAATTTCAATCCTGAGCAGGCGCGAATCGGTTCGACCGGAGGCGCCGCAGAGCTGGCGTTACTTCGGCGGCTTGGGCGGGTTGTCCATGTCGATCCGCTCGACTTCCCGGTCCTTGATCGGATTGAAGTCGTCGAAGTCGCCCTTGTACTGGTCGGCCGTGTTGAGGAAATAAACCGCCAGGGAGACGATCAGGACGATCAGCACCACCAGGCCTCCCAGCATAAGCACCATTTGGTTGTTTTTCTGGGGGTTGGAAATGGCGACGGGCGCCTCCACGTTGCCCATGCCGCGCGCCAGCACGCGGCGCTTGGCGTCCTCGAACTGGCTGATCATTTCCTGGTAGCTCGTGTAGCGCTCCTCGGGGTAACGGGCCATCGCCTTGCCGATGGCGTAAGCCGTCTCGTTGGAAATCGAAGGCGCGAAGGCTTTGACGGAAACCGACGTGCCCGAGAGGTGCTTCATCGCGACTTCGTTGGGGTCCTCCGCGTCGTAGGGGGGACGGCCCGCCACGGCGTGGAAGAGCGTCGCGCCCAGACTGTACATGTCGCTGCGGAAATCCTCCGGCTGGCGCTCAAGCTTCTCCGGCGCCACGTAATAAGGCGTGCCCCAGATTTCCCCGGCAAAGGCATCCTCGCCGTCATGGCGGACCGAGAGGCCAAAATCCACCACCTTGGGCAGGTTGTTGTTCCCGAAGAGGATGTTGCCGGGCTTGATGTCCCGGTGGATCAGCCCGTTTTCGTGGGCAAAGTTGAGCCCCGCCGCCACCCCGATTCCGATGTCGAGACCTTCCAGCTCGGTCACTCCACCGTGGTGGGTAATCCGGTCGTCCAGCGTGCCGCCGGAGATGTGCTCCATCACCAAAAAGTACCGGTCGTCGTGCTTCTCAAAGCCGTAGACCTGCACGATGTTCGGGTGGTTCATCTGCGCGGTGATCTCCGCCTCGTGCAAAAACGTGTCAAAGAAGCGCTTGTTTTCGACCAGCTCGGTCTTGAGCACCTTGACCGCGACCACCCGGTCCAGCCCCACGTCCTTACCGATAAAAACCGCGCCCATGCCGCCCACGCCGATCTGGCGTTCCAGCAGCAGGTTTCCGTACTGGCGCGTCAGCGTGAACTCGTGCCCGCAGAGAGGACAAACCAGCTCTGAGCCGGTTTCGATCCCCGCCACGTCGATCTGGCCCCCGCACGCTGGGCAAAGAATAATGTTTTCAGAGGCGATTGCGGAACTCATGGTGCCCGTGCCACAGTAGGGTTCGTTCAGTGCAAATGCAATGGGAATCAACGAGATGGAACAATTTGCCCAGATTGCCGAAGCCCAGGCCGGCCAGCGTCTTGACGTCTTCCTCGCCGGGCGGCTGGAGCGTTCGCGCGTCCATGCCCAGGGCTTGATTCGCCAGGGTGCGGTCCGGCTTGAGCCCGCCGTCGCCCGCCTCGCGCCCAGTTTTCGTCTCCGCCCTGGCGACATTGTTTACTGGCAGCCGCCCGTCGAGCCAAACCCGACTGATCCCCCAGCGGCGCCCCAGCCCGAGGACTTGCCGGTGGACATCCTCTACGAAGACGCCGACTTGCTGGTGGTCAACAAGGCTCCGGGCGTGGTCGTGCACCCGGCCGCCGGGCACGCGGCGGGCACGCTGGTCAACGCCCTCCTCCACCACTGCGGCGGCCAGCTCGCCGGCCGGGCCGGGGCCGAGCGCCTCGGCATCGTCCACCGGCTGGACAAGGACACCAGCGGGCTCATGGTGGTGGCCAAAACCAATCGGGCCCACGAGCGCCTCGGCGCCCAGTTCGAGCGCCGGGAAGTCCGCAAGGAGTACGCCGCCCTGGCCCGCGGCACCTGGCGCCAGCTGCGCGTGACCTGCCGCGAGCCCATCGCGCGGCATCCCGTCCACCGCCAAAAGATGGCCGTGCGCGCGGGCGGCCGCAGCGCGCAGACCGACTTCTTGGTCGAGCGCCAATGGCCACGTGGCCGGACCGGTGTCAGCCTGCTGCGTTGCCAACTCCACACCGGGCGGACGCATCAGATTCGGGTCCATCTGGCATATCTCGGCCATCCCGTCCTGGGCGATTCCCTCTACGCGCGGGCGCACCAAATCCCCGGGTTGGAGAAACCCGCCCGCCAGCTTCTCCACGCCCGGCGGCTTGCCTTTACCCACCCGGCCAGCGGCGAGGAGCTGGCCCTGGAAGCGCCCTTGCCGGCGGACTTTACCCAGGTGATTGAGTCCCTCGATCGGGTCTAGCCAAGCCGCTTCGGCGGCCGTATGATTCCGCCATGCCCCTCGAAGCGCGCACCGTTCTCGCCTCCTACCTGGGGCTGTTGCGCCGGCAGGGCGTGCGCGAAGTCGCCCTCAGCGCCCAAGCCCGGGCGGGGCTCAACGAGTTGGCCCGCCAGGCCAAAGGCGGGTCCGGACCGGCTGTTTCCGCGCCTCGTCCTCCGGCCGCTCCCGCCACCCCGTCAGTCAAGAAACCAGCTCTCGCCAAACCGACCGCCCCGACGAATCCGCCCCTCGCCAAGACCGCGCCGGCTTCACCGAAGCCAACCGAGCCCGCGTTCGAGATTATCGGCGAGAGCAAGGCGGAAAAGCTGCGTCATCTGGCCGAACGCGTCGCCGAGTGCTTCAAGTGCGAGAACCTCTCCGCCGCCCGCATCCAAACCGTTTTCGGCGTGGGCGACCCCGACGCCCAGCTCATGTTTGTCGGCGAAGCGCCTGGCCAGGAAGAGGACCGGCAGGGCGAGCCTTTCGTCGGCCCCGCCGGCCAGCTTCTCACTAAGATGATCGGGGCGATGGGCCTCGCGCGGGAGCGGGTTTACATCGCCAACATCCTCAAGTGCCGTCCCGACGCGCCGGTGGGCAACCGCAAGCCCACGACGAACGAGATGGAAACCTGCCTGCCGTACCTCAAGGCGCAGATCGACGTGGTCGGACCCAAGGTGCTTGTCGCGCTGGGCTCGACCGCGATCGAGGGCCTGCTGGGCTTGCGCGGCATCCGCAAGCTGCGCGGCCGCTGGCAGGAGTACCGCGGCATCCCGCTGATGCCCACCTTCCACCCGTCCTACCTGCTGCGCGACCGCGGCGAATTCGCCGAAAAGCGCAAGACCTGGGAGGACATGCTTGCCGTGATGGAAAAGCTGGGGATGCCGGTTTCCGACAAGCAGCGCGGTTTCTTCCTGCCAAAAAAGTAGGCCGCGTCCCGGGCGCTAGAGTCTAGCCCCCGAGCGCTTCCTTCAGCATCGCCTCGAGTTCGGCCACGCGTTTGCGCAGGCGTTCCTGCTCGCGCTCGAGGCTCTGCGGCATGTGCGCCCGGGCCAGATCCGTCGTCAGGCGCACCACCTCTTGCCGTGCGGTCGACAGGTCGCGTTGGCTCTGACTGAGCTTGGATTCCAGATTCGTGATCCGCCCGGTTTTGGTCGGGTCGCGCGGCGAGGCGGCCGCGCTGGCGCGGGCCTCCTGCAGTTCCCGGGCCAGCTCCCGCGCGCGGCTCTCGGCCTGGTCGCGTTCGCTTTGCTTGAGCTGAAGCTGGCGGCGGGTCTCCTCCAGCTCGCCGGCGAGCTCGCCCGCGCGCTCGTGCTCCTGGCGGAGTTGGGCCACTTCTTTTTGCAAAAGACGCATGTGCTCCGGGGGCGGGGAGGCGGGCGGCCCGCTCGGGGGCGCCGCCTGCGCCTGGGCGAGCTGCTGCTGGAGCCGGAGCACCGCGTCGTAGGCCTGCTGGTGGCCGCTGCGGGATTCTTCCAACTCCGAATTGAGCCGCCCAATCTCGGTTTCGGCGTACTGCTGCCAGGCGTTGAGTTGCTGGGCCACTTGGTCGATTTCGCCGGAGCGGCCGCTTTCCAGTTCCTTGCGCAACTGGGCAAACTGGCTGCGCTCGTTGAGCAGGCGCTCGCGCATGTTCCGGACCTGGTTTTCGGATTCCTCCACCCTGCGGGCCAGCTGGCCGGCCCGTTCGCGCTCTTCCTCCAGGCTGCGCTGGTTGCTTTCCTGCAGCTTGGCCAGGGCGCGGCCGTACTCGCTTTTGACCGATTCGAGCTGGACGGTGTGCTGGATGTCCTTGCCCTGGAGCAGCACCTCTTGCTCGCCGAGCTGACGGTTGAGTTTGCCGTAGGCCTCGGCCAACTGGCTTTCCAGATGGTCGACCGCCTCCGCGCCGAGCGTCACCGCGGGCAGGTTCTGCTCCGCGCGTTCGCGCAGGGCGTC
>JBCDLL010000066.1:0-17057 GCA_038745425.1 Verrucomicrobiota bacterium | reverse complement strand
CTGGAGCAGCACCTCTTGCTCGCCGAGCTGACGGTTGAGTTTGCCGTAGGCCTCGGCCAACTGGCTTTCCAGATGGTCGACCGCCTCCGCGCCGAGCGTCACCGCGGGCAGGTTCTGCTCCGCGCGTTCGCGCAGGGCGTCTCGTTCGGCCTCGACCTCCTCGACCCGTAATCCGGCGGCGCGGACCTTGCCCTCGACGTCCTCGGTGCGCGACCCGGCGCGCAGCTCGTCCATCTCGCGGTGCAGCCGGTCGATCTCGACCTCGCGCTCGGCGATGCCGCGCTGGAGCGCCTCGCGTTCCTCCAGGAGGGGCTGGTGCTCGCGGAGCTGCGCCTCAAGTTCCGTCACGCGGCGCTGCGCCTCCTCCGCCTGCTCGACGCGCTTCTGGGCGGCGTCGAGTTCTTCCTGCAGGGCGGATTTTTGCTCGACGGCGCGGGCCAGCAAGCCCTGCTCGGTCAGCTGGTCGTTGAGTTTGCTTTTCAGTTCGCTGATTTCCTCGCGCAGGCGGTCCTCCTCCGGGGAGTGGATGCGCTTGCGGGCGTCGGTCTGCTCCAGTTCGAGCAACGCGCTCTCGGCCTGCTTGAGCCGGGCCTGGCTGGTTTCGAGTTCCTGGCGCAGTTGGGAAAGCTCGCCGGCGGTTTCCGGCGGCAGCTTGTTGGCGCGCTCCCGCCGGAGCTGATCAAGCTCCCGGCGCGCCTTAACCAGCTCCGCCTTGGTCGTGTTGCTGGCTTTGAGCAGACGCTCGGAGGCCTGCACCGCCTCGACCACGCGGGCCTTGTTGCGCTTGGTTTCCTTCCGGGCCTGCGCCACGTCCTTTTCCAGGCGGGCCAAGTCGCGGTCCTTGCCGCGCAGGGTGTCCTCGCTGATTGATTCGGACTTGCGCAAACGGTGGATGACCCGCTCGGTGCTGTGGAATTCTTTGAGCAGCTTCTCGTAGTCGTCACGGGTGCGCTGAAGTTCGTCGCGGACGCCTTGCGTCTCGCCCTCGGCGCGGGCCAAGGCGGCGTCGCGCTCATTGATTTCGGTCCGGGCCGCCTTGAGTTCGTCGCGGGCGGCCGCGATCTCGCGGCGGGCGGCCTCGGCCTGTTTCTGCTCGCGGGCGGGCACGGCCTGCAGGCTGAGGTGCGCGGTTTCGTGGCGGGCTTCGGCCTGGGCGCGGCGGGCCTCCGCCGCCTGGACACTTTGGAGGGCTTCGCGCAGGCGGCTCATGCTGCCGTGATGCTGGGCGTGCAGGGAATCCAGCCGGGAGGAGCTCTCCGCAAGGCGCTGGGCCTGGCCGGCGGAGGTCTCCTGCAGCCGCCGGTGTTGCTCCTCCAACGAGCGGTGCCGGGTCTCGACGGCGCGCAGATTTTCCTGGCGCTCGGCCGCCAGCTTGGTTTGGCGTTCCGCGTGGGCCTTGGCGTCGCGGACCTGCTTCTCCATCGACTGCAGCTCCGCCCGGTTCTGCTTGAGCGTGTTCTCCAGGAATTCGAGCTGGCGGTTTTGGGTGAGCGTCTCCTCGGTCGCCTTCTTCAGCTTGCTGCGCAGGAGTCGGTTGCGGCCTTGCTCGACGTCAAGCCGGCCAAGCAAGCGCCCGCGGACGGTGTCGGCCTGTTCGACGGCCCGGAGGGCGTCGTCGCGCTCCTCGCCGGTGCGGCGCAAATCCTTGAGCGCGGCGGCGTGTTCGGACTTTTTCGCGTCGAGTTCGGTCTTCGCCTGATCGCGTTCCCGGACGGCGGCGCGGTGATCGTTGCGTGATTGGTCGCGCTCGGCGGTAGTGGCGCGGTGGGCGGCCAGCGCCCCGTCCAATTCGGTCTTGGTTTGGCGGGCGCGCTCGAGAGCGGCCTCCAGATCCTTGTTCTTGGTCTCAAGATCGGTCCGGGCCTGGGCCAGGTCGCGTTCCAGCTTTTGCGCCGCGCCTCGCCATTGGCGGCTCTTGCCCTGCTCGCGGCGCAACTCCGCCTGGCCGCGCTGCACGGCCCGCGCGTGTCGCTGCGCAAGCGCCCGCGTGCCGGTGGCCGCCAGCTTGAGTTGGTCGCGCTCGGCCTCAGCCTGGGTCAGAAGCTTGCGGAGGGATTCGCATTCGCGGCGCTGCTCATCCAAGGCTTGGTCGGAGCCAACCAAAGCCGTGCGGATCCGATTGCTGGCGCCGCGGACGGATTCGAGCTGCGCAAGCAGGGTGGGATGCTCGTCGGCGAGCGGCTGGGCCGCGCCAAGTTGCCGCTCGATGCCGGATTTTTCTTCTTCGAGCTTGGCCAACGCGCTTTGGCTTTCGCGGAGTTCGCGCTGGGCGTCGTCGTGGCGGGTCTGCCAGTCGGCCGAGGCCTGGGTGAGCTTCCCGATCTCCTCCTCCTTGGACTTGATCTGGTGGCCGAGCTCGTCAGCGCGCTTCTGCTGCTCGGCGCGCTCAGTGGTGGCGGCAGCGAGCTTTTCCTCCCGCTCCTTGAGCTGGCCGGCAATTTCCTCGCGTTCGGCGGTGAGTTTAGCGGCGAGTTCCTCGCGTTCCTGGTTGAGGCGAGACTCGGCATCCTCGCGTTCGCGGTTGAGGCGGGACTCGGTTTCCCGGCGTTCGCGCTCAAGCTTTTCGTGTCGTTCGCGCAGCTCGTTGTGTTCGCGGTTTTTGCCTTCGTTCTGCTGCTGGAGCTCGTCGGCGCGTTTTTTCTGGTCGTCGCGTTCGGAGGTGAGGGCGCCCAGCCGGTCCTCTTGCTCCCGGAGCCGGGTGGCCGCCTCGTCGCGCTCGCGCTTCAGGTCCGCCTCGCGGCGTCCGGTTTCGTCGAGCTTGTCCCGGTTTTCGCGGAGCTCGTTTTCGAGCCGCTCCTTTTCCTTCGAGAAGCTTTCGCGCTCGGTAACGACGGCGAGCGCCTGCGTCTCCTGGTCGGCCAGGCGCCGGGCCAGCTCGTCGTGCTTTTGCTCCAGGCGGGCCTTTTCCTGGGCGAGGCTTTCGGAGCGTTCCTGGTGGCCTTTGAGTTCCTGGCGGAGGTTTTCGCGCTCGCTTTCGACGGCGGTTTTATCGCGCCGCAGCATGGTGAGCATGTTGACGCGGTCGCCGATCTGGCGTTGGAGGTCGTCCACTTGCTGGAGGGTGCGTTCCCGTTCCTGGCTGGCCTGGAGGGCGCGCTCCTGGCTTTCGCGTAGCTTTTGCGCGTGGGCGCTTTCCTGCTCGCGGAGCTGCCGCCGGAGGGATTCGCCCTGTTGGCCGAGGGTTTGCTTTTCGGCGTCGAGCTGGGTCAGGCGGCCCTCGCGTTCTTCGAGGGCGGCGCGCAGGGCGGTGGCTTCCTCAGTGATGCTTTGGTGGGCGGACTCCAGTTCGGTGGCGCGGCGGGAGGCGTCCTGCTGGAGGTGATCCAGTTTCTGCTGAATCGCGAGCACTTCCTGCCGCCGGCGGCCGACTTCGCTCTGGTGGCGGCGGGTTTCCTCGCGGGCCTTGCGCAGCTCCTGCTGCAGGCGTTGGAGCTGCTCGGTGAGGCTCCGCTGCCGGGGCTCTTCGGCGCTCAGGCGCTCGGCCAGGCGTTTGGCTTCGCTTGCCTTTTGCCGGGCTTCACGCTCGCGCTCGTCGCGTTCGCGGGTGAGGCGGCGGAGCTTTTCCTCGAGGCGGCTTTGGGTCTGCTGGGCGGATTGCAGTTCCTTCTGCTTGTTCTGAAGGTGCGTCTTGGTCTGGGCCAGGGCGCGCTCGCGCAGCTTGAGCTCGCGGCGGATTTGAGGAGAGGGGCCGGGGGGCAGCGGGCGTTCCGGGCCGCGGGCCACGGTCGGCGGGCGGCGCACGGCCTTGCGCTTGAGGCGGCGGCGCGGACGGGGCACGCTGGGCTCGGGCGGGCCGGAGAAGAGGTCCACTTCCGTCTCGACGCGGGAGGCCGGGGCCGTGGCGACTGCTGTCCGGGCGGCCGGTGCGGCACTGGTCGCGGCTTCGGCGCGCTTCTGCCGGGAAGTGCGCAGCTTGCCGAACGCGCCGGGCTTAATCCACGAGAGAGACTTCTTCTTCATCCGAATCTTCGTTGAGCAGGCCAATGCGCGCTTCCAGCTCGGAGGCGCATTGGTCGAACAAGGCGGCCTGGGGAGGGGAATTGCGCAGCAGGCCCAGGGGCACGCCGCGGGCCGAGGCCTGCCAAAAGCTGGTGCTGCGGGGAATCGAAACCGGCATGATGACGTCCTCGGGCAGGAGGGTTTTCATCTCCTCTTCGAGAGCGACGGATTCCTCGATGCGGGTGTTGACCATGGTGAGGAGCACGCCGGCAACGGAGACGTCGATGCCGTCCTCGTTAATACCCTCGAGCGTCTCGATCAGGCTGGGCAGCGACCGCACGGAAAGGGGCTCGGCCTGGACCGGCACCAGCAGGTGCTGGCTGACGCGGATGGCGCCGAGGGTGGGGCCGTCGAGTCCGGAGGGCGTGTCAAGGATGAGCAGGTCCATCGCTTGGAGCGGGGGTTGGTCGAAGATGGCGTAAAGGGCCGAGCCGCGGACGATTTCGTCGTAGTGCTTGGAGAAAATCTTGGTGGCTTGGTGGCCGACGGGGAGCAGGCTGAGCTCGGGCAGGCGAGTCTGGATGAGCGCCTCGCTCAGGCCGCATTCGCCGGTAACGATCTGGGCGATGCCGTTGGCGTTGGCCACATTCTCCGAGAGGGAAAGCCCGACCGAACCCTGGGGATCCAAATCCACCAGCGTGGTTTTCCAGCCGCGCCGGGCAAAGGCGTAGGCGACGTTCAGGGCGACGGTGGTTTTGCCCACGCCGCCTTTTTGGCTGCAGATGCCGAGGGAAATCATGACGTTAGCTCGATCGGGGCGGGGAGCGGGCAGTGCCAAGTTCCGCGCCTCCAGAAGGGAATGCGCTTTTTTTACATAAAAAGCAAGAAAAAGGCGGTTTCCCGGTGTTTGGTTCCGTTTAAAGTGGTTTGAGCCGGCTTTTTCCCGGCGCAGTGGAGCGGGAAACGGGCTGGCGAGGGCAGCATCGGCTGCGGTCGCTCAATCTGCAACGGAGAATTCTTTCGATTCGTCTCTAAAGGTGTTATGGTGAGGGGCTAATCGCTATGATCGCACCCGTCACCGAACCACTGACCGCTGTTCAGCAGGAAATCCTGGAGCTGAAAGAGCGGAAGAATGCCGTGATCCTGGCCCACAATTACCAGGTGAACGGGATTCAACAGGTGGCGGATTACGTGGGCGACTCCCTGGGGCTTTCCTACCAGGCGCAGGAGACGGACCGGGATCTGATCCTTTTCTGCGGCGTGCACTTCATGGCGGAGACGGCCAAAATCGTCAACCCAACCAAGAAGGTGATTCTGCCGGACCTGGATGCCGGTTGCTCGTTGGCCGAGAGCTGCGACGCCGACGAGCTGGCCGCCTACAAGGAAGCCAACCCCGACATCTACGTGGTTTCCTACATCAACTGCACGGCGGCGGTCAAAGCGCTCAGCGACGTCATCTGCACGTCCGGCAACGCGATCAAAATCGTCAGCCAGATTCCGCAGGACCGGGAAATCCTCTTTACGCCGGACCAGAACCTGGGCGAGTGGGTGATCCAGCAGACGGGCCGGCCCATGCGCCTCTGGGAGGGCAACTGCTACATCCACATCGAGTTCACCCATCAGAGCATCATGGACATGCGGGAGGAACATCCGGACGCGCCGGTGGTGGCCCACCCCGAGTGCCAGCGGGCGGTGCGGATGCTGGCCGACGAAGTCTGCTCGACCGAAAAAATGGTCCACTACTGCCGCGACCACGAGGCCGAAAGTTTCATCATCGTGACGGAGGAGGGGATGCTCAACCGGCTGCGCCGCGAGCTGCCGCACAAGGAGTTCATCGCCGGGCCGACCGCCAAATGCGCCTGCGCCGAGTGCCGCTACATGAAGATGAACACCATCGAAAAAACCCGCGACGCCCTCCTCAACGAGGCCCCCGAGCTGGTGATGGAAGAGCGACTGCGTGAAAAAGCGGCTATCCCCTTGCAGCGCATGCTGGAATGGAGCAAGCGCTAGGGTAAAATTTAACGCGCCAGCGTCCCTTTTTTGCATTGGCAGCGGCGGCGGGGACTGTTAGACCTGAGCCGCTTGAAATACGTCTTTCCAAGTTGGCTGGCCCTCTTTGTGATGGCCATGGCTTGCTCCGTCTGGGCGCAGTCGGAGCAAAACGTCGGCATCCCGGTCGAGATCACCTCCGACGGGCTCAATGAATTTCGCGCCGGCATCGCCACGGCCGAGGACAACGTCATCATCCGCTACGGCGACGAGGTCGCCTACGCCGACCGGCTCGTCTACAACGCCGAGACCAAGACCGCCATCCTCAAGGGCAATGTCCGCATCTACACCGATGACATGGTTTATCGGGGCGACGTCATCATCTTTAATTTCGAGACCAAGGAGCTGACCTCGGCCGATTTCCGGCTGGGCAACTTCCCCGCCTTTGTGGCCGCGGAAGAGGTGGTGACCATGGCGCCCAACCACTACCGGCTTTCCGACGCCTTCTTTACCACCGACAACCGGGAAAACCCCGCCTGGCGCGTGCGGGCCGGCACCATCGATGTCTATCCGGACGACCGCGTCTCCCTCAAGAACCTGAGCATCTACGTGGGCAATATCCCCGTGCTTTGGCTGCCGTACTTTGTCCAGTCCCTGGAGGACGACGCCCCGGGCTACGACATCGCCTTTGGCCAGGACAGCCGGATGGGCTTCTACGTGCTCAACACGTTTAACTTTGTGCCCGCGCCAGACCTACGCCTTTCGCTGCTGTTCGACGTGCGCAGCAAGCGCGGCTTTGCGGGCGGGACGGCGCTCAAGTGGGACAAGGACGACAGCAACAAGTTCGACTTTATCGGCTACTACGCCCGCGACAACGACTACTCGCGCGCACCGCCCGGGGAAACCGACGACCGCCCGATCAGCACACTCAACAACGTGCCCTACGGCGCCGTCGGCGACGCCAACCGCTACTTCCTCAAGTTCCAGAACCGGATCGACATGTCACGGGACGGCAACCTGTACATGAATTCGAACCTGGCCTACTGGAGCGACCCCTACGTGACGCTGGACTTCTTTGAGGACGACTACCGCGAAAACGTGCAGCCGGACAACTACGCGAACTTTGTCCAACGTGCGCCCAACTACGCGTTCACCTTCTTTGGCCGTGCCCGGCTGAACAAGTCGTTCGAGCAGGTGCAGCGCCTGCCGGAGGCGCGCCTCGACATCCGCCCGCAGAAGGTGTTCGGCTCACCGGTGGAGTACCTCTCGCGGTCCAGCATCATCAACTTCAAGCGCAGCTTTGCCAGTGAAGGGGTGCCGACGCCGCCGCCGATTCCGCAGAACTACAGCGCTTGGCGCTACGACACCTTTCATGAGGCGCGCTACCCCAACCAGTATTTCGACTTCCTCAACTTTACCCCGTTTGTGGGCGTGCGCGGCACCTACTGGTCCGACACCAACGAGAACCTGAACGACTTCAACGCCAACGACGGCAGCAAGCTCAAGAACGGGGCGGGCCGCTTCCTGCCCAATCTGGGCTTCGAGGCTTCCTTCAAGACTTCGCGGACCTGGCTCAACCACCGCAACGAGGACTGGGGTATCTACGGCCTGCGCCACGTGGTCGAGCCTTTCCTGACCGGCCAGTTCATCCCCGTGGTGGTGGGCACCTCGGGCGCGGACGTGCGCGGCTTCGACGACCGCCTCTTCTCCGACCAGCTCCAGCCGCTCACCTTCCCCAGCTACAACTCGGTCGACAACCTCGAGGAACTCAACGTGCTGCGTTACGGCGTGCGCCAGCGCTGGCAGACCCGCCGCGACGGCCGCAACGTCAACCTGCTGCAGTGGCAGATCGCCTCCGAGCTCGACTTCAGCAAGAACTTCAACGCCGTGCCCGGCACCGACACCATCTTCAATAACGTGTTTAACGAGGTGCTCTGGACTCCGCTGCCTTGGCTGGGAGTGCGCACCTACGGCTCCTTTGGGCTGGACAGCAACAGCTACAACGAGTTCAACAGCTCCGTCACCTTCCAGCCGGTACCGGCCTGGGAGTTCACCGTGGGCAACACCTACATCGACAACAGCCCGCTCTTCCCCAACGGCATTCAGTTTTACCTGCAGAATTTCTACCGGCTGAACGAGCACTGGCAGTTCTCCACCCGGCACTACTTCGACACCGAGGGCAGCGACGGCCTCCAGGAGCAGGTCTACACCGTTTACCGCGACCTCACCGCCTGGCAACTTGGCTTCAGCTTCGCCGACCGCAAGATCAACAACGACGACCGCGAGCAGCTCTTTTACTTCTCGCTCACGCTGAAGGCCTTTCCCGAGCTGACCGTCTCGACCGGATTGCAATAAAGGCGCGGTCATTTGCCGGGGTTCCCGCACGCCGCATTTTTTCGTTGTTCTCATGCCAACAAGCGGCTAATCGGAAGGTGGCCCGGGCGCCCGATTCCCCGGAAAGCACTCGTTTGAATCCCCCAACGTTTTACCCATGAAAATCAGCATCATTGGCTCTGGCTACGTCGGCCTGGTCACCGGAACCTGTTTCGCCGAAGTCGGCCACCACGTCATCTGCGTGGATAACAACGAGGAGAAAGTCCGCATGCTCCAGGGCGGCAAAATCCCCATTTACGAGCCCGGCCTGGAGGAGCTCATCAAGAAGAACGTGGCGGGCAAGCGCCTCAAGTTCACCGCCTCCATCGCCGAAGGCATCGGGGACTCCGAAGTGGTCTTTATCGCCGTGCCGACGCCGCCGCAGCCGGACGGTTCGGTGGACCTGAGCTTTATCGAGAAGGTGGCGCGCGACATCGCCGAGGTGCTCGAGGACTACCGCGTGATTGTGGACAAGAGCACGGTGCCGGTGAAAACGGGCGAGAAGGTGGCCCAGACCATCCGCCGCTACAACAAATGCGGAGCCGACTTCGACGTGGTCAGCAATCCGGAGTTCCTCCGCGAGGGCTCCGCCGTGGCCGACCTGATGGAACCCGACCGCATCGTGGTGGGGGCGGGCACCGAGAAAGCCCTCGACATCATGCGCCGCATCTACGAGCCGTTCAACGCGCCCATCCTCTGCACGGACCTCAACTCGGCCGAGCTGATCAAGCACGCCAGCAACAGCTTCCTCGCGCTCAAGATCAGCTACATCAACGCCCTCTCGGTCATCTGCGAAAACTCCGGCGCCAACGTTGAGCTCGTCGCCGAAGGCATGGGCATGGACCATCGCATCGGCCGCGCCTTCCTCAACGCCGGCATCGGCTACGGCGGCTCCTGCTTCCCCAAGGACCTCAGCGCCTTCATCCACATCGCCGAGGAACTGGGCTACGATTTCAAGCTGCTTAAGGAAGTGGAGACGATCAACCAGGCGCAGCGCGAGGGCCTGCTCAAGAAGATGCGCGACACGCTCTGGGTGCTGCGCGAGAAGCGCATCGGCATCCTCGGTCTCGCCTTCAAGGGCAACACGGACGACACCCGCAGCTCCGTCGCCATTTCGCTGGCGCAGGATCTTTTGGAGGAGGGCGCCTCCGTCGCCGTCTACGATCCCAAGGCGATGGAGAAGGCCAAGGGCCAGCTTCCCGGCGTCGAGTATTGCGAAAGCCCGGAGGAGGTGGCCAACAACGCCGACTGCGTGATCGTGGCGACCGAGTGGAAGGAGTTCCAGACCATCGACTGGACCGGCATGAAGGACAAGATGCTCAGCCCGCTCGTCTTTGACGGGCGCAACCTGCTCGACCCCTCCTTCATGCGCGAGCTCGGCTACACCTACCATTCCGTCGGCCGGACCTGATTCGTCAACGCGAAGCCTCGTAGCCAAGCGCTCTCCGGCGGCGGACCGTCGATGGGGACATCGACGGCTACCAGCCATAGCCACCTTTCTCACCCGACGCCGACGTCTCGACGGTAGCCGCATTTTCGGGCCCAAGTCACGCCAAGCGCCCGAGGGCGCTTCCCAAGGGAAACGACAAGAGACGGAGGGCGGAGCTCCTGCTCCGCCGCAAGGGCTCCGACTGCTCACGCATTACCTTGTCCGGGTAGCCGCCGCTGAGCCCAAAAGCGGAGGGCGTTTCCCAAGGGAAACGACAAGAGACGGAGGGCGGAGCTCCTGCTCCGCCGCAGAAAACCGAGGCTCACGGATAACTCTGCAGCAGGCTCGAGGCGAGCTCCAGGGACTTGGCCGTCTGCCCGCCGAGCATACGGGCCAGCTCCTCCCGGCGGGGCGATCCCTCCAGCAGCTCCAGCGTGGTCAGCGAGCGCTTGGCCCGCACCGCCTTGCGCACCGCGAAATGCCGGTGACCGGCCGCCGCCACCGGGGGCAGGTGGGTAATGCAAAGCACCTGGTGGCTGCCGCCGACTTCGCGCAGCCGCCGGCCGACCGCCGTGGCGGTCTCGCCGCCCACGTTGGCGTCGACCTCGTCAAAGATCAGCGTCGGCACCCGGTCCACCTTGGCCAGGGTGGTCTTGATCGCCAACATCACCCGCGCCATTTCACCGCTGGAGGCGATCGCCCGCAGCGGCCGCGGCTCCTCGCCCGGATTCGGCGCCAGGATGAACTCCACCCGGTCGAGGCCGGTCGGGCCGGGCTCGGCGCAGTCGGCAAGGTCGAGGCAAAAGTGCGCCTGGGCGAAGCCAAGTTCGCGCAACTGGGCCTCGGTTTCCTTGGCCAGCGGCTTGGCGGTTTTGGCCCGGGCTTTGGTCAGCTTGGCGCCCAGGCTAAGCGTTTGCGCCTCCAGTTCGACAGCCTTTGCCTCGAGCGCGCCGATGTCGCCGCCGTCGCCCTCCAGCGTGGCGAGCTCCTCCCGGGCGTTTGCGGCGTGGGCGATGACCTCGTCCAGCCCGGGGCCGTACTTGCGCTTGAGCTTGTGCAGGTCGCCCAGGCGCCCCTCCAACTCGTGCAGGCGTTCGGCGTTAAGGTCGACGGACTCGGCCCGGCCGGCGATTTCACCGACCAGCTCCTGCAGGTTGGCGATGGCGGCGCCGTTGAGTTCAAGCAAGTCCGCCGCGCGCTCGTCGAGCTGAGCCCAACGGGAGAGCTCGCGTTCGGTCCGGGCGAGCTGGTTGATGACGGCGTCCTCGTTCTCGCTAAGCAGGTTGGCCAGCCCGCCGCACAGCTCCAGGATTTCGCGGGCGTGGGAGGCGGTGCGGTGCTCGTTGGCCAGCCGCTCGTCTTCGCCCTGCTCCGGCGCGACGGCGTCGATCTCCTTGAGTTGATAGCGCAGCATTTCCAGCCGCTGCTCGCGCTGCTGCTGGTTGCCGCGCAGTTCCTCGATCCAGGCGCGCAGGCCGGTCCACTCCCGGTAGGCGGCGGCGTAGGCGGCGCGGGCTTTTTCGGTCTGGCCGTAGGCGTCCAGGACGTCGAGCTGCCGGTCGGCGTGGAGGAGCGACTGGTGATCGTGCGGCCCGTGGAGGTCCACCAGTTCGTCGCCCAGTTCCTTGAGAAGGGCAAGGGTCACGGGGCTGCCGTTGGCAAACTGCCGGTTGGAACCGCCCGCGCTCAGCGTGCGCTTGAGCAGGAGGCAGGGGCCGTCGCAGGCCTCGGCGCCGCCCGCCTCCAGCCGCGCGTTGAGCCGAGCGAGCAAGTCCCGATCTTCCAGCTCAAAGACGGCCTCCACCAGGCAACTGTCCTCGCCGGAGCGGATCAGTGTGCGGTCGGCGCGCTGGCCGAGTAGCAGGTTCAGCCCGTCAATCAGGATGGATTTGCCTGCGCCCGTCTCGCCGGTCAGGATGTTGAGACCGGGACCGAGGTCCCAGGCCAATTCATCGATCAGTGCGAGGTTTTTGAGGCGGAGGTGGCGGAGCATGCATCGTTATCATAGTGTATAATTACCGCTTGGCAATCGCTTGCTCATGTTTCGCCCAGATTTCCGGCCGGCCGGTCCGGCGGGGGGCGCTTCTCCCGGTTGCGGGTCCCGGGATTGGGTGCAGCTTAAGGCATGATCGCTCTTGTTATTGGCACCAATCGGCCCGGTGCCGCCTCCGCCCAGGTGGCCGCCCAGGTAAAGGAAATCTACGCCGCCGCCGGCCAGGACCCGCAGGTCCTCGACCTGGCCGACCTCCCGCCCGAGATTTTTGATCCCTCCTCTTACGCGACCAAGCCGGAGGCCTTCAACCGGTTCAGCGACACCGTGCTCGCCTCCAAGGGCATCGTCTGGGTGACGCCCGAGTACAACGGCAGCCTGCCCGGCGTGGCCAAATACTTCATCGACATGCTACCGTTTCCCGAGAGCTTCGAGCATCGCCCGGTCACCTTCATTGGCGTGTCCGCCGGCATGTGGGGGGCGCTGCGGCCGATCGAGCAACTCGAGGCCATCTTCAAGTACCGGCAGGGGCTCGTCTTTGCGCACCGGGTGCACCTGATGCCGATCGGCAACCTCCTCGACGACAACGGGCGCCTGACCGACCCCAAAGCGGTCGAGCGGATTGAGGCGCAGGCCAAGGGATTCCTGGAGTTCGTCGCCCAAGTGAAGGGCGGGCTGTAAGGCAGCCCAGTCCCGGCGGGGGTTTTTGAATCCGCAGATTTCGCCGATTGACACAGATTATGCGAGGAGGATTGCATCTCAACGGAGGGCGGAGCTCCTGCTCCGCCTAGGCGCCAAATTGGTAGGGCGGGCAGTCCCTTGCCTGCCTCACATGGAGGAAAGAACCTCGCGGCGTAAGCCCCTCCATTCGGATTTTAAGTGCAACGAGCCTACAAAAGCATTTGGTTTCGCGCACTCGTGAAAGTGCTTTTAGCCGTGGCCCGGTAGCCGCCGACGTCCCGGCGGGGGTTTTTGAATCCGCAGATTTCGCCGATTGACACAGATTATGCGAGGAGGATTGCATCTCAACGGAGGGCGGAGCTCCTGCTCCGCCGAGCGCGCGCAACCCAGCCAGCCACGCGCTTTCCCAAGGGGGACCGTCGATGGGGACATCGACGGCTACCAGCACAGGATGTCGCGATGCCCGTGGCCCGGTAGCCGCCGACGTCCCGGCGGCGGAATCCGATCCCCGTCCGGCTTTCTCAGACGGGCAAGGGACTGCCCGCCCTACCTTGGCTTCGCCGCGACCCAGTCGTTGCGACTCGCCAAGAGACGGAGGGCGGAGCTCCTGCTCCGCCGCATTGGACGGAGATCGTGATCGGCCGCGAAAGCCGCTTGGATCGGCGGTTTGCATCCGCTGGGGGTCTGCCCGATAGTTCACGATGACCGCCACCTCTTCTCCCCGCAGCTACCGCCAACTGGAATCCCCCTTTACCCGCCTTTTGAGCCGACGCCGACTGTTGACGCAGGGTTCGCTGGCGGCGGCCGGTCTTTGGGTGACGGGCCGGGCGGGCGGCATGGCCTGGGCGCAGCAGAGCGATGCGGCCCAGGGGCCTTTTCAGGTCGAGCCCTTGCCCTACGCGGCGGACGCGCTGGAGCCCTCCATCGACGCCCGCACGATGACAGTCCATCACAACAAGCACTACGCCGGATACGTGCGGAAACTGAACACCGCGCTTGAGTCCGCCCCCGATTTGGCCGGCATGCCGCTGGAGAAAATCCTCGCCCATTTGGATAAGGCGCCTGAGTCCGTCCAGACCGCGTTGCGCAACAACGGCGGGGGCGCCGCCAACCATGCCCTTTTCTGGAAGCTGATGAGCCCAAAGAAGGGGCAGAAGCCCTCCGGCGCGCTGGCCAAGGATTTGGACGCCACCTTCGGCAGCTACGATAAGTTCACCGAGGACTTTAGCGGCGCGGCGGCCACCGTCTTTGGCAGCGGATGGGCCTGGCTCTCGCTCGACCCCAGCGGCAAGCTCATCATCGAGAAAACCGCCAACCAGAACAGTCCGCTCATGGAAGGCCGCCAGCCGGTGCTGGGGCTCGACGTCTGGGAGCACGCTTACTACCTCAAGTACCAGAACAAGCGCGCGGACTACATCAAAGCATGGTGGGACGTGGTGAACTGGGACTTCGTCTCCGGCCGTTACGAGGAGCTCAAGAAAGCGGCCTAGGGCCCGCCTCCCGGCATGCTGACCGACGGCTATCTTCCGGTCCACTCGCTCTCCATGCTGGGGGAGTTTGACCGTCGCCTGCCCAAGCACTACCCTCTCGACGTGGCCAAGAAAGTTCGTAAGCAGGTCAGTGTGCCGCAGGAGATGATCGAAGCGGCCAAGAGCCGGGAGGTTTCGCTTTCGGACTACGTCGCCCAGCTCCACTTCAACCAACGCTCCGCCCGGGTGGCCTACGTGGCCAGCGTCTACCGTGGCTTTGCCCTGCTGGAAATGGCTCGGCTGCCGGTCGACCCGTCCTACTTTGACTTGGTCGATGGCGTGCTGGGGGAGGTGACCGGCCGGGAGTTCCGGCTCGAGGCGGGCAGCGGCAATCCCGGCGCTCTGGCCAAGGCTTCCGCCGAGCTCCTCGGTGCCGACACCCGCGCTTCCGCGGTGGAAGCCGTCCTGGTGGCGGCGCAGCGCGCCCAGGTGCTGCACGAGGGCTTCATCGAGGCGGCGCGCCTGCTCGAGGCCACCTACTACCGCTAGGCGCGGGCGGGGCGGTCCGGCTTTGCGTTGACAGCGGCGGGCGACTCGCCCACAAAGGCAGGATGAATCCGTGGCAATTTGTGGTGACGACCATCCTGTCGGCGGGCGCGCTGGCCGCCGCCGTCATCACCATCAGCTCGTCCGAAACCAACCGCACGCTGGAGGCGGAAATCCAGCAGGAGGCCCAAAAGATCCGCGGCGTCCAGCAACTGCGCGGCAGCAGCGACAAGCTCCTGCGCGAGATGATCCAGGTCTCGGTCAAGAACGAGCAGATGCGCGCCCTGCTGGCCCGGCACGGCATTAACGTGAACATCCAGCCGCCCGCGGCCGAACAGCCCGCCCCGTAAGCGGCGCCCGCCCTCCCGATGAAGACCTTTGTCCCCCTTGCTTTTCTGTCCCTGGCGCTCGTGCTCATCCTGGGCTACCAGGCTTACCTCAACACCCAGCGCACAACGGCGCTGACCCAGCAACTGGAGCTGCTCAAGGCGCAGGAGGAGCAGAGCGCGCTCTTCACGACGCGCCTCTCCAGCATCGTGAACGATCTGCGCCAGCTCGCGCAGACCGACCCGGACGCCCAGGCCATCGTGCGCCGCAACATCACCGTCCAGGGCCAATCCGGCGCCCAGTCGGCCGGCGGCGGGCAGGCCCCGGCCGCGAACCAACCCCCTCCTGTCCAGCCTACGCCCGTCCAGCAGTAAGCGTCTTAGGCCATGAGTAACGACGACCTCCACGATACCCCTCTGCGCCCGGAGCACGAAAAGCTCGGGGCACGGCTGGTGGCCTTTGGCGGCTGGCGCATGCCGGTGCAGTACGGGTCGATTTTGGAGGAGCACCAGGCGGTGCGCGAAGCCGCCGGGCTCTTCGACATCAGCCACATGGGCGAGGTCGTCGTGCGCGGACCCAACGCGGGCGCCGTGCTCAACCGCCTGCTGACCAACAACGTGGACAAGCTGGCCGTGGGGCAGGGGCAATACACGCTCATGCTCAACGCGGACGGCGGCGTCATCGACGACCTGCTGCTCTACCGCGTGGGCGAGGAGGAGTTCTTCCTGGTCATCAACGCGGCCAAGATCGACGAGGACGTCGCCTGGATGGAGGCGCAGCTGGCGGCGCTGGGCATCGGCAGCTACACCTTCGAGCACCTCAGCGCGGCCTTTGGCGCCATGGCGCTGCAGGGCCCGCGCGCGGAGGACGTGCTCAGCGTTTTCTTCGAGCAACACACCGTGACCCTGCCCGGGCGCAACGCCATGATCCGCACGCCCTGGCAGGACCTGGACCTGCTCATCGCGCGCACCGGTTACACCGGCGAGGACGGCTTCGAGATCTTCATGCCGGCGGAGGCCGCCGGCCGCGTCTGGGAAGCGCTCTGCCGCCACGGCGCCGTCCTGGGCCTGAAGGCAGCCGGCTTGGGCGCGCGCAACACCCTGCGGCTGGAGGCCTGCCTGCCGCTCAACGGCCAGGATCTGCTCCCCACGCACACGCCGATCGAGGCCGGGCTCGGCCGCTTCGTCTCGACCAAAAAAGAGCCGGATTTTCCGGGCAAGGAAGTCTGCCGCCTGCAACGCGAGGAGGGCCCCGCGCGGCGGCTGGTCGCGTTCAAGATGCTCGACCGCGGCGCCCCGCCCCGCGAGCACTACCCGCTGCTGGCCGAGGGCCGGGCCATCGGCGAGGTCACCTCCGGCTGCCTCTCGCCTACGCTTGGATTCGGGATCGGTCTGGGCTATGTTCCCGCCGACTACGCCACCGTGGGCCGCCGGCTGGAGATGCAGGTGCGCCAAGCCATGGTCGAACTCGAAATTGTTCCCAAACCCTTCTATCAACGAGAGCCAGCATGAGTAACGTACCCGAAGAACTGAAGTATGCCGAAAGCCACGAGTGGATCCGAGTGGAGGGGGACACCGGAATCGTGGGCATCACCGATCACGCCCAAAACGAACTGAGCGATGTCGTCTTTGTCGAGCTGCCCAAGGTGGGCGCGGCGGCCGAGGCCGGCAAGTTCGTTGCCGTGGTGGAAAGCGTCAAAGCGGCCAGCGATATCTACAGCCCCGCCGCCGGCGAGGTGACCGAGGTCAACGATGCTCTGGACGGCGACCCCGCCCTGATCAACACTGATCCCTACGGCGAGGGCTGGATCTACAAGCTCAAGCTGGCCGATCCCGCCCAGCTCGACGCGCTGAAGACCGCCGCCGACTACGGCGAGCAGATTGCTTAGGTTTACGGTCGGGATTCACCGGCTTGGGGAGAACCCGATCACTGCCTTCAAAGGTCGGTTATATAGTAGGGCGGGGGATGGCGGCTGCTGGTCCTGCCTTGCCTGAGTCGCGGAACCGGATGGATGATTGCGGCGGAGCGGGAGCTCCGCCCTCCGTCTCTTGTCGGGCCTCAACGGCTGGGTCGCGGCGAAGCCCAGGTAGGGCGGGCGATGCCGACGGCTAAGTCTCCCTTGCCCGCCTCAGAAAGCCGGACGGGGATCGGATTCCGCCGCCGGGACGTCGGCGGCTACCGGGCCTCGGGCATCGGCGAAATCCTGTGCCGGTAGCCGCCGCTGACCCCAGCGGCGGAACGCCTTGGGAAGCGGTTGGCGGTTTGGATTGCGCTTTCTCGGCGGAGCAGGAGCTCCGCCCTCCGTCTCTTGTCG
>JBCDLL010000065.1:0-18121 GCA_038745425.1 Verrucomicrobiota bacterium | reverse complement strand
TCGCCCTTTGCCGGGATCACCAGCGGCATTGTCTGCCTGCTGGTGGTGCTGCTTTTGGGCACGTTTGTGGAGTACATCCCGGTGGCGTCGCTCGCGGTGGTGGTGGTGGTGACGGCGGTGACGCTGATCCGCCCAAAGGATATCCGCATTGCCCTGAGCTCGACCGGGTCCGACGCGGCGACCTTCCTGCTGACCTTCATCGCCGCGTTGCTCGCGCCGCTCAACGTGGCCATCTTCCTGGGCGTTGCGCTGTCAATTGCGCTTTTCCTGCGCAAGGCGAGCAGCCCGCACCTGGTCGAGTACGCCTTCAACGAGGAGGGCAACCTGGCCGAGCGCGACGAAAAACAGGGCCGCAACCACCCGGCCGTTTCCATCATCCACGTGGAAGGCGACCTCTTCTTCGGCGCGGCCGATCTCTTCCGCGAGCAAATCCGCCGCGTCTGCCTCGACGACAGCATCAAGGTCGTCGTGCTGCGAATGCGCAACGCCCGGCATCTGGACGCGACCAGCGTGATGGCCATGTCGGAGCTGATCCAATTTCTGCAAAACAACGACCGGCACCTGCTCATCAGCGGCGCCACCAGCGAGGTCTACAAGGTGGTGCGCAACTCGGGGCTCTTCGACATTCTCGACCGGAAAAACTTCTTCCTGAGCGCACCGAGCAATCCCAACCTCAGCACGCGCAAGGCGCTTCTGCGTGCGCAGGAGCTCATCGGCCAGCGCGACGTGGACGTGCGCATCTTTGTAAAGGACTCGCCCGCCGGCGGTAAGGGCAAGGGGGCCTGATGGAGGAGGTGGAAGTGACCTGTCCACACTGCGGCGCCCCCCACATGCTGCTGATCGACACGAGCGAGGGCACCGCCAGTTACATCGAGGACTGCAGCGTCTGCTGCCGCCCGATGCAGGTGACCGCCCACTCCGACGACGACGGTCCGCCCGAGGTTTACGTGGAGGTGGCATGAGCGTGGGTCCGCGGTTTTGGGTGGCGGATTTGGCCAACACGCGGACGAAGCTCGCGCCCGTGAGCGGTGGCCGCCTGGGCCAAGTCCGGGCGCAGGAAACGGCCAAGCTTTCCCGCGCTTCCTTGAGCCGTTTCCTGCCTCGTGACAAGACGCTCCCGCTTGTGTTGGCGGACGTCGTGCCGACCAAGGGCAAGCTGCTGGAGGCCGCTTGGAAGGGCGAGGTTTTTCGCGTGCGGGGCCGCAACGCGCCCGGCGTCGACTTTGACTACCCAAAACCGAACGAGATCGGCGCCGACCGGATCGCCAACGCGGCCGCCGCCCGGGCGCTTTACGGTTGCCCGGTCATCGTGATGGATTTTGGAACGGTTTTGGACGTCGAGGTGATCGACGCGCAGGGCAAATTCTGCGGAGGCGCGCTCGCGCCCGGTTGGAATCTGTTCTCCAACGCCATGGGCGAGCGCACCGCACTGGTGCCGCACTTGGACGGCCAGCCGCCCGCGCGCCCGATCGCCCGCAGCACCCGTGATGCCGTCCGCAGCGGCTGCCACCACGGCTACCGGGGCCTGGCGCGCGAGCTCCTCGCGCGGATCAAGGCGCAGCTGGGTGCGCGACGGGTCAAGGTCATCATCACAGGCGGGCAGGGGGGGCTCTTTGCGGAGGCGTTGCCCGGAGTCACGGCGGTAAATCCTTTACTCACTCTGGAGGGCTTGCGCATCATGGGTACCTTTCTCTATGGATAACCGACTCGACCGGCGCTTCGCCGAACTCAAACGCACGGGCCGCAAGGCCTTTGTCTCCTACCTCTGCGCGGGCGATCCCACGCTGGAGCACACGCCCGCTCTGGTGGCGGCGCTCGACCGCGCCGGCTCCGACGTGGTGGAGCTGGGCCTGCCTTTTAGCGATCCACTGGCCGACGGCGTCGTTAACCAGCTTGCTTCGCAGCGGGCGCTGGACGCCGGGGCCACGCCCCATGGCGTGCTTGCCGCGATCCAAAAGGCGCGCGAGACCAGCGACGTGCCGATCGTCCTCTACGCCTACGTAAACCTGATTTTTGCCTACGGGGTCGAATCCTTTGCCCAAGACGCGCTCGCCGCCGGGGTCGACGGGGTGCTACTGCTGGATTTGCCGCCCGAAGAAGACGACGCCGGTTGCGCCGGGCTGGCCGAGCACGACCTCAAGCGCATCTGTCTGGTGGCGCCGACCACTCCCCGGGAACGCATCGCCGAGGTGGTCAAGCACGGCAGCGGCTTCATCTACTACGTCTCGCGCGAAGGGGTGACCGGCATGCAATCCACGGTGTCCACCACCATCGGCGAGCGGGTGGCGCTCATCCGCGCGGTCAGTGATTTGCCCGTGTGCGTTGGCTTTGGCATCAGCAACCCGGAGCAGGCCAAGGCGGTGGCCAGCGAGGCCGACGGTGTGGTCGTCGGCAGCGCGCTGGTCAGCCGCGTGGCCGAGTGGAGCCAGGAAGGCCTCGGCCGGGACGAGGTGGCCGACCGGCTCGAAACCTTTGCCCGCCCGTTTGCGGAAGCCGTCCACGCCGCCGGTTCCGTGACCGCGGGAGAGAAGACGGCGCCGTGAAAATCCTGGCCGTCGACTACGGGACCAAGCGCATCGGTTTGGCCGTGAGCGACGCGTTGGGCGTGCTGGCCTCGCCCCGTCCGGCGCTGGTTGGCGTGGGAGACAAGCAGGCGGCCGCCGCCATCGTCAAACTGACCCGGGACGAGGCGTGCGAACTCGTCTTGCTGGGACTGCCGCGCAACATGGACGGCAGCTACGGCGAATCCGCAGGGATGGTGCGGGCCTTTGCCGCGCGGCTGGAGCCGCAGCTCGGCGTACTGCTTAAGCTGGTAGACGAGCGGCTGACCACCGTCCAGGCCTCCCGCCTGCTGCACGAGCAGGGGCTCAACACCCGGAAGCAAAGGCAGCGGATTGACAGCGCCTCGGCGGCCGTGCTGCTGCAGGGCTACCTCGACGCGCAGGCGCCCGCTCCGGAGTTTTAGGCCGCCGCGTCCCGCCATGGCTGCCCCAGAATCAGACGCGAGCAAGCGGCAGAACTACCGGTTGAAGATCGCCTACCACGGCAAACCCTACCACGGGTGGCAGCGCCAGCCCGGCAAGGTCACGGTGCAGGCTGAACTCGAAGCCGCCGCCGAGGCGCTCTACGGCGAACCGGTCGCAATGGCGGCCTCCGGACGGACGGACACCGGCGTCCACGCACTGGGCCAGGTTGTCAGCTTCCAGGCTCCCGCCAAGCACGGGCCGCTGACCATTCGGCAAGCGCTCAACGCCAAACTCGATGCCACCATCCGCGTGCTGGAGGCGCGCCGGGCGCCGGGCGATTTCCACGCCCGTTTCAGCGCGACCGGGAAAACCTATTGCTACCGCATTCTGAACGCCGCGGTGGAGGATCCGTTCCGGCTCGACGTGCGTTGGTTTGTGCCGCGGCCGCTGGACGTGTCCGCCATGCGCCGGGCGGCGAGGCATTTGGTCGGCGAGCACGATTTCGCCTCTTTTGCCAGCAACCCCGGCTACGCCCGCGAAACCACTGTGCGGCACGTGCGCTGGCTGCGCCTCGCCCGCCGGGGAGACGAGATCACCCTGCGCGTTCACGCCGACGGCTTTCTTTACAAAATGGTGCGTAACCTGGCCGGTACATTGGTCAAGGTGGGAAGCGGCCGGTTGGCGCCGGAGGAGTTGCTCGCCATCCGCGAGACCCGCGCCCGCCGGGCGGCGCCTCCGAGCGCGCCCGCCCACGGCCTGTTTCTCGAATCGGTGCAATATGAAGGCACCACCCCGGCGCGGCGCTTCGATCCGGCAAAAGCGGCGGCCAAACGGCGGAGGGCGAAGCGGTGAGCGCGGCGAGGCCGCCCTTCCACATCGTGTTGGTGGAGCCGGAAATCCCGCCCAACACCGGCAACATTGCCCGGCTCTGCGCGGCCACGGGTGCGGCGCTCCACCTGATCGAGCCGCTCGGTTTCGACCTCGACGACCGCCAGCTCAAGCGCGCCGGCATGGACTACTGGCAGCGCGTGGACTGGCGAACCTGGCCGGGCTGGGAGGCCTTCCTGGACGGCGCGCGCCCGGAGCGCCTGCACCTCTTTACGACCAAGGCGGCGAAAAGCTACTGGGACGCCCGCTACCGGGAAGGGGACTGGCTGATCTTCGGCCGCGAAACCAAGGGCCTGCCGGAATCCCTGCGAACGCGTCACGCCGGTCAGTGCGTGCGCATTCCGATCGCCCAGGAGGAGAGCCGAAGCCTCAATCTGGCCACTTCGGTGGGAATCGGGCTTTACGAAGCCCTGCGGCAGCTTGAAGCCGCTGCTAGTTACCCAGGCCGGGATTGACGCCGCCGATGGAGCCGCCTTCCCAACTGGCCGGTTTGGTCCAGGGAACTTTGGAAACATCCCGGTCGCGGCTGACTTCCTCTTCCGGTGCGCGGCTGCTTCCGCCGTTGTCGCTGGCGCAACCGGCGGCGAATCCCAGCAGAAGCATTCCAAGCGCGAGGCGCGGAGCGGTCGTAAAAAGGGTCCGTTTCATAAAGACGGGATCATACGTGCGGAACGGAGCACAGGTCAACGCGCGAAATGTAAGAAAGCTGTTTAGCCGAAAAAAGCCGAGAGCCTATTATAAAAGTCCCGCGTACCCGCGCCAGTTGGGTTTTGGCCGCTGGGCTAGGCGCAACGACTCCTGGCGGAGGGCAGCTTTTTTCAAACGGTTAAGAGCTGCCCTGCGCTAGCAGCGCCCAGCGGCCAAAAGACACTGGCCTTGAAAAGGTTGCGGTTCTTTCCCGTCGTGGCGTTGTCGTTCGTCAGTCACAGGTATATTTGATACCTGCTCCTTCCTCTCTTCTAGCCACGGCGGAAAACTCCTCGCAACGCGGGCCGCGTGGGACTTTTGTAACAAGCTCTACAGCGTCGCCTTGTCGACGCGGGTGCCGTTGAGCACGCGGTCGCCCGGGCGGATTTGGGCCTGCTGCCACTCGGGCAGGATGTTAGCGACGGAGGTGTCCGGGCTGGCGGAGGTGACCTTAACGCGGCCAATCATCTGGTTGCCGCGGTAGACGACCAACTCGCCGTTCGGAACGATGCCGGCCTTGTAGCCAATGTCGAGCACCACGAAATTCCAGTCCTGGTTCACCTTGGCGATGCGGCCGGAAATGCCCGGGGGGAGGTCACCTTCCTTGGAGCGTTCCAAGGCGCTGGCGACCTTCTTCATTTCCTCTTCCTTTTCCTGGAGTTGGTTTTCCAGAATGCCCTTTTCCTCGGTCAGAGCGGCGACCTTTTCTTCCTGCTGTTGAATGACCTGCTCGAGCTGCTCGGGATTGATGTCGGGCATCCGGGCTTTGAGGTCAGCCAGCTCGGTGGTAGCTTGATCGCGGGCGGATTCGGCCTCGTTCAGCGCCGTCTGCAGCCGGGTGGTCTCGGCTTTGACGGTCTCGAGTTCGGTCTCCAGATTGGCGACCTTCTTTTCGGCTTCCGTCAGATTGTTTTCGGCCACTTCCTTGGCTTGAACCGCTTCTTCCTTTTCCGTTACGGCAATTTGCACCTGGCCCCTGACGGTAGTGAGTTCGGATTGAGTGCTGCTGAGCTCCGCCTTGGTGCCGGAATGCTTCATGCCCAGCAGGAAAGCAAAGATGCCACAGGCAATACCTCCCAGTAGCGTGGCGATAAGAAGGGCTTTCATCGTGATGATAACAAACACACCGTAAGGTGCGAATTTGATGGCTCAAGACTGAGTGAAACGCGTTGTAGTGTCAAGGCGAAGGGCATGTTTCTTACGTTTTTTTATAAAAAATATGATTTTCTTTGTTGATCACACGCAGCTTGAGCGGAAAAAGGTTTGAAGAGGTGCTAATCGATTGCAGATGGTTTACTTATCCTTAAGACGTGTTGGAAGGCCTCGAGATTGGGTAAAATTTTCACCACTGGGCTTCTCGATTCACGTTCTCCAGTCGTCGGGCAAAGTCGGCGTCTTCGCGCCGGATTTCATCGCGCAGCCAGTCGGGCCCGACCACCGCGGCGCCCAGGCTCTCGATCGTGCGGCGTTCCTCGGAGTCGGCGGTCACCACCTGGATGCGGGAGGCCTGGCCGGAAGTGCCCACCAACTGCTCGATGATGCTGTCGGCGGTCTGGCCTTTCTTGGAGTAGAGGACCACGAGTTCGCCCTTGCGCCGCGAGGGCGTGGAACCTTGCTGCCCGTCGAAGACCAGTGTCACGCGCCACGACGAGGTGTCGTTAAGTTGGCGCAGGTGCTGGATCAGCGCCTCGCGGGCCTGCCGGGGATTGCGTTGGTGCGCTTGGCGCAGTTCAGGCCAAGCAAAGATCACGCTGTGGCCGTCGACCAGAAGATAGACCGGCGACTCGCTCATTGGTGAGGAAACCGGCGCACGCCGTACTGGGCGGGGATTACTTGCTGACGGCGGCCGCCACTTCAGCTTGCTTGGCCTGTTCTTTCTTGCGCTTGAAGTAGTCGCGCCGGCGGCGGCGCTTGGTGATTTTGCGGTGCTGCTGTCCCATTTTTTAATCCTTTCTTTACGGGGGTCCCGGGTTTTAGTGGGAGGGAAAACATGCCCGAAAGCCCGTCAAATGTCTACACGATTGGTGTCATCGCTGACACCCACAACCGCTGGAAGCCGCGCATCGAGGAGTATTTTGCCGACGTGGACGAGATCTGGCACTTGGGCGACGTTTGCCGGGAGGAAATCCTGGACCAGCTCCGCGGGCTCTGCCCCCAGCTGCACGTGGTGCTGGGCAACAACGACTTCGGGATCGATTACCCGCTTAGCCGCACGCTGGAGCGCAACGGCGAGGTTTTTCGGCTGATTCACATTCCGCCGCGGCGGATGCCGCCCCCGGGGGAATGTGACTGGCTGCTGCACGGCCACACCCACGTCCCGCGCGACGAAACCGTCGACGGCGTGCGGGTCTTCAACCCCGGCTCGGCCGGTCTGGCCAACAAGGGCGCGCCGACCAGTCTGGGCTTTCTCCGCAGCGTGGACGGCGGGCCCTTCACCACCGAGGTGCGGCTGATCAACTAACGCCTTCGCTTAGAGCGGCTCGGGCAAGGTAGGCAGGTTGAGCAGGCGCCCGTGAGTGGGCGGGCTGACGCCGAAACCGGGCCCGAGTTGGTACTGGCGGATCTGGCGGGGGTGCTTGCGCGGCAGGCGCAGGTTGTGGAAATGCAGGATGTCGAAGTCCGGCGTGCTGCGCAGCACTTCGCGGTGGACGAAATATTCCTCGAACTCCGGCAGAAAGGCGTCGCCCTCCACGTGGCGTTTAACCACCGTGAGGAAGAGATCGTAGCACAGGGGCAGCAATTGGGCGTAAAGCTGAGCGCCGCCGCAGAGGAAGAATTCTCCGTGCGGTTCAAGCTGCTCCAGCTCGGAGGGCCGGGCCAGAACGGTAACGCCCTTGGCGCTCCAGTCCGCTTGGCGGGATAGCACCACCGTGCGGCGACCTGGCAGGGGGCGGCCGATGCTCTCGTAGGTCTTGCGGCCCATCACCAGCGTGCCGCCCATGGTTTTTTCTTTGAACCAAGCGAAGTCCTCCGGCAGGTGCCAGGGGATGCCGTTGTCCTTCCCAATCACGGCGTTGAGCGAACAGGCGGCAATGGCCTGAAGGTGCAGCACGGGCTTGGTCATCGCGCGGGGTGGTCAGACCGCGATGGGGGCCTTGATGGCGGGGTGCGGATCGTAGCCGGTGATGGTGATGTCGTCGTAGGTAAAAGCGTGGATGTCGCGCACCTCGGGGTTGAGCTCCAGCCGGGGCAGGGGACGCGGCACGCGCGAAAGCTGCTCATGCACCTGGTCGAGGTGGTTGCGGTAAAGGTGGAGGTCGCCAAAGGTGTGGACGAAGTCTCCCACGCCCAGGTCGCAGACCTGCGCCACCATGTGCGTGAGCAGGGCATAAGAGGCGATGTTGAACGGCACACCCAGGAAGAGGTCGGCGCTGCGCTGGTAAAGCTGGCAGCTCAGCCGGCGGTCGGTGCCGACGTAGAATTGGAAGAGGGCGTGGCAGGGCGCCAGCGCCATCTGGTCGATCTCGCCCGGGTTCCAGGCGCTGACGAGATGGCGGCGGCTGTTGGGGTCGCGCCGGATTTGCTCGATAACTTGGTCGATTTGGTTGACGCTGCCGCCGTCCGGGGTTCGCCAGTCGCACCACTGGGCGCCGTAGACGCGGCCGAGGTCGCCGTTTTCGTCGGCCCATTCGTCCCAGATGGAGACCTTGTTTTGGTGCAGGTAGGCGACGTTGGTCTCGCCCTTCAGAAACCAGAGCAGCTCGTGGATGACGCTTCGCAGGTGGATTTTCTTAGTCGTGACGAGGGGAAAGCCGGCGTTCAGGTCAAAGCGCGTCTGGGCGCCAAAAACGGAGAGGGTGCCGGTGCCGGTGCGGTCGTCCCGCTTTTGGCCCTTGTTCAAAACCAGCCGCAGCAAATCAAGGTAGGCTTCCATGGGAATTCTTCAGCATAGCGTTTGGCGCGTGGAGCGGCAATCACGGGAAACAAGAAAGGCGGCCGGAGAGGCCGCCTTTCTTGTCGGGAGAACGGCTCCGGTCAGGGAACCACGAAAATCTTGGAGGTGTACGGGCACTTGACCAGGGTGCCGGAAGGGAAGCCGCGGACATCGACCAGGCCCTCGTACTCGGCGTAGGGGCTCTTGACGAAACCCTTCTTGTTGGCCACCGAGATGCCCTTGGGGTACTTGGGCTTGGTGGTTGCGGTGCTGGCGGGTTTCTTCTGTTCTTCCTGCCAGGGCTGGCTGGTGGTGTTGTTGGAAGGAGAGGTGTCGCGCGAGCTCGCATCGCTGGTGGAAGGCGTCGTGTTGTCTACGGTACCCGAACCGTCATCGGAGGTATCAAAGATGGAAGGGCTGCCGCCGTCGTCACAGGCAGACAGGGCAAAGAGGGTGACACCGGCAGCGGCGGTAAGGGCGAGCTTTTTCATCTGGCTAGTCATGATGCACATTTCGTACGGGGTCGCAACCAACAATTCAGATCGGCCGCACCCCTGACTTTTCACATGTTTTCGTTGATGTAGTCAAGGGCTTTGTCAGACCCCGGAGCGAGTTGTTCCTGGTAAGACGTCTGCCGTCTTCCACCGTTTCAAATACCTTCACGCCACGGGGCTGGATATTTTCCGCGCCAGCAGGCGGCGAAGCTGGTCGGCGGCTGCCTCCGGCGGGGTGGTGTTGATAAATAAACCGGTGCTGAGCTCCAGCCCCGCAATGCCGCTCACGCGCGGCAGGATCGAAAGATGCCAAGCCAGGGGCGAGGCGGGCGGCGGCTCCCCCGGTGGCGGCCAGGCGGACTGGTAAAGCGCCAGATTAAACTCTTCCAAATGGCCCGTCTCGGCGAGGGCAAAGAGGCAGCGGTGGAGAACCCGCGCCAGCGTGGCGAGCGTTTCGGCGTCGAAGTCGGCCAGGTCTCGATGCCCGGCGCCCGGCTGCGGCAGGATCATCACCTCAAAGGCAAAGGCGCTCGCGTACGGGCAGAAGGCCAGCCAGTCGCCGTCCTGCAGCAGGACCCGCGCGCCGTTGGCCAGCTCCGACTCCGCGACCGACTCGTACAGGTCGCGTCCGCCGCGCTGGTGGTAGGCGTCGGCGATGGCCTGCTTTGTGGCGATGCGGTGCGGCACGAAGGGCAGGGCGACAATCTGGGAATGGGGGTGCAGAACGGAAGCCCCCGCCTTGTGCCCGACGTTTTTGAACACCTGCACGTAACGGAAGCGCCCATCGTGCCGGTAGGCCTGGACCCGGTGCCGGTAAGCCGCCAGCACCCGGGTAAGTTGCTCGGGCGGCAGTTCGTGGAAGACGTGGTTGGAGTCCGGGCACTCGACCACGACCTCGTGCGCGCCAAAGCCTGGAAAGTGTTCGCACACGCGGTCGCTAACCCCTTCCGTGCCTAGGGCGGCCAGATCGGAGTCGAAGTCCTCCGGCAGGGGCGGCTCCAGCGAGACCGCCGGGAAGCGGTTGGGCACGACCCGCACGTGCCAGCCCGGTCCGTTGGCGGGCAGGCCCTCCGGCCGGTCGGCGTAGACCTCCGGGGGAGTCAGGTGCTCGTGGCCCGCCGTAAATACGTCCGTGGCCACGGCGCGGGTGTCATGAGCGGGGAAGTCATGCGGCCGGTCGGCCCGCTCTGGGGCCAGGGTCACCAGCCGATGGGTAAGCGGGTCGCGGCGAATCTCCGGCATCGCGAAGGACTCTGCCGCCGCCGGCCGGCCAAGGCAAGTATGGGCTGGCCTTTAAACGGGGATTCTCTAGCTTCCTCATCTACGGCGGACACCGAAATGAACACGGGGAGTAATCCAGTGAAACTCACCGACCGCAGATGAAAAAAGCGCTTTTAACCCTTGCTCTGGGCGAACTGCATCAACGTCTGTTCGACGCCCAGTGTCGGCCGGGTTGGGAAGCCTACGCCCAAAGACATGGATATGACGTTGTGGTCATGACCGAGCGCCCGTCAAAAGGCCGGGACGACGTGCCCCAGGATATCCGCTGGGAAAAGTGCCTGGCGCCCGCTTCCCCGCTGGTGCGCGGTTACGACCAAGTCGTTTGGATGGACGCCGACATCCTGATCAATCCGGAGGCGCCGGATGTGGCGGCGGAGGTTCCGCTCGAGAAAATCGGAGGAGTGGACGAATACGCCACGCCCTCGCCGGAAGAGCGCCGGGTTGCCAATCGCTTGATGGAAGCCCACTGGAGGAGCCGGGGCCACCAAGTTCAGACCTGCCAGGGGGCTCGCCACTATTACCGATATTGCGACCTGCCGGGCGACTATGACCAGGTGCTCCAAGGCGGCGTCATGGTGTACTCGCCGGACCGTCACACCGACCTCTTCCTGGAGGTTTACGACATATACGCCCGGGTCTCTGACGACTATCCCAACCGCAACGGCGAGATGCCGGTCTTCAGCTACGAATGCCTGCTTCGCGACCTCGTTCATTGGCTGGACTACCGCTACAACATGCTTTGGATCTACGCTCTCCAGCTCGAGCGGCCCCACCTTTTTGAGAAGCCCGCCGGTTGGCGCCGGCGGCTGCAAAAGTGGCGCCTTTATTGCCCGGAGCGCGAAAAGCGGCGTTTTCTGCGTCGCACTCTTGAGCGGAACCATTTTCTCCACTTTGCGGCTGCCGTCCACGACATGGAGTACGCCGACCCGCGGTTTCGGCTGCGCGGTTAGGCGCGGTAGTCGAAGTCCGGGGAGAAGGCGATTGGCGCCTTGGTAAAAGGTCCGGGGACTTCTCCCGGGAAGAGTCGCAAAAGGGGAATCTCCCCAACGAACGAGGCCCAGGCGGAGTAGGTGCTCATGCCGGTGCCGATCAGGTAATCGCAGAGAGAAAGGGCGTAGAGGTCCTCGTACAGATCGAGGTCGAAGGAAAAACACCCCGGCCGGGCGCTAAAGCGATCCTTGATTTTTGGTTCGTCGGAGGCGATCAGCACGGCGATTTTGCCGCCTCGGTGTTTTCGGTAAGCCTCGATCTGGCTCTCAAAGGCCTCCGGCGGCACGAATTGCGAGCCCTGGCGCCAGCGGTGGTAATCCGTCGCCCGAATGTGGACGCCGAGCACGTGAGGCGCGTGTTGGCGACACGCCTCCAGCGCTTCCCGCGCTCTCTCCAATGGCCGGGTAGCCGGGCGCATCAGGTGCCGCACGCGCGGCCCGTGCCGGACAAGCCAAGTGCGGGCCTGGTAGTTGAAATCGGGAAAGCAAAAGAGGCGGGCGCTGGAAAGCTTCTCCGTCCAGGCCGGCGTGTCCAGATGTTCAAGATGGCCCTCGCGCCCGTTGCGCACAACCTCCGCGAAGCTCTCCAGCCACCCCCGCTTGTGCGCGCTGGTCAAAAGCCGGTCCAGATGGATGCCCAGGGCGGCTCCCCGAGCCGGCATCGCGGGATGGACAAAATATCGCCGCCCCGCCGAGGCCGCCAAGCCGTGCTGGAAGTGGTCGGCGCGGAGCGAAAAATCAACCAGCCATGAATTGGTCTCAAGGGCGGTCGCCAGGAGATTGGCCAGGCGCAGGTAACGATTGCCCAGGCGGCCGTAGGGCTCCGTGATGACCAGAGTGCTCATGCGAAACGGCAAAGTAGGAAATCTGACGAGCAGCGGTCAACCCTTGACCGCGGGTTTGCTTTTGGCGGTGGGAGGCGAAGACGGCTTGGCCACGCCCACGCGGCGCCCTAAGCTGGGCGCGTCCGGCATCCGCCCGCCGGCCCCATCAAGCCCAATGTCTCTCTTGCGCGTAGCCTGCGTGGCCTCCCACCCTTCGCCCAACCAGCGGGATCTTTTTGCCACGATGGCTCGGCATCCGAAACTGGATTTCCACGTCTACTACCAGGAGGTGGTCGCGCCCAGCCATTCCCAGTGGAAGCTTCCGCCGCTGGCCGCGCACGAGCACCGGCTGCCGGGCGTTGCCGGGGGTGGCTGGTTGGTGCGGTGGCAGTGGAACTGGGGCTTCCCGCCGGCGGAGGACTTCGACGTCTGGATCGTTTACACCTTGCACTACTCGCCGGCCGGGCAGTACCTGATGCGATGGCATTTGCGGCGGGTGCCGTGGATTTTCTGGGGCGAGGGGCTTCGCCCGCTTCCCGGGCGCTGGCGGCCGGTCGCGCAGAGCGCCTTCGCCTCCGCTCTTTCCAAGTCGAACCATATCGCCGCGATCGGCACGGACGCCGAACGCGACTACCCGCGGCGCTTCCCAGCGGTACCCGTGACACCGGTCGGTTACTGCGTGGATGCGGCTCCCTTCGCCGCCGCCCGGCGGGCGCGGCCGCCGGACGCGCGCTTCGCTTTTCTCTTTTGCGGGCAGCTCATTCGGCGCAAGGGGATCGACCTGATCCTCGCCGCCTTTGACCGCATGGTGCAGGATCGGCTTCCGGTGCGCTTGATTCTTCTCGGCGCGGGCGAAGAGGCGGCGCCTTGCCTCGCCGCCCTGAGCGAGGAGGCCAAAGCGCTCGTGGATGCCCGGGGCTTCGTCGATCCGCCGGACCTGCCCGCCCATTTTGCCGAGGCCGATGCGCTGCTCCTGCCCAGTCGGCAGGAAGGGTGGGGCGTGGTGGTCAACCAAGCGATTGGCGCTGGGCTGGCGGTGATCTGTTCGGATGCGGTCGGAGCCTCCGGCCTGGTCATACCGGGGAGGAACGGCTATCGCGTCCCGGTGGATGACGGGGCCGCCCTCGAGGCCGCCATGCGCGAACTCGTCATCCGGCCGGAGCTGGCCGCTACCATGGGCGCCGAAAGCCAGGCGATTGCGGCTGCTTGGACGCCCGAAACCGGGGCCGAACGCTGGGCGCGTTTGCTAAATGAGGTCGCGCGGTCGGCAACGACAAGCTGACGGTTCTCATCGCCAATAGGCCGGTGGATTCCGGCGCCCAGCAACGTTCCTTCCTTAAAGTTGCCAGCGGTGCCTAGGACCCATCGGCGGACTTGCCGGGCGGGGGCGGCACGGGTAGGTCGCTGGTGAGGATGCCCCAAAAGCGGGCCTTGTCGCCGTCCAGGTAAAGCGGCACCGAGTAGGTCTGCATCCAGATGTCGCCGCCGCCCTTGTCGAAGTAGGGATGGGTCCAGATGGGGCGCTGCTCCTGCTTGGGCTTGGCGTACCACTCGTCGGCGGGGTAGTTGTACTCCGGCAGCTTGAGCAGGCGCGTGTCCAGCTTGCCCTCGTGGCGGTAGACGTAGAGGGACGGCGGCACGGGCTCGCCCTCCGGCGGGGGCGGCGGCGCGTAGGCGATTCCGTAAATCTGCGGGTTGGCCTCCAGGTAGGCCTTCATCGCCGTGAGCATGGGCTCCTTGCCGGGCTGCTCCGCGACAAACTGCGCCGCCACCGGCGCGAGCGCTTTTTCCACCGCGGCGTGTTCGGCCGCCGTTTCCGCCTCGCCCGCCGCCAGCGGAAGAGAACCCAGCCCGAGGCCGGTCATCACCAGGCCCAGCGAAAAGAATGAGGTACGAATGGATACTGTCATAGCAGAAGCTAGGCCAGGCCCTCTGCTTTTGCTAGTGGGAATGTGCAGGGTGCAGACGGCCTACAACGGGCCGGAGCATATGATTAGTTGCCCGCATTCGAACTGGCCGGGCGCAGTCGGAGCCACCGGCGAAATGCGATCACCGACCAGACCGCCTCGACAATGGCAAAGGGCCAGGACTGGATCAGCACCGCGTAGAGCGAAGCCGCCGCGCAGGACACCGCAAAGCCCAGCACAAACTTGGGCGACCGGTGCTCCAAGGCGTACATCGTCACCATCGTGATCACGGCGACCAGCCCAAAAAGCTCAACCCACGTCGATTCCTCCATCTCCACCTCCCTTTTGGCCGATCATCGGCCCGTTTTCACGCGAAAAAGATGGCTAGGCGCAAGCGGTCGACTCGGCGGAAGGATAAGGATTGCCCCGGGCGATCCGAGTTTGGCTTCCGCAATCGGTTAGAAACTCCGTCCTTTTCTCTTCGAGAATGGCGGACGGAGAGGGATTCGAACCCTCGATGGCTTTCACCATACACGCTTTCCAGGCGTGCGCACTAGACCACTATGCGACCCGTCCTTGGGGAATGGAAAGAACCGCGAGTCTTGCCCGATTTGGGGGGAACATCAAGCGCAAGATTCGCCCGGGTTTGCAATCGCCCGGCCCATCTGGCATGCTGCCGCGCTAACTTTTTCCCTTCCCCTCCATGAGCATCGAAGTCACCGAAAAGGAGCGCGTGGTCGTCGGCATGAGCGGCGGCGTGGACTCCAGCGTCGCGGCCAGCCTGCTGGTCGAGGCCGGCTATGACGTCATCGGCATCACGCTGAAGGTGTGGCCGCAGGACTGCGTCAGCCGCGCCGAGGACAAGTGCTGCGGCCCGCAGGCGGTGGCGGACGCCCGCGGCGTGGCCCACGCGCTCGGCGCGCCGCACTACGTCATCGACGAGGCGGGTGAGTTCGAGAAGCTGGTGATCGACTACTTCAGCCGCGAGTACAAGGCCGGCCGCACCCCCAATCCCTGCGTGATGTGCAACCAGGAGCTGAAGTTCGGCAACCTGCTGCAGAAGGCGCGCCGCCTGGGCGCAACCAAGATCGCCACCGGCCACTACGCGCGCATCCAGCCGGGTCGGAGCGGGGCCAGCGTGCTCCATCGGGCCGTGGACCGCCACAAGGACCAAAGCTACTTCCTCTTTTCCCTGAGCGAGGAGCAGCTCCAGCCCATCCTGCTGCCGCTCGGCGGGCTGACCAAGCCGGAGGTGCGCGCCCACGCCAAAAAGATGGGCCTCAAAACCTACGACAAGGAGGAGAGCCAGGAAATCTGCTTCGTGCCCGGCAACGACTACAAGGACTTCCTCAAGAGCCACCTGGGCGAGGATAGCTTCCACCCCGGCGGCATCTTCAACCTGGCGGGCGAGCGCATTGGCGAACACGAGGGCATTGAGTTTTACACGGTGGGGCAGCGCAAGGGCCTCAACCTGGGCGGCGGCACCGGCCAGCCGCTCTACGTGGTGGATATCGACCCGGCCAGCCAGAGCGTGATCGTGGGCGGCTACGACGACCTGGTGCGCCCCGAATGCTATCTTAGCCAGACCAACTGGCCCGACGGCGAACCCGGCGAGGCGATGGAGATCACCGCCAAGGTCCGCCATAACTTCCCGGAAGTGCGCGCCCGGCTGCATCCGCTGCCCAACCGGCGCGCGCGGCTGGAGTTCCTGGAGCCGCAGCGCGCGATCTCCCCCGGGCAGGCGGGCGTCTGCTTTGACGGCGACCGCGTGCTCGGCGGCGGGTGGATCGAGCGCACGGAACCGGCCGCGGCCCCCGCCACGGCGGCAAAGGTTGCCGTGGCCTCTTAGCGAGGAGGTTTTTTGGCGATGGCCGAGCACCCCGAATCCCTGGAGGCCTTTGAGCCGCGCCTGGCGTTGACCACAATCGGCACTGAGGCTGAGGCGGCCCAGCTGGCGCGAGCGCTGGTCGAGCACGGCCTGGCCGCGTGTGTCAATATCGTCCCGGGCGCGCGCAGCGTGTACCGCTGGCAGGGAGAGATTCACGACGAGGCCGAGTGCCTGCTGGTGATCAAAACCGGGACGGCCCAAGCCGAGGCCCTGATCCAGGCTTTCCGGGAACTGCACCCTTACGACTGCCCGGAGCTGGTTCTGCTCTGCCCCGAGCAGGTCGAGCAGAACTACCTCAAGTGGTGGCACGGGCAAATGAAGCCTTGATATCTCCTTGCATTGGCGGGCCGCTTCTGGCACTTTCCCCCACTCGCTTTCAACCAAGGAAAAAATCTATGTCTCAACACCGTAGTCTTCGCAGCAAAGGCAGCATCATGGCCAAGCGCAGTGTGCTTAAGCGCATCGAGCGCGTGGACCTGATGAAAAAGCGCGGCGAGTGGAAGGAAGGCCAGAGCGTGATCGGCCTGCCCAAAACCAAGCCGGAAGAATAACCGCAGGTCCAGCCCCGTTTCCGAAAAGCCAGCGGTGTCCCTGACCCGCTGGCTTTTCGCTTTTCTCACCCCGCCCACCAATGAGCGCCGACGGCATCCGCCTCAACAAGTACCTGGCCAGCGCCGGACTGGGCTCGCGCCGCGCGGTCGAGGAACTGGTCCGCGAGGGCGTGGTGCGGCTCAACAGCCACGTGGTGACGGATCTGGCCACCCGCGTGCAGCCGGAGGACCACGTCACCGTCCGGCGCCGGGCGGTCCGGCCGCAGCAGCGCTTGACCGCCGTGCTCAACAAGCCGCGCGGTTATCTGTGCAGCCGCGCCCGCGACAAGGGAGCCAAGACCATCTTCGAGCTTTTGCCCAAAAATTGGCCTCGGGTTTTCTACGCCGGGCGGCTGGACAAGGACAGCCAGGGGCTCGTGCTGCTGACCACCGACGGCGAGCTGGCCCAGGGCCTGGCCCATCCCAGCCGGAAGGTTCCCAAAATCTACGAGGTGTCGCTGGATCGCCCATTCCGGGGCGACGAGGATGCCCCCCGGCTGCTCAAGGGCATCAACCTGGAGGGCAAGCCGGCCAAGTTTGACCGCATCGAGCGGATCGGGGCGAAACAGATTCGCGTGACGCTGACCCAGGGGCTCAAGCGCCAGATTCGGTTGATGTTGCTCTACCAGGGGTATAAGGTGAAGCGGCTGGTTCGGACGCAGCTTGGCGGGCTATCGCTGGGCAAGCTGCCAGTCGGCCGCTGGAGAATTCTGGATGAAAGCGAACTCGCGACGATTTTTGACGCTGCTGAGCGGTAGCGGGCTTGCTTTGCTGCTGGGCGCTTCGACCGTCGTGGCGCAGCAGACCATCGTGGAGGAGGACAAGCCGGCCGATTCCTCCGCCCCCAGCCAGCGCCAGACCAGTCCCTTTGCCGAGCCGGACGCGGACTCAGCCGAAGCCAAACGCCGGAAGATGGAGGAGCAGAACCGCCGTTACCAGCAGATGGTGCGGGACTACGAGGCTCGTCAGGCGGCCACCGGCGACGGGGAGGGCACCACCGAGAAGGCGATCCCCCGGGCCGAGCCGGTCAAGCCGGACGACTTCCTGGGCTGGATGAGCAACAACAACTGGCAGCGCTGGGCGGAAATCCGCCCCGGCAACGTCATCCTGCTACGGCGCAGCACCAACGAGCCGGCCAAGCCGGACGAGACCGTCATTCTGCGCTGGCGCACGCCGGACGAGTACGCCCGCCGGGCGGGTCTTTCCACCAAGCGCAGCTTCCCCAACCGGCCGCGGGGCCCGCTCAAGGAGCGCTTTGAGCAGATCGCGGCCGGCGAGGGCGATTAGCGGGGCGCGAACAATTTTTCGCTCCACGCTTGGCGCGGGCGGATCGGGCCAGTAGAAAAATCCATGGCTAAGAAGTCGCGTTCCAAGTCCTCTGCCGCACCGAAGAAGCCCGCCCAGGCAACCTGGGGCGGTCGCTTTCAGGAGGCCGCCGCCGAACGCCTGCGTGACTTCGGCGAATCCGTCAGCTTCGACTGGCGGCTCTACCCCTACGACATCGCGGGATCGATCGCCCATGCCATGATGCTTGAGCGCATCGGCGTCCTGACCAAACGGGAGTGCGCGGAGATTGAGAAGCACCTGCTCGCCATCGGCGACCTGATCGACCAGGGCCGCTTTGTCTTTAGCACCGAGCTGGAAGACATTCACATGAACATCGAAAAGGCGCTGACCGAGCGCACCCCGGCCGGAGCCAAGCTCCACACCGGCCGCAGCCGCAACGACCAGAT
>JBCDLL010000064.1:0-18530 GCA_038745425.1 Verrucomicrobiota bacterium | reverse complement strand
TCCACCTCGATGGCGCCGCCGTGAGCCTTGACGATGGTATCGCAGATGGCCAGCCCCAGGCCAAAGCCGCCCTGTTCCTGCGACCGGGCGCGGGATTTGTCCACCCGGTAGAAGCGCTCGAAGAGGTGGGGCAGGGACTCGGCCGGCACGCCCTCCCCCTCGTCGATCACGGAGATGACTGCGTGCCGCTCCGACCGCTCGAGCCGCAGGGTGACCGCCTTGCCGCCCGGAGTGTACTGGATGGCGTTGTGGAGCAGGTTGACCATGACCTGCCAAAGGCGGTCCGCGTTGGCGCGGACGGTGATCTCGCCGATTTCCTCCCGCAGCTCGACGCCCTTGCTCAGCGCGAGCGGCTCGACCAGTTCCAAGGCCTCGCGGGCAATCTCGCCCAGCGCGCAGGGCTCCCGCTCGAGTTGGATTTCCCCGCTTTCGAGCCGCGCCAGCTCGAGCAGGCTGGCCGTGAGGTTGCGCATGCGCTCGCCGGCCCGCTGGCAGGCGCCGAGCGCCTCCCGGTACTCTTGGCTACTGCGTTCCTTGGAGAGGCCGTGTTGGCAATGGTTGAGGATGACGGCGATGGGGGTGCGCAGCTCGTGCGAGGCGTCCGACGTAAAGCGCGCCTGCCGCTCGAACATGGCCTCCAGTTGGCGGAAGGTCTGGTTCAAATTGCCGACCAGGCCCCCGATCTCGTTGTCGGGCTGGGCCGTCGGGGCAATCCGCCGGTCAAGCTGCCCGCAGGCGATCGCCTGCGCGGTGTCTTCGATCTCCCGGAGCGGCCGCAGGGCCCGCCCAATAAGCGCCCAGCCGACCGAGGTCGAGATCAGGAGAAGGACCAGACTCAGGCCGATGATGACCGCCGCCCGGGTCTGCGCGTCGGCGTCCATCATCGCCTTGGGGATGGCGATGACGATGAACTCGCGGGGGGTGCGCGAGATCAGCCGCCGGTAGCCACCGGAATCCTCAACCTGAGCTTCCCGCAGGTCGCTCGGGAAAACCTCCGGCGCCAGAAAATCGGGAAAGTTGCGCGAAGCCGATTGCAACTCACCTTCCCGGGTCCAGGAGGCAAAAACCCAGCCGCTCTCCATCTTCCGCCGGATGCGGTCATTCAACCCCGGTGACGCGGGGCGCGGCGGCCGCGGTTGCCGGAAAGATCCATCAGACAAGCGCCCACGAGGCCGCCGCTGCCGGGGAGGCACCCGGAAGAGCGCCGGATCGGAGGCATTGTGGCCGACCAAAACGGGGATGAAAAAGCGCTGCGAATCCCGCAACTGGCTGTCGTATTTGAAGAGCTCGCTTTGACGCATCCAGTGGATGGACAGGGCGGTCAAAATCGCCAGGGTGACGAAGAAAATGAGAAAGTAATAGAGCTGCAGCTGCCACCGCAGCGAGGCGCGGAGCTTCATGGGTACTTGGGCAGTTCGTAGCCGAGGCCTCGGCGCGTTTTGATGATGCCCCGCCCGAGCTTGGCTCGAAGTTGGTAGATGTAGACGTCAATCACGTTGGATTCCGACTCCTTCAAATCCGCGTAAAGCAGCTCGGCGATGGTCTCGCGCGGCACCACGGTTCCCATCCGCTGGACAAAGATTTCCAGCAGGCTCAGCTCCTTCATCGGCAGCTCCAAATCCCTGCCGTTTTTAAGCACGCGGCGGCGGTTGGTATCGAGCTGAATCTCCGCGTTGATCGAAACCAGCGGCGCCGGCGTTCCCTGGCTGCGGCGGATCAGCGCGCGGATGCGGGCCTTGAGCTCCTCGAGCTCAAACGGCTTCACCACGTAATCGTCGCATCCGAGGTTCAGGCCGCGCACCCGGTCCTCCGTGCTGTCGCGCGCGGTCAGCATCAGGACGGGAGTCTGCTTAGTGCGGCGAAGACGCTCCAGCACCTGCCATCCATCGAGGCCCGGCAGCATGACATCGAGCAGGATCAGGTCGAAATCAAAGTGCTGGGCGCGCAGCAGGCCGTTGGCGCCGTCGGATTCCGTCTCGAGCGTGTAGCCCTCCTCCCGGAGGTCCTTGAGCAGCACGCTGCGCAGGTCGTCTTCGTCTTCGATAATCAGCACCTTCATGGCTCGGAGGGAGCGGCCGGGTGCCCGGCCGACCCCTAGGTTGGTTGCGCGGGAACGTCGCTGTCAAGCCGACGGCCCTCGAGCGGTACCCGCCACTCATCATCAGCCTAACTCAACTAGATGAATTCTAGATGAATTTAGCCCCAACTTTTTGCCGAACGCCTCGCTGCAGCGGGCGTTGAAGAAGAGCCCTCCGACTAGAAACTCAAGGGCCGTAGACTTCCAGCTCGTAAATCTTCAGGTAGGAGCTGCCCGCCGTGACCGTGAACCGCACGCGCTCGGCGGAGACCGGCGCGAAACTTGCCGTCACGTCGAGCTCGGTGTTGCCCGTGCCGGAGTCCACCTGCACCCAGGCGCTGCCGTTCCAGATTTCCACGTGCCAGTCATCCGCCCGCTCAGTGTTTTGGCGAAGCACGACACCGGCCACCGACTGCGCGCCGCCCAGGTCCACTTCCATCCACTGCGGGCCGTCCTCGGCAAAGAAGTTGGAAAACCAGCGGCCGCTGTTGGTCAGGTCGCCATCGGTCAGGTTAGCCGTGTTGACCGGATCACTGGCGGTGGCGGGTGCGCCCAGAGCCAAGTTGACCGAGCCGCCGCCGCTCGTGACGGTAACGCCAACCTCGTCGAAGGCGGAAAGCTCGGAGTCGTCGGCGATCAAACGTAAGACATAGGCGCCGGCATCGGTGAAGAGCGCGGCGGTGCCCGGATCCGTCTCGTCGGTGAAGGCGACGCCGGCCGGACCGCTTGTCACCGACCACACGGTTGCGAGGGACCCGCCGGGCAAACCGTCGTCACTGGCCGAGCCCGCCAAGGTGAGCGCTTGGCCGGCCTCGACGCTCACGTCCGGCCCGGCCGCCACCACCGGAGCCTGGTTCTGCCCCGGGCTGCCACCCGTGCTGTAGACCTCGATCTCGTAGATCTTCAGGAAGGAAACTCCTGCCGTAACGGTTAAGCGCACGCGATCGGTCGCCACGGGACTGAAGGCCGCTGTTACGTCCATGTCGGTATTATTGGCGCCGGCCGCCACCTGCTGCCAGGTGGTGCCGTTCCAAATCTCGACGTGCCAATCATCGGTGCGCTCGGCGTTCTGGCGGAGCACGACGCTGGAAACCGTTTGCTCGCCACCGAGCGTCACCTCGATCCACTGCGGGCCGTCGTCGGCAAAGGTGTTCGAGTACCAGCGGCTCGAGTTGGCGATCACGCCGTCCGTCAGCTTGGCGACGCTATCCAGCTTGCTGGCGGTGACGGCGGCATTCAGCGCAACGTTGGTCGGCTCCGAACCGTCGGAGGTCACCGTCACCCCCAGCTCGTGGAAAGCGTTCAGCTCGGAATCGTCCGCCGTCAGGCGCAGAACGTAGTTGCCCTCGGCGTCAAAGGTGGCGGTGGCGTTGGGATCCGTGACGTCGCTGAAAACAACGTTGCCCGGCCCGCTCGTTACCGTCCACAGGGTGGTGAGCGATCCGCCCGCCGGCAAGCCGTCGTCGGTCACAATCCCCGTCAGCGCCAAAACTTGACCGACCTCGACGGTCGCGTCCGGACCGGCGATGACCGAAGGCGCCTGGTTGTCACCGCCGCCGCTACCGGCCGCGTAAACTTCCAGCTCGTAGACTTTCAGGTACGAACTCCCCGCCGTGACCGTGAAGCGCAGCTTGTCGGTGCTGACCGCAGCAAAGCTGGCGGTGACGTTCAGTTCGGTGTTGCCCGTTCCGGAGGCCACCTCCGTCCAACCGGACCCGTTCCACACCTCCACCCGCCAATCGTCGGTGCGCTCCGTGTTCTGGGCCAGCACGGCGCTGGAGACCGTCTGCGCCGCGCCCAAGTCCACCTCAACCCACTGCAGGCCGTCGTCCGCAAAAGAGTTGGAAAACCAGCGGCTGCCGTTGCTGTAGTCGCCGTCGGTCAAATTGGCTTCGTTGACCGGCTTGCTCGTCGTGACCGGCCGGTCCTGGGCCGCATTGAGCGAGCCGCCGCCGCCGTCCGGGACGATCGTGATCGTCACGGTATCAGACGCGGTCAGGTCGCCGTCGTCCGCGCTGAGCTCAAGCACGTAAGCGCCCTCGGCGGAAAACTCCGCCGTCGTCTGCGGGCTGCTCGCCTGGCCAAAGGTGACCCCGCCCGGTCCGCTCTGGAGCGACCAGAGGGTGGTTACCGTGCTGCCGGCCGGCAAGAGGTCGTCCGTGACCACGCCGTTGAGGTTGACCGCCGTTCCCAGGGCCTCGGTCTGGTCGGAGCCGGCTTCCACGCTGGGCGCCTGGTTGGACGGAGCCGAACCGTCGAGCTGGTTGCGGTAGATGTGGATGGGGTTGCCGTTCGAGTAGCCCTTGACGCCGACCAGATCAAGGTCGTTGTCCCCGTCCAGGTCAATGATCGCCGCGTTGTAGAAACCCTGGTCGGTGTTGATCGGATTCTCGGTGAAATTGGCGGCGCCGTCGTTGTACCAAACGTAGACGCCCTTCTTGTTGAAGGCGCGGCCGGCGATGAGGTCCGTGGTCCCGTTGCCGTCGAAGTCCGCCGCGCCGATCATGTGGCACTTGCCGAAGTTGTCCTTGAGGATCGTCTTTGGCCAGGCGCCGTTGCCCGGCGTTCCGTCGTTGAGGTAGACCGCCGCGTAGACTTCGGTTCCCTCTGCGCTGGTCATAAAGATGTCGTTATCGCCGTCGCCGTTGAGGTCCGCCACCACGGCCTTGATCTCCTCGTCCGCGAAGGCGTTGTCGATTACGTGCTCGGTCGGCTCGCCGGTGCGCCAGCCGTTGGCGTTCTCCCAGTAGACGCCGGAGAGAACAATTTCCGGGTTGCCGTCGCCGGTGAGGTCTCCGATCGCGACGCCCTCGGATTTTTCCTGGTCGCGGGTGCTGTTCGGCAACGCCCAGTAGCGGGTGGTCCAATTGTCCGGCGCGTTTTGAAGCGCCACCACCAGCCGCTTGGCCCCGTTCTTACTCTTGGCCCGGACCACCACGTCGAGCTTGCCGTCCCCGTCCAGGTCGCCCACCGCCATGTCGTTCTGGTGGAAGCAGTCCGTCAGCAGGTAAATTTCGTGCCGTGTCCACGGACCGGTCACACTGGCCGGGCCCGGATTCAAATAAAGATAGAGGCGGCCGTCACCGCCGCCGTGATTGTCCTCCGGCACCACCACGTCCACGTTTCCATCGCCGTCAAAGTCGGCCGCCGCGGCCGACCCGGTAAAGCGCCCCAGCAGCGTGCCGTGCAGCTGATGCGTGGTCCAGTTCGGCGCCTCCAGCCAGTGGAGGTACTGCTGATCGTTGTTACCCTTGCCGCCTTCAAAGACGGCCACATCCGGCAGATTATCGCCATTGAAGTCCGCCGAAACGACCGCGGTGGCGCCTTGCACACCGCTGATGGTTTCGGGGCCGCTCCAAGTGGTATCGGCCGAGCCGGACACCGCGCCGAGGTTGAGGCCAAACAGCGCCAGACCGATGAATTTGAAGATGGACCGATAGATTTTCATGAGAATTCTCCTGAAGGGATGATGGAGGTAAGAGCAGTGAGTTAGGACACTGACATGGAGGTTGTGTGCCGATTTCGACAAAGGCCGATTGGATCGCTGGACTGCTTGAAAAGCGATTATTGCGATTCAATTGCCTCACCTACGCATTACAAACCAGATTGTAGATTGTCAACAATCAAGTTCAAGCCCACTCCCGTTGCCAGGAATTCCTACATGAGTGCGCTGCGCCCACCGTCGACACAAAGCGTTGTGCCCGAGATGAATCCACACAAATCACTGGCCAGAAAAGCGCAAAGCTGGCCGATCTCCGCCGGTGTGCCGATGCGCCTGACCGGGTGGTTTCCCTCCGTGCGGTGCCGCTTCTCCGCGGGATCCGGAAAGCTGTCGAACCAAACTTGATTGCCCGCCGTGTCGATAAAGCCCGGCGCCACCCCAACCGTCCGCACCGTTGGTCCCCACTCGATGGCCAGCGCCTGAACCAGCCCGTTGAGCCCGGCCTTGGCCACGTTGTAGGGGAAGCAACCGGGAATGGTGCTCCACGCGTGGTTGGAAGAGATGATGATCACCACCCCCGCCGCCGACGTCTCCAGCCAAGGCCGGGCCGCCTTGGCGCAGCGCCAATGAGCCGCCAGATCCAACTCCAGACACTCGTCCCAATCCTCGTCGCGGCAATCCGAAGCCCCCTTGAAAATGTTGCGCCCCGCGTTGGAGACCAGCACGTCCAGACCGCCCAGCTTTTCCGCCGCGTCGGCGATCCAGGCCGCTGCCTCGCCGCGTTGGCTCAGGTCCGCGCTCCGGTAAAAAGCCGCACGCCCATCCTGCTGGACGCTGGAGACGAAGGCCCGGGCCCCTTCGGAGGCAGCATCCGAACGCCCGCAACCGGCCACCTCGCAGCCGGCGGCCGCCAGGCGTTCGGCAATGGCGGCGCCGATTCCGCTCGTGACGCCGCTGACCGCCGCCTTCTTTCCATTCAGGTTAATCTCCAGGGGCATAATGGTTAGGAGATCTCCAGGTTAGCTCCGAGTTCCAGGGTGTCGCCAGGTTGGAAGGTCACGCGCTCGGCGGCGTAGAACTCCCGGGCGAAGGAATCGTTACCGCCCGTGTTGAAGTCGGCCACCAGCAGGAAAGTCTGCCCGTCGCGCCGCCACGCTCGGACCGCCAGCCGCCCCCCGCCGTGCACCACGATAGCGGGGCCGTCTCCCGCGCGCAGTTCCGCCCGATGCACCTTGGTCCGCGTGGCGCGGAAGTCGTTCGATCCGAGCGGCGAAGCGTCCTGCGACCAGGGATGGGTGGCCGGTTCCGCCCACGAGAACCGCGCACCCGTCGCCAGCGCAACCCCCTCGGTCCGGCCAATGTGGTCCTCCGGGAAGAGCGACCAGAGACTCTCGCGCTTCCAGGAGAGCACGGTGAAGTCCGCCGGCAAAGCGAAGACCAGGCCGTACTGCCTCGGCGTCACTTCCGCCAAAATCTTAACCCGCGCGTGCACGGCGAGCCGACCCGAATCTTCCAGACGCAGGGTGATCGTTGCCTTGGCGGCTTCGTCTTCCACCCCAAAAGCCAAGTCGAGATGGTCTTCGTCTCCCGCCATCCGGAGCGCGGCATTCGGCGGCGGGAAGCAGGCATCGGTCAGCGGCTCGACCTCTTCGCCAAAGTCGTTCGTCGTGCCCTTGCGTGTTTCCAGCGGCAGCAGCATGACGCCGGGCAGGCTGCACAGCACTTCCGATCCATCTCGCCGCAGGGAGAAGCGGACACCTTCCCCCGGCAGGGTCAGCTCCAGTCCGCCGCGGCGGATCACTGCTCCGGGCGGGGCGGGAGCGGCCGCTTTCAGATCGGGAAAAGTCACTCTCGAGTACGCGGCCTTCGCTTCCGCAGCCTCGCCCACCTGGATGCGTTCCCGCTCGACACACCGCCCCCCCGCGTCGACGAAGCGCAGGGTCACGCCATCGCCCGGAGCGAGGCCCACCGGCAAGGGCAGTTCCAGCTCCCCCGACTCACGCGGCGCCAATTGCGCGTGAATTTCCCCCTGTTCGCCACCGCCCTCCCAGCGGATGACCAGTTCCGCCAAATCCGTGAAGTCGAAGCGGTTTTCCACCGGCAAGCACAGCTTGCCGTTCTCAGGCCAGGGGACTTCCGTCGCCCCCAACCGCACCGGGCTGTACCCCTTCTTCATGTGCCAGAATTCGGGTTTTTCGCGCCGCCAGCCGTCGATGACGCCCCAGGGCCCGTAGCCCACCGCCCGCCCGTCCGGCAGGCAAAACACATCGTCGATCCCGGCCCAGATGGCGACGCCCAGCACCTGCGGCACGCGGTAAAACTCCTCGAAGCCAGCCTGCAGGCAGCGGCCCCAGTCCTCGCGCACGCCGGGGTCGGTGGCCACCTCCCGCCGGTTGTAAACCTGCACGTGGTAGTCTTCGCCGATGAGCAGCGGCTGGTTGCGTTCGGCCAGGAGCTGGCCGGGGGGCGTGCCGTGGAAGTGCACCGGGTAATGGTGATTCATGATGTCGGCCTCGCCGTGCTCGTTGATGTTGTGGAAGATGGTCGGCCGGGTCGGGTCCAGGGTCTTCACCAAATCTTGCGCTTGGGAGAAGCTCGGGCTCCAGGCGCATTCGTTGCCCAGCGACCAGAACAGCACGCTCGGGTGGCGGCGATGCGCGATGACATTGGCCGCGTTCGCCCGTTGGTGGCCGGCGAGAAACCCGGGCGCGGCCGCATCCCGCCTGTCCCAAGGCGGGCGGTTGACGTCACCGACCCAGCAAAGCGCGGCCTCGCACTCCACGAACATTCCGAGCTCGTCGGCGGCGTCGAGTAGCTCCTCCGGCGGCGGGTAGTGGCTGGTGCGAATGAAGTTCACGTTGCCGTCGCGGAAGATGTCCACGTCGCGCCGGGTCAGGTCCGCGCAGTTTGCCCGGCCTCGCCGAGGGTGGACTTCATGCCGGTTGACGCCGCGCAGCTTGACCGGCCGGCCGTTGACGTGGAGCTCCGGGCCGACCACCGCGACCTCGCGGAAGCCGACCCTTTGTTCGTAGACGGCGAGCTTCTCGCCCGCCGCCTCGAGCGTGCAGGTCAGAAGATAAAGATGAGGGTGCTCACAGTCCCACGCCTTGACGCCTTCGACGCGAAAGCGGTCGCACGCAAGCTGTCCGCCCGGTGCCTCGTCCTTTTCGGATTCCAGGAGCGTCAGCGGAATCAAGCCCTGGGAGCGGACCGCAGCCAGCTCGAACCGGCATTCCAGCGCCGGTTGGCCTTCCATGAAACAGGTGTAAGCATGAACTTCCAACTCCCAGGCACCGTCGTCGGCTCGCCTGGTCCGCGGCGTCAGATCGGAGAGAAACACGACCGGCGTGGCGAAAAGCGTCACCTTGCGGGAGATGCCCCCGAGATCGTGCGAGGCGTAGGTGGAAGCGAAAGCCATGGCGTCGGCTTGGGATTGGCTGGTCACTTCCACCCGAAGCAGGTTCTCACCCGGCCGCACCGCTGAGGTGACGTCGAACTCGAAAACCTCGAAGGGCCCCTCGTACCGGCCCACTTCCGCTCCGTTGACCAAGACGCGCGCCACGCTGTAGACGGCGTCGAAGCGCAAGCGCACGTTCATCCCGGTCCAGTCCGTCGGCAGGCTAAAGGTGCGCTCGTAGGCGGCCGCCTTTTCCGGCGCGACCTCAAAACCCTGCATGACCCACTCGCCCGGCACCTCGATGGGGCGCCATTGCGGATCTTTGTCCGTAGCATCTGGGCAAAAGTCCCAGGTCCCATTCAGGGACAGGACCGGTTCGCGAACGCCCACCACCGAGGTGGGCAAGCAGCAAGGAGAAGGAAGGCCGAGTTCAAAGGCCGGCTCAAACATAGAAGTTCTCCCTCCCATGGAGCTCCCGGATGCCGGGGTGTTTCTCCATTTCCTCCTCCACCAGGTCGACGCCGAGGCCGGGGCGGTCGGAGAGATGGAAGTGGCCGTCGCGCACGTCGATCGGGTGGGTGATGACGGTATCGCGCCAGGGCACGTCGTTGAACATGTACTCCTGGCGGAAAAAATTGGGCAGCGTGGCGCAGACGTGCGCGCTGGCGATGGTGCTCAGCGGGCCGTTCGGGTTGTGCGGGGCGATGAGCACGCCGTAAGCCTCGGCCATGGTCGCGATACGCTTGAGCTCGCTGGGGCCGCCGCAGCGGGTGATGTCAGGCATCACCACGTCGCAGACGTGCTGCTCAAAGATGGGGCGGAAGCCATGCCGGGTGTAATGGCGCTCGCCCACGCAGACCGGCATGTTGGCCGGAAGCCGCTCGCGGAAGGCGCGCAAAGTGGCGGTGCTCTCCGGTCCGGCGGGTTCCTCGTACCAGGTCACGCCAAGCGGCTCCAGGCGCTGGGCCATCTTGACCGCGACCTCAAAGTTAAGCATGGCGTGGGTCTCGATCATCAGTGCAAACTCCGGTCCGACGGCCTCGCGCACCGCGCGCGTCACGTCAAAGGCGCGGTCCTGCTGGGCGGGCGTGAGGCCCAGATTGGTGTTGAGGTCGTCGCCGTAGAAGTAGTTGGTGTGGGCAAAGGGGTCGAATTTAAGCCCGGTGAAACCGGCCTCGCGCACGCGGGCGGCCTGCTCGGCATAGGCCTCGGCGGTGTGCCCCCCGCCGGTGAACCAGTAGTTGGCGTAGAGCTGAATTTGCGTGCGGTAGGCCCCGCCCAGGAGCTGGTAAAGCGGCACGCCAAGCGCCTTTGCCTTGAGGTCAAGCAGCGCCATGTCCAACCCGCTAATGGCGCAGAGCGAGGCGCCGTAAGGCCCGATCCAATTCAGGTCGCGGTAGAGCTTGGTCCAGATAAAATCCGTCCGCATGGGGTCGAGGCCGATAACGCGCTCGCCGACGTGGTGGGCGGCCGCCTCGATGATCGGGCTGCCGGGCCAGTTGGTGGCCTCGCCCACGCCGGTCAGGCCCTCGTCGGTGTGGACCTTCAGCAGCGTCCAGTTGTACTTGATCCCCTCGACCAGCCAGACCTTCACTTCCGTAATTTTCATCGTTCTCCCTTGGGGTGCTCGTTGCTCACATGATGCCAAAGCGGTCCCAGGCTTCCTGGGCGCCCAGGCCTGCCTTGATCGCCTCGTAGACTTTGCGTTCGCCGTGGGCCTTCTCCAGCGCGCGGGTGATGACCTCGCCCTCGACATCCCGCGGCACGATGACGACGCCGTCGAGATCGCCGAAAACGACGTCTCCCGGGCGCACCGTCACTCCACCGACCTGCAGGCTGCACCGGAAGTCGATGACCTTGCCGCGCGGGCGCTGATCCTGCGCGTAGCGGCCGTGCGAGAAGACGGGAAAGCTCATCTCCAGGATGCCACGGGTGTCGCGCGACCAGCCGTCGACGACCGCGCCGGTGGCGCCTCGGTTGCGGGCCGCCGTGCTCATCAGCTCGCCCCACAGGGCGTAGGTGGGCGAGGCGCCGCCGCAGAGGTAAATCTCGTTTTTGCGCAAGTCGTCGAGCGCGCGGAGCATGAGCCCAAAGGGTTGGCTAAGCGCGTCCGAGACCCGGTTGCCTTCCCCGCCTGCGTCGTCGGCTTCCAGCACGGGCATGGCGCGGCCAGCGATGACAAAGTCCTCCCGCAAGGGCTGGATCTGGGGCGGCAGGAACTGGCGCGTGCGGCCCATTGTGTCGAGTACGTCACCCACCACCGCCGTGTAAAGATCGCGGCGTATGAGATCGAAAAGCTCGGTATCGTGGTTCCATTTCATCAGGTTTTGGTTGGTTTAGGAGAACCAACGTAACCCTTCCCCGCCGCTTCGGGAATGGACATCCCGGTAAAAAACTTGTGTTTTTTGGGCAGAATGATGCTTTTGCCCAAAGCGGTATGAATGGCGTTCCGCGGGAGCCGAACAGACACGCCCGGTTCGGTCGAATGGCTCTGGCCTCACGCGCTCCGGCCGGCCGCCTTCACCAGCTTGCCCAGCGGTTTTCAATCAGCCGATGAAAACCAAAAGACACACGGAGCAAACAGAATAGGTATCTAGCGCCGGCGGCGCAGAGCCAGGCAACCCAGCCCGGCGAGCAGCAGAGCACCCGTCGTTGGTTCGGGGACGGCGACGGCGTAGTCGGTCCCGTTGGTTTGGTCGACCGTGAAGGTGTAGACGCCATTGGTGAAGTCAAAGATTTCCGGCTCATACAAGACCCAGGCGTTTTCGCCGGAGCCGGTGATGCGCCGATAGACGAAAAATTCATCTTCGTCCCGCGGCCCGATATCGAAGGAAAGCGCGTTGGTCAGGCCCAACGTTAAGCCGGAGGTCTCGAAGGAGTAGGCCAGCAAAACCTCGTCGCCAAAGATCTGCATTACACTGATCTCGGTGGCGGAGACCGTGCCATCGGTGCCGGCGTTCTCGTTCAGGCTGACGGTGACAGGGCCAAAGCCCACCCGATCGCCGCCGTCGATCATGGTCTCGACCCCGTTCCCGCTGTTGATGATGGTTGGGCCCACCGTGAAGGTCGCGCTGCCGTCCAACGCGAACGCGGTGGTGCCGCCGACGCCCTCGAACGTGCCGGTTCCTTCAAAGCTCGACGAGTCGATTGGCATGTATTCGCCCGGGGCGAGTTCGCTGCCGGCGATGAAACGGGTCGTGCCTTCGTTGGTGTAGGACGTGGTCGCGGTCAGCATGTTGTCGCTACTAACGACCAGATTAACCGTGCTGGAGTCGGAAACCGTGACCTCGCTGGCCGTGGCGGTACCGGATTCGCTCAGATTGAGCGTCCCGGTTCCGTCTAAACCCACCTCGATCAAATCCGCCGAAACGTTGGAGCCGGCGCCACGAATGTTCGCCACGCCGGTACCAGAGGGGGATCCTCCAATGAACAAGCCTTCCGAGGCGGTGGCCTGACCGCCGTCCTCGACGTTAAAGACGCCATTGCCTTCTAGCGCCACGTTAATGCTGATACCCGAAAGCTGCGAATTGCTGCCGCTCACGGTAACTTGCCCGTCACCCTCGGAGGCGATTCCAATGTCGATGCTATCCGTGGCCATGGCCTGACCGCCGTCCTGGACGTTGAGGACGCCATTGCCATTGTCACCCACCGCAATGAATTCGCTGGAGAGCATGGAGCCAGAGCCACTGACGGTAACTTGGCTGTTGCTCCCGGAGCCGCTTCCAATGTCCACGCTACCGAGGGTCGTCACTCCCGCGCCGTTCAGGACGTTGAGGTTGCCGTCACCTCCATCAGAACCCATGTTGATGCCACCACCGGTGGATTCGAGGGTCGAGCCGGCGCCCTGCACGGTCACCGTGCCGACCGCTCCCGGTTCAAGGCCCACAAAAATATCGCCGCCCGCTTCGGCCCGGCCACCTGCTTCGACCAGCAAGGTGCCGGTGCCGCCAAAACCGATCAGATAAGAGTCCCCACTCACAATGGCAGAGTCGGACCCTTGGACGGTGATCGTTCCTTCCGCGCCGCTCACTTCCCCGATTCGGACCACGTCTGCGTCGACACGAGCGCCGTCTCGAATGATCGCGTTTCCCTGGCCTTGACCTCCCACGATGAAGTCGCCCTGCTCATCCAGGCCATCTCCGACGGCAGCGACCGTCGTGTCCGCGCCTTCGATCACCATGGTACCGATCGCGGTTGAGCCACCACCCACCGTGATGTTTCCAGCTTCGAGGCTAGCACCGTCTCGAATGGTGGTGTTTCCATCGCCTTCAAGACCAGAGATGAATTGGCCAAATTCATCAACGCCATTTCCGACGACGGAAACAGCGGTGCCCGTGCCTTCGATCAGCATAGTGCCGATCCCCGCTTCGTTGGCGCCGACAAAGATATCTCCACCTTGGACGCTCGCCCCGTCTGAGACGTTGAACGTTCCTCGAGAGTCATCACCGACACGGATCTGATCGGTTACGGTGACACTCGTACCGGTTCCTTCCACCGTCAGGACGCTAAGGTCACCGCCGGATTGGTTGGCAATTTGGAGATCGTCGGAGACTTCCACGAGGCCGCCGTTGGAGATGGTCCCCTGTCCCAGTCCATCGTCACCGATGTCGAGATCGCGGGAGCGGAAGATGGAGCCCGAGCCATCCACGACCAAGGTGCCCATGCCGCCGACATCATCACCGACGTCGGTAACATCGGCCACTTCGACCAAGCCACCATTCCGGACGGTGAGCGAGCCCATCCCATCATCACCCAACCACAGGTCATCGCCGGTTCGGAGGATAGAGCCCGCACCATCCACGACCACGGTGCCGGTGCTGGTGGCCGAATCGCCCAGCCAGATGTCACTGCCGACGTCAATCACGGCTCCGCTAGTGATGTTGACGACGCCATTGCCGCCATTAAGGGTGGAGGCGCCGTCGGCATGCGCGCCAATGTGGAAATGGTCGCCGATGGTGATAGTGGAGCCGCTTCCCGATATGTTGACGGTTCCCGTTGCGCCTGGTTGTTGGCCCAAGTCAAAGTGGCTGAGATCGAGAGTAGAACCTCCCCCGATGGTCAACAACCCGTCGGTCGTGACGCCGACAATGCCGTCGCTGTTGGGATCGCCGCCGCCGGTCCAAAAGGCAGGGTCTGTACTGGTGGGTGGTACACCGGTCGGGCCGCTGACGAAGTCCCCGGAGATGGTGATTTGCCCGGAGGCCTCCCGCGCCGAAACGGCGAAGAGGATCGCGCAAATACAAAGGAAATGGGTGAGGGTTTTCGTTTTCATGGGATTGCTCGGTTGCATTGGGTTGTGGCAGAGAGTGCGTCAGGCAAGTGATCTCAAGGGGGCCATGGCTTCAGCAGCGGCGACCCGGCATTGGCCCGGCCGCCGTCCGGTCTGGAGAACGCAAACGGAGCGGCCGATGCATGAGTAGCCGAAAGAAGTGCATGCCTGTATGGTCATTTGCATCACGGAGGGCGATGTTACTTCAAAGAAAAAGCCGTGATCAATGGACTGGTGTCCCAAATCCCCGGGAAAAACGTCCCATTTAGATATTTAGTTGGAAAATCAAGCGCGACTAATAAAGGTTTGAATGACAATGAGTAAGAGCAATCAACCGGATCCACCAGACGCTCGGGAAGATTCCAGAAGGATTGTCCCATGTGCCCTTTATGATTCGAACGATCTTCCGAAAGAGGATGCTTTCGCCGTTTGGCACGACCTCTGCCAACCGGTGATGGAAGTGACCCCCCGCCAACCCTCGGCACCCTACAACTCCAGCTTCAAGTTCTACCCGGTGGGGGATCTCATCATCAACCGCACGCACTACGCGGCCTCGATGTTTGAGCGGAAGAGCGGGCACATCAGGGCGGGTGACCGGGACTTTCTCGCGCTTCACTTTTTTCTCAAGGGAAGTGAGCAGGTCAACGCCACGGGGCACGTCTTTGAGATGTCGCCGCGTTCCGTCTGCCTGCATGACTGGACGACGCCGTTTTACAGCGAGAGCACGGCCACGGAACAGTTGGGCGTCCTGATCCCCTCGCATCTGCTGGAGATGAGTGAGTTTTTTCGAGAGCGGGAACCTGCGCTGAGTTGGAGCCTAGACTCGGCGCCCGGGAAGATTTTGGCCGAAGCGATGACGGGAATCTGGCAAAACCTGCCGAGCCTGGAGGCGAGCGAAACCGTGGACGTGTCCGCCGGTCTCATCGGCCTCATCAATGGCCTGATGAAAGCCCGATGGGAGCAGCCATCTGACGACGGCGTCGTGCAGCGAGCCACTCTCTATGCGATGAAAAAACACCTGATGCGCCACCTGGGCGACCCGAGCCTGGGAGTGGATTCCCTGGTGGAGGCCTTCCACTGCTCGCGCTCCGGCATTTATCGCCTTTTTGCCGAGGTCGGCGGAGTGAAGACGTTCGTTCAACAGCAGCGGCTCGCCGCTTGTTACCGCGATCTGGCGACCACGGCGCCCCAACTGCCCCAGAAGATTGCCGGCATCGCCGCCCGTTGGGGCTTTGTCGACCGCTTCTACTTTCAGCGGATTTTCAAACAACGCTATGGCTTGACCCCGGGCGACCTCATCTCCGCCATGGGCGAAAGAACGACAATCGAACCCTCCAGCCAAGAGCAATCCACTCATGACCGGATCATGGATTTCCACACCTGGATCGGCTATCGACCCGACGCCAACGGGAAAATGGAAAGCGCCACCTAGCATCCCGCCGTCCCAAGTCCGGTCCCGATCACACCTGCTGGCGCCAGCACAGAGCCAGGAGAGTGCCGAGGCTCGCCAGCAGGAAGGCGGAACCGCTGGGTTTGGATGGGCGGCCCCCTTCCGCTGACCAAGCCTGAACGGGACCCGAGCGGAGCCGGCAACTTCAAGCCCCAGCCGGTCATCACCAACATCAACCCACCCAGACTAACCGTCTAGAAGCTATCTCATAAATGGCAATCCCCCGCGTTGCGCGAGGTTTTCCGCCGTGGTTAGAAGTGAGGAAGGAGCAGGTATCTAGCATACCTGTGACTGACGAACGACAACGCCACGGCGGAAAACAGCCGCAACCTCAACGAGGCCAGTGTCTTTTGGCCGCTGGGCGCTGCTAGCGCAGGGCAGCTCTTAACCGTTTGAAAAAAGCTGCCCTCCGCTAGGAGTCGTCGCGCCTAGCCCAGCGCCCAAAATCCAACTGGCGCGGGCATTTGCCATTTATGAGATAGCTTCTAGGTGGTCCAGTTCAGGAAACTCAATCACCTAAACCCAGGCCGACATCAGCAGGGCGCCGGTTGCCGGAGGCTGGAAAGGCTATCCCGACCGCGGCGTCCGCAACGTTGAACCCGCATGCCAAACCCCGCGGACCGAAGTTCTGGCGGCGGTTTGGGGCGGGCCCAGGTCCCGCCTCTGGAGCCTTGAGACCAGAACATCAATCGCGATGGCTCCGATGACGCGCTTGTTGGAGTCGATCCCCGTCCAGTCTTGCACGTCCCCGTCGGTGGCCAAGTGCACGAAGCCCATCGAATCCGGAACTCTGTAGCCGAGTCTACGGATAAAGTGGAGGAGCCAAGCGGAGCGCCCGATGACCACATCGGGGCGGTGCCGCTCCAACCACATGCCGATGATGTCGGAGAGGGCGGGTTTAGAATCGACACGGTGGGTGGGATGGAACAGGGGCGGCACGCGCTGGGCGGGACTCAGGCGCCGGTGAAAATCATCCGCCACTAACTCAAGCAAGTGGGCGGACAAGCGGTCCACCTCTTGGTGGATGCAAATTCCGATGCGCTCATAGCCGGCGCGCTGGACTTTCTTCAGCGCCAATTTGAGGTTGTAGTGGTGCTCCGGAATGACGGCGTCCAGGTTTGGCCGCAGAAGGGCCCCGCCCAAGGAGACCGCGGCAAAGCGCTCCCAGTTGAGTGCGAGCCGCTTGGCGGGATAGGTGACCACCACTCCCTCAATGCCCTGGGCGTCCATGATTCGCGAAAGCCGCTTCAGGGTCATGCCCGGCTGGTTGAGCCAGAATTCTTCCAACCGGTACCCAGTTTGAACGGCCCGTTCCTGCGCGCCCTCAAAATAAGGCGCCAGCCACTTGTATTCGGCCCAACTGGCTTCGTTCAAGCTGGTGTTGAGCCAGGCAATGGGCAGGAGGCCCTTTGAGCCCGCCACCCGCACCTTGGACATGTAGGTGGCCAGCTGGGCGTCCCGGGTGTAACCGAGTTGCCGCGCAGCCCGGGCCACCCGTTCGCGGGTGGCCTTGCTCACCCAAGGTTTGTGGTTGAGGGCATCGCTGACGGTTGTTTTGGAGAGACCCAAATGCTCGGCGATCGTGCGGATGCTAACGGACGAGGGCGCTTTCATGACGGATCAAGTCAACATATGGACTTATGCAATTCGAACGTCCGGGTTCAAGCCATTTTGTCTCTTGAGCAAACATGATTACATCTACGATGTAAATCAGACCCAGCTTTCTCCCGATAGCGCAATGGGCCGCACTCACTCCTTAAATCCTTCCAATCATATCCGCCCTGCTTCGACTGGGCTACCGCGTTTCAGCGGCGGGCACAAGCAGTGTGGCATGCGCCCCTCGCCCCAAAGTGCTCGATACTTGACCCCCTTAGCCCCCTCTGGCATGGTCCGCCCCTTCCAGTTTCAGACTCTAGCCCACCGCCCATAGGGCTGGAAAACGACACCCAATCCACTCAGTTACTCAGTTCACTGCCCGCACAGGAGAACCTCGATTTGAAAATCCACATCACTCGCACCACCCGCACCGTCCTGGCCGTTGCGCTGGCTCTGGCCACCGCGAGCACGACGCATGCTGCCATCTTGACCTTCGGCAGAGTCGACCCCAGCTACCCCGGCTCGGGCGACTGGACCGTGACGACGCTCGAGATTGGAAGGAATTTCAATTCGGGCACGGTGATCGTCAATAGCGACACCACACCGAACACCGGCCGCATCATCACATCCGATAACGGCATCATCGGCGGTGCCCTCCGATTATCAGACGGTTCGGTCCGCATCGAGGGCGCCGGCTCGGTCTGGAACAACACCAACCAGATCATCGTCGGTAGTGACAGTGCTTTAGATGCCATTCTCAACATCACCCAGGGGGGCGTGGTCAACAGCGGCTCGGGCCTCATTGGAGACAATCTCAGTATAGACAGCACCGTCACCGTGAGTGGCGTCGGCTCGCAGTGGAACATGACCGGCAACCTCCAGTTCGGGGAGGATGCGACCCTGACGATCGAAGACGGCGGCCTCGTGTCCAACGTCGACGCCTTGCTGGGTGATAGTTTCGGTAACTCTGTCATCGTCCGTGGCACTGGCTCGCAGTGGAACAACAGCGGCACCCTCGAGATGGTCGCCAACTCCTTGACCATCGAGAACGGCGGGGTGGTCAACAGCGTCGATGGCCGGGTGAACACCAGTAGTAGTTCTGGCCCCTCGACCGTGACCATCACGGGGGCGGGCTCGCTCTGGAACCTGACCGGCCAACTAACCGTGGGCGAAAGGAACAACACGCGCTTCACGATCAGCGACGGCGGGCGGGTCAATTCCGTCGGTGGGGTCGTCAATAACACGCCCGGCGCCAACGTCATGACCATCACCGGCGCAGGCTCGTTGTGGGAGAATACC
>JBCDLL010000063.1:0-18534 GCA_038745425.1 Verrucomicrobiota bacterium | reverse complement strand
TATTGTAACAAAATCTTTACAATGGAGCGGGCCAACAAGGGCTCTGCCTTTGCCCTCCGGCGCAAACAAATTTCACAACAAACTGCGGTAAAGGGCATAGCTCTCGGACATGCGGCGGTTGATGTCGAGGCGTTCGCGGGCAAGGGCGAGTCCGGCCGCGGCGCAGCTTTCGCGCAGGCCCTCCTCGCGCGCCATCCGGGCGATGGCCGTGGCCAACGCGGCGGGGTCGTCCTTGTCCACCAGCAGGCCGGTCACCCCGTCCTCGACCAGCTCCGGAATGCCGCCCACGCGCGAGCCGATCACCGGCTTGCCCAGTGCGAACGCTTCCGGGATGACCCGGCTCTGGCCCTCCACCCCGACCGAGGCGAGGACGAAAAGGTCCATCGCCGCCATCAGGGCCGGGACGTCTTCCCGCCAGCCGGTCCAGATCAGCCGATCGGTCACGCCGAGTTCCTCGGCCTCGCGCTGGCACTGGCGCAGGTGAGCGCCGTCGCGGGTCGGCCCGCCCACCAGCAGAAAGCGCAGCTGCGGGAGCTCCTCCTTGAGCCGGGCCGCCGCCCGCACCAGCACGTAGAAGCCCTTGTCCGACCGCACCATACCGACGGTGCCGACCACGAAATGCTCCGGCCCGAGGCCGAACTCGGCCCGCGCGGCGGCGCCGTCAATCCCCTGGTGGTGAGCAGTCAGGTCCACCCCCTCGCCGATGACGCTGATGCGCTCGGGCGCGACGCCGTTGACCTCGACCAACTGGCGCTTGATGAACTCCGCCGTGGCCACGACCCGGCTGGCGCCCCGGCGGTACGCGAAGCTGCGCGACCAGGTGGCCTTGACCGGGTCGCTGATGTGGCGGTAGCGCAGTACCGGGATGCCGAGCGCGCGGAACGGCCATGCCAGGTAGAAGTCGCGCGCGTTGTGGCTGCAGATGACGTCGGGCCGGTGGCGCGCCACCAGCCGCGCCAGCTGGGCAAAGCCGCGGGCGTCGACGCTCTTGCGCAGGCTCAGCCGGTAGTGCGGGGTGCCGCGGCGTTCGGCGTGCTCGGCCATGCGCCCGTGCTCGTTCACCAGCGCCCAGGCGGCGTAGCCGTCGGCGCGCGCGCGGTCGACTTCCTCCAGCGTGCGCAGCTCCTGTCCGCCCCACTGCAGGCCGCATTCGGTGTGGAAGATGGTAAGCGGTTTCTCCATGGCGGAATCGGCGCAAACACACAAGGCGAGCGGCTGGCGCGGCGCCTCGCGGGTGAGCGACGATTGAAGGCGATTCCGCGCCGGGAGGCTATCCGAAAACGAAAGACCGCCCACACGCGGCTAGCCGTCCAACTCCTTGACCAGCACCTTGCTTTTGCGCGCGGCGCGGTTGTACTCCTTGCGCCGGACGGCGGGCAGGACCTCGGGCGAGGCTTCCTCGAAGCCGGCCTTGGTGACGAAGAAATTGTAGGTCTGGGTGCTGAAGGCGAGCAGCTTGGTCAGCCCCTGCTCGGCGGCGACCTCCTCCAGATAGGCGACCAAGTCCCGGCCGATCCCCATGTTCTCGTGGCCGCGGTGCACGCAAAGGCAGGAGAGCTCGCCCAGGCCCTTGGCCCCGGAAAGTTCCTGCAAAGCCACGCAACCGACGATGTTCTTGTCGGTCTCGAAGACGTGGAAATGCTTGATGTCGCGCTCGATCTGACTCATCGGCCGGGAGACGATTTCCTTCTTGGCCACGCCTTCCTGGATGAGCCGGTAGATGGCGCGGACGTCCTTGCGCCGGGCGCGGCGAATCTGCTGGTACTCGTTGGCATGGATCATCGTGCCGATGCCCTCGTTGCTGAAGACCTCGTTGATGACGGCGGCGTCGGCCGTGCCGTCGATGATGTGGGCGCGGTTGACGCCGTTGGTGCAAGCGCGCAGGCAGTACTCGATCTTTGTCCGTAGCGGCGGCGGGTAGCTGTTGCGGTTTTTGCCGAGCAGCTTCTTGGCTTCTTCAATGGAAAGCCCGCTGACCAGCCGGCCTTGCTGCTCCAGCCCCGGATAGCGGCAGAGGAACATCAGCTTGGCCGATTCGAGCGCTTCGGCCACCGCGGTGGCGACGTTGTCGGAGTTGCAACGGTAGACCCCGCCGCTGTGGTCGTAGCTGATCGGCGAAACGACCGGGATGATGCCGCGCTCCAGCAGGTGGTTGAGGAAGTCGGTGTCCACGCGCTCGATCTTGCCGGTAAAGAGGTGGTCCACCCCGCCGAGAATGCCCGCCGGGTGCGCGGTCAGCGCGTTGGTCTCGCAGGCGCGCAGGTCCACCGAAGCGAGCGACTCCAGGATGTGGCGGGTGACGCCGGCCGAGGCGGTCGCAGCCACGTCGAGCGTCTCGGCGTCGGTCACGCCGGTGCCGTCGGCGTCGTTGATGTCCACCCCGCGCCGGGCGGCCTCGGCCTCAATCTGCAGCGCCGCGCCATGCACGATGACGACCTTGATGTTCAGGCTTCGCAGCAGGGCAAAGTCCAGCAGCAGGTTGGCAAAGTTGTCGTGCGCCACCATCTCGCCGTCCAACGCGAGCACGAAGACGCGCTCCCGGAAGCGGGGGATGTAAGTGAGGATTTCCCGGATGTCGGAAATTTGCATGTCAGCGGCGGAAGGTTGGGCGAGGAGTATAGTTCTGGAAATCGCTCAACTGCAATCAAATGCAATCGATTTTCCAAACTTTTCCTTACTCGCCGCCTCACGCTTCCGCGTACTTCTGGCGCAGATAGGAGACCAGGTGGTGCGCCTCGGTCGGGCGGCCGGTGGCGGCACGCATCAGTTCGTCCGGGCTCAGCGTCCGGCCCTTTTCGTGGACGTTCTCACGCAGCCAGGCGAGCAGTCCCGAGTAATCCCCCGTTGCCAGTTGGGCGTCGAATCCCTCGATCTGCTCGCGCGCGGCATCGAAGAGTTGAGCGGCGTTGAGGTTGCCCAATGTGTAGGTGGGGAAGTAGCCCAGCGCCCCGAGGCTCCAATGCACATCCTGCAGGCAGCCGTTGCTGTCGTGGTCGACGGCGAAGCCAAACATGGATTCGAACTTCTCGTTCCAGGCTCCCGGAAGGTCCGCCACCGCCAGGCTGCCGTCAAAGAGCGCTTGCTCGAGCTCAAAGCGCAGGATGATGTGCAGGTTGTAGGTCAGCTCGTCGGCCTCGACCCGGATGTAGCTGGGCTCAACCCGGTTCACGATGAGGAGAAACTCGTCCATCTCCAATCCTTCGAGGTTGCCGAAGACCTCCCGCGCCGTCGGGTACCAGACCCGCCAAAACGCCTCGCTGCGGCCGACTTGGTTTTCCCAAAGGCGGGATTGCGATTCGTGGATGCCAAGCGAGACGTCCTCGCCCGCCGGCGTGCCGAAGGCGTCCGCCCGTAGTCCTTGGCCGTAGAGCCCGTGGCCGACTTCGTGCAATACGCCGAAGAACGAGCTGGTGAAGTCGCGTTCGTCGTAGCGGGTGGTGAGCCGGACATCGCGCGGACCGAGCCCGGTGCAGAACGGATGCGTGGTGGTGTCGATGCGCCCGGCGTCAAAGTCAAAACCGATCGCCATCGCCGCCGCCCGGTTGAACTCCTCCTGCTTGGCTTGCGGGTAATCTCCCCGCAGCCGGTTCACCTGGGCCTGCTCGCTGATCGCCAGGGCGGCCGGCAGGAGCTCGACAATGGCGTCGCGCAACTCAGCAAAGACCGGCCGCAGCGCTTCGGCCTCGGCGCCGGGCTCGTACTCGTCAAGCAACGCGTCGTAAGCGGAGAGCCCGTCCTTGCCCTCGCGCAGGCAGTCCGCTTTCTCGTGAGTTAACGCCAACACCTTCTCCAGCGCGGGGCGGAACTGTTCGAAGTCCCGTTCCTGCCGCGCGGCGACCCACCGCTCCCGCGCGAGGCTGGTCGCCTCGGTCAGCTCCTTCACCAGCCGGTTGGGCAGGCGGGTGGCCTTGTCGTAGTCGCGGCGCCACTCGCGCACGTTGGCCCGCTGGAGGGGATCGAGCTTGCCGTTGGCGCCCTCGCACGACGCCAGCCACTCACCGATTTCCGGGGCGGTGGCGCGGGTGTGGGCCAGGGAGGAGAGCTCGGCCATCTGTTCGGCGCGAAAGGCAACGCCGGCCGGTGGCAGGTAGGTTTCCTGGTCCCAGCTCAGCACGCTGGCGGTCGATCCCAGGACGGCCAGTTCGCGCCCGCGGGCGACCAGTTTCTCGTATTCACTCATCCCGCAAGTTGGCGCAAATCGGCGCGATTGCCACCCCGGATCGTGGGCTAGTTGGGCAGAGCAAACGGATCGAGGAAGTAGCCTTCCGCCACGAGCGTTTCCTGGTCGAGCTCGTTCCCGTCGCCGTCCATGAACTTGTGCTGGCCGTCCTCCGCCACCTCCACCACGTACCAGACGGCGCCGTCCGGCTTGGCGTGAGTGATCGTGCTGAGGTTGCCCCCGGCGTCATACTCAAACGCCTTGGTCTTGAGGATCTCGTCGGCACCGTCGTAGAGGATCGCGGACTTGACGTCGCCGACCGAATCGCCGGCGGTCTCCAGCATCAGCACCTCGCGCGCGGCAAGCGCGCCATCCGCCGTAAAGTAGGAGGTCACGATTTGGTCGGCACCGCGCTCGTGGATCAGCTTATTCCCGTTCTCCAGCACCACCTCTTCGGCCTTGGGGTCGGATGCTTCCGCAACTGCCGGATCTTCCGCCTCGGTCTCGGCGGTCATCTCTACCGTGACGGATTCCTCGGCGGGCGCGGGTTCAGCTTCGGCGGACTCGGGTGGAGCCTCCGGCTGGCTGCATCCGGTGGCGAGCAGGGCCGCGGCCACCAGCAAGCTTGGTCCCCAGGCGTTCGGTTTCTGCATTTTGCAATATAGGCTTCGCCCGCCGGGCCGCAACTCAGAGGATCTTGAGCGCCTCGCGGATGAGGTCTTCGGTCTCGGCCTCGGGCTGGCGCTTGATCACCTCTTTGACCGCCTTATGCGCCTCGGCCTGCTTGTAGCCCAGGGAAATCAGCGCGAGCACGGCGTCGTTAAGGTGCTGCTCTTCCGGGCTGAGCGCTGCTTCGGCGCTGGCAGCCTCCCAGGCGGCGGAGACGCCCACCTTGTCGCGCAGTTCCACGATGATGCGCTCGGCCGTCTTCTTGCCCAGACCCTTGATCCGGGCCAGCGCGGCGGCATCGCCCGCCACGACCGCTCCCTTGAAGGCGACCGCGGTGGTGCCGCTGAGCACAGCCAGCGCCAGCTTGGGGCCGACGCCAGTAACGTGCGTGCAAAGCAGGCGGAAGAGGTCGCGCTCCTCCGGGGTGGCAAAGCCGTAAAGCGTGTGCGCGTCCTCCCGCACGGCCAAATGGGTGAGCAGCTTGACCTTGCCGTCGGGCGCGGGCAGCCGGTCGTAGGTCGACATCGGGATGAGCGCCTCGTAGCCGACGCCGTTGACGTCGAGCAGCACGTGAGTCGGGTAGGCTTCCACCACTCGTCCGGCCAGGAACGCGATCATCCCGGCAGAGTACAGGCAGGGTCCGTCGGCGCCATCCCAAAGATGGCCGCGGCTACTTGGCCTTGACCTGCTGGGTGCCGGGCGCGGGCTCGTCTTCGCCCACGATCTCCAGCAGCGAGACAGCCGCCTGGCGCTTGAGCTCGTAAGGCTCCTGCTTGCTGGTGACAATCTTCTTGAGCGCGGGGACGGAGGCGGTATCGCGCAGCTGGCCGAGGGACTCGACCGCCTGCAAGCGAATGGCGGGCTCCGTGCTCTTGAGCGCCTTGCGCACCACTGGGATGGCGGCGGCGTCGCCGCTGCGGCCCAGAGCGCGCACGGCCTGATACTGGTCGCGGGCGTTGTCGCTTTGGGCCAGCTCGATGAGCCCGGCGGTACCGCGGGGATCCTGCTGCAGGGCCAGTCCAATGAGCGCAATCTTGCGGGTTTCTTTGCGCGGGCTTTCCACGTATTTGGCGTAGAGGTCCACCGGGGCGGTCTCCTCCTTGCTGATGGAGAGCAACGCGTTGCCGCAGGAAAGCACCACCGACTGGTCCTCGTCGCTCATCGCTTCAAAGAGCGGGATGACGGCCTTGGGGTCGCGCAGTTTGCCCAGGGCCTGGGCGGCGTCGGCGCGGACGGCCCAGTGGGCGTCCTGCAGCGCGCGGATGAGCAAATTGGTGGCGGCGGGGTCGCGGAGGTCGCCCAGCGCGGAGATCACCGCCCGGCGCAGCTCGGAGTCTTCGGCGCCGTACTTGGCGGAGAGCGGCTCCAGCCAGCGGGCGCCGCCCAGCAGGGCCATTGCGCGGATGGCGGCCAGTTGCTGTTCCGGCGTGCCGTCTTCCAGGTACTGCACGGGCAAATCGCTCTGCAGCTCGGCGCGGGCTTCCAGATTCTGGTAGGCCTCGGCGGCCAGAGCGGGGTGGGCCGCCTGCAGCAGCAGCTCCAGGCGCAGCTCCATCAGCTCGGGCGCGTTCGGCGCCTGCACAATCTCGGCCTCGAGCACCTTGTGCGCGGCCAGGTACTGGTCCTTCTCGGCCAGCGCCTTGACCTTGCCGATCACGTCGTCGTGCGGTCCGCTGCAGCCCCCCAGCAGCAGGCTCGTTCCCGCCAGCAGGCTCAACGCGGCAAGGCGCCACGGCATGCGCGGTGTTTTCTCGAACATGCCAAATGATGCCGGGAAGCGTTGGCCAAAATCAAGTCAAAGGGTGATGGGCGCGAGGCGTCCGGTGCCAGCCAGGTTGGCTTCGGTTTTCAGCCCCTCATTCTTGGCAAAGCGGAGAAGCGTTGACGACGCGCGCGGGGCGCCAGACAGGGGGCGTCCGGGCGTTGGCGAGCGCCGGGCTTGGGGGCGCTTACGCGCGTCGACCGGGAGCTAGGATTCTCCCTGCCGGGCTGGCCACCCTTACCGCAACAGCAGCTTACCTTATTACAGGACCGTGCCGGATGGACGCCGCCGGCCGTGGTTTCCGGCGCGGCGCGTTTCTGGTGAATGAGCTTACTGCCCGGGCTGGATCGGGATAACGCCCTCGCAGGCGTCATTCCCCAGTTGGACCCGGGTCAGGTGCCTGAACAAGCGCACAAACCTAACATCGCATTATAAGCTATTATGTCAACATAAAAATGTGCTTTTTAAGCGGAAGGCTGCCCTAAAAGCTTATTTAATTCATTATTTTATTATTTTAATGCTCACAAATCACTCTTCGTGGAAGCAAACCGCTCGCCTGAGCACCTTGCCAAGCCCTTAGAAAGCTCAACCGCCGCTTGGCCAAGCGGCCAGGCCAACCGAGGGAAGTTTTTCCGTTGATTTGAAGCGACCGCGAAAAGTGGCGTTTCCCATCGATTTGTGGTTCCCAAAAGCGACCATTATTTTTATGGTCTCAGGATATTTAGAAACTCGTTTGGCCAACGGCGCCTATTTTCATTGAGCCGACCTGAGTTCCTCCATCTCTTCCCACCACTCGAACCGCCCGAAGGTGATGGCATGAAAAAAATCTGTCTTGCCTTTCTAGCTCTCACCTTGATTGGCCTGGCCGGGCCACTTTCGACGGCTTCCGGTTCGGACCCGGCGGTTCCGGGCTACGTGGTCGACAATTTCGACAGCGACACCACCACGGATTGGATCCCCGCGCACAGCAACGTGATTTCCGACGTTGACATCAACGGAACCCGCCTGCGGGTTTCTGGCCTTGGCGCGGACGACTTTGCCCAGAGCACGCGAGTGCATCAGCGGGCCACCTTCCGCAACTTTATCGCGCGGGCGGTCTTTCTGGATGAAACCGACGTGCCGGAAATCCATGGCCGCGTGACGGACTCCCTACTGGGCGTCCGGCTGTCGTTGGATCCCTCCGCCGGCAACCGGGTGCGCCTCTTGACCGGTGATGGCACCGAGGAAAAATTGAGTTTTCTGCGCAGTGGGCCACAGCCCTATGGGCTGGAAGTGAGAGTGTGGGAAGACGGAGTATCGGTCGTCCAGCGGACCTCCAAGGGCGCGATCCGGCACGTGCGTTTCGTCAAAGATGACGCTTTTGCGGCACCGGCGGTCAGCAATGTGGGCCTGGGCTCCAACCGCGAGTTCGCCGACATTTCTTCGTTTGAATGCCGCGAGCTCGACCGGCTCACCCAGGTCGTCGTCATTGGTGACAGCCAAAGCCAACTCCACGTCATAGGCCAGCCCAGCTACGGTGTTTGGCCGAACAAAAACCACTGGGTCCAGGTTCTTGAAAAGTACCGAGATGAGCCGGTCATCTTCATCGACTCGGCGCAGGGTGGCTACACGCTTAAAAACCTAAACGATGAAATCGAATCCCGGTGGACCAGTCTACTTCTGCAAGATGCGGACCACGTGGCGGTCATCTTTGCCGGTATCAACGACTTTAATCGGTTTGGGAGAGGCACGGTCGACGTGGCCTGGAGTCGTCTTCAGCAGTTGCTCGACTCCGTCCGTCCGGACGCCGAGCGCATTTTGGTCTGCACCCTACCGCCCAAAGCCAACTTGACCGCAAAAATCGTCGCCTTCAATGATAGGATTCGCCAGAATGCGGCAACACTTGGCTACGAGGTGGTGGATTATTTTCAGTTGCTGGCAGACCCAAACGACGACTCCGCCTACGCCGATCCCAACTATCTCTACAAGGACGGCCTGCACCTGGCACTGGCCGCGCACGAGCAGATGGCCCCGGAACTGGAAGCCGTGCTGCGGATGCCGGTGGCTCCCGCTTCGCTGACTGCGGAGGCCACCGCTCCTGGTGCGGTCACGCTGACCTGGGAGACGTCCCCTTACGCCACCGGCTACCGCATCCAGCGTCAGTCGGCCGGAGGCGCCTGGATTACCCTGGCGACCGTCTCCGGTTCAGGTTCGGAAGGCACCGGCAGCTACACGGACAATCAGCTCGCTCCGGCTCAGGAATACCGCTACCGCGTGCAGGCGGTGAACGACGTAGGCGCTTCCGCCTTCATGGTTGCGGACCCTGTCGGACTCTAAGCAGCAGGGAAGCCCGGAGGTTCGCACGGCGGCTCGATTCTGAACAAAGGCCCGGCCGCCACCCGCACCGTTGATGGGAAAGCTGCCGACTGCTAAGTCCTCCGCCCTCCCTTGGCTTGGACTTGGCTGACCGAAGCAACCAGCCGCGATTTTCCCCTACCCAAGGCGGTTGGGCTGGCCTACATTGGCGCCATGTCATCCTCCCTCGACGGGCTGCGCCAGGCCCTTTCGCTTTCGCCGGACAACGTGCCGCTGCTGCTGCTTTACGCCAACGCCTGCCAGGAAGAGTTCCTGCTGGGCGACGCGCAGGAGACCTACGAGAAAATCATCGCGCAGGCCCCGGCCAACACGGACGCGCAGCTTGGCCTGGCCAAGGTGCTGCACGTCTCCGGCAAGACGAGCGAGGCGATTGTGCGCACCGAAGCGCTGGTGTCCCAACACCCCAAGCTGCCCGCGGCGCAGCTCTTCCTGGCCCGGCTGTACCTGGCGGACGGCCAGCGCCCCGAGGCCGCCCGCGCCTACGAGAAGATGCTGGAGCTGGAGGGCGCCGCCGCCGACCGCGCGCTGGAGAAGGACCTCTACCCGCAGGGCCGCCCGGAGCCGGGCGCGGAGAAACCCGGCAAGGTCGCGCTGACCGAGCAGGGCCCCGTCTTTGGCCAAAGCCCCGACGACGACGAGGACGAGTTTGACGACGACGAGGATGACGACGACGAGTACCGCGACTCCTACGCCGAGGAAGAGCTGAACGTGAAGATGGAGCGGCCCAAGATCAACTTTGCCGAAGTGGGCGGCTCGGAAGACATCAAGGAGGAGATCCGCATGAAGATCCTCTACCCGATGCAGAACGCGGAGCTCTTCCGCGCCTACGGCAAAAAGATGGGCGGCGGCGTGCTGCTCTACGGCCCGCCCGGCTGCGGCAAGACGCTCATCAGCCGCGCGACGGCCGGCGAGATCGACGCCAACTTTGTCTCCATCGGCATCCACCAGATTCTGGACATGTACATCGGCGAGAGCGAAAAGAAGCTCCACCAGCTCTTTGAGATGGCGCGGCAGAACGCCCCCACCATCCTCTTCTTTGACGAGGTGGACGCGCTGGCCGCCGACCGGGTGGACCTGCGCAAAAGCGCCGGGCGCACGCTGATCAACCAGTTCCTGGCCGAGATGGACGGCGACATCGGCAACAACGAGGGCCTGCTCATCCTCGGCGCCACCAACGCGCCCTGGCACATCGACCCCGCCTTCCGCCGCCCGGGCCGCTTCGACCGCGTGCTCTTTGTCCCGCCGCCGGACGGCCCCGCGCGCGAGGCCATCATCCAAGTGCTGGCCAAGGACAAGCCCGTCGACCGGCTCGACCCACGCAAGCTCGCCAAGGTGACCAAGGACTTCTCCGGCGCCGACCTGAAGGCCGTTTTTGACACCGCGACCGAGGCCTCCTTGACTCTGGCAATGAAGGAGAACCGCATCGTGCCGCTGACCACCGACCAGCTTGTGCGCGCGGCCAAGCGGGTCAAGCCCAGCACCCGGGCCTGGTTCGAGAGCGCCAAGAACTACGCGCTCTACGCCAACCAGGGCGGCTTCTACAATGACGTGCTCAAGTTTCTCGGCATCTCCAAGTAGGCGGAAAGGCCCGGCGGCCCCGCGCGCGGTTGCTATTTAGGGGAAAGCGCTTAAAAACGGGCCATGGCCGTGGACTTCGACGCCTCCGCCGCGCTCAACCGGCGAGCCCGGCTGCTGCTGGAGCGCCACCGGCCGGAGGAGGCCGAGGACCTCTTCCGCCAGTCGCTGGCCGCCAACCCGGAAAACGAGGACAGCCACTTTGGCCTGGCGCAATGCCTCGTCCAGGACCGCCGGCGCGCGCACAAGGCGCTGGAGGAAGTCGACCGGGCGCTGGCGCTCAACCCCAACTTTGCGCCCTACCACGCCTACCGCGCGCTCATTCTCGGCCAGATGCTGCGCCACGGCGAGGCCCGCCGCGCCATCGCCACCGCACAGGAGCTGGCCCCGCAAGAAGCCTACGTCTGGTTCTGCGCCGGGCAGGTCCACCGCGCGGCCGGCAAGTGGCCGGAAGCCGAGGCGGCCGCCCGCCAGGCCCTCGCCATCGCCCCGCGCGACGTCGACCACCTCAACCTGCTTTCCACCGCGCTGCGCATGCAGAACAAGGACGGCGAAAACGAATCCCTGCTGGAAAGCGCGCTGCGCCACGACCCCGAAAACGCCGACACCCACGCCAACGTCGGCTGGGCCTGGCTGGCGCGCGACCGCGACCGCGCCGAGCACCACTTTATGGAAGCGCTGCGGCTCGAACCCCACCACGACGCCGCCCGGCTCGGCCTGCTCAAGGCCTTCCAGACGCGCAACCGGCTTTACCGCGCCGTCTACCGCCTGCACGACCGCGTGCGGCGCTACTCGCTCTGGCAGATCACCGGCCTCGTCGTGGTGGCGGCGGGCCTGCTCTTTCTGCTCGGCGCGGGGCTAGAGGCACTCGGCGTGCGGCACATGGAGTTCTACTACTTTGCCACCGGTCTGGCGTTGCTCGGCCTGGGCGCGCTCGCGCTGGCCTACAACGCGCTCGGCCACGTCATCGTGCTGACCGACCCCCGCGCCCGCCTCGCCCTCACCGCCGAGGAAACCACTACCGCCTGGTTCGTGCTCCTCATCATCACCGCCATCACTTTGCGCCTCCTTTACCTGATTGTTTTCGGGTAGGCTCGCCAACATGAAGACCGGCCTGCTCGCAGCTTTTGTGACTTTCTTTGTGCAGACGGGCGTCGACCTGCAAGAGGTCCTCAACGACTACCAGAACGCCAGCTCGCTTTTTGTCCAACGCCGGGATGCCATGACCAACCCGCGCGAAGAGATGGACCGGTTCCATCGCGAGTGGCGTCAAAAGCTCGAGACCGCCCTGGCCAACGCCAGCATGGACGATCCCGCCCGCGCCTGGACGATCTATAAAATTACCGTCCTGGCCAGCGCGACCCAGGACCACCCCGCCCACTTTGAATACGCGCAGCGCTTTTTTGAAATGACCAAGGCCAGCCCCGAACAGGAGATGGCGGCCAGCATGCTTGGCCACGCCGCGTTCGAGCTTTTGCTGCACGACAAGCGGATCAACAGCGCACCGAGCGTGGACATCGACGCCGTCATGGCCGAGGTCACCGCTATCTATGAGAGCGAAAACCCCGCACCCAAGAGCCGGATCATCCATCTCGGAACCCCTCCGAAGATGGACCCGTACCAACGCGACTACCCCACGCTGCTCCGCTGGTATGCGCGGGAGCTGGGCGAGCGTGGCCGATCGGATGAAGCCATCGCCATGTACCTGAAAAGCGCCCGCAAGCTGCAGGAGCTTGATCCGGACCGCGACTCCATGGGCTGCGCCGATCAGACCCTGCACAAGGCCGGCATATTCGCGGCCCGGAAAAATCGGATCACCGACCTGGAGAAGGTCCTCGCCGCACTCAACGAAGTGCGGCAAAACCAGTCCAAGTACGACCGCGGTTGGGTGGTCCAAGAAATTGTAAAGACGCTGCCCGAGCCCAAGGACCCGGAGGCGCGGGCAAAGCTGTTGCGGCAAATCGCCGCCGACAACGCCGGCAACACCGACTCCTGGCAGCCCATCCTGCTCTACGAATTGGGGAAGAAACTCTGCTCCCTGCAGCGTTACCAAGAGGCACTCCCTCTGCTGGAGCAGGCCCTCGAGACGGACCCGTTCAAACCGGTCCATCCCATCATGCCCCAGCCCGGGCAGATTCGCGACCACGCCGAGCGCCTCCGCCAGCGCTGCCTCGACCGGCTGAAGTAGACCCGCCCATGCCCGCCGACTTCGAACAATCCAACGCTTCCGGGCACCACGCCCGGCGCGCCTGGCAACTGCTGGAGCTGCACCGGCCCGAGGAAGCGGCCGAGGCTTTCCGCGAGTCCCTGGCGGCGAACCCGGAGAACGAAGAAAGTCACTTCGGCCTGGCGCAGTGCTTGGCCAAAGGTGACTACTTTAGCGATGCGCTTCGGGAAGTGGAGACCGCGATCCGCATTGAGCCAACAATCGCCGTTCTGCACGCGTACCGAGCCCTGCTCCTTAGTGATACCCGGCAACCTAAACCGGCCCGGCAGAGCATCAAAACCGCCCTGGAGTTGGAACCGGAAAACGCCTACTGCTGGCGCTGTTCCGCCCTGGTGGAAAAAGCAAACGCCAATCTAAAGAAGGCGGAGCAAGATTTACGCAAGGCGTTGGAACTGGACCCCCGCAGCGTGACCGATCGAAACTTGCTCGTGCCGCTGATGAATCAAAAGGGACGGTTCGCGGAAAGCCGGGAAGTATTGGAAGAAGCCCTCAAACTTGAACCGGAAAACCCCAATACCCACAGCCAACTTGGTTGGATTCTCCTGCCTACCGACCGCGAACGAGCAGAGAATCATTTTTATACCGCGCTGCGTTTGAATCCCCACCTAGACGAAGCCCGCAAGGGCATGCTCGAAGCCTTCAAGGGACGCAACTGGATCTACCGAACTCATCTTAGATTTGATTACAACTTGAGAAACTGCTTCACCGAGCGCAACTTGGCGTACTTTCTTGTCGGAATCATCTTTGGCGGTTTCTTATTCTACTTTTTACTGCCGGTTGATTTGCTCCGCTTGGCGCTCGATGGCTTGCTATATGGCATTTTCGGTATCATCCTGCTTGTCGCAGTATCCGCCGTATTCGGCGTCCTCCGCTATCACGTTGGCAGCCTAATGGTACTGGCCGACCGAAAGGCCCGCTTGGCGCTCACCCTCAAGGAGAAGATCAACGCTGCACTCATCACTGTTTTCTTGGGAGGCCCTGCGCTGCTCGCGGTTTACGCGCTGATCTGGCGATACCTGTTCTAACTCATCACCACTTCCATCTCACAAGCGAAGCCCGCGCGATTGCGTATTTGGCCGGAGCCTTTAGGCTGGATCCACCGAGATGGAAGACACGACGACCAACCACCTGCGCACCTTTTTGCTGATCGAGCGGCGGCGCTTTCGCGAGGCGCTGGGGCTGGTGGAGGAGGGCCTGGCGGACGCCCCGGGCGACGCCTGGCTGCACTACCAGCGCGCGCTCTGCTTTCTGGGTTTGGAGGAGCCCGGCCCCGCGCGCGAGGCGGTCGAGGCCGCGCTGGGCCTGGAGCCGAACGAGGCGCAGTTCCACTCCCTGCGGGCCAACATTCTGCTGGGGCTGAACAAGAAGAAGGAGGCGCTGGCCGCGGCGGAGGAAACCGTCCGCCTGGCGCCCGACAGCGCCGACGCCCACGCCACCCTGGCCGGCGCGCTCTGCTCGCTGAGCCGCTGGGAGCGGGCGGAGGCCGCCGCCCGCCGCGCGCTGGAACTGGAACCGGAGAACGCCCAGGCCGGGACGCTGCTCTCCCACACGCTGCGGCTGCAGGGCAAGAGCGCGCTGAACACGGAGCAGATCGCCGGCATGCTGGCGCGCGACCCGGAGGACAGCGACACCCACGCCGCCGCCGGCTGGCAGCACCTGCAGGATGGCCGCCGCGAGGAGGCCGAGCGCCACTTTCTGGAAGCGCTTCGCCTGAGCCCGGAAGACCGCTTTGCCCGCGAGGGCCTGCTGAACAGCTTCCGCGCGCGCTCGCCGCTTTACCGCGTGTGGCTCCGGTACGCCTTCTGGATGTCGCGGCTGAGCGAGGGCACGCAGCTGGCGCTGATCTTCGGGGCCTACTTTGTGGCCAACTTCATCGGCGGGCCCATCTTCTGGGTCTACATTTTTTGGGTCTTGAGCAGCCACCTGGCGCCGGGGGTGGGCAACTTTATTGTGCTGGCCGACAGTCGCGCCCGCCAGGCCCTGCGGCGGCGGGAGGTCTACGACGGGCTGGCCGTGGGCGGTCTCTTCATGCTGGCGATCGCGCTGGCGGTGGCCTGCTACGCTCTGCATTCGGAGTACCTCTACCGGCTGGCGATCGCCGCCGGCGTGCTGGCCCTGCCCGCCAGCCACGTGTTTCTGAACCGCCGCCCGCTCTGGACGATCCTCTTTAGCGTGGCCGCGGGGCTCGCGCTGGTCTGCTTCCTCGCCTTTGCCTTCCTGATGCCGCTAGCGCCCACCGCCGAGCTGGCCCTGGCGGTGATGACCCTCTGGTACGTGGGCGTGGGCGTGGCGCTGCTCTCGACCTTGTTGGCGCTCTTCCGCGTGTTTGAGCGGCGCGAGCGGTAGGGATTGTAATTGCCGCGGCAATGGCAGAGCGGGCCGAAGCCATGGCGAAACGCTCCGCGTCACAACGGATGGCGGAGAACCTAGCGGTCGGCATTCCGCTCCGACACGCCTCAACCACGGCGAGGCGTGGTCGAGCAGAAGCCATGGCGAAATGCTCCGCATAACAGCGGAGGGCGGAGCTCCTGCTCCGCCGCGTATCGCCGATCCGGTTTCCGGCGGCGGCAGAGGACTGCCGCCCTCCGCTTCTTGTCGCGCGCCGAAGGTCTCTGCGCCGCGTGGCGCGCCAACCACGGCAAGGCGTGGTCGAGCAGAAGCCATGGCGAAATGCTCCGCATAACAGCGGAGGGCGGAGCTCCTGCTCCGCCGCGTATCGCCGATCCGGTTTCCGGCGGCGGCAGAGGACTGCCGCCCTCCGCTTCTTGTCGCACGCCGAAGGTCTCTGCGCCGCGTGGCGCGCCAACCACGGCAAGGCGTGGTCGAGCAGAAGCTCGACCCTCCGTCTGCCTAGGTGTTTCCCATCCGGTTAAAAGCGGCGGCTACCGGGCCGCAGGTGTTGCCCAGCCCACGGAAGGCGGAGAACCTCGCGGTCGGCATTCCGCTCCGACACGCCTCAACTACGACGAGGCGTGGTCGAGCAGAAGCCATGGCGAAATGCTCCGCATAACAGCGGAGGGCGGAGCTCCTGCTCCGCCGCGTCTCGCCGATCCGGTTTCCGGCGGCGGCAGAGGACTGCCGCCCTCCGCTTCTTGTCGCACGCCGAAGGTCTCTGCGCCGCGTGGCGCATCAACCACGGCAGGGCCTGGTCGAGCCGAAGCTCGACCCTCCGTCTGCTTTCCACCTTGTCCCTTCTGCCTGATCCCTTCTGCCTTTTGCCTTCTGCCTTGTCCCTTCTGCCTTGTCCCTTCTGCCTGATCCCTTCTGCCTTTTGCCTTCTGCCTTTTGCCTTCTGCCTTGTCCCTTCTGCCTGATCCCTTCTGCCTTTTGCCTTACCCCTTATCCCTTCTGCCATTTCCCATTTCGCGTTTGGACATCGCGGGCTTTGGGGCTAGAACAAAGGGCCTATGATTCCCCGTTATTCCCGGCCGCAGATGGCGGCGCTCTGGACCGAAGAAGCCAAGCTGGACCGCTGGCTCGAGATCGAAATCCTGGCCTGCGAGGGCATGGCCGCGATTGGCACCATCCCGAAAAGCGCCGCCAAGACCATCCGCCAGAAGGCGCGCTACCGGCTGCGGCAGGTGCAGAAGAACGAGGAGCGCACCAACCACGACGTCATTGCCTTCCTGGAGGAAGTGGCCGTGCACGTGGGCCCGCCCGGGCGTTTCATCCACCGGGGGCTGACCAGCTCCGACCTGCTCGACACCACGCTGGCCCTACAGTTGCGCGACGCGGCCGACCTGCTGCTGGCCGAGCTCAAACTGCTGCGTCGGGCGATCGCCAAGCAGGCGCGCAAGTACAAGTACACGCCCATGATGGGCCGCAGCCACGGCATCCACGCCGAGCCGCTGACCTACGGGCTCAAGATGGCGCTGATGCACGCCGAGTTCGGCCGGGCCGAGACGCGCCTGAAGGCGGCGCGCGCGCAGATCGCGGTGGGCAAGCTCAGCGGCGCCGTCGGCACCCACGCCCACCTGGACCCGCGGGTGGAGGCCTACGTCTGCCGCAAGCTCAAGCTGCAACCGGCCGCGCTCAGCACGCAGATCATCCAGCGCGACCGCCACGCCGAGTATTTTTCCACGCTGGCGATCATCGCCTCGTCCATCGACCGCTGGGCGACCGAGTTCCGCCACCTGCAGCGCACCGAGGTGCTGGAGGTGGAGGAGCGCTTCGCCAAGGGGCAGAAGGGGTCCAGCGCGATGCCGCACAAGCGCAACCCCATTACCGGCGAGCGCCTTAGCGGCCTGGCCCGCGTGCTCCGGGGCAACGCCCTGGCCGCGCTGGAAAACGTCGCCCTTTGGCACGAGCGCGACATCAGCCACAGCTCGGTCGAGCGCGTCATCGCGCCGGACTCCACCGTCCTGCTCGACTACATGCTGGCCAAAACCACCGCGCTGGTCGACGGCCAGGTCGTCTACCCCAAGAACATGCAGCGCAACCTGGACAGCTCCAAGGGCCTCATCTACAGCCAAAGCGTGCTGCTCGCGCTGGCGGACAAGGGACTCGCCCGCCGCGACGCCTACGAGGCCGTGCAAAAAGCGGCCATGGACTGCTGGCGCGGCACCGAGCCGCTCGAGGCGCACCTGCTGCGCTCGCCCGTCATCACCAAGACCCTGAGCCGGGAGGAAATCGCCGAACTGTGCTCCACCAAGCGCCACTTTGCCCACGTCGACAGCACCTTCAAAAAGCTCGGGCTCTGACGGCAAGGCCATGAGCGAGCGGTTGCGGCACGCGCGGCGCCTGGGGCTGCTGGCGGTGGTGCTGGTGGCGCTGGTCAGCGCGGCGGGCTACCTGCAAGACTTGGCCCGCCCGCCGGTGCCGGGCATGCCCTGGGGCGTAACGATCACCCCAGAGGGCGGCTTCTTCCTGAAGGACTTCGTGGTCCACCACGGCGTGGCGCAGGCGGCCTGGGCCGGCGAGATCGAGCGCCCCTACCGCTTCGAGGCACAGGCGGAATTCTGGCGAACCCACTGGCCGGCGATGCCCTTGAGCAAGCCCGCCGGCTACACGCCGCTCTGGTACCTGGTGGGCGCGCCCGCTACCGCGCTGCCCCTTAGCGCGGGCTTTGGTGCGTGGATGACGGTGTGCCTGCTGGCGCTGGGCGCGCTCTGGTGGTGGGTGCTGGCGCCGGCGGTGACCTCGCGCCCGCAGCTCTGGCTGCTGCTGGGGGTGACGCTGAGCCTCGACGTCTTCCTCGGCTTGCGCGAGGGCCAGCCCTCGCTGGTGACCGCGGCCGCGCTTGGTGCGCTCTGGTGGTGGAGCCGCGAGGGCGAACCCCGCACCTGGAGCCGCGATCTCGCGCTTGGCCTGCTCGTGCTGGCTGCCGGGATCAAGCCCGGGCCGGTGCTGATCGCGCTGGGCCTGCTTATCGGCCAGCAACGCTGGCGGGCGCTGGCGATGGGCCTGGCCGCGATGGGCGCCTGGTGCCTGGCGATCACGCCCTGGCTGGGCGGCGCGGCTTGGCCGACCGACTACGCCGCCATGCTCCGCGGCTACCGGTGGGACGCCGTTCCCGAGACCCTCGCCCAGGCGATGACGCCGCTTTCCGGCACCAACCTGACGGTGCCGCTTTACACGTGGTTGGGCGTGCCGGTCGCGACGCTGCTGCCGGTCTTTAGCCTGCTCACTCTGCTGACCTGGATCGGACTCGTCTTCGCGCGGCTCAAGGGCTGGGCTTCGCCCGCGTTTTTCGTGCAGGGACTGGTCTTCAATTACCTGCTCTTTGCACCGCAGCTCACCTGCACGGAGGACGTCCTGCTGCTGCTGGCCATCGCCGCGGGCGGGGCC
>JBCDLL010000062.1:0-20410 GCA_038745425.1 Verrucomicrobiota bacterium | reverse complement strand
CTCAGCGGTCTTTGCTGCCGGTTCCGCCTGCCGGGTTTGCATTTGGGTGGCGCGGGGGCTGTGGCGCAGTTGGTACTCCTTGGGCGAAATCCCGAAGCGCTGCTTGAAGAGGCGGCTGAAGTGGGCGGGGGAATCCATCGCGCAGCGCTCGGCTACCTCGCTTACGGGAAAGCGCATCAGCAGTTGCTGGCATGCGTAGGCCAGCTTGCGTTCGTGGATGAGCTCCAGCACGCCGCGGCCGAGGTGGCGACGGAAGAGCCGGCGCAGGGTGCGCTCCGAGGCATGAACGGCGGTGGCCACGTCGGCCGCGCGCAAAGGGTCGCCGACGTGGGCACTGATGTGGCGCAGGGCGAGTTCGAGTTGATCGGGTCGCGACGGTTGGGATCGCTTCCGCCCCCGGCCCGTCGAGGTGGTGAGCGCGGCGAGCATTTCATAGACCAGGAGCCGCATCTGCTGGCGAGCGATGGCCTCGCCCAGTGCGCCGCGCATTTGACCGGGCCGGAACCAGTGCAGGTAGGCTTCCAGCCGTTGGCAGCGCGCGGCGTGGACGGCGTGGCCTTCCAGGAAGCGCGCGACCCACCCGTCCTCCGCGCGCTCGCCCAGCGGGGAGGGTGTCCCGAGGATCCGCGCGTTGAAAAAGACAAGCGCCAGGTCGCGCGTTTTGTAGCTGGTGATCTCGTGGGTGACGCCCGGATCGGCGAGGAAGAGATCGCCCGGCTCCAGCGCATGGGAGCGGTCGCCGTGGTGGTAGACGCCGGCACCCGAGAGCACCAGGCAGATTTCCCAGTAGTCGTGGCGGTGGCGCAGGTTGGTGGGGCTGCGGTCAAAACGGACGGACCCGCCCGTGCTGAAGCGCACCGCGTGCCGGCCGGTGGATTCCTCCCACTCCAGCGAAGGAAGGCGAAGTAGGGGTGGAAGCACTTTGGCCGTTTTCATCAAATTAATGTCCGCTCTATGCATTCCATCTGCAAACGGTTCGACCTAAATTGATAATCACAAACCAAACCCGAAATCCACCCCTCAACCTGACTGATCCTCATGACCCCCAGCCTCGCCACCCCCGACACCGACATCACCGCCTTCTTCCAGGAGAAGGGCTACTACCTGGCCAGGGGCCTGTTCCCCCCCGACCGGATGGCCGAACTCGAAGCCGACTTCGACCGGATCGTGACGCAGTTCCGCGCCGCCAGCCCGGAGGTCAACGCCGGCTGGAAGGGACCGCAGATGGAAAAGCTCGGCGCGGCGGGCAGGGTCATCTTCCACACCCACAACGTGCAGCAGTACTCCGCCGCCTGGACGCGCGCCCTGCTCGACCCCGCCTTCCTCAATGTCGCCGCGTCCATCCTGGGGCCGGACATCGTGTTGCACCACACCAAGCTCTTCCAGAAGCCCGGCGGCAAGGGCGCTCCCTTCCCCATGCACCAAGACTGGTCCTACTTCCCCAGCGAGCGCGACTCGATGATCGCCGCCATTATCCACGTCTCCCCCGCCACCGACGACATGGGCTGCCTGCGCGTCTACCCCGGCAGCCACCGGCTGGGGCGCGCGGAGGGTACCTCCGGTACGCAGGAGAGCGAGCTGCTCGACCGCTATCCGCTGGAGGGCAAGGGCGCCGTCGCGCTGGAAGCCAAACCCGGCGACGTGGCTTTTTTCCATTACTTCACCCTGCACGGCTCGCGGCCTAACCACTCCCACCACGTGCGCAAGACGGTGCTGGCCCAGCTTCACGCCGGCAACGACCGGATTGAACCCGGCAACGCCCATCCCAACGAGCGGCTGGTGCTGAGCGGATGGAACCACCACAGCACCCGCGCCTCCGCCGACGAGGTGAAGTGAGGATGGGAGGATTGCCCGCCACAGCCCGACGGATTGTGTGTCTGGCAGGACGCCTTTAACTTTCGGGTACGATGAGCGCGTCCGAACTCCCGGCTTCGGTCCGGGCCTTTGCTTTTGCGGACTGGCGGAATCAGCCCGGACAGGACTACGGTCACCCGCACGACGCGTGGTTGGAGTCGGTGCAGGTGCGCCACCGCCGGGAGCAAGATGATCCGCAACAGGTCGCCACGGAGATTGAGGCCGAGTTTTTGCTTTCTTACCACGACCAGCGGCTGTGGCTTCGCTACGGTCGCGTCAGACGCTATCGCTTGGGAGAGGGGGGAGGTCAGGGCCCGGGCGGACCGGGCCGTGATGATTGGCTTGAGGACGACTTTTCATCGGTGGATGCGGGGCATTTTCGCCACCGCATCCGGTTCGCCAGCGGCGCGGTCTGGGAGATCGTGTTCAGCGAATTTGAATGGAGAATCGATCCGGCGTGAAGGCACTCGCAGGCGGTTAAATCCCCGCCAGGGCGGGGGCGTCGGCCAGGGAGGCGACGGTGTGGTCGGGCGTGATGCCGGCGGTATCGAGCAGCTCGGGGCGGAACTTGCCGGTGCGCACCTGGATGCCGGTGAGCCCGACGGCCTGGGCACCGGCCACGTCGCTTTCGCTGTCGTCGCCGATCATGGCGGCTTGGCCGGGCTCCAGGCCCATGCTCTCAAGCGCAGCGGCGAAGAAGGCCGGGCTGGGCTTGCCGATGAGGGTGGCCTCCCGCGACGAGGCGTACTCCAGGGCGGCGACGAAGGCGCCCACGTCCAGGCAGAGCTTGCCCCCGCTCTTGAAGTAGCGGTTGCGCGCCATGGTGATGAAGGCGGCGCCCTCCTGCAGGTAGCGGAAGGCGCGGTTGAGCTTGTTGTAGGTAAAGTCGTCGCCCATGTCGCCAATGACGACGGCTCCGGGCAGGTCGCGCTCGACCACCTCGATGCCCTCCAGGTCGGCCAGGAGCGGCGCCCGCAGGAGAAAGAAGCACTTTTTGATCCCCTGCTTGAGCAGGTAGCTGCGCGCCACCGCCGGGGCGGTAAAGATGTGCTCCGGGTTGGATTGGACGCCCAAGCGCCGCAGCTTGGCCACGATGTCGTGGCGCGGCTTGCTGGTGGTGTTGGTGACGAAGCGGTAGGGCACGCCGGCCGCTTCCATCCGGCCGAGGGCTTCCGCCGCGCCGGGAATGAGCTCGTCGCCCTGGTAGAGCGTGCCGTCCAAATCAATGAGAAATCCCTGTATTGCAGGCATATGGGTAAGTTTTACCGAATTTGGGTTGATGACCGTACCCCCATAAGCAGCCGGACACGTGCCAGGAGGCGGGCGAAGCGCGACTTCGGTCCGCCGGGGGGAAGATTTGCATTGCTTCCAAGAGGCGCCCGGTTAGGGTGTGGGCTCCGAAAGGACAGGAATGAGGAGTTTTGTAGCCGAATTCATCGCCACGTTCGCCCTCGTCTTTGTTGGCGTGGTTTCCATCCACCACAACACCGGCGAAGGCGCGAGCATCCTCGTGCCGGCCTTTGCCCATGGTTTGATCGTCGCCGTGATGATCTTTGCCCTGGGCAGCGTGTCGGGCGCCCACATCAACCCCGCCGTCACCGTCGCGCTTCTGGCCGACGGCAAGATCGGCGGAGCGAAGGCGGGCGGCTACATCGTCTCCCAGTTGCTCGGCGCTACGATCGCCGCGCTGCTGGTCTGGATCATCTACGACATGGGAGCCGTCGAAGCCGGCGCCGCCGTCCTCATGGACCCGACCATGCCCTACTGGAAAGCCTTTCTGTTGGAATTCATTGGCACGTTCTTCCTGATGACCGTGATCTACGGCGTGGCCGTGGCCCCGAAAGAGGCCATCCCCGCCGCCGGTCTGGCCATCGGGCTGACCGTCACGGCCTGCATCTTCCTGGCCGGACCGAGTACCGGCGCGGCGTTCAACCCCGCGCGCGCCTTCGGTCCCGCCCTGGTCACGGGCTACTATTCCACGGAATTCGTCAACCAGTCGGTGTATTGGGTCGGGCCCATTTTGGGCGCGGTCGCGGCCACGCTGCTCTACGGCAAGGTACTGCGCAACCCGGAAGTGGAGACCACCTCCGCCCGGGAGAGCTACCAGGCCGCCAAGGGAGAGCCCTCGACCAAGTAAGAAGCACCGAAAACAGGCACCCCCCACCCAACAGGCCCCGCCGCCGCACTGACGCGTCCGCCGGGCCCGCCTGGTTCCTCGTTCCTGTCGCAACCCGAAACGAACCATGAGCACAACTGAACATCAGAACGGCAGCGGCACCCGCCGCCCGCGCCGCCGCCGCGGCGGCCGCAACCGCAATCAAAACAACCAGAACCCGAACCAGGGCCGCAACCGAGGCGGCCGGGGCCGCGGCGGCCGCAACCGCGACCGCGCGCCCAAGAAGCAGGAGCCCCAGGGCGTCGTGAGCCGCTTCCTGGCTTGGCTCTTCCCGAGCGGAGAAGAGGAAAAGCCCGCCCGCGAGCGTCGCGAGCGCCAACCCCGCGAAAACCGCGAACGCCGTCCCCGGCGCGAGAAGCGCTTTGAAGACAGCCCCGTCGATCAGGCTCCCGAGACCGACGAGCCCATCGAGCACTTCGACCGTGAAGTGGCCGACGACCAGCCGCAGGAGAGCCGCGCGCCCCGCGAGGACCGCGGTCCCGAGGCCTTCGAGATCGTCACCCCGCGCCTCTACGTGGGCAATTTGGCTTATGAGTGCCAGGAGAGCGACCTCTTTGACCTCTTCAGCCAGCACGGCCAAGTCAGCAGCTGCGAGGTGGTGATGGGCCGTAGCGGCCGCTCGAAGGGCTTCGGCTTTGTCGAGATGAGCCACCTGGACTCCGCCAAGACCGCCGCCGAGGCGCTCAACCAGAGCGATTTCCAGGGCCGCCAGATCATCGTCTCCGGCGCCAAGGAAAAGTAGCAGCGTGACGCTGCACCCAGTTGGCCGGAGCCGGAAGGCTCCGGCTTTCCGTGGGTAGTCTTTTTCGACAATCCGAGCGCTGTCGATGTCCCCATCGACGGTTCTCACTCATCCAAAAAAAGCGGCACTTCGGTGCCGCTTTTTTGTGGGTGGCCCCGGGACATTGCCTTTTCCCGCCGGGTGATTGATCATAGGTCCATGAACTGGCGGGGGCGGATTTCGGTGGTGTTGGGCGTCCTGGTGATGGTGGGGATGCCCATGTGGTACCTGCGCCCGCATTGGATTTACCGCTCGACCACGGAGCTGAATCTGGACACGGCCCACGTTCGCCAGACGCACTATGTGCTGAACGTGCCGGTCTGGTGGTGGCCACGGCCAACCTTTCTGACTCCGGAAACCGAGCCGCTGGAGGACGGCAGCGAGAGCCGCTGGATCTTGGTCGACGTTTACCGCTTGGGGCATTCGCACCACTCCGGGGGCACAGTGCTCGCGCGGATCGACAGCATCGAGGCGGAACTCCGGCGCATCGACGGCATCGAGCAGCAGGCCGAAGCCCGGGAAAAACTGAGAACGGCGGTGCGCCGCAACCTGCTCCGGGCGCTGCGGGAGAAGCGCCTCGTCGACGCCGTGATCAGGTTTGATCTCATCAGCCACTTTCTGTCGCGGTATCGGCCCGGCCAAGTCGTGCCGAGCGAATTCAGCATTGGCCGGCACTCCAGTTGGCGGCCGCACCCCCCCACCGAGCTGCCGGACGCGGAGGACTTTATCATCCGCAGCCTCAGTCGGCAGGAGCAGACGATTCGTGGGGGCACGCCCAAGGTGTTTGACCCGCGCAAGCCGGTGGCCAACCCGGAGACGGCCCTGCCCGAGGTGCCGGACGACCCGCTCCCCGAGCTGCCCGAGCGTCCCAAATTTTCGCCCGCGCGGCGGCCGTAGAAGCGATCCAATAATCCCTCCCAACGCGGGCCGCGTGGAGGTTTCGGAATGGCTTCCAGTCTCGCCAGGCGGGCCCGGAGTGTTCATGCTTGGAGCCGATGAACTGGCGGGGGCGGATTTCGGTGGTGTTGGGCGTGCTGGTCTTGGTGGGGCTGCCCATGTGGTATCTGCGCCCGCATTGGATTTACCGCTCGACCACGGAACTCAACCTGGACACGGCCCACGTCCGCCAGACGCATTACGTGCTGAACGTGCCGGTCTGGTGGTGGCCGCGGCCAACCTTTATCGCGCGGACGATGGACATTGCTCCGGAAGATCGCGAAGGCCATGGGCGATGGAGATATGTCGATGACTCGGCCGCGCCCTCAGGTCTCTACTCTCCTTTTTTGTTGATGTCCTTGTTCTCGGACATTGAGCGGGAGTTGGAGGCGTTGGAGAAGACCGGCGTCCCTCCTGAGATCGTCAACCGTTTACGGAGCAATATTGCCGAAGTCAGCTTGCAGGTCTTGTCCGGATACGGAGAGCACCAGATTACGATGCCATTATCGAGAATGTTGGAACTGCTAGAGGAGTCCCGGAAGGCGGGAGGTGCCCCTTTCCAGACCCGATTGCACTGTTCTGGGAGTCTCAGGATTATGTGGATCTTTCGCTCGTTCGTAACAGAAGGTTGGCCGGAAGACGAAGCCATCATTTTTTTCCGAGATCAAACTGAAGCAGAAGAAGCGGCGGTCGGTGTCGAGGGCAGTTTCTAGCCTCGCTTTTGGGCGGCGGTTGTGGCAGTTTGGCCGACTCATGCGCTTGACCCGACTCCCCCTCTTTGGCGCCGTTTTCCTGGCGGCGGCGTTGTCCTCTGCCTCCGCTCAGGAGGCGGCAGAGAAGGCTCCCGCCGAGGCGAAGCCGGCGGCCGCCCAGAAGTCCGCCGGTGAGAAGAAAGCCCGGGCCCGCGAGAAGGAGCGGGAGGCCCTCGCCAAAGGTTGGCGGCGGGTGATCATCCAGCCCAACGGCTGGGGCCACACCAAGGAGACCGCCGTGGCCGACCTTGAGCGGGTGATGAACCTTTACGAGGACAAGCCCGGCTACCGGCGCGATAACTACGTCGCGGTCGTTTACGTGGGCCGCAACAAGTGGCAGGCGGACGGCCGTTGCAGCTACCTGGCGCCGCCGACGGTGAAGCCCGCGACCAAGGAGCGCCGCCTGCAGCGCAAGAACAAGTCCACCGTCAGCGGGGCGATCGGTTCCAAGACGCGTTAGTCGGCCGCCACTTACCGCGAAAGCGTTGGCGCGGGGAAGACGACCTTGCCGTCCTTGACCGTCCTCTGGGCGATTGGCTTGGGCGCCATGAGAATGGCGCTGGTCATCCAGTCGCGCGCTTTCTCGTAGGGCGGCGGGGCAAAGACCTGGCGGTAGACGTTGACGGCGGTGAGGTCCCCCTGCGCGTTGCGGACGTCTTCGGTCAGGAAAAAGACTTGGGCGTTGCGCAGCTTGGAGTCCATCGCGGCCACTTTGCGGGAGGCTTCGGGATCGTAGAGCAGGAAGACCTGGCGCTTGGTCCGCCCCTGGGGGTTGAGCTCGCGGGCAAAGAGGCGGTGGAAGGGCGGCTGGCGGAAGTCGTAGGCCTCCAGGATTTCGATCTGGCTGCCGTCCGGGCGCTGGATGCGCTCGCGCAGAAAGTAGTCCTCCTGGCTGAGGGCGGGCACGGTGCCGCTGGCGTGGAGCTGCTTGAGCTGGGCGACGATTTCGTTGGCCTTGGCCGTGTCGTTGAGCGCCTGGTAGGCGGGGATGAGCATGGTGAGGCCGTTGGGGTCGTTCGGCTCAAGGGCGCGGAAGCGGTTGAGCAGCTCGATCGCCTTGGAGAAGCGGGCCAGGTTCATGTTGATGACCGCGGCCATCACCAGCGAGCCCCGGGCCTTGGGTTCCTGCTCCAGGATGGCGTCGAAGACATCAAGTGCTTCCAGCATTTTGCCCTCGTCCATCAGGGCCTGGCCCTTGGTGAACTGCTTGCGCAGCTCGGCGACCTTGGCCGGATCCTGGGTTTGCGCAGGGGAGGCCAGCGGCGCCAGCAGCGCCCCCGCCAATACGGCCAGCACGGGCCACCATCGGGAAGCGGAACGGGGAGTCATCAGACCCGCGAGACTGTCACGCGGGAACCCGCGACGCAAGCGGACTTTGTGGCGGCGGCGAGGAGCGGATTCAAGCGGAGGGCGGAGCTTCTGTTCCGCCGCGAGGCCAGCGGCGGAATTTTATCTCGTGGGCGGCGTGCTAGGAGCACCGTCGATGGGGACATCGACGGCTACCCCGGCGTGGCGTGACCTTGTGCCGGTAACCGCCGGACCTGGCAGTCGGCCGCGACCCCAGCGGCGGAATCGCATTTCGCAGGGCTGCGATCAGTACGCCGCCTGGGCGCCTTTGATCTTCTTCTTGCCGATCCAGGGCATCATCTTACGCAGGCGGGCGCCGGTTTTCTCCACCGGGTGCTTGGCCTCGTCCTTCTGGAAGCGCTTGTACTTGGGGAAGCCGGCCTCGGCTTCGGCCACCCACTCGCGGGCGAACTTGCCGGTCTGGATTTCTTTAAGGATTTTCTGCATGGCCTTCTTGGTTTGCGCGGTGATGACGCGCGGGCCGCGGGTGTAGTCGCCGTACTCGGCGGTCTCGCTGATGGAAAAACGCATGCCGGCGATGCCGCTCTCATTGACCATGTCGACGATGAGCTTCATCTCGTGCAGGCACTCGAAGTAGGCCATCTCGGGCTGGTAGCCGGCTTCAATCAGGACCTCAAAGCCGGCCTTCATCAGCGCGCTGACCCCGCCGCAGAGGACGGCCTGTTCGCCAAAGAGGTCGGTCTCGGTCTCTTCCTTGAAGCTGGTCTGGAGCACGCCGGCGCGGATGCCGCCGATGCCGGCCGCCCAGGCCAGGGCGATCTTCTTCGACTTTTTGGACGGGTCCTGGTGGACGGCGATGAGCGTGGGCACGCCCTTGCCGTCGGCAAACTGGCTGCGCACGGTGTGGCCCGGGCCCTTGGGCGCGACCATGATGACGTTGATGCCCTTGGGCGGCACGATGAGCCCGAAGTGGATGGCAAAGCCGTGGGTGAAGACGAGCGTTTTGCCCGGGGCCAGGTTGGGCGCGATGTCGCGCTCGTAGACGGCCTTCTGCTTCATGTCCGGCACCGCGATCATGATCACGTCGCAGGCGGCGACGGCCGCGGCGTTGTCCAGCACTTTGAAGCCGGCCTTCTTGGCCACGGGGATGGACTTGCTTTTGGCGTAGAGGCCGATGGTGACGTCGCAGCCGCTGTCCTTGAGGTTGAGCGCGTGGGCGTGGCCCTGCGAGCCGAAGCCGATCACGGCGATCTTCTTGCGCTTGAGGTCGGCGAGCTTGGCGTCTTTGGCGGTGTAAACTTTGGCAGGCATGGTGGGTGCTTCTTGGGGGCTTAGATCGGGTCGGTTGGGGGTTGTCGGGTCCGCCGCCGCGCGGCGTGGGGGAGGCGCACTTTGGCGGAGTTGAAAGCGCTTGAAAACAAAAAAAGGCGGCCCTACTTGCGGGGCAGGGCGGCCTTGCCGGTGCGGGAAAGGTCCTGCACGCCGAAGTTGTCCATCAGCCGGAGGAACTTGTTGATCTTGCCCTCGTCGCCGGTGACTTCGATCGTGAGGCTGTGGGCCTGCACGTCGACGATCTTGGCCCTGAAGATGTCGCAGATTTGCATGACTTCGGCGCGGGTCTTGCCGTCGACCTTCACGCGCACCAGCACGAGCTCGCGGTCGACGTATTCGCCGTCGCGGAAGTCGATTACCTGGATGACGTCGACCTGCTTGTTGAGCTGCTTGACGACCTGGTCGAGCACGCGGTCGTCGCCCATCACCACGATGGTCATGCGGGAGGTGGCCGCCTCGGTGGTCGGGCCCACGTTGAGCGTGTCGATGTTGAAACCGCGGCCGCTGAAGAGGCCCGCGATGCGGGTGAGCACGCCGAATTTGTTTTCAACCAGGACGGAAATGGTGTGACGCATAGCTAGGGGGGTGGGTTGGAGCCGGGCATCATGGGGGCTGCCGCCTGGCTTGGCAACCCTCTTTGCGCTCGCGAAAAACCGGCCTTGGAGCGGGATTCCCACCCCTAAAAGCAACAAGCGGCGCTAGGGGGAGCGCCGCTTGTTGACTAGGAGGAGAGCTAACGAACTAACTTAAACTTTCTGTTGGGTAAGACACGCGGGGTGCGCCTTGGTTCAAAAAAAAGATAAGTTTTTTCTTTTTCGGGCCCGAAAAAGCTAATTTCCCCGGTAAATGCCCAGGGAAAACCCCATTTCCGGGGCCTCTGAGAAGCTACTGAGCGCGGCTTTTGAGGTACCAAATGGACCCGCCGAAGGGGAAAAGGTGGCCTTTTTTGCGGAAAAAGGCCTTTAGCTCCGCGTCCAGCCACTTTTTATTCTCCTCCCACTGGTCGTTGAGCTCGGCGTCGGAGGTGTCATCCAGCTCGGGGTCGTTGGCCGTCACGTGGGTCAGCAGGTAATGCACCAGCTCGTCCTTGGTGAACATGACGTCGTGGCTGTAGCGCTCGCGCTCGACCCAGTCAAAGCCGTAGTCCTCCGCTTCGTCCATGGTCAGCTCTTGGTGCTCGCTGAAGGGGAAACCCATCTTTTCCTGAAAGGCGCCGTGGTACCAATCCGTAAACTCCGGGCAGAAGTGCATGGTGCCGGAGAACGCGTTCTGGTAGATGACCAGCCAGGCGCCCGGCTTAAGCACGCGGTGCAGCTCGCGGGCCATATTTTTGCGCTCCAGCCAATGGAAGGCGAGGTGAAGGAGGGCGAAGTCCACCGAGGCGTCGGGCAGGTCCAGCTGTTGGTCGCTGTTGACCTGGTAGGTGATCTTCGGGTCCGGCGGCGCCAGCTCCAGCATGGCCGCCGTCGGGTGCGAGGCGCTGATCCGGTCGGCAATGGTCCGCAGCGCCAGGGTGGATTCGCCCATGCCGCAGTTGATGTCGGCGACGTGCCCGAAATGGCGATGGGAGCCGACCACTCGACGGATTCGATCCATCACGATGGGACTGAAGTGCGGGCGGCCCTTGTCGTAGTTGCGGGCGATGATCTGGATGTCGAAAATACTCATGAAACGGGGAGGGGCTGCGGATTGAAAAAGGCGTGGTCTTTCTTTGTTAGCCAAAATGTCTCCGGGCGCAACAGAAAGCGTGGAGCAAGTCCGCGAAGCTGTTTTCCACGTTGACCGGTGTAAAAACTCGGTTAGGCTGATGGCCGCCCTACCAGTCGTTATCATGAGTGCGTCCACCCCTCCAAGCGCGTCCGGCGAGCTCTCTTGCGTGGTGCTCAACCCCAGCGCCCTGGCCAAGGCCCGCACCGGGGGCGTGCTGACCCGCCTGCTCACGCGCACGGCGCTGGACCTCGCCGGGGCGATGGTCTTTGCGCCGAGCCCGGAATTCGCGCGCGAGCTGGCCGAGCTCCTTTCCCGCGACTCGCTGGCGGGCGACACCGACCCGCGCCTTTCCATGCTGGTGCACGACTACGTGACCAAGAATTACAGCCCGCGCCAGGACGGCCTGCGCCAGCGCTGCCTGCTCCTGCTCTTCCAGGGTCCGGACGCCATCGCCAAAATCAAGGAGGCCGTCGGCGACTATGAGACGCCCAGCATCCGCCGCACCTACGGCGATTTCGTCCGCGACGACTCCGGCAAGGTGATCTACTTCGAGCCCGCCGTCTTCTGCCCGGAAAACAGCCGCAGCGCCACCCGCCTGCTGGCGCTCTTTGCCCGCGGCGCGGAGCAGCGCCAAGCGGACCCGGTGGCCAAAGCGGTGCCGCGCTCCGAGTCCGAGGCGGCGGATTACCAGCGCTCGGTCGTCATCATCAAGCCGGACAACTTCGATTTCCCCTGCGGCCGCCCGGGCAGCATCATCAACATTTTTTCCCGCACGGATCTCCGCATCACCGCCGCCAAGGTCGACTACCTGCGGGTGGCGCAGATGGAGGAATTTTACGCCGACGTGCGCACCAAGATGGTCGAGGCGCTGGGCGAAACCGCCGGCGCTCGGCGCTTCGATTCGCTCATCGAATTCATGACCGGGCGCAAGCCCGGCCAATGCCGCACGCCCGAAGAACGCAACGCCCCCGGCACGGTCAAGGTCATGATTCTGCGCTACGAGGGCAAGGACGCCATCGCCAAAATGCGCGAGGTGCTCGGGCCGACCGACCCGGCGAAGGCCCCGCCCGGAACCATCCGCCGCGAGTTCGGCGTGTCCATGATGATCAACGGCGCCCACGCCAGCGACAGCCCGGCCGCCGCCGAGCGCGAAATGCGCATCCTCGAGATCGAGCAGAACCCCCTCGCGGCCGTCATCCGCCAAAGCATCTGTTTCTAGGCGGGCAGCGTGACGCTGCACCCAGTTATGCCGTAATGGTGTGATTCTCTCTTTCGACCTCGGCCCGCTAGCCGCCACCGGTGCCCGACCAAAAGCGGAGGGCGGAGCTCCTGCTCCGCCGCCAGGCAGCGTGACGCTGCACCCAGTATTGCCGTTTTGGTGCGATTCTCTCTTTTGACCTTTTGCCGTCGGCCGCCACCAGGTCACGACCCAAAGCGGAGGGCGGAGCTCCTGCTCCGCCGCTGTACACCGTTCGGCATCGCCTCACGCCTTGGCCGGGACGGTCTGCGCGAGGACGTCCGTCTCGCCTTCGGTCCGGGCGACAAGGACGGCGACGACCGAGTCGCTGAACACGTTGACCGCGGTGCGCATCATGTCGAGGATGCGGTCGAAGACAAAGATGATGCCGATGCCCTCGGCCGGCAGGCCGACCGCGGCCAGGATCACGACGATCGCGACCAGGCTGGCCGAAGGCACCCCGGCCACGCCCACGCTGGTTAGCAGGGCCAGGATCACCACCAGAAACTGCTGCGCCAGGGTCAGCTCGAGCCCCCAGACCTGGGCTAGGAAGACCACCACCACGCATTCGTAGAGGGCGGTGCCGTCCATGTTGATGGTGGCGCCGAGCGGGCAGGTAAAGTTGCTTACCCGGGGCGAGACCTTGGCGCGCTCCTGCAGGCACTCCAAGGTCAGCGGCAGGGTGGCCGAGCTCGAGCTGGTCGAAAACGCCGTCAGCAGCGCCGGGAACATGGCCGCAAAGTGCCGCCAGGGCTTGACCCGCCCGATCACCACCAGCAGCACCGGCAGCGTGACAAAGAGGTGGAAGCCCAGGCTGGCCACCACCGTAAAAAAGTAGGCCACCAGCGACCAAAGCTGCTGCAGCTCGACCTGCGCGGCCGTTTCCCCCACCAGGCCAAAGACGCCGATCGGCGCGAACTTCATCACAAAGTCGGTGATGCGCAGCATGATCTCGTAAAGCCCGTCGAAGGCCGCGCGGACGGCGCGCACGCCGTCGTTTTGCGTGGCCTGGCCAAGGAAGAAGCCGAAGAGGATGCAGAACACAATCAGCGCCAGGAGCGCCCGGTTGTCGGAGCCCGCCGCCAGCACGTTGGCCGGGATCATCCGCTTGAAGATGCCCCAGATGTCCTCCTCCGTGCTTTGGCCGACGGTGGCCTCGAGCTCTTCCGGGCTCATCGACTGGCCCTGCAGCGCGTTGGCGACGCTTTCCGGCACGTCGCCCGGCTGGATGACATTGACGAAGAACAGCCCGGTGCAGACCGAAAAGAGGGTGGTGAGCGCGTAGAGGCCGATCACCTTCAGGCCGAGCCGCCCGAAGGCGTGCTCCTTGCCCATGTTGGCCACGGCGGTGATGACCGCTGCCGCGATCAGCGGCACCACGATCATCTTGAGCGCTTGCAGAAAGAGGTCGCCGATGTAATCCAGCCACCAGATCGTGTTGGCGGCGAAGACCGACCCCGCCAGGTCAAACGGGCTCTGCGGGCCAATCAGGTAGCCGGTGAGCCCCGCCAGGGCAATCGCGACCAGGATCTGGAGCCAGAGCGGGGAGCGGAGGATTGCCTTCACGGCTGCCTACCCTGTGGGCATGCGCCCGGCGGGGCAAGCGGGAATGGGGCGGCCGCGCCTACTTCGTGTAGTCGAAGACTTCGCCCTCGCGGAAGAAGCGCTTGAGCTCAATCGCGGCGTTTTCCGGGCTGTCGGAGGCATGGACCACGTTGACCATTTTGTCGACGCCCATGTCGCCGCGGATGGTGCCTTTCTCGGCGGCGGCGGAGTCGGTCGGGCCCAGCAGGGTGCGGACCTGGGCAATGACGCCCTCGCCGGCGATGGCCAGCGCGATGACGGGCGTCTCGCTCATGAATTGCTCCAGCTCGGGGAAGAACGGCTTGTCGGCCACGTGGGCGTAGTGCTCCTTGAGCAGCTCCGGCGTCAGCTGCAGCATCTTGGCGCCGCGGATGATGAAGCCGGCTGCCTCGAAGCGCTTGAGCACCTCGCCGCAGTAGCCTTTGCTCACGCAGTCCGGTTTGAGCAGAATGAGGGTTGTTTCCATAAAATTTTCCTTGGTAAAACTATTTTAAGTCGGCGGCACGCTAGCGTTTACATCCGCGCTTGGCAATGGCAAGTTCTCACAAAATGAAGACCCAAACGCGGTGTTATTCCCGGCGGCTGGCGGCCGTTCTTGGGGTGGGCGCGGCCGGCCTCCTGGCGGGCTGCACCGCCGGTGGCGGCCAGGGCGGCGAGTACGGCGGCGTCTACTACCAGGACTACTCCGGGCCCTACGGCATCCCCGGCGCGCCCGTCATGACCAGCGAGCAGGTCGGCACCGGCATCGGCCCCTGGGGCGGCATCTACAACTACGAGGAGATCAACTATGGCAACCCTTCCTCTTAGGCGCGCGCTCCCCTTGATCCTGGCGGCGCTGCTGCCCGCGACCGCGTTCGCGCAGTCGGCTGACCCCGGCCGGGCCAAGGCCAACCTGGCCAAGTTCCAGGAAAAGGCGAAGGAGAACCCCGAGTCCGCCCAGGCCTGGTTCGATGTCGCCATCGCCGCCAAGCGCGCCGGCGCCACAGCCACCGAAAAGGACGCCCTGCGCAAAACCTTCCAGCTCGACCCCAACGCCTCCCGCGCCTTCAACAACATGGGCGTGCTCTACATGCGGGAGAAGAATTACCGCAAGGCGCTCATCGCCTTCGATGAGGCGGTCAAGATCGACCCAAAGTACGAGCAGGCCTGGGTCAACCGCGGCAACGCCTTGCGCGGCCAAGGCCGCCACGACGAGGCGATCGACTCCTACCGCACCGCGCTCAACCTCGACACCCGGATGATCGGCGGCTGGTACGGCCTGGCCGGCGCCTACGCCACCAAGGGCGACCTGCAAAAGGCGCACACCTGCTACCTGAAAGTGGTCAAGCTGCAGGACCAGCACGCCCCCGCCTGGCGGGCGCTCGGCTACACCTACCGCGCCAAGGGCGACGACGCCAACTCCCAGAAGGCCCTCGACCGGGCCAAGGCCCTCAACCCGGACCTGGGCTACCCGGTGGATTGAGGGGATGCCGCGTCCCCTTTTCACGACTGGTGCCCGTTCCCGGATGGCGCCCGGCACGCCCCCGGGTTTGAATGGCCCGATGCGATCCATGCGCGGAGCGGTTCTGGCGGGGCTCCTCGTCTTAGCCGGGTGCGGCGGCGAGGCGCCGGAGACCGGCCCGCAGCTCGAGGGTGTCACCGACCGGAACGTGACCGTCATTGCGATCAACGGCGACGGTGACATGGTGGACTTTGTACACATCACTCCGGAGGCCCACATCCAATCCGTCGAGTTCCTGGCCCCGGAAAGCGGCGAGGAAATTTACGCGACCTGGGTCGGCCCGGCCCAGTCGCCGGGAATGCAGCAGTTTGGCGGGAATCTGGTTTCCTCCAGTGTGGCGCCTGGCAAACTGGGCAAGGTCCGTTTCGAGGTGGAGAAGGGTGTGCTCAGCAGCTTTCGAGCAAACGGCGTTTATGTAGAACCGAACAGCCCAGTGACGATGGCCATGCTGGAGGAAATCAAAGCCGCCATTAAGAGTGGGAAGCAGCGGGAACACCCGGAGTCCACCGTTATCGTGCACGTCGACCCGCACCTGCGCGACCTGGTGACCGACGGCGATGGCAACGAGCTGCCACCGCAGCTCTCCCTACCGGAGCAGGCCTTTCTCGACGCCGCCATTCCGGCCATTCGAAACGGCGATGCCGCCGCGCTCGAGGCGTTGCTTCACCCGCTGGAAAGCGATGCCGAGGCCACCGAAATGCAGCTTAGATTCATCAAGGCGTCTGGCCAAAGTGGCTTTACGCGGTACCGGTTCTCCCGGTTCACTCCGGAGCATCCTGACTACGACTTCAACTTCGAGCGCAAGCAGGATGTGGAGATGATCTTTAGTCTCCCTCCCGAGTGGGCACTGGTGCTCTACGACGAGCGACCCGGCTATTCAAGCAGAGCCTTACATAAGATCGGGGTAGAGGATGGCGAACTCAAATTCATTACCGATGTAAGCCGACCGGTGGCTTCGCCGTAAAGCACCCTAAATCATGTCATCGCCAAGTGATCTCTGGTGAGCATCGAACCTTGGCAGGGCGGGCAGTCCCTTGCCCGCCTCGATAATCGGACGGGTAACGGATTCCGCCGCCGGGACGTCGGCGGCTACCGAACTAAGGCTGCAACTTCGTTTAAAATGCTCTAACCGCTCCTTGGGCGAGCGCCGGTGGCACTTCCGCTCACGCCGTGCTGATGGCGTTGGTGAAGGTGAGGCGGTTGCCGAAGGGATCGGTCAGCTGCAGATTGCGGCTGCCCCAGGGCATTTTCTCGATGCCGGGGTTGAGGTGGCGGTAGTCCTTGCCGCGCAGCTCGGCCAGGAAGGCGTCGAGGTCGCCGCACTGAATGCAGACGCCGGAGCCGGGCGTGGCGTCGCCGTGGTGCTCGGTCAGGTGCAGCGTGCAGCCGTCGCGCGAGACCTGGCAGTAAAGCGGCATGTTGGGCCCGAAGCGGTGCTCCCAGTCCAGCGCAAAGCCCAGGTAGTCCAGGTAGAACTGGCGGGCCTTGGCTTCGTCGAAGATGCGCAGTTGCGGCGTGGTTTTGGAAAAGGAGATCGCGGGGGCGGACATCGGCGGGCGCGGGTTTGGTCGGGAATAGCGGGTCGGCGGTTAGTCGTCTTTTTGCAGAAAGGGCAGCGGATCGGCGTGGTGGCTGACCATTTTCCACTGGCCGTCTTCGAGGCGATAGACGTTGGTCGCGCGGATTTTGACCTCCACCGCCCGGCCGCCGGCGTTGGTGTTGCCGCCTTCCTCCCAGTTCTGGACCACGGCCAGCTCCCGGCCGACCAGCGCGCGCACGTCCCGGGGCTTGATCTCCCCGCCCAGCTTGAGCTTGGCCTGCATCTCCCAGTCCGCCTTCACCGCGTCCCAGCCGGTCAGGTAGCGGCCGTCGGGGGAGAGGTAGGTGACGTCGGCGGCGTGCGACCACACGGCCAGCATCGGCGCGGCGTCGCCGGTGAACATTTGGTTGAGCGCGGCGTAAAAGCCGTCGTTGGCCTTAAGGACAGCCTGTTTAGCCTCGGCGGCCGGGGCCGGAGTTGGGGCAAAGGTCAGCATGGCGCCAGCCAACAGGGTGCCGAGGAGAGGGGAGATCGCTTTCATCCCGTCAGGCTAGCCCGCCGCAGCGCCGCCACCAGCAAAACCTGTCCGCGCATGACCGTGTTGCGCGCCTTTACCCGTGATGCCCGCGCGGCACGCCTTCTTCCGCCGGCAAGGCCCGGCCCAGATGGGTGAGCATCTCGGGGCTCCAAAACCGGCCGCGGGTGGTCAGCCGGTGGGCGTGCCCGGTGCGCTCCGCCGCTTCCAGCAAGCCCCAGCCGGCCCAGCGCCGCAGCATCGGCTCGGCCTTGGGTGCGGCCGCCAGCAGGTTGTGGCGGGTGCGGCGGCTGAGGTAGCCGTGTTCGAACTCGAGGCTCAGCGTGTCCTTGAGCGCGGCGTAGCGCCCCCGGCCGGCGCCCATCATCAGGGGCTTGAATCCCTGGCGGACCTGGCAGAGGTAGTCCTCGAGCTGCCGGACCTGGTAGAACTGGTGGCCGCCGAGCCGCCCGCCGGCGCCGGAGCCCAGCGGGATGATATTGGTGGTGCCCTTGGCCAGCTGGTTGTAACGGCTGCGCTCGCGCGGGTCGCGCACCCAGTGGCAGGTGGTGATCTGCCGGTAGTCCGTGCTTTGCAGCCAGCGGCTGGCGGCGGTGTACTGCCGGGCCTTTTCCCGCAGCGTGGCCAGGGGCGGCAACTTGCCGTCGGCGATCGCGCGGTCCAGGGCGGTGCCGGGGAAGAGCTTGAGGTGGTAGAGGTCGAAGCCGTGCAGGTCGGTCCGCTCGCAGATGGTTTCGAGCTCGTCGAGCAGGTCCATGGTGCTTTGGCCGGGCAGGCCGTAGAGCAGGTCGATGTTGACGGTGATGCCCTCCACTTCGGTCAGCTCGTTGAGGACTTGCAGCACCTTGTCGCGCGGCTCGATCCGGCCCAGCAGGCGGCGCATCCGGGTGTTGAAGGTCTGCACGCCCAGGCTGACGCGGTTGATGCCGGCCTCCTGCCATTGCCGGGCAAGCTCGCCGCTGGTGCCGTAAACGCGCCCTTCCATGGTGATCTCGCAGTCCGGCGCCAGCCGGAACTCCCGCCGGAGCGCGGTCAGCAGGCGGCGGACGTGCCCGGGAGCCAGATCGCTCGGCGTGCCTCCGCCAAAGTAGACGGCCCGGATGGGCGCCTCGCCGATGCCGCCCTGCGCGGCCGTCAGGCGGATTTCCGCCTCCAGCGCGTCCACGTAGTTCTCCAGCGCCTCGCCATTGAAGCGGTTAATGAAAAAGGGGCAGAAGTCGCAGCGCTTTTTGCAGAACGGCACGTGTAGGTACACCGTGTGCGGCCGACCGTTGCGGGCGCGCTGGCCGCTTTCGCTCCAGATGCGGTTGAGCGCCAGGGGCGACATCATGCTTCCGCCGTGAGGCGGTCCGCCGGAATGGCCGCCCGGTTTGCCGTGCGGCGGAGCGGCCTGCGGCGGTGGCGAGGAAGGGCGGGACGGCAAGGGGTGGCGAGGCGGCAAGGTCATGGCGGTACTGCTCACGTTAGGCGGACGGCAATCATTAGAGCAAAAGATAATAATTTGACTGCAATGAAGCATATCTAATAATAATGCGAGCAACCATGCGGCCGCCTGACTGCCTCGGGTCGGATCGAAGGCGGCTTGGCTTTTTTCCATCGCCCCGTCGCTTCCATTAGCGCGCGTTGATCCGTTTTAGCTTGGCTTTTACTTGCGGGACCGGCCGGATTGGGCATTGCGTTTCCGCCCGGTTGACCTGAGATGCCCCTTTGAGCACAACCTTTCCATTTCGCATCATCCAGGGAGGCATGGGCATCGGCGTCTCGCGCTGGCCGCTGGCGCGGGCGGTCTCGGTCACCGGGCAGCTTGGCGTCATCTCCGGCACCTGTTTGGACGTCATCTTTACCCGCACGCTGCAGCAGGGTGACCCCGGCGGGCACCTGCGCCGGGCGTTGGCCGCCTTCCCCCTGCGTGCGGCGGCCGATCGCCTGCTCGACCGTTACTTTCTCGCCGACGGCAAGCTGCCGGACCGGCCCTACAAATCCATCCCCATGTTCTCGGCCCGGCCTTCGCCCGAGTCGGAGGAGCTCACGATCGCGGCCACCTTTGCGGAGGTCTTCCTGGCGAAGGAGGGGCACGCCCATCCCGTGGGCATGAATCTGCTCGAGAAAATCCAGGTGCCCACCCTGCATGCGCTGTACGGCGCGATGCTCGCCGACGTGGACGTTGTGCTGATGGGCGCGGGCATTCCCCGGCAGGTGCCCGGTGTGCTGGACGGCCTTGCCCGGCTGGAACCGGTCGAGTACCGCCTGGACGTGGCCGGGGCGGCGCCGGACGAGGTCGTGGCCATGCGGCTGGACCCGGCCGCTTTCTGCCGCGAGCGCGGGGTGGAACCGCCCCCGTTGCGGCGACCGGCCATGCTGGCCATCGTGACCTCCCACGTTCTGGCGGGCAATCTGGCCAAGAAGGCCTCCGGGCACATCGACGGGTTTATAGTGGAGGACCCGGTGGCGGGCGGCCACAATGCCCCGCCCCGCGGTGCGATGACGCTGACGCCGGAGGGCGAGCCGCTCTACGGCCCCCGCGACGCGCCGGACTTTGCCAAGTTCCGCGACCTGGGCCGGCCTTTCTTCCTGGCCGGCGGCTACGGCCGTCCCGGCAAGCTGGAGGAGGCGCTCGAGCACGGCGCGGCCGGCGTCCAGGTGGGCACCGCCTTTGCCTGCTGCCGGGAATCCGGCATGGCCCCGGCGATCAAGGCGGCGGTGATCGAGCGGTCCCGCCAGGGCGGGCTGGCCGTTTTCACCGACCCGAAGGCGTCGCCGACCGGCTTCCCGTTCAAGGTGGCGCGGCTGCCCGGGACGCTCTCCGAGGCGGAGGTGAGCGCGGCGCGGGAGCGCGTCTGCGACGTGGGACTGCTCCGCCAGACTTACCGCCGGGAGGACGGCAGCCCCGGCTACCGCTGCCCGAGCGAGCCGCTTGCGCCGTTTCTGAACAAGGGCGGCTGCGAGGAACAGGCCGACGGGCGCGAGTGCATTTGCAACGGCTTGCTCGCCGCCGCCGGGCTGGGGCAAATCCGTGCCTCGGGTGCGACCGAAGCTCCTATTGTCACCGTCGGCAACGAGGCCGTCCATGTGGCCGAGTTCCTCCCGCCCGCCGCCGATGACTTTTCCGCCGCCGATGTGGTGGCCAAGCTGCTCGAAGGTGTGGCGGCGTCCTCCCCACCGCG
>JBCDLL010000061.1:0-20487 GCA_038745425.1 Verrucomicrobiota bacterium | reverse complement strand
CTTGAAAAGGTTGCGGTTCTTTTCCGTCGTGGCGTTGTCGTTCGTCAGTCACAGGTATATTTGATACCTGCTCCTTCCTCTCTCCTAGCCACGACGGAAAACTCCTCGCAACGCGGGCCGCGTGGGACTTTTGTAATAAGCTCTAGACCATGCCCTTGGCGACCTCGAGGACGTGCGCGGTGGTGAGCCCGTACTTCTCGGCAATGGTCTTGGCCGGGGCGCTGGCGCCGTACTTGTCGACGACGCCCACGAACTGGCCCTCGGGCCCCAGGTAGCGGTCCCATCCGAGGTCGGACCCGGCTTCCACCGCCAGGCGCTTCGTCACCGCCTTGGGCAGCACGCTTTCCCGGTACTCCGCGCTCTGGTGGTCGAAACGGCTCCAGCAGGGCAGGCTGACCACGCGCACCTTGATTCCACCGGCTGTGGCCAGTTGCTGGCCCGCCTCGTAGGCGAGGTGGAGCTCGGAGCCGCTGCCGATCAGGATGATGTCGGGCACCTCGCCCGGCTCGCTCTCCCAGAGCACGTAGCCGCCTTGGAGGGTGCCGCTGGCCGGGGCGCAGGCGCCCTCGCCGCGCGGCAGGGTGGGCACGTTCTGGCGGGTCAGGGCCAGGACGGTCGGCTTGTCGGTGTTGCCCAGGGCGGCCAGGTAAGCGTAGGAAACCTCATTGGCGTCGCCCGGGCGGAAGTGGTCCAGGTTGGGCACGCAGCGCAGGGTGGCGTGGTGCTCGACCGGCTCGTGGGTGGGGCCGTCTTCGCCGACAAAGATGGAGTCGTGCGTGAAGACAAAGATGGACTGCAGCTTGCTGATTGCGGCCAACCGCACCGGCGGGCGCATGTAGTCCAGAAAGACGAAGAAGGTGGAGCCGAAGGGAATCAACCCGCCGTGGTAGGCAAAGCCGTTGACGATGGCGCCCATGCCGTGCTCGCGGATGCCGAAGTGCAGGTTGCGCCCGGCGTAGCCCTCGGCCACGCCTTCCTTCTGGTAGCTGCCGTAGGGCTTGATCCACGTTTTGGTGGAGGGCGCCAGGTCGGCGGAGCCGCCGATGAAGTTGGGCACGTGCTCGAAGATGGCCTCCAGCACCTTGCCGCCGGATGCGCGCGTGGCCAGGCCCTTTTCGTCCGCCTCGAAGACCGGCAGGAACTCCTCCAGCTCGTCGGCGGCGACGCCGTTCTCAAACTGGTCCCAGAGCTTTTTCTTCTCCGGGTTGGCGGCGGCCCAGGCCTGGAAGCGCTCGTTCCACTCGTCCTCCATGCCCTGCCACTTGGGCTGCAAACCGGCAAAGAACTCCTTGACCCGGTCGGGCACGAGGAACTCGGCGTCCACCGGCCAACCCAGGTTCTCCTTGGTCGCCTTGACTTCCTCCGCGCCGAAGGCATCGGAGTGGGCCTTGGGGGTGCCCTGGCGGCCGGGCGAACCCTTGCCGATGATGGTCTTGGCCACGATGATGACCGGCTTGCCCTTGACGTCGATCGCCTCGGTGAGCGCGCTTTCACACTCTTCCTGATTGTTGCCGTCGATCTCGATGACGTGCCAGTGGTAGCCGCGGAAGCGGGAGGGCACGTCGTCCGAGTAGCTCAGGCTGGTCATGCCCTCGATCGTCACGTGGTTGTCGTCGTAGAACCAAATCAGGTTGTCGAGGCCCAGGTGGCCGGCCAGGGCGGCGCCCTCGTGGCTGACGCCCTCCTGCAAGTCGCCGTCGGAGACGATGGCAAAGGTGCGCCCGTCGCAGACCGGGTGCTCGTCGGTATTGAAGGTGGCGCCGTAGAACTTCTGGGCCATCGCCAGGCCGACGGAGTTGGCGGTGCCCTGGCCGAGCGGGCCGGTGGTCACCTCCACGCCGTCGGTCTCGTGGCTTTCGGGATGGCCGGGCGTGATGCTGCCCCACTGGCGGAACTGCTTGAGCTGGTCCAGCGTCATCTGCTCAAAGCCGGTCAGGTGCAACAGCGAGTAAATGAGCATGGAACCATGGCCCGCGCTGAGCACAAAACGGTCCCGGCCCGCCCAGTGCGGGTTCTTGGGATTAAAGCGCAGGAACTTGGTCCAGAGGACAAACGCGAAGTCCGCGCAGCCCATGGGCAGCCCCGGATGGCCGCTGTTGGCCTTCTCCACCGCATCGACGGTCAGGGTCTTAATCGTGTCGGTGACGAGCTTCTCGATGGGCTCGGTGGCGAAGGAGGGCGGCTGCTGAGTCATACTTCAACCGCTAGCAGAATCTCCGGTTCTGTCGAGTGCGCCGGGCGAATGTGACCGTTTTGTTACGCCTCGGACGCCATCTAGAGAGCACCATCGCGGTTCTGCCCGATCCCGACGACGTTGCCGTCGGGATCGCGCACCGCGAACTCCCGACAGCCGTAGGGCTGGTCGCAGAGGCCGTATTCGAGCGGCGCGCCCCGCTTTTTGACCTCCCGGTACATGGCTTCCACGTTGTCGACAAAGAGGTAAAAGTTCCACAGGTGCGGGTTGAGTTGGCGCAGCGGCACCAGCGCAGCTTGGCCGGTGGCCTGGGCCAGGAACACGCTCTGGCCGTCGCGCTGGCAAATGCAGAAATCCGGCGGGTCGCCCCAGAAGCTGCCCTCGCTAAACCCCAGCTTGTCGTGCCAGAAGCCGGCCGCCTCGACCACGTCCGTCACCAGCAGAACGGCGGCCTGGTCTTGGAGTATGGCGTGCTTGTTTGCTCCCATTCGTCCTGGCTTCGTAACGTTGCTTGTTACTTTTGTGTGACAAGACCCATTTAGCAAGCAAGGACGGTGCCGGTTGGCCGGTCTCCGGCCACGCGGGAGGGCAACAAGATGGACTCTCTTGGGAGGAGATACTAAGCGGCGGCGACCGCCGGCAGACACTGGTCCAGGCAGGAAAGCAGGTGGCCGATGCTCGCTTCGGTCTCGTCGCCCATGTTCGAGACGCGGAAGGTCTCTCCCTTGATCTTGCCGTAGCCGCCGTCGAGGACGATCTGGTGCTCCTCGCGCAGGCGCTTCTGCAGGGCGGCGACATCCACCCCCAGGTTGTTGCGCACGCAGGTCAGCGAGCGGGACTCGTACCCGGCCACCGGAAAGAGCTCGAAGCCGCGCTCGCGGGCCCAGTCGCGCACCATCTGGTTGGTGGCGCGGTGGCGGGCGTAGCGGTTGTCGAGGCCTTCGGCCAGCATCTGGCCAAGCTGGTAGTCCAGCGCGTAGAAGTGGGAGATGGACGGCGTGGTCGGCGTCATGTTCTTCTCCCCGTTCTTGCGGAATTCGAGGAGGTCAAAGTAGTAGCCGCGGCCTTCCAGCGTGGCGGCTTTCTCGAAGGCGCGCTCGCTGACGGTAAAGACGCAGCCGCCCGCCGGCAGCGCGAGCGCCTTCTGCGTCCCGGCCAGCAGCAAGTCGATGCCGAGCTCCTGCGGCTTGATCGGCACCACGGTGAAGGACGACACGCAGTCCACGATCAGCGTCACGTCCGGGTACTTGGCCACCACGGCGGCGATCTCCTCCAGCGGGTTCATCGTGCCGGTGGACGTCTCGTTGTGGATGACGGTGACCGCGTCGAACTCGCCGGTGGCCAGGTGGGCGTCGATCTTCTCCGGCCGGATGGGCTGGCCCCATTCCTCGCGGTAGTCCAGCGCCGGCTTGCCGTTTTTCTTGGAGACATCGAACCACTTGTCCGAGAAGGCGCCGCTCATGCAGTTGAGCACCTTCTTGCCCACCAGGTTGCGCACCGCCCCCTCCATCATGCCCCAGGCGGAGCTGGTGCTGACGTAGCAGGGCTGGGTGGTGTGGAAGACGGCCTGCAGCTTGGGCTGCACGCTGGCGTAAAGCGCCTGGAAGTCCTTGCTGCGGTGGCCGACCATCGGCCGGCTGAAGGCCTCCATGGTTTCTGGCGAGACCTCGACCGGACCGGGGATGAACAGTTTGGGGTGAGGGGGAGTTGTCATGGGGTTAACGCTCTTCAAGCGGCGTGTAGGTCCGCCCGACCTTGTGGCCCACGTAGTCCTGCATCGGGCGAAAGAGGCGGTTGTCGGAAAGCTGCTCGAGCACGTGGGCCGTCCAGCCGGCGCTGCGGGCAATCGCAAAAATGGGGGTGAAGAGATCGGGCGGAATGCCCAGGCTGTAGTAGACCGTCGCGCTGTAGAAATCCACGTTGGCGTTGAGGCCCTTGCGCTCCTTCATGATTTCAGCAATGCGCTCGCTCATCTTGACCCACTTCTCCTCGCCGATTTCCTGGCTGAGCTTGGTCGCCATGACCTTGAGGTGCGGCGCGCGGGGGTCGAGCACCTTGTAGACGCGGTGGCCGATCCCCATAATTTTTTGCTTCTGGGCCAGCTTCTGCTCGATGTAGGCGTCCACTTGCTCCTGCTCGCCGATCTCGTGGAGCATCTTGATCACGCCCTCGTTGGCGCCGCCGTGCAGCGGCCCCTTCAGAGCGCCGATCGCCGCCGTGATGGCCGAGTACATGTCGGTCAGCGTCGAGACCACCACCCGGGCGGTGAAGGTGGACGCGTTAAAGCCGTGGTCGGCGTGAAGCACGTAGGCCACGTCGAGCGTGCGGGTGGCCTCCGGGCCGGGCTCCTTGCCGGTGATGAGGTACAGAAAGTGAGCGGCTTCGTCCAGGTCCTTGCGCACCTTGGGCAGGTCCAGCCCCTGGCGGGCACGGTGGAAGTAGCCGACAATGACGCCGATCTTGGCCACGATGGAAAGGGCGCGCTCGCGGTTGATGTCCAGCGGGCTCTCGCCGATCTCGCCGGTGTCGTAGAGGCCCAGCATGGAGATCGCCGTGCGCATGACGTCGATCGGCGAGGCCTCCTTAGGCGCGTTTTTGATGAATTGCACCACGCCTTCGGGCAGCTCGCGCAGCTCACGCAGATGCTCCTTCAGCTCGGTCAATTGCCGCCGGTTCGGCAGCTTGTCGTGGTAGAGAAGGTAGATGACCTCTTCGTAGCTGGCCTTGCCCGCCAGCTCGTTGATGTTGTAGCCGCAATAAATGAGCACCCCTTCCTGGCCGCGCACGTCGCTCAGCCGGGTCTCGGCGGCGACAATCCCTTCCAATCCTCGAGCGGTTACTGCCATGGTCGTCCCTCCTTTTCTTTACTGGTTACAAACGAAACTAATTTCAAACTAAACACAGCTTCCGGCGTTTGGCTTCCGAAAAGTACTTTTATAAGCAACGTTTCCACCGGCCGAACCCAACTTATGCGCCCTCCCTTTTTGGCCAGGCCTTCTAGGGCTTTGGGTAGACGGAAGCGAGGGTCTCGCCCATCGCGGCCGGCGTGGGGCTGACGGCGATGCCGGCGGCTTCCAGTGCGGCGATCTTGCTCTTGGCGTCGCCCTTGCCGCCGCTGACGATAGCCCCGGCGTGGCCCATGCGGCGACCGGGAGGCGCGGTCGCCCCGGCAATGAACGCGGCTACCGGCTTCTTGACGTGCTCCTTGATGTAGGCGGCGGCCTCCTCCTCGGCGGTGCCGCCAATCTCGCCGATCATGATGATGGCCTCGGTCTCGGGATCTTCGTTGAAAAGCTCGATCGCGTCGACCTGGCTGGTGCCGTGGATGGGGTCCCCGCCGATGCCAATGCAGGTGCTTTGGCCGTAGCCGCGGCTGGTCAGCTGCCAGACCGCCTCGTAGGTCAGTGTGCCGGAGCGGCTCACCACGCCGACGGTGCCGGGCTGGTGGATGTAGCCGGGCATGATGCCGATCTTGCAGGCGCCCGGGGTGATGATGCCCGGGCAGTTCGGGCCGATCAGCCGGCTCTTCTGCCCGCCCTTCATGTAGCGGTGCACCCGCATCATGTCCAGGACGGGGATGCCCTCGGTAATGCAGACCACCACCTCAATCCCGGCGTCGACCGCCTCCAGGATGGAGTCCGCCGCGAAGGCCGGCGGCACGAAAATCATCGTGGCGTTGCAGCCGGTCTCCTCCGTCGCTTCCAGCACGGTGTCGAAGACCGGCACCTTGCCTTCAAAGGTCTCGCCGCCGCGGCCGGGCGTGACGCCCGCCACCACGTTGGTGCCATATTCCATGCAGCCCTTGGCGTGGAAGCTGCCGGAGTTACCGGTGATGCCCTGCACGAGCAGGCGCGTGTCTTTGCCAACGAGAACGGACATAAAGGGGATCGGTACGGGTTACGACTGCACAAAGGGGTTGGTTTGATCGAAAGCTGGGGCGATGGCCGGCGCGGTCGGGCGCGCGCGCAAACGCGCGAGGCAGAGCTTGTTCCGGCTCATGCCACCCCCGCCACTTTCACCACTTTCTGGGCCGCGTCGGCCAGGTCGTCGGCGGTGATCAGTTCCACGCCGCTTTCCTCCAGCAGCTTTTTGCCGGCCTCCACGTTGGTGCCTTCCAGGCGCACCACCAGCGGCACTTTGAGCTGCACGTTGCGCGTCGCGTTGATGATGCCCTGGGCGATGATGTCGCACTTCATGATGCCGCCGAAAATGTTCACCAGGATCGCCTTCACGTTCGGGTCGTCGACCAGGATCTTGAACGCCTCGGTCACCTGCTGCTCGTTGGCGCCACCGCCCACGTCCAGGAAGTTGGCCGGCGCGCCGCCGTAATGCTGGATGATGTCCATTGTGGCCATGGCCAGCCCGGCGCCGTTCACCATGCAGGCGATGTTGCCGTCCAGACCGATGTAGTTGAGCTGGCTCTCGCTGGCGCGGACCTCGCGCGGATCCTCCTCGGTCGTGTCGCGCATGGCCAGGATGTTCGGATGGCGGTAAAGCGCGTTGTCGTCGAAGTTGATCTTCGCGTCCAGGGCCACCACCTTGCCCAGGTCCGTCTCCACCAGCGGGTTGATCTCTACCATCGAGCAGTCCGAGCCGATGAAGAGGCTGTAGAGGCCATGGAAGAGCTTGGAGGCCGGGCGCAACTGCTCCGGGGCAAAGCCCAATGCGTGCGAGAGCTTGCGGCACTGGAACGGCTGGAGGCCGAATCCCGGGTGGATCGGTTCCTTGATGATCGCGTCCGGGTTCTCCTCGGCCACTTCCTCGATGTTCACGCCGCCTTCGGTGCTGGCGATGATCACTGGCACGTCCAATTCGCGGTCGAGCAGGATGGCGAAGTAGAGCTCGCGCTTGATCTGCACGCTCTGGGCTACCAGCACCTGGTTGACAATCCGGCCGTCCTCGCCCGTCTGCTTGGTCACCAGCGTCTGGCCCAGCATCTTGGTGGCGAATTCCTTGATCTGCTTGGGGCTGTCGGCCAGGTGCACACCGCCCTCAAAACCGTTGGTAAAGGTGCCCTTGCCGCGTCCGCCCGCGTGGATCTGCGCCTTGATCACCAAATCGTGCGTGTCGAGCGAGGCCGCCACCTGCATCGCCTCCGACGGGGTGGCTGCGACGCGCCCGCCGGGCGTGGCCACGCCGTATTTTTCGAGCAGTTCCTTGGCCTGGTATTCGTGGATATTCATGAGCGGATCGGCGGGCTCTCCGCAACAGGGCGGAAGCGGGAAGAGAAAAGTGTCGCCACATCGGCGGGGTGTCAAGACAGACCGGATGGATCAACTTTCCTAATAAAGACCAGCCCATCCTGCCACGGTCTGGCCACGCTCAGCATCAGTTTGCCTGCTGGGAAACCCTTTTTCGAAAAATCCATCGCCGGGGGTTTTTTAATCGTTGCCACTCCGGGCCGGCCTGCTAGTCCGTTTTCATGCCTTATCCGATTTCTGTCCAACTTTGGAGTTTGCGCCGCGAAACTGAACAAGCTGCCGCCGACACCCTGCGGAAGTTGCCCGGCCTGGGCTTTGGCGGCGTGGAAACGGCCGGCACCTACGGCTGGAGCGGCACCCAGTGGAAGGAACTCCTTGAAGAAACCGGCCTGAAGGTAATCGGCGCGCACATCGGCCTGGGCGACCTGGAAGAGCGGCTCGAAGAGCAGCTCGAGTGGGCCCGGGCGGTGGACTGCACGCGCATCGTCGTGCCCTCCCTGCCGGGCACGCTGCACAACAAGCCGGGCTTCCATGAAGCGGCCGAGCGCCTCAACGCCTTGGCCCCCAAGCTCCAGGCGGCCGGTATCGGCCTTTTTTACCACAACCACGCCTTCGAATTCAGCCTGCTGCCGGACGGCGGCTGCGGCATGGAAATCCTGCTGCAGGACTGCGACCCGGCGCTGGTGCGCTTTGAGGTCGACAGCTACTGGGTGGAGAAGGGCGGCCTCGACAGCCGGGACTTCATCGTCAGCAACGCCGAAAAAATCGGCCTGCTCCACGCCAAGGAAATCGACCGCCAGTCCGGCGAAGAAACCATCGTTGGCCAGGGCGACATTGAGTTCGAAGCCCTCTGCCAGCTTGCTCTCAAGTTTGACTGGCCGGTGGTGATCGAATACGAAAAGGAGGACGCGCTCGCCGCCATCGCCTCCGGCGCGGCTCACCTTAAGCCGTTCCTGCAAGCCTGAGCGCGGTCGCCGTTCTTACTCCGCGCTGGGCCGGAGCTGCCGCATCGTTTCGGACGGCTCGAAATCCGCCGGTAGAAACGGGTGCTCCCAGCTCGCTTGCTTGTCGAGCCGGTAGAGGCGCCACTTGCCCCCAAACGTATAGACATACACCACCCGGTCGGCGTCGCTCGCCACCGGCACCGGGACCGATCCCGGCGCGTAAGAGACCTTGTGGCCGGTGCTGAACACCAGCGGCAGATCCGGATGCGCGCTTTCCGAAGCGCCAACGGCGGTGACGTCCCAGGCCACTTCCGCGCTCTGCAGGCGCGTCGTCGCCGGATCGGTTGGCTCTTCATCTTCACCGCCGCCAACCACGTCCAGCAGGCTTTTGTGGCCCTTGCCCCCGCGCATCGCCATCCGGTGGTCTTCCAGATAGCCTGTGGCAATCAACTCGTTGAAGACCTCGGTGGAATTCTCCCCGGCCGGGAATCGCCCGCCGTGGTCGGCCGCGTAGGCCTGCATCGCCGCGCCAACGGCCCGGAGCTGTTCCAGCCTCCAGCCCTCCTGCCCGGTCATGGGCTTGTGGCCGCCGGTGTTGAAGTAAGCGCTGAAGAGGCCCAGGAAGAGGGTGAGCACGGCCAAGGCCAACACCAGGTGCATCGGCTGGAAACGGGATTTGGCGGGAGGGTCGGACATGTTTGGATCCTAAGGCTGGACCGGGACCGCCCGCGGCGGAGCCTCCGGCGTGGCTTTGGGAGCAGGCTTGGGTTTGGGTGGGGGCGGCGCGTAGGCGAAAGCTTCGGCTTGTTCGGGCCAGTCGCGGCGCAGGTTGGCGATCACCTGCTTGCTTTTCTGCTTTTGTCCCAACAACCTGAAATGGCCCGAAAGCAAAAGCCGCGAGCGAATCGCGTCAATCGGCTCAACGGAGAGATTCCCGGCCATTTTCAGCGCCTGCGTGATCTCCTGCCGGAAACGCTGCCGGTCCCACTCCATGAGAATCTCCGCGTAAAGCATCCAGGTCCGCCCGTCGGCATCGGCCGTGAGCAGGCGCGAGCTCAAATCAAGAGGCTTCAACCCGTCGGGAGCCTGCCGCAGTTGGCGCCGCAATGCCTCCGTCTCCAGCCACAAGGTCAGGTCGCCCTCCTTCTTTTGGCGGCTCAACGCAAGGGCCCTCTCCAGGGGGAGGGCAAAGGGCCGGTAGAGCGGGTCGCCCACTACCACCGTCATCCAAGAGAGCACCGGCTGCGACATGTAGGCCGCCTCGGCCAGGGTGAATCCCGCCGCCAATCCCGCCGCAAAGACCTCCACGTTGGGCGTGTAGGCCAGGTAGGGCTCGTAAACGCAGCCCATGCTGGCCGCCGCGCCGTGACTGAGCAGCGCCGGCACCCAGCTTTGCTCCGGTCGGCGAAGCGTGGCCGCACTGAAGGAGAAGAGGTGGTAGGCGATGGCGCCACGGCGGAAGCGCTGCGGCGGCCGCAGCATCGGCCCCACCGGCTTGCCGTAATACCAGCCGGCATAGAAACCGATTCCGCTCAGGGTACTCGTCGCCTTGAAGAGCTTGCGGTCACGGTTGACCGCCACCGGCCAGCCCATCTGGCGAAAAATCTCGCTGGCACCCTCAATCCAGTCGTCGCCCCGGCGGTAGTTGTCGTTCTCCGCCAGGCTGCGGATATCGAAAAGGCCGCGCCCGGCCAGCCGGGTCTGCTCCGCGTAGATGGCGTCGTCAATCATGCGCACGACGTCATTGCTGGTCGGGGCGTCTAGCCGGGCAACCAGGATGGTTTTGCGCGCGTCGACCGCATCGAAGGGCCGGGCGAACCCGGCCAGCGAGTAAGGATTGGGCAAGAAGCCACTAATGGGCAGCCCCAGAGTCGGGAGCATGGCCAGCTCGCTGTCAACGCTTGCGCCGTTCTTGGCCGCTGCCGGCTGGACGTTGATCAGGTCGGTCTTGCCCGGATCGTGCTTGATTTTGAGCGGCATGCCTTTCATCAGCACAATCGCCCGGATCTCATTGCGGTTGGCTGACTGCACCGGCTGCTGGCGGCCATTGACGTTTTCCACCCGGACGCTGCGCTCAATCCAGCCCCTCTCTTCCAGCAGGGCGTTCAACGGCTCCCAAATGGTTAGGTTGAAGGTGTCACGGTCAATTTCCTCCTCGCGGGAGGTCCGCAGGCCGACGACGCGCTCGGCATCGATGCCCCGCTTAAGTGCATAGTACTCGGCCAGGCGCTCGCTGTCCGGCGCCGACTCGTTGTAGACCACCAGCAGGTGCCGGCGCAGTTCTTCCGCCGAACGCTGGGCTTCCGCCCGCATATCCGCCGCCCATGCGCCGGGTGCAAACCCAAGCAGCCCAAGGCACCCGACTCCAGCCATCCTGTTGATCAACCGTGCCTTGCTCATCACCGTCACTTTAGAATTTCTAACCCGCCATACTCGATCACCAAGCGGTCCAAGGCGAAGGAAAAATGCCCCGGGCAGGCACTTTCACCTCCAAATATTACGCTTGTCGCCTAATAATCGAAGATGGCAAAAACTTTTCCGCGCGTTGATGAAGAACAACTTATAAATAAATTGAGTTACAATCAGGAAACAGAGCATTTCCTTCTTGCCTTGACCCGGCTTATTTAACTAAGAAGGTCACGCAAAAGTTAATCTCTCATAACTACTTTGCCATGAAAAAGCCCCTCTCTCTCTGTGCTGCCGTAGTTCTCTTGTTCACCGGTTCCCAGGCCCAAGCGGTGGAAACCGACATCTTCCTGTTCATCGACCCAGGCACGGGCGAATGGTCCTGGGATGGCGGCTTTGGCATCAACCCGAGCGGGGCCTCCTGGGGCGACCTTGCCGATGCGACCAGCGGCACCGAAACGGTGAACTTTTTCTTCTCCGCCTCGGGTTTCGAGCTGCCCATCCCGCCCTTCACTCCCGTCGAATTCGCCCCGGGCACCGTCACCGACCAGACTGGCACTTTGACCATCGGCACCGACGACAACGATGTTATCAAGTACGTGGCCCTGGACCTGGACAGCACCCTCATGCCAGCCTACGGCGACATCATCGTGACCCTCTTCAACGTAGTCGATCCCGAGCCCTTCATGCTCGACACAATCTCGCTCAACAACGCCAGCTTTGGCGAGCAACTGGCCCAGACCTCGCCCACCGGCGGCAACTTCGCCACTCTGGATGCGGTTCTTCAACCGATACCGGAGCCCACCAGCTTTGCGCTCCTCGGCGCCGCCGCCCTGCTGCTTCTCTACCGCCGGCGCGTCTAGCCAGGCACAGACAGAGTGCACCGCCAGCCTCCGGGCAATCGGCCGACTTACGCCTCGATCGCGAGCTACGCACCTGCGCTTGGCCTCCGGCGAGCGGTGGGGCCGACCTCACGCCGCCAGCAGGAGGTTGCGCCGGCGGCGGAAGGCCTCCGCAAAGGCCCGCAGCCGTCCGGGCTCGGTGGGGGCCAGAAAGCGTCCGCCCTGGCGGAAGGCCGAGCCCACGATGAACCCGTCGGCGTGCGGCATGAGTTGCTCAAGATTGTCCACCGTCAGCCCCGAGCCCGTCAAGACCCTGCAACCCGGCGCCGCCTTGGCCACGGCGTGCAGATCTTGCGGCGCCGGCGGTTCGCCGGTGAAATTGCCCGTCACAATGAGCCCGTCGGCCCGGAAAAGCTCTGCCTGACGGGCGTGCTCGCCGATGTCCTGGTCGCCGGTGAGCGCGTGCGAGCAGTGCTTCTTCTTCAGGTCCGCCCAGATGCAGACACGCCCGGCGTCCAGCTCCCGCCGCCGCCGCAGGAGCGCGCCAGCACAGCCTTCGATCAGCCCCGCCCCGCCAATGTGAGCAAACACGTAGCCTTCCACCCGCAGAAAATCCAGGCCCGCGGCCGCCGCCACGTCCAGCGCCTGCAGATTGGCCGCCTCCAGCAACTGTAACCCCAGCGGCCCCGGCCACGCCGCCCGCACCGCGTGAGCCACCTCCGTTATCGCGGTTACCGCTGCCTCTGGCAAGGGCGGCTTGATGTAGGGCAAATCCCAGCTGTTTTCCAGCAGCAACGCATCGGCCCCGGCCTCGGCATAAAGCCGTGCATCCTCCAGCGCGGCCGCCACCAACCGCTCCGTGCCGCCGGCCGAGTCGTAAGCCGACGCGCCGGGTAGGGCGGGTACTGCCACCACGGCAACCAGCGCCTTGGGCGGAAGGGAGTCAGGCCGAACGGACACCGCACCACAACTACCCTCGGGCCCTCCCACCGGCAACCTCAAAGCGGGTCGGCGCAATCGCGGCTATTGCATTCAATAATGCCCCTGAAGTATATAGGAAGGTCATGCCCCGCTTCCTCGGCTTCCCCCTCGGCCCGCTTCTGCTGCTTTCCGTCCTGCTCCCGCTCACCGGCTGCAACCGCGTGGACCTGCGCGAAGCCGGGGATAAAGACCTGCAAACCCAAGTGACGCAGGCCGTGAGCTACACGCAGTGGCAGGGCCGCAACGCCTCCGCCGCTCCTGAGCTTTTCTTCTACTCCCACGGCAAGGGCCGCCTGCTTCAACCCAACGGGAACAGCTACTGGTTCGACTGGAAGGCCGAGCCCGGCCAGCGCCAGCTCGCGCTGGATTTTAAGGAGGCGCGCTTCGGCCAACCCAAACTCCCGGTCAGCCAGGACTTCCGCCAAATTCAGTACCAGGGCCTCACCCTTGAGAAAAAGGGGCATCTCACCGCGCTCAACGTCCTGACCCAGTCCGGCCAGATCACCGCTTGGCTGATCATTGAGGGCGGGCTCGTCGTGGTGGGACTATTCATTTGCGCCAACGTCATCCTTTATCTCAACAACCTTGACGGCAAACTCAAGCGCGGCATCAAACTGCGCGGCAGCGACTTGGGCTTTTACCTGCAACAAGAAAAGCCGGAGTTCGTCAGCCTCAACCACGGCGCCCCGATGCCCTACCGCTTTCACGACTACCAGATCGATGTCGGTGGCATCCACGTCAATATCGAAACGGCCGAACTCGTCGAGGAGGGCGAGATGCCCCTCTTCCGCGTGCGTTCCGGCACCACCCTGCGTTTTTACCGCGACGCGGAAGCCGTCGAGCGGGTATCTTCCGGGGCATGAGCCACGATGCCGCCAAGCCCCGCCTGCGCCGCGAGGCCCGGGCGCGGCTGCGCGATCTGTCCCCCGCCGCCCGCGACAAGGCCGCCCGGCGCATCCAAGATGATCTGGCCTCCGGCCGCTTTTTCGCCGAGGGGAAAACCGTAGGACTTTTTGCCGCCCTTCCCTCCGAGCCCGCCACGGAACCGATCTTCCAAACCGCCCGCGAGCGCGGCTGCCGCGTGGCCCTGCCCCGGATGCTCCCCGGCGGCGGGCTTGAGCTGTATCGGGTGGAGGACTGGTCGCGCGATCTGGAAGCCAACGCCCACGGCATTGCCGAGCCCCGGCCGGAGGGCGGCCGCCTTGTCCCGCCCGGGGAAGTCGACCTTCTCTGCGCGCCCGGGCTGGGCTTCGACCGCGCGGGACACCGGCTAGGCCGAGGCGGCGGCGACTACGACCGGCTCCTGGCCACGGTCCGCCCCGACTGCCTGCGCCTTGGCCTGTTCTTTGCCATTCAGGAATTCGACGCCCTGCCCGCAGAGGCCCACGACCAAATGCTCCACGCCGTGCTGACCGAGAACGGCTTGATCACGGTTTCGAGAACGGGCCACAAAGCTTTGCCCTAAGCGGCCTGTTGGTGCAGGGACATCTTGCGGGCCTGGCGGGCGGCGGCTTCGGCCCGCTCCTGCTGGCCGTCGGCGGCGTAGGCCTGAGCCAGGCTTTCCCAAGCCTTCTGGCGGCGGGGGCGCAGCTCCACCTGCTGCTCGAAGCAATCGACCGCGTCGGCGGGCTTCTCGAGTTCCAGGTAAACGTGACCCAGGTGGTGCCAGGCGCGGAAGTTCATCGGATCGATCTGTACCAGGCGGGCCAGCGTCAGCTCGGCGAGCTCGTGGTCGCCGGTGCGGCGCCGGGCCACGCCGACGTTGAAGAGCACTTCGGTCGAGCCGGGCTTGAAGGTCAGCGCCTTGTCGTAGGCGGCCACCGCCTTGTCGTAAGCTTCCTGATGGGCGTAGGCCAACCCGGCCTCGTTCCAGCTCATCCAGGTCAGCTCGCAGTTGGGGTCGAGCCCAATGGCCTTGAGAATGTGCGAGACGCCCTCGTCCGGACGCCCCACGCGCGAGCAGATCATGCTCTGGTAGTGCATGGCGTAGGCACTGGTCGCAATCAGAGACTCGGCGTTGGCCATGGCCTCATCGGCCTCGGTGTACTGCTCGTTGTGGAAGCAGAGCACGCCCAGCTTGAACCACGCCTCCGGGAAGTCCTCCCGCAGCTCGATCGCCTTGCTGGCGGCGGCGGCGGCCTCCTTGAATTTCTCCTGCGCACCCAGCGCGGCCGCCAGGTTGTCCCAGGCGCGGGGGTAGTCCGGCTTGGCCTCCAGCGCCTTGCGCAGGGCCATTTCGGCGGCGTTCATCCTATCCTGCTGAAAGTGGAGCACGCCGATGTTGTTCCAGACCTTGGGGTGGTTGGGCTCGGCCTGGTCCGCCATGGTGTAGGACTGCAGGGCCGAGTCGTACTCGCCGAGGACGTGCTGGGCCAGGCCGTAGTTGAACCAGTGGCGCAGGTCACGGGGCAGAAGATCCTTGGCCAGTCGGTAGGCGCGCTCGGCCTCGGAGAACTTGCCGTGGCGGAAGAAGGTCTCGCCCAGGTTGGTCCAGACCGAGCTGGTCAACTCCGTGTCGGACTCGCGCTTGGTGATGATCTCGGCCACGCGCACCGCCTTGCGGTAGCGGCGGGATCCGGCCTCCTCGACCGCCATCGCCATGGCGTCGAGAAACTCCAGCGGCACCTGGTCCTCGGCGACCGCATCGGTGTCGTCGGTGGCCGCCTCGGTGTCGGCTACCGCCAGACCCAGCAGCTTGTCCGCCGTCATCGCGAGCTTGCCGGTCTTGCGGATGACTTCCGCCGGCTTGGGGCGGGCATGCTCGGCCTGGTCAACGCTCTCAGCCGCCTCCTTAACCTGGCCCTGGTTTTTGATCGCCTCCTCCGCCTGCGCTATCAGGATGTTGAGATCGGGATCGAACAAGCCCAGCGCCTTGGCCTGCAGAAAGTGGTCGCGCGCCGCCTCGGGCAGGCGGAACTCGTTGAGGTGGATGACGCCCAGCTCCTTGACCAGCGTGGGGTTGACGTACGACTTCGAGAGCCGCAGGAAGACGCTCTTCTGCAGGCCGGTCAGCATGGAGGCGTCCGCCTCACCGACCTCACGCAGCCCCTGCGCGACAATCGTCAGCGTCTGGGCGCCCTTCTCGTCCGGCTTCGCGGCCACGGCGTCGCGCAGCGCTTCCCACAGTTCCGGATCCAGCGGCTTGGTGTGAATCGCGCGCAGGATGTCAGCAACGGCTATCTTACTCATACTAGTCTCTGGTTTAGCGGCCCCTTCTTGGACGGGCAAGGTAGTACGCTGGGGCCACAATTCTATTATCGACCTTGAGGGCCAACGGTTTAGCCCAGCTGGCCAAAGAAGAGCGTCGTCTTGTAGTCAAAGCTGACCTCCCCCGCACTCGCCTCGCTTTGGAAGAGCTCCTTCAGCGCCGCGATCATTGGCGCGAAATTGGGCGCGTCCGGCAGCGGCACGTAGGAGGAGGACAGCGTCCGCCCCTCCAGCCCGGTGTAATCAAACCTCTGAACAAAGGGGAAGCTCTCCTGCCGAAACGGTTGCGGCGAGAAGAAACGCGCGATGGCCGCCTCGTCCACGTTGCGGTGGTCGATGGCGGCGTAGTCGGTCCCGTACTCCTGCAGCAGCGCCTCGTAGCGCCGGGCAAAGGCGGAGGTCTCCGTCAGGCGCTCGTTCCAGACCAGCCCGACCCAGCCGCCCGGACGCAAAATGCGCGCGCATTCGGCCCGGAACTTGTCCGGGTCAAACCAATGGAAGGCGTGCGCCACGGTCACCAAATCCACCGACGCCTCCGGCAACCCGGTGGCCTCCGCCGGCGCCGCGCGGGAGGAGATTCCGTCCCGCTCCCCGAGCGCCTCGTCCAGGGCCGCGCGCATCGCGTCGTTGGGCTCCACCGCGCGCACCCGCCAGCCGCGCTCGAGCAACAAGCGGGAAAATATGCCGGTGCCCGCGCCGATGTCCGCCACCTCCGCGCCCGGCTTCAGTCCCGCCGTACGCTCCAGGGTGTCGAGGACTCCGGGCGGGTACGACGGGCGGTAGCGGACGTAGTTTTGCACCCGCGAGGAAAAACGGCTGGTGGCGTCGGGAGCACTCATGGTTGGCCGGGCGTGTTTACTTCCAGATCATCAAAATAAATCGGTTTGCCCGCGAAGGGTTGCGCCCAGGCGCTGGCCCGGGCGGCGCGGGGGGCTTCCTTCAATGGCGCTGAAATTGACACTGTGGAGAGGTTGTTGCGCTTATGGTTCACTGTGCCGGATATCATCCACTGGTCTTTCTGTTTCTCGATTTTAAGGACCAAAGCCGCCCAGCCTCCGCTATGCCAAACAAACGGCGCCTCCGTTAGCTTGGTCAGATTGTCGTAGAGCTCCAGCTTCCGCGCCGCCGGCGCCACGATAAACTTGAGCCCGTTCTCCCCGCCCCAGCCGATGCCGAAGCGCGGCAGGCGGCGTCCCTGCCGCTCAGCCCAGACCCGCGCCTTGATTTCGACCGGCGGCTCCTGCCGGGGACCAAAGACAAAGCCGAAGTCCCCCACCGGCTGGCCGGGCACGGCAAAGGCCTGTTGGTTACCCTCACGCACGTCAGGCAGGGCCTCGACTCTGAAGTCGCCGCCCAGCACCAGGATACCGTTGGGCTGCGAACCCGGCGCTGCCTGCTCAAAATCCTCCCGGTACCCGGCCTCGGTTTCGGCCCCCGCCGAGGACATCCCCACGGCCAGTAAGGCCCCAACAATTAACGCGCGCATCCGGAAAACGTTATCGCCTGGCAGCCGGGGCGCAAGTGGCGGCGCGGGGATGACAGCCGCCCAGAATGTGGTTTGTTTTTCCCCAACATGTTGCCCTCGCCCGACTTGGCGCCGCTGGCGCGCTTTCTGACCCCGCAGCAGATCGCCTCCCTGCAAATCACGCCAGCCGAGCCGGCCGCGCTCCCGTCCGACGCCCGGCAATTGCTCGTCCACGAGGGGGACATGACCTCGCGCCTGGAGGCCTTCCACGGCGAGCCGCTGCGGGTGCGGGCCTTGCGGGTGCAGCCGCCCGAGACGGACCCCGGCACCTACGCGCGCGAGGTCATCCTGGAAACGTGCGAAAGCCACCGGCCGGTCGAGTACGGCGCCATTGTCATCGAGTTGGGCGCGGTCGGCGCCGACCTGCGCGCGGCCATCACCGAGGCCCGGGAGCCGCTCGGCGCCATTCTGGAGGGAGCGGGCCTGCCCATGGCCAGCCAGCCGGCCGCTTTCTTCCGCGCCGACGCGGACGCCTACCTCGCTCCGCTGCTCGGCGTGGTCCCGGGCGCGATCCTCCACGGACGGCGCAACCGCCTCCTCATCGACGGCGAAACCACAGTAGCCGAAATCGTGGAAATCGTGCCCCAGTAGGGCGCTGGGTTTTTTTGCACCCGCCCGGAACCGGCGTATAGTTTTCGGCATGATCAAGGAAAACATCCGCACGAGCGACCATGACGTCGTGGTCATTGGCGGCGGCCCGGCCGGCGCCACCGCCGCCGCCCTGCTGGCCCGCGCGGGCCGGGACGTCGCGCTGGTGGAGAAGGCGCGCTTCCCCCGCTACCACGTGGGCGAGTCGCTGATGCCGTTTTGCTGGCACACGCTCAACCGCCTGGGCGTGCTTGACGAGCTCGAGAGCTTCGGCTTCCCCCGCAAGTACAGCGTGCAGTTCGCCAGCGAGGACGGCCGCATCTCCGAGCCCTTCTACTTTTTCCAGCACCACGACCACCCCAGCAGCACCACCTGGCAGGTGGAGCGGCGGGACTTTGACCAAATGCTGCTCAACCGCGCCCGGCAGGATGGCGCGCACGTGCACGAAGACACCGCCGCCACCCGCCTGCTCAAGGAGGGCGAAGCCGTCACCGGCATCCGCGCCAAGGACGCCGAGGGCGAGCTGGAGCTGCGCGGCAAGGTGACCATCGACGCCACCGGGCGCGACGCCTTCAGCCAGGCCAAAGAGGGCTGGCGCCAGCGCGACCCCGTGCTGAACAAGATCGCCCTCTGGACTTACTACCGCGGCGGCAAGCGCGACCCCGGCCTGGACGCCGGCGCCACCACCGTCGCCTACATCCCGCAAAAGGGCTGGTTCTGGTTCATCCCCATGCGCGGAGACGTGGTCAGCATCGGCGTGGTCGGCGAGCGCGACTACCTCTACCGCGACGGCCTGCGCGACCCCGGCGCCATCATGGACCGCGAGGTGCTCAACAACGCCTGGATCGCCGACCATCTGGAAAGCGCCGAGCAGTTTGGCGAATACTGGGTGACGGGCGAGTACAGCTACCGCTCGCGCTACAGCGCCGCCGACGGGCTGGTCCTGGCGGGCGACGCCTTCGCCTTCCTTGACCCGGTTTTTTCCTCCGGCGTTTTCCTCGCGCTCAAGAGCGGCGAGCTGGCTGCCGACACGGTCGACGCCGCCCTGGAAGCCGGCGACACCAGCGCCGCGCGCTTCGCCACCTACAGCGAAGAACTCTGCGCCGGCATCGAGAAGATGCGCAAGATCGTCTACGCCTTTTACGATCCGGAATTCAAGTTCGGCCAGGTCATCCGCAGCCATCCCCACCTGCGCGGAACCCTCACGGACCTGCTCATCGGCAACGTCTTTACCGACGAGATCGACTTCGACGCGCTCTTTGCCGCCATCAGCGAATTCACCGATCTGCCGGCGGAGCTGCCGCACGGGCGCCCCGCCCCGGTGGGCGTGTAATGCGCGGCTGCCGCTGGATCGCTCGCCTCGCCGAGCACGGAAAGTAGGTCGTGAGCGCTGCCAAATTCCGCCGCCGGATGCGCAACCGCCGACGCAAACGGGGGCGAAACACACGGCTGCAAAACCACGAGAAGCGGGAGAGCGAAGAGCGCCAGTTCGAAATCATTTTCTGGATTGCTTTGATCCTGATGGCCCTGAGTGTGGTCCTTCTTGCTGCAACCGGTAACATGTACGGCTACCCGGGAGGTCACCTGCCATTCAGTTTTCAAAGCTCCATCGCCTTCGGAAATTCGCGGTTTGGGACCCTCGAAAAGCTGAGCCTCGCCAGTGCCGCCCTGGGCTTTCTGTGCCTAGTCTATAGCACCTGCGGTCCGTCCGTCCTTTCGGCCTATCGCCGGATCACCCGCCAAACCGAGCCATGAGCGCTGCCAAGTTTCGCCGCCGAATGCGCAACCGCCGAAGACGCGGAAGAGTTCGCCTTTTTCGCCAAGTTCAACGCACCGCCAAGCGGTATGCTTTGGTCTATCGTGTTGCCATTGGCGTGGTGGTCCTGGGAACATTCCTGGCCGCTCTCACCGTTCATTCGGGACCCTACCCTTTTGTCGCTTCAGCAACGGTATACACTCATTACGAGACTTTTAACTTTGCCTGGATTCTTGCTGTAAGTGGATTGGCCATGGTGGCCCTCGGCGTGGTGGTCCTGCTCATTACCGCATTCGTCCACGTCTTTTCCGCCATGCTTAGCCGGTAGCTCAGCAGACGTTCATCCCTGGATGGTGGAACTAACATGCCATCCAGCGCCGCCAAGTTCCGCCGCCTGGACGTCGGCGGCTACCGGGCACAAGGCATTTCAATGCATCAGGATCATCAACGGTGATCGGACCGACGTTCGTCCAACCGTCGAGGCGGCCAAGGGGACCTAGCGGTCGGCATCGCCCGCCCTACCCGCAACCGGCGATCCAGTAACGCCGAATCCAGGTTGCGCGTATTCTTCCCGCGGCCCGGTAGCCGCCGCTGACCCAGCGGCGGAATCTCTTCCCGTGGCGCTAGCGCAAGGAGCACCGTCGATGGGGACATCGACGGCTACCAGATGATGCCATACCAGCGCCGCCAAGTTCCGCCGTCGGGACGTCGGCGGCTACCGGGCACAAGGCATTTCAATGCATCAGGATCATCAACGGTGATCGGACCGACGTTCGTCCAACCGTCGAGGCGGCTAAGGGGACCTAGCGGTCGGCATCGCCCGCCCTACCAGGCTTCGCGCCT
>JBCDLL010000060.1:0-20673 GCA_038745425.1 Verrucomicrobiota bacterium | reverse complement strand
GACCGCGAGCTGGTCTTCGCGCCGCTTGGTACGCCCGAGGCGAACACCTACCTGGACGACATGGCGCTGGGCGCGAATTTCGCGACGGTCAACCACCTGCTCATCAACCAACTCGTGCTGGAAGCCTTTCAGGAAGTGCTTCCCGGCACGACCGGCACGCTTGTGTACTTCATCAGCCACAACATCGCGCGCCGGGAAATCGTCAACAACACGCCGACCTGGGTGCACCGCAAGGGCGCCACCCGAGCCTATCCTGGCGGCCACCACGCGCTGGCGGGCACGCGCTACGCTGAGATCGGTCACCCGATCCTGCTGCCGGGCAACCCGCATGCCGGTTCCGCCGTGATGGTGGCCGAGCCGGGCGCGGAGGTCAGCTGCTACAGCGTCAACCACGGTGCCGGCCGTTGCCTGGGCCGCAAGCGCGCCATGCGCGAGCTGGACCAAAAGAGCGTCGACGAGCAGTTTGAGGAACTCGACATCCTGACCAACTGCCGCACCTATCCGCTCGACGAAGCTCCAGCCGCCTACAAGGACTTCAACGAAGTTCTGCGCTCGGTCAACGCGGCGGGCCTCGCCTCGGAAGTGGCGCGCCTGCGGGCCCGCTTCGTGATCAAGGACGGCGACCAAAGCCTGCGCGGCGCGGCGTGAGCGAAGACCACCGGCCTCCTTCTCTACGGAAGGAGGCTGCCCGCATCGATGGCCAGGGCGGTGTCCCAAAGGCCTCCGTACATGATCGGGAAGAGTTTGGATCCACGGGTGTCCGGGTCGATGACGTGGTTGCTGAAAAAAACGTAAAGGCACATCAGGTTGAGAATCCCCAAGCGCGTGTCGAATTGGGCGTCTTGCCAGGTGTAGTCGCGCACGCCCTCCTCGAGCAATGTCTCGTGCCAAACTCGAACGACGTCCCACTCATGGCTTCGGCGCTCCTCGGGCAACTCGCTGCCGGCGGCCAAACGGATGGGGTCGATCGCCCCGACGGTCGAACAAGCCAGTTGCCAGTCCACGATGACGATTTCCTGGTTCGAGTCTGGATCGCCAAAGATCAGGTTATCCTCCCGCAGATCGTAGTGCGCGATGGTGTGCGGCCGACGAGCGGTTTCCCGGGTCAACCAATCGAGGTGCGGCGTCAAACGACGCGCCAACGCCATTCCCTCGGCGCTCACCATGCCTCCACGGTTCTTCTCAAAGTCTTTCACCCGTTTCGGGTAAAGTTCACGGGCGTCGTTGCGCGGCGGCATCCAGTCCAAGGCCGCGCTGTTCCAGTACTTGGCCTGGATGCGCGCGATGGTTTGGGCCGTGCGATGAATGAGGGGCGCATGCATCTGCTCCAACTGGTCGCCCGGATGCAGGTGGCTCAGGTCTTCCATCAAGATATACCGGGAACCGGAGAGCCCGGCCCGGTAGGTCGCGTAAACCCGCGGAACGCCTTCGCCCAGGGAGGGAGCCAGCTTTTCGTAAAACTTAATTTCACGCTCAAACGCGCTGAACAGTTCGACCAATTCGCGGTAGTTATCTTCCACCGGTTCAAGTTTGAGCACGGCCGACTTGGGCGCGGCGCCCCGCTCGCCCTCGTAGGTTATCACCAGCCGGGCGGTGACGCTTAAGTAGCCCTTCCCCTCACCAATCCGCTGGCTTTCAATGGTGGCCACGCGGCCATCCTTGAGCAGCCCAAATTCACGCCAGAGCTGCGTTAGCCATTGCGGAGAGATCTCATCCAGAGTCGTCGGATGGGCGAGGTCAGGCATCCTACTAGCAGGCTAAGAATACGTCGTCCCCGAGCAAGCTAAATGAAGCCCCGAATCCCTGGAAGACCCGCACCAAAGGCGAACGCCGTTCGAAAGATCTCCCCTGGAAAGCGGAGCCAGACTGGTCTAGCTTGCGGAATGATTTTCCAGCAGATTCACGGCGTTGAAGTCCCCGCATTGGGATTTGGTACCTGGCAACTTTCGGGCACGACCTGCCGCGACGCCGTGGCAGACGCGCTCGAGATCGGCTATCGCCACCTCGACACCGCGCGAATGTACCAGAACGAAGAAGAGGTGGGGCGGGCGATCCGCGAGAGCGGCCTCGACCGGGGCGACCTCTTCGTCACCTCCAAGGTCTGGCAGGACTTCCTGCACCGGGACGACTTTATCACCGAAACGGAAAAGAGCCTGTCTGCTCTGGGCATCGACTACCTCGACTTGGTGTTGATCCATTGGCCCAACCTGGAGGTGGACGTGGAGGAAACCCTCGACGCGATGGCCAGCCTGCAGGAGCGCGGCCTCCTGCGCCACGGCGGCGTCAGCAACTTTCCGCCCGCCCTCCTGGAGCGCGCCCTGCGGCACTATCCCGTTTTTTGCAACCAAGTGGAGTACTACGTGCTGCTGGGGCAGGAAAAACTGCGCGCCATCTGCGAGACCCACGATGTGATGCTGACCGCCTACTGCCCGCTCGGCCAGGGCGAGATCATCGACCACGAAGTCCTCGTTGCCATCGGCGCGGCGCACGGCAAGTCCGCCGCCCAAGTGGCGCTGCGCTGGCTGCTGCAGCAGCCTAAGGTGACGACGGTCCCGCGCTCCTCCAGCCCACAACGGCGCCGGGAAAACTTCGACCTCTTTGACTTCGAGCTGAGCCAAGCCGAAATGCGGCAAATCGACGACCTGCCCAAAGACCGGCGGCGCAGCAACCCTCCCTTTGCCCCAGACTGGGAAATGGCGGCGGGTTAACCATGCCTAATCGCTTGGCACTAAGGGTTCCCCCCGATGAAAGGGAAGTGTTTTGCAATTGCAGCCTCGATGGCCACCAAGTCCGCAATAAAACACACCAAGGCATTCCCCCGACGGTTTCTACAAGTGGAACTGGGGACCGGAGAATGAGGTGACCTACACCTTCTCCAAGAAGGGATATTCCCCCCGCGACCAGGAATACAACACGGGTCGGCACAAGGTGGTCCTGGCTAAGTAGTCGCGGTTGCTAGGGCTGATCGAATAGGAACCGTTGTCAGGACAGCGGTGACAGAGGCTGGATGCCGACCAAGTCGGTTGACGGCGTACCAGGCTTAAAGACTCTTTTCGTCCGCGCATCGCCCTTGCTTTGGCTATCTGTAACTACATCCGAAATTCATTGCAATCGCTTTTTATGCATAGTTAGGTTTCAATGGAATACTTTTGTCTTGGCGCGGTAGGGTTTGTGGTGCTAGGGATTCTTGCCGATGAGCGAACCCGCCCCATCCTGGCCGCCGGAGGAAGAGACGCCCAACGTCATCTCTCCGTTTGAAAACGCTCCGGCCGCGGCGCCGCCAGTCGCGCCGCGCTCAGGAAACTGGATGCTTGGCGGCATGATCGCCGCCTTTCTTGTAGTGGCGCTGTTCCTAGGGGGCTTCTTCGCCTACCAGTACCTCAACGATCCCTACCGCACGCTGGAGACCTTTCCCGTCGGCAAGTACTACGAGAACCATCGATCCTTGGCCGGCTCCAAGTTCAAGGGCCAGCTGACGGTCCAGGCCAACCTGGGATGGCGCGCGGGCCAGGGCAAACTGATGGTCTTTAGCACCGCGGAGGATCCCCGGCCCTTGGCTGTGCTGGTGTCGCCGGAAGACGCCGCCATCGCTTTTCAGAAGGGCCAGACCTATCTGGCAGAAATCGACGTCCGGGAAGGGGGACTCATCCATGCACAGCGTTTTCAAAAAGAATAAGCCGCACGTTATTGGCCTGATCCTGCTTGGTTGGCTAGCCGCCGGGCCCGCCGGCGCCCAGAGCCAGCCGTCGGCCAGTGCTCCAAACGGCGAAACCGCCTCCGCCACGGGCTCCAGTTCGGCGGACACTTCACCCGCCGCTGGTACGACACCGGAGAATCCCGGCAGCTCCCAGGCGCTGGACTATCTCTACAACCGCCGTCCGGCGGAAGGTTCCCCGGCCGGGGCAATCCAACGAGCCAACGAACGGGCGGAAACCAAGGTGGTGGCCGACGAGGCCCTTGGCAGCTCCGGTCCGCTCGACGACGAAACGGCCGCCCGCTTCGAACGCTTCCTCGGCTCGGCGGAAGTCCCTTCCACCCAAGTGGAGGCCTACCTTACTGCCATTGACGGCGTGCACGGGCTGCTCAAAAGCAAGGGCCCGGTCCATGCCTGGAGCCAGCTTTTGGCCCTGAGTGAATACCAGGATCTCGACGCCGGCGTCAGCAACGAGTTGGCGAACCGCATTCAAAGTATCTGGAATCTGGACAAAGCGGCTGGGCGCCTTGAACGCAGCAACGAGCAACTGCGCGATGAGATCGACCTCCGGAGCCACAACGCCGACTCCATGTCCCAGCGCATCCGGCAGGAAGAACTGCGCTACCAACGCAAGAAGGCCAAATCCGGCATTGAGCCGAACGCCAGCCCGAGGGGCGGCGGCAGCAACACCTCGCCGCAGACACCCGGCTCCCCCTACCCGAGCAGCGTGCCCAACGTTTCGGGCAGCGATGTGGTCGACAACATCGCCGGCAAACTCCAGCTCACCGAAGAGTACCTGCGCACCCTGGAGGCGAAGGCGCGCATCAAGATGAACGAGATGCGCATGACCACGCTGGAGGAGACGGCCAAAGAGAACTTTGCCTCCTACATCGGCACGCTCTTCCAAAGCAAGCGCTACCTCCACGTCATCATGGGGGCGGATTTTTACCGCCGCATCTTCAACGACAGCGAGTACCCGGTGGAGATGGCCAACCAGGTCAACGCTTCCTTGGAAATCGTCAAGGATGTCCAGTCGACGGTCGAGGTCTTTGGCTACAAACTCGGCAAGGGTGAAATCGCCAACGCGACCGACCGGTTGCAGGAAGCCTTCGCCCTGGGTGAAACCCACCCGCTGGTCCTGGGCGTGCCCCGCGGGCAGAAGGAGCTGGTCGGCACTTTCGCCCGGCAATTGGTGCGCATGCGCAACCTGATCGAGGCCCGCGAATTCGGCGAGCTGGAATCTCTCCTCAACGCCATGAAGGAGCAAGCCAGCGACTTCGACGCCACCAAAGCCCGCGCCATCGTCAACGCCGTCAAGCTCGAGAGCAAACTGCGGCTGGGCAAAGCGAAGCTCGCCGCCCAAAAGGGCAACCTCGACCTGGCGATGAAGGAATTCCAGGCCGCCGCCCAGGCTTGGCCCGCCAATCCGGAGTTGGAGAAATCCGCCAGCCAATTCTTTGACGCCAACGACATGCAGAACCAGTCGTTGACTGATTTCGACCGCGACTTCGAGAACGGCAACTACCGGATCATCTACGAAAAGCAGCTCGCCTATGCTCCCGCCATGAAGGGCGACGAGGAGCGGCAGGAGAAGCTCAAGCAGGCGCTGGAAAAAGTGCAGCGCGCGGAAATGGCGCTGGAAAAGGCCAACCTTCTCATGCGTAGCGGCGATCACTACGGCGCCTGGGAAGCGGTTGAACTGGCCGCCAAGGATTGGCCGGAGGACCGCAACCTCAACCGGATGCGCGCGGAGCTCTCGGGCAAGAGCGCCGAGTTCGTTGCCGCCGTTAACCGGGCCAAGGACGCGGAAACCCGCGGCGAACTCGGCTACAGCCTCACCTGGTACCTCAACGCCCAGCGCCGCTACCCCGCCAGCCGGATCTCCAACGAGGCGATCGAGCGGCTAGGCCGGCAAATTCTGGATCCCACGGGAGCCAAAAAGGAGCAGACCAACCGCCAACCGGAGCCTTCGGATGACCACGCCGACCGTGACGCCGCATGAGGCCACTGCCCATGCCTCCATCTGGACCCACGATCTGGGCCTAAGCGTCCGGGACAAGGGAAATACCCGCCATCTCCTGCGGGGAGTCTCCTTCGGCCTCGAGCCGGGCCGTTTCGTTGCCGTCATCGGCTCCTCCGGCTGCGGTAAAAGCACGCTCATCAAAGTGCTGGCCGGGGTCCAACCCAGCACGGAGGGCCACGTGCTATTGGCCGGGCACCAGGTGGAAACACTGCGGGAGCGCTTTCCGCTTTCTCTCGGCTACCTCCCCCAGTTCGCCAGCTTCCACGAGGAGCTGACGGTGCGCGAGATCATCGCCGACGCGCTGGCCCTGCGCCTGCCCGGCAGCGTGCCCGCCGCCGCCCGTCAACGCTGGTCCAACCACCTGGTGGAACTAGCCGGCTTGCGTCCCCTGCTGGACCAGAGGTACGGCACCCTTTCGGGCGGCCAGCGCCGGCGAATCGCCCTGGCCGAGCAACTTGTCGGCGATCCCCCCTTCCTGTTTCTGGACGAGCTCACCAGCGGGCTGGACGCGCACTCCGACCTTGAGATGATGCGCTGGCTGCGGCGCCTGGCCCACGAACACGGCAAGACCATCGTGCTGGTCACCCACTCGGTCAAAAATCTTCCCTTGTGCGACTCCATCCTCTACCTGCACCGCGGGCAGCTCCTCTTCCACGGCGACTACCGCTCCTTGCTGGAAGTCCACGGCGCCGAGCAGATCGAGTCCGTTCTGTCGCTTTACGAAGAGATGACGCCGGAGCAACTCGGCGCGCAGGCGACCGTCTACCAGCGGGAGGAACCGGCTCCGCCGCAGCAACCGCAGCCCCTCAAGACCGCGCAGCCACCGGGAGGATTGTCCCAGCTTGCCACGCTGGCGCGGCGGCAATGGCGCCTGCTCATCCGCGACCGCGGCACCCTTTGGCTGCAAGCCTGCCTCATTCTCAGCTTCCCTGCCTTGGTGGCCGTTTTCGCCATGGACGGTCTGCCCCAGGTACGCCGCCTGGGCTTGGCGCTGGAAACCAACATCGTCACCACCCTGCAGGAGCAATTGCTCTACCTCAAGGAATCGTTCCAGGCCGCCTCGCTCGTCTCGGGTTTAGCGATGTTCCAGGTGATTTTGCTTTGCCTGATGGGAGCCAACAACGGAGCCCGCGAAATCGCCAAAGAGGACCACGTGCTGCGCAAGGAACTCCGGGCGGGGCTTTCCCCCTTGGCTTACGTGCTGACCAAGGTGTCTCTGGTCCTGGCTTTCAGCTTGGCCCAGGCGTTTTGGATGGCGTGGTTTGTCAAAGCGGTCTGTGGCTTCCCAGGCTCTTTTAGCGGGCAGTTTCTCGTCCTCTTTGCCGCCACCGCCGCGCTGAGCGTCACCTGCCTGGCCATCTCGGCCGGAGCCCGCACACCGGAGCGTGCCTCGCTGCTGGCCATCTACCTAGTGGGCCTGCAGCTGCCGCTCTCCGGCGCCGTCCTCGCCTTGCCCGAGTTGCTGAGCTGGTTGTGCCGCCCCTTCATCGCCGCCTACTGGGGCTGGAGCGGCTACCTCCGCACCCTAGCCAGCTACCGCCAATACGACATCGTCAAGCAATCCACCGATACCACCATCGCCGGCTACGAGCTCTGTCTGCTTCTGCTTGGGCTGCACATCCTGCTCGGGGCGCTGCTCGCCCTGTGGATGACGCATCGCAAGCTCCGTGCCGGCTTGTAACTCCTCGCTCCCCATGCGCACCCGCCACCTTGCTCTCCTTCTCGTGGGCGCTCTGGCCGTCCCCGCTGCCGCGGACGACTTCTTCCAAATCGATCGAATAGAGTTCCTGGAGAAGGCGCCCAAAAACAAAAAAGCCCTGGGTCTCTACGAGTACTACGCCAAGGAAGGCAAACGCGGCAAGGAATCCGCCTTCAAGCCTTGCCTGCGGGTCACCCTCCGCTCCAAGGCCGCCATCCGCACCAACCTGCTGTTTGCCAAAGTCTACTTCTACAACCAGGAGTACAAGCTCATTGCCCACCAATCCGCGCCCAGCGGTATCAAGCGCTACGGTAGGCTTTTACTGAACCCCTGGCCCATGGTCATTAACCGGAAGAAGAGCGAAATCTTTTTCGAAGTGCCCAAGCACGTGCGCGAGACCCCCGGTTGGGAGGCGCTCGTCGTGTGGGGCGACGAACAAGGCGCTACGGCCGGCCAATACCCGGACAAACTCCTGCGCAGCCGCCTGGAATTCGACGAAAAGGAACTCACCGAACGGACCGCGCCGGTCAAGCGCACGCCGTACGAAAAAACCGTTGTTGAGCACGTGGTGAAAACCGGCATGCGCAAGAACAGCCAGATTACCCTGCTGGCCCGCCCCCCGAGCGGCAAGACGGACTACAAAGGCGTGAACGGCGCCCTGGCCCTGTGCGTGCCGGCCGGCAGCGTCAAGGACGTTAAGAACATCCTCATCAACCCCGATCAGGCGAATTGGGCCATCCAGCATTCCCTCGACTATGCCGACCGCCACAATCTCGCCGTCATCACCTGGGGCAGCCAGGGCCTCTGGGACGCCAGCAAGAACTGGGACGACCACACCGCCGAGGAATACAAAAGGATGGACGAGCGGCTCGACACCATGATGGCAGCCTGGGCCAAGGGCATCGACGAACTGCATGAAACCCACGGCGTGCCCAACAAGAACTTTCTGCTCAAGGGCTTTTCCGGCTCGGCCAACTTTGCCGCGCGCCTCGCCCTGCGCCAGCCCCGGTACTTCCTGGCGGTCCATACTCACGTGGCGGGCAGCTTCGACCGGCCCACTCCGGAGGGCCGCGACGTCCTTTGGTGCATCACCAGCGGCGAGCTGGATGGCGGCTACGAGCGTTCGCTGCGCTTCGTCGAAGCCTGCCGGAAAATGGGCTACCCCATCATCTTTAAAGCCGGCATCGGCCTCGGCCACCGCGGCAGTCTCCAGACTAACCGCCTGGGCCGGGCCTTCTTTGACTACGCGCTCAGCCTCCGGGAAGAGAAAGCCCAGTTGCTGGCCGAGCGCAACGACCCGCTCAGCCCGCGCCTCAAGCCCGACCCTGCCTCCAAGGTCAAACCCTGGCCGAAGGACTTCCAGGAGCCGGAATTTATCGCCGATATCGTCAACCAGGAAGTCTACCCCCCAGAAGAAAAAGACCTCGTGCCTGAACCATTCCGGATCTACCTGCCGACCGAGACACTGGCCAACATTTGGAAGGATCACCACTAATGGAATTCTACTACCAGGACTTCTGGCGGATGGACTGGGGGTTGGGTAACCCGAACAAAACCGCCGCACTCATCGCTACCGGAATGGTCGCCGTCTGGGCGCTGGCCTTCTTTCGCCGCTGGGGCTTTTGGCTCGCGTTGGTCCTCTTCGTCGGCCTCGGCGCTTGCCTGGTGCACACCTACTCGCGCGGTGGGATGCTGGCGCTGGCGGCGGGTCTGGTCCCATTGCTCATCTTCGCCCGCCGGCCCTGGCCCAAGACGCGGCTCATCGCACTGGGGCTCGCCTTCTGGGCTCTGATTGGCCTCGCCGTCTACTGGCAGGCACACGAACGCCTCACGCAAGGCATCGCCCGGGAAGACCGTTCCATCACCAACCGGTTGGCCATCTGGTCAGCCGCCCCCGCCATGATGACGGACGCTCCGGGCGGCTGGGGCTACGGCCGCGCGGGCCAGGCTTACATGCAGTGGTACCAGCCCCTCGATGCCGCCGAGCGTTACCGCACCCTGGTGAACAGTCACTTGACCTGGCTGGTGGAATTCGGCTGGCCGTTGCGCTGGGCCTACCTCTTTGCCTGGGGCGCGGTACTGCTCCTCTGCTGGCCCGGCCGCGCCACCCGCTGGCTCGCGGTGCCCATGGGCGTATGGATCAGCTTTGGCATTGGCGCCACCTTCAGCTCGGTGGCGGAGTCGCCCTGGCTATGGATCCTCCCGATTATCTCCCTGCTTCCGGTGCTAGGCTACCGTCTTTGGTGCGTTCACTGGCCGCGACCAAGGCTCTGGCTGGCACCGGCCGGAGCCGCCGCCGTCGCCTGCGTCGCCCTTTGGGTGGCCGGCCTCGCGACCAGCGCGGGTGTTCACGGCGGCAGCGAGCGCGTGTTGCTCGGCTCCGGTGCTCCCGCCACCTGGGTGGTCATCGACGAGACCGTGGTCGGCCAGAGCTATGGGAAAACCCTCCGTCGCTTTCTGAAGAGCCGCGCCCCCGGCGCTACGGCCATCGGCCTGGTGCTGCCCGGCTCGCCCCTGCCCGCCATCAACGGCGAGCAGCTCATCCTCACTGGCAAGATTTCCGGTGCGGCCCCCGGTGACCTCGGCGAACTCATGCGCGCTGCCGGGCGCGTTACTCTCCTCAGCCCGCGTTTCTTTCCCCAGGAAGTTCGTCTCGAGCCGGACCAACTCCGACGAGTGGAAACCATCTTCGGCGAGTTTTCCCAGTCTCCCACCACCCACTCCTGGAAGGAACACGCCCAGGTGCGCACGCTTCGCGGCGTGGGCGACTACATCCCGGACTGGACCAATCTCATCCTGCCCCCCGCCACATGAAAGCACCCGCCCGCCTGCAAACCGCTCTAACCGAGGACCTGGCCGGACTCTGGCTTCTGCTGACCGCCACCGTTGTCTTGGCCTTTACCGCCAACCTGCTGCGCGATGAGCCGGTCTCCCTGACCTACCAAAGCAAAGAGCAGCGGCTGGCAGGCTCCGTCGCCACGCTCCAGGAGGATCTCTCGCTTTCCGTTAGCCAAGGAAGCACGCCCCTCCCGGAAGCACTCGATCTGGAAGCCTTTCGTCAGTTCGTGCAGGCCGGGCAGGGCCTCATCCTCGACGCCCGTCCGGCCATCTTCCACCAGCTTGGCCACGTGCCCGGTGCCCGCAGCCTACCGCGTGATGACTTTGAAAATGCTTACCGCCTGCTTCGCGCCAACCTCGACCAAAACAAGAGCCAGCCTCTGGTCATCTACTGCTCCTCCGCCTCGTGTGAAGACAGCCATCTAGTCGCCGACGCGCTGCGCGACCTCGGCTTCAGCAACGTCACCATCTTTACCGGCGGCTGGGCTGCCTGGACCCGAGCCGGCCTGCCGGAGGAAAGCGACTCATGAAGCGCGCCCTCTCCCATCCGCACATGCTGCTGGCGCTGCGCTTGGTCATTGGCGGGCTTTTTGTCTACGCCGGCGGGCTCAAGTTTCTGCACCCGGTCGCTTTTGCGGACAGCATCGCCACCTACCAACTGCTGCCGGAGGCGCTTCTTCACCCGGTCGCGCTTCTCCTGCCCCCGCTCGAAATCATCGCCGGAGCGATGTTGATCAGCGGCTACCGCAAGCGCCTGGCGACTTTCACGCTTGTCCTGCTCTGCCTGGTCTTCCTGGTGGCGCTGGGCCAGGGATGGGCGCGCGGGCTGGAGATCGACTGCGGTTGCTTTGGCAGTGAGAGCAGTTCGGAACAGGCCGCCCTTTGGGCCATTGGCCGCGACATCCTCTTCCTGCTTGGACTGGGCTGGCTGTACTGGAAGTTCCTGCCTCCCACTCCCGCCGCCAGCCATGCCTGACCCCGCCCCGCAGCCGCCTGACGATCCGCACCTCAACTTCGTCCAGCGGCGGGGGGACGCGGTGCCGGCCGAGACCACCGGATGGGCTGGCGCCGCGGGTTTCCTGGCCGCGCTGGTTATCACGCAAATCGGGAATTTTTCCCCACTCGCGACCGCGGGCGCTTTGCTCCTCGCCACCCTGCTACCCATGCTCGCGGTTGAGATGCTGGGACGCGGCGTCCATCGCCGAGCGACCTCCGGGCTTGGCGCCCCGCCCCGCCGGGAATTCCATCCGGAACGCTGCCGCCGCAAGTACGTCGGGTTCCTCGCCACGTTAAGCGCGTTGCTTTTCCTGTACTGGCTCTTGCCCAATTACGGGCAGTCCGCGTACCGGCCCGTCTATATTTTATTGGCGACGGCTCTGCCGCTTCTTCTCGCCCTCGGGCCACTCTACTTGCTCTCCACCGACCGCCGGCAGACCGAACCGGAAGACACCATGTACCGAATCGGCACCTGGCTCGCTACCGGACAGATGACGGTCCACGGGGCAGAGCTGCGGGCTTACGCACTCGCCTGGACGATCAAGGGCTTCTTCCTGCCCGTGATGCTCTCGTTCCTCTTCATCAACCTCCGCAGCCTGCAGGAGCACGGGTTCGGCTTCGCCACCTTTACCGAATTCTACTTTAGCGTCATGGCCTTCATCTTCCTGCTCGATGTCACCTTCGGCAGCCTGGGCTACCTCTGCACGAGCCGCTGGCTGGACGCCCAAATTCGCGCCAGCGACGCCACCGCGCTGGGCTGGGTGGCCACGCTGGCCTGCTACCCACCCTTCATGCTCTGGGTAGGCCAGGGCTTTACCGGCCTTCCGCGCGACGCGATTTGGCAGGAGGCGCTCTACCCGTATCCGTTCCTCGCGGTCACCTGGGGCTTTGCCATCCTCGTGCTGCTGGCCGTTTACGTTTGGGCCACCATCTGCTTTGGCTGTCGCTTTTCCAACCTGACCAACCGCGGCATCATCACCTACGGACCCTACCGCTACACCAAACACCCGGCTTATCTGGCCAAGTGCACCAACTGGTGGCTTCTCTCCTGCCCCTTCCTTCTGTACGGATCGCTTGAGCTGATCCTAAAAGCGACCCTGTTGCTGGCGCTGAAGTGCGCCATCTATATCGCGCGGGCTCGGCAGGAGGAGCGACTGCTCGGACAGGATCCGGCCTACCGGCTTTATGCTACCTGGATCAACCAGCATGGCCTTTGGGCCGAGCTGCGCCGGTGGTGGCACGGCCTCAAACCCGCGGGCGCGCCGCTTGCCTCACCCCGGCGATGACGGCACCATGGAGATCCCAAGATTTCGGGGCGCGCGTTTTGCTGGCGCTCATCGCGGTGGCCTCTGCGCTTCGGGTGGTCTTGTGCGTTGTTTACAACCCGATGGCCAACGTCTCCTCCGACATGGCGCGGCATTGGAATCACGGCGCCCGCTTTTTCGACGCCACCTTCATGAGCGCGATCGATCCGCCGCTCTACCAGCTCTACCTTTCGGCGCTGCGTTGGCTCAGCTCAGACCACCCCCTTACCATCGGGCTGGCGACCGGGTTGCTCTCGGCCACCATGCCCTGGCTCTACTACCGGGCCGCCCGCGAGCTGGGCCTCGAACAGGTACCCGCGCGGCTGGCCTGGCTCCTGCTGGCCATCGCGCCCTCGCTCCTCACGGTCTACTCGTTTTTCCTGCACAGCACCCTGCTCATGGCGCTGATGGGTTTGGGCCTTTGGATGAGCGCGCGCCACCTGCGCAAGCTCGACCGCCCCAGCTGGCTGTGGTCGGCGCTGGTCTGGACCCTGGCGATTCTGACGAAGCGGACTGCCCTGCCGGTGGCAACAATCTGCCTGGCGGTCGGCTGGTGGAAGGGCTCGCGCCGCCCTACCGACCTCGTGCTGGCGGCAGCCGTCATGGCGGCTCTGCTCATCCCCAACGCCATCCGTAGCCACTCGATTCTCGGATTCCCCGCCCCGGTGGGCAGCGGCGTCATCTCCCACACCAACTTCGTCAGCGGCGCTCGCACGATCCGCATCCAATGGAACGGCAACGAAAACTATCACTACGCCTCGCCCAGTTCCTTTCAGTATCCGCTAAGCCCCTTGAGCGACTGGCAGATCCGCACCGCCCGCGAAGACTCCGAAGTCCAGGTCACCGCCTGGGCCCACCATGGCTGGGTGGATTGGCAACGGGCGCTCGATGCCATTCCCTTCGCGCCGGAGCGTTGGCTGGAGCGGTGGGGAGAAAACATCCTCCTCTACCTCTTCGCGCCCGCCTGGCCGGAAGCGATGGGTACGTCGGCCATCGGTGAGTTGAACCGGGCGTTTCGCTGGGTGTGGGCTCCGCTGACGATGATTGTCCTGGCGGGCAACGCGTGGTGGTTCGCTCGCCACCGAAGGCTCCACCTTATTCCCCTGGCCACCACCGTGTTGGCTCTGTCGCTTTTGTTCCAAAACTCCTACCCCATGGAGGGCCGTTACCGTAAACCGGTGGAGCCGCTGCTGCTGCTGAACGCCGTCTGGCTCTGCCAGCCCCGACCCGGCGCGAGAAAGACAGACATCCGCGCGCGGACCGGGCAGCAGCCAGCAGGCGCCGCCACCTAGTTGCCGCCTTCCATGGCCTGGGCTTCCTCCATTTCGAGAACGGTGCGCTTGTCGCCAAAGCGTTGGCCCTCAGGGAGCTCGCCCCGGGCACGCCAGGTGTCGAACTCGGGGATCATGTTCTCGACCAAACCGCGCCGCACCAGCTCCCGCTCGGAGACTTCCCCAAGGTCAACGGCTTCCGCCAGCTCGCGGGCGAGCTCTTTGCGCATCACTGCCAGCCGCCCGGCCTGTTCGCGCAAACCGGCCAGATTGTGCAAGCAATCCGGGTCCGCCTGACAGTCGTAGAGCTCTTCCGGCGGCTTAGACGCGGCCATGAGCGGTGCTTGCACGGGCGATAGTTTTCCGGACGCGGCCGCTTCGCGCAATTCCCGCACGGCCTCCATGCGCTCCATGTAATCGAGCCGCTGCATGTGAGGGATTTGTGGAAAGTCGTTGCGCACGTACAGCCAGCGCGCGTCGCGCAACACGCGGACCTTGTCGAAGCCCTCGTCCAGCCGGTCGCGCCCGGCGATGACCGATTCGCGCGGTTCGGAGCGCGCGTCCGGCCCGACGAAGGGGTCGCCCGGATACTCAATCGGGATCGGCGCTCCGGCGGCGGCGAGAATGGTCGGGGCGACGTCCACCCAGCTCACCAAATCCGTGCGGATGGAGCCGGGTTCGACCTGGCCCGGCCACCGCACAATCAACGGCAAGTGGATGCCCGCCTCGTAGCACCAGCGTTTTTCGCGCGGCAGTCCCCGCCCGTGATCGGAGAGGTAAATCACCAGTGTGTTGTCGGCTTGGCCGCTGCGCTCCAAGGCGTCCAGCGCGCGCGCCACCTGCTGGTCTTGCGTGTGGAGATTATCCAGGTAGCGGGCAATGTTACGGCGCACCTCCGGCGTATCCGGCAGGTAGGGAGGCACGGCAACCTTTCGGGGATCGGCTGCCACGGCCAGAGGGACGGATTGGCGATGCCCTTCCTTCCAGGACGCCTCCCACATGCCGCTCTCGTGCGTGACTTCAAAGTTGTGGTAGAGGAACCAAGGCCGATCAGCCAACTTGCCAGAAGCCAGATCGTCAAACCACTCCGAGCAGGCGTCCACCCACCCCGCCGGCATTTCGGCGAAGTTAAAGTCCCGCTTGTTGGCCCAGTTGGTGTAGTAACCGGCGCTGCGCAGATCCTGAGTGAAGAGGCGCGGCGGCTGGAGATGCTTGGAGCGGTGGTGGTGGGTGCCCACGCTGAAGGCATACCGGCCGGTGATGAGCGCGGTCCGGCTGGCGGAGCAGACCGGAGCAGTCGAAAAGCCGTTGGTAAAGAGGGCGCCTTGCCGCGCAAGCCGGTCGATCGCCGGAGTGTGGGCTTGGGCGTTGCCATAGCAGCCGTGGTGGCGGCCCGTGTCCTCGGCCACCAGCAACATGATGTTGGGTCGGGGAGAAGCGCTCATCTGCCAGCGTCCTTCCTAGCGGAGAAGCGCGAGGCTGCCAACCGGCATCTGCAGTCCTCGGCCGTAGACACGGTCGAGGGGCGTGTGTGAACTCGTCGGAGGAGCCGGCCGCTAGTCCTGAGAGGCGTTCTTGGCCAGGGCGGAGTTGTTGACCATCGCGGTGGCGTAATCGAGCATGATGCGAATGGCTTCGAGAAGCTGCGCATCTGGCTTGTTGCGGTCGGATGCGGAATCCTCGTCCTGGATTTGCAGCTTGGCCAGCTCAGCATCCTCTTCGTCCTCGACCTTCACGCCGCCGGACTCGATGAGCTTCATCGGCTCGCCCTGATCAATCATCTCGATCGTCAGCTCGTAGATGTTGGTTTTGGCTTTGGGACGGGCGGCGCGCTCTTCCTTGCGCTTCTCCCGGCGGGCTTCGCGATCGGATTTTTCGGCCAGGCGGGCCGCCTCGTTGAGCGAAACCGTCTTGGTCTCGATCTTGCGTTTGAGCTCTTCAATGTCCTCGAAGACGTAGGTGAATTCGGGGTCTGCCTCCACGCGGGAGACGGAAAGCTCGCGCAGTTGGTCCAGGTACGGGCCGACCAAGTCATACTGGTCGTGCGGCACAGCCTGCACCTCGTCGTAGGGAAGATGGTTGGGCAGGTAGCGCTCGCCCAGCTGCGCAAAGTCAAAGATGGACGGCAGATGGATGTCTGGCACCACGCCCTTTTGCTGGGTGCTGCCACCGGCCACGCGGTAGAACTTGTTCACGGTCACCTTGACGCCGCCGGGCTCACCACGCACGCCAAAGGGCATCCAGCGGTTTAAGTCCATCAGCTGCTGAACGGTGCCCTTGCCGTGGGTGGCGCTGTCGCCCACAATGAGCGCGCGGCCGTAGTCCTGCAGCGCGGCGGCCACGATCTCCGAAGCCGAGGCGCTGAGATGGCCGACCAGCACCATGAGCGGCCCCTGGTAGAGCGCGCCACGGTCGTCATCCTCCAGCGGAGTGATGTAGCCTTCGGTGCTTTTGACCTGCACCACCGGGCCCTCGTCGATGAAGAGTCCGGTCAACTGGATGGCCTGGTCGAGGAGGCCGCCGCCGTTGTTGCGGAGGTCGAGGATGATGCCGTTGACGCCCTGCTTGTTGAGCTCCTTCACCAGCTTGGCGACATGCGCCACGGTCAGCTTGTAAAACTGCGGCAGGGTGACGACGCCGATGCGTTCTCGGTTACCCTGCTCGTCGGTGGACTCGTAGACGCGGGCGGTGGCCTGCATGTCCTTGAGCTCGATTTCGTCGCGCACGATGTTGACCACCTTGCGCTCGGACGGGTCGGCCGCGTCGGCCGGGATCACGGTCAGCCGAACGGTGCTCCCACGCTTGCCGCGGATCAGTTCGACCACCTTGTTGAGCTTCATGTCGACGACGTCGACCGCCTCGCCGTCCATGCCCTGCGCCACGGCCACGATGCGATCGCCCGGCAGGAGCTTCTCCGTCTTGGCGGCGGGGCCGCCCGCCACCAGGCGCTGGATCTTGGCGTAGCCGTCGTCGCTCTGGAGCACGGCGCCGATGCCGGTCAGCTTGAGGTCGATGTTGTGGATGTTGAAGTTGTCCAAATCCTCCTTGGTGAAATAGTCGGAGTGTGGGTCGTAGGATTGGGTGAGCGCGTTGAGGTAGGCCTTGAGGACATCCTGCTCTTCGAAGTCCCGGGCGTCCTGGACGATGGTGTTGAGGCGCTTGGAGATTTTGTTGCGCGTCTCTTCGAGGTCCTCGCCCTTCAGCTTGCCGTCGAGAAGCTGCGCCTTGATGTGCTTGCGCCAGATTTCCTGGGCCTCTTCCTCGCTGCCGGGCCAGAGCACGTCTTCGCGGTCGACAAGGTAATCCTCTTCAACGGTGAAGTCAGGCTCGGCCTCCAGCAACCCTTCGATGGTGTCTTTGCGCTCTTCCAGGCGCTCCACGTAACGGTTGAAGATTTCGAAAGCGGGCGCCGTGCTGCGCGTGCGGGTGATGTCGTCCAGGTTTTCGCCAAACTTGGCCCTGAACTCATCGTAATCCGACTGCTTGAAGATCATGTGCCGAAAATCCAGCTCTTCCATGTAGTTGCGCAGCTGAAGTTCGGACATCGCATCGTCGTACTTTTGCTGCCGGTAGTGCAGGTTCTCCAGCACCAGCATGACGACGTTGGCGAGCTGGCCGTTCTGGCCGCGGTTCTTTTCACGCGGGGTTTGGATGCGCACCCGCCCGGTTTCCTCGCGGATGGAGGGCACCCGCGAGGCGGTACCCCGATCTTCGTTCTTGAGCTCTTCCGGCGCCGGGGCCGCTTCTTCGGTGACGTCGGTTTCGGTCGCGGTGGCTTGATCCTCGGCTTGCAGGCCGAGCGGAGCGGCCAGCGCCAGCAACGCAATCATCCAAAGGATGCGGAAATTCATGAGAGAGATGAGATGAGGGGTCAACTTGTTCATATGACGTCGCAGCTTAGGTAGGGTTTCAAAGTCTCGGGCAAGCAAATGGAGCCGTCAGCCTGCTGGTGAGTCTCCAGCAGGGCAATATACAGCCGGGCAAGTGCCGTGCCACTCCCATTTAACGTGTGGCAGAAGTGATTTTTCCCGTCAGCGCCCTTGTAGCGAAGGTTCATCCGCCGGGCCTGGAAGTCCTCAAAATTGCTGCAGGAGCTGACCTCCAGCCAGCGCTGGCTGCCGGGCGCCCAGACCTCGAGGTCGTAGCATTTGGCGGCCCCGAAGCCCAGATCGCCCCCGCAGAGCGTGACGACCCGGTAGGCCAGGCCCAGGCTCTGCAGCACCTTTTCGGCGTGGCCGGTCAGCGTTTCGAGCACCTCGTAGCTGCTTTCGGGGCGGACAATGTGGACGAGCTCCACCTTGTCGAACTGGTGCATGCGGATCATCCCGCGCGTGTCCTTGCCCGCGCTGCCCGCCTCGCGGCGAAAGCAGGGGGTGTAGGCGGCGTAGGCCTTGGGGAGGTCGGCCTCGGCCAGGATTTCCTCGCGGTGCAGGTTGGTAACGGGCACCTCGGCGGTGGGGATGAGGTACATCTCGTCTTCGCCCAGGCGGTACATGTCTTCCTCAAACTTGGGCAGCTGGCCGGTGCCCTCCATGGCCGCCCCCCGCACGATGAAGGGGGGGCTGATCTCGGTGTAGCCGTGTTCTGTGGTGTGCAGGTCGAGCAGGTAGTTGATGAGCGCCCGCTCCAGCCGCGCGCCGCGTCCGGTGTAGACCACGAAACCGCTGCCGCTGACCTTGGCCGCCGCTTCGAACTCGATCAGCCCCCGAGCCACGCCCAGATCCACGTGATCCTTGGGCTCAAAGTCGAAGGCCTTCTTAACGCCGACCTCGCGCTCGACCGGATTGTCGGCGTCGGTCTCGCCGGTGGGGACGCTCGGGTGCGGAGTGTTGGGAATACGCAGAAGCAGGTCGCGCTGCAGCCCTTCAACTTCGGCCACCTCCTGGTCCAGCTCGCCGATCCGCGCCGAAACCTCTTTCATGCGAGTCAGTTGCTCGGAGGCGTCCTGCCCCTTGGACTTGAGCTGGCCGACCTCTTTGCTCGTGCGGTTGCGCTCGGCCTTGAGTTCCTCGACCTCGGTCAGGAGCTTACGGCGGGTTTGATCGTGACTCAGCAGATCGTCGATCAGCTTGTCATCCCCCTTGCCGCGCACCCGCAAACGTTCGCGGACGCCAGCCGCGTCTTCCCGTACTCGTTTGATGTCCAACATGCTATTTTACTGCTAAAAGCGTATTTAGTTGGCCGCGCCGGTCTAAATTACGGCGCGGGCCGCGTTATCTCATTCTTCTATAACAGATGGGACGGTTGGTTGCCCACCTTTTCTCATGACAAGTTTGTCAGAAAAGCGTCACAACACCAAGCTATATTTAAACAAAAGAATAATAAATGCGCGCTGTCCGACCGCCTTACTGGCGGGTGACGTCCGGCCCGACGAACTGACGCAAAATGATCCAGCCCACCGCGATGCAAATGACGCTGTCGGCCACGTTAAAAACGGGCCAAGGGTACTGGATGACGGGGATGAGGACGTCGACGAAATCCACCACGTAGCCGTAGCTGAGCCGGTCAATCAGGTTGCCCACCGCGCCTGCGATGATCAGCGCCGCCACCAGGTTCACTTCGCGCCGATTCCAGTCCAAGCCCCGCGCCCACCAGAGGCCCACGCCGACCAAGACCACGGCGATCCCGGCCAAGAGGTAGTTCTGCCCTTGGGCCATCCCGAAAGCGACTCCGGTGTTGCGGACATAGGTCCAGTTGAGAAGGTCCGGGATCACCACGATCCGGCCGAGCGGCTGAAGCTCCGTCTGCGCCCACCACTTGGTCGCCTGGTCCAGCACCAGGATCAGCGCGAGCGGTCCCCAAAACCAACGCAGGTGCCGCAGCAAGAAATCGCTCCACGGCGGCGGCACGTCCTCTCCGGCTTCGGGTGGGGTCGAAGGAACGGATTCGGGCGGGTACATGAATGGTAAATGGGGCAATACGCGGGCCTGGTGCGAAGGGCCTGACTTCCGCGCTTGCATTATCCGGCCGCGTTGCGGGCTTGCTGTTGAGAGCGCCGGAGCCCGTCGAGCAGCTCCTCAAAGGTGGGGCTCTCCGGCACGCCCAATTCTAGCGCGCGGCGGTAGTGTTGGTCGGCGGCGTCGGGCTCAGGATCGTCTTTGAGCAAGAGCGCCACGGCCAAATTGTAGTGGGCATCGCCGTAGTGGGGAACCAGCGCGACCGCCTGGCGCAGCAGGCGTTCGGCCACGCCGCGCTTGCCCTCCTGGCTCAGCGCCATGCCCAGGTAATTCAGCGTCATCGGGTCGTCCTGTTTCAGCCCCACCGAGCGCTGCAGGCTCTCGATCGCGGCCGGACGCCGGCCCATGTGGTAATAGACGATGCCGAGCAGCGAGTGGGAGAAGGCATCCTGCGGATTGAGCCGCACCGCCTGCTCCAACGCGTAGCTGGCTTCCTGGTACTCCTTCTGCTGGTAGCGCACCACGCCCAGGTTGCTCCAGGCAAAGAGGTTGTCCTTGTGGTGGAGGATGATGTCCTCGTAGCAGCGGGCGGCGCTTTCGAGGTCACCGCCGGCAAAATGCGCGCTGGCCTCCTCCGCCTTGGCGGCCATCTCCGGTGGCACGGGTAGCTCCGCCACGGTACCCGCATCGGCGCTTTCGCCGTCCATGGGGAAGAAGTGCCAACCCAGGAGCACGAAAACGAGCACCACGGCCAGTAGCAAGAGGTCCAGCCGCAAAACGCGGGGCGGCGGCGCCAGGGCTTCCAGCTCCGCATCGGCGGAGGACTTCTTCGGCTTGCGGGCGCGGGGCTTGGTCTTAACGCGACTCGCCAGCCGGGTGTCCTTGCGGGCGTTGCGGATGTCCGGTTTACCGGAACGGGAACGGTGGGGTCGTCGCGCCGACATGAATCCG
>JBCDLL010000059.1:0-21624 GCA_038745425.1 Verrucomicrobiota bacterium | reverse complement strand
TCCATCAAACCAATCACCACCAGCGCAATCACCCAGGCGGGCATGATGTTCCAGATTGGCGGCGGCGCCATCAGCAAGACGCCGCCCACCACCACCACCAGTTGGGCCACCAGACGCAGCGGCAGCCAGTCCACGAGCGGCGTCAGCCGCTGGCGCGTGTGGCGTTCCAGGAAACCCATCACCCGGCTGCTGACCAGGACGACAAAGCGCATGGTGCGCGGCGCCAACCGCACCTTGAGCAACCGCTCGGGCAGCCAGGCGCGGAAGCCCAGCATCAACTGCAAGCCCAGCAGGGCCACCACGGCGCCAGAAGCGGTCGAAAGGACCGGAATTGGGATCGGCTGGAGATACGGCATCGCCATGATCAGAATCAGGAGCAGATTGGCCTGCGGCGCGATCTCTTCGAAAAGCTCACGCAGCTCGGGCGAGCGGCTGCCAATCCGACCCGAGATGGAAGCGATGCTCTGGGAGATGCGGACCCGCCCGGATTTCCCAGCAGGCTGATCGGTGGTGGTCTCCTCCATAAGCAAGTCTTAACGGGATCGAGGCCCGGAAGGGGAAGCTCCTACAAGTCCTTGGAGGTGTCAATTTTGTGTCCTTTGGGGTTACGCCAAACAGGCTTGACTCTGGGCCGGAAAGGCCGATTCTCCGACGAAAACGTTTGCCATCCGGCTAAACCCGACTATTCCTATCGACTTATGACACATCTCGACCAACTCGAGGCGCAATCGGTTTTCATTTTCCGGGAGGCCTTCCATTCCTTCAAGAATTTGTGCATGCCCTGGAGCATGGGCAAGGACTCCAACGTCCTGATCTGGCTGGCCAAAAAGGCCTTCGCCGGCAAAATCCCCTTCCCCGTTCTGCACATTGATACCACTTACGAGTTTCCCGAGATGATGGAGTTCCGCGACTGGGCATTAAAGGAGTACGATCTCGACCTCATCGTGAAGATCAACGAGGACGCCCGTTACGGCCGCGGCGACTACCAGGAAGCGATCACCTACGACACCCACGATCCCGTCACCGTCACCCACGAGCTCAAGACCGTGGCCCTGCAGCAAGTGATGGCCGAGCACCAGTGGGACGCGCTCATCACCGGCATCCGCCGCGACGAGGACAGCACCCGGGCCAAAGAGCGCTACTTCTCCCCGCGCAACGCCGAGTTCGAGTGGGACTACCGCGACCAGCCGCCGGAGTTCTGGAACCAGTTCACCACCGAGATTAAGCCCGGCGAGCACGTGCGCGTCCAGCCGCTGCTGGACTGGGCCGAGATCGACATCTGGCGCTACATCAAGCGCGAGCAGATTCCCATCCCGCCACTCTACTTCGCCCGCCCCGGTGACGACGGCAAGACCTACCGCTTCCGCAGCCTGGGCGACAGCCCCATCACCCACCCGGTGGAAAGCCCGGCCGCGACCATCGAGGACATCATCGAAGAACTGCGCAACACCCGCACCAGCGAGCGCTCCGGCCGTGCGCAGGACCACCACGAACGCAACGCCATGCAGAAGCTCCGCGCCAAGGGCTTCATGTAAGCCCCGCCCGCGCCCGTGCTCCTTCCCCACCGCGCCATGCAACTGCTCTACGCGCCCGACCGCGAATCCCCCGCCGGCGACACCCCGCCGCCCCGGTCAACGGAAGCGCTGCGCCTAACCGCCGACGCCGTCGGAGCCTCCCAGCGCCGGCTCCAGGACCTGATTGAGCGCTTTGGCGTGGACCTGCGCGACTGGTTCATCGTGCCGCGCGGCGCCTGGGTGGTCACCACTTGCGGCGACGTCGAAACCTGGGCCGGCGCCGAGGTGGGCGACCTGGCCGTGCTCTGCGACGTGCCGGATTCCCGCCTCGATCTCGACGCCAGCGTCAAGAGCTTCGAAAACTTCCGCGGCGTCTACACCTCCCGCTCCGAACCCAAGGTGCGCTGCTACTACTTTGCCCCCCTTCAAAAATAGAATCCCACGCTTTATGGAAACCGACCAGTCCCTCGCCGCCAAACTCAAAGTCGTCATCGTCGGCCACGTCGACCACGGCAAATCCACGCTCATCGGGCGCCTCCTCCACGACACCGAAAGCCTGCCCGACGGCAAAGTCGAGCAGGTGCAGGCCGCCTGCAAGGAAGAGGGCATGGAGTTCGAGTTCGCCTTCCTGCTCGACGCGCTGCTCGAGGAGCAGGAGCAGAACATCACCATCGACACCACGCAGATTCCCTTCAAGACCGACCAGCGCGAGTTCGTCATCATCGACGCGCCGGGCCACAAGGAATTCCTCAAGAACATGATCACGGGCGCGGCCCACGCCGACGCCGCCCTGTTGCTGATCGACGCCAACGAGGGCGTCCAGGAGCAGAGCCGTCGCCACGGCTACCTGCTTTCCATGCTCGGCGTCAGCCAGGTCATCGTGGTGGTCAACAAGATGGACCTGATTGGCTACAGCGAGGAGACCTACCGCAACATCCGCCTCGAGTACACCGCCTTCCTGGAAAAGCTCGGCGTGGAGGTGCAGCAGTTTGTCCCCATTTCCGCCAAGCTGGGCGAGGGCATCACCAAGCACAGCGAGCACATGGGCTGGTACCAGGGCCCCACCATCCTGGACGCGCTCAACTCCTTCACGCCGCCCACGCCCAAGACGGAACTGCCCCTGCGCCTGATGGTGCAGGACGTCTACCGCTTCGACGCGCGCCGCATCATCGCCGGGCGGATCGAGGCCGGCCGTCTGAAAACGGGCGACGAAATCGTCTTCTGGCCGGACCGCAAACGCAGCGTGATCAAGTCGATCGAAGCCTGGAACACCGATCCGGCCCCGACCGAAGCGGCCGCGGGCGAGTCCGTCGCCATCACGCTGGAGGAGCAGATCTTCGTCGAGCGCGGCCAGCTCGGCGCCCACGTCATCGACGGCCCGGCCGAGGCCCGCGAGTTTAAGGCCAACATCTTCTGGCTGGCGCACGAGCCCCTCGTCACCGGCGAGCTCTACAACCTCAAAGTCGGCACCCAGTCCGTCGAGGCCCGGCTCGTCAACATCCACCGGGTGATGGACTCCTCCACCCTGGACGACACCACCGCCGAGTCGCCCGAAAAGATCGACCGCAACGAGGTGGCCGAGGTCACCCTGCGCGCCAAGCGCCCGCTGGCCCTGGACAACGTCGACCGAATCACCGAGACCGGCCGCTTCGTCATCATGATGGGCACCCGGATCGGCGGGGGCGGCATCATCCACGACGTCGAGTACGCCGGGGCGCCCGGCCAAGCGGTCAAGAGCTCCAACATCTCCTGGTCGGCCAACGAGATTTCGCGCGAGGAACGCGTTGCCCACTTCGGCCACCGTGGCGGCGTCATCTGGCTGACGGGCCTCTCCGGCTCGGGCAAATCGACCCTGGCCGTCGCGCTGGAGAGCTTCCTCTTCAAGCGCGGCATCGCCGCCTTCATCCTGGACGGCGACAACCTTCGCCACGGCCTTTGCGCGGACCTCGGCTTCTCCGCCGATGACCGGCGCGAGAACATCCGCCGCGCCAGCGAGGCGGCCAAGCTTTTGGCCGAGTCCGGCATGGTCGTCATCACGGCGCTGATCAGCCCGTTCACGGAAGACCGCGACCACTCCGCCGAAATCTGCCACAACGCCGGCATCCCCTTCGCCGAAGTCTACGTAAGCACGCCGCTGGAGATCTGCGAACAGCGCGACCCGAAGCAGCTCTACGCCCGCGCCCGCGCTGGCGAGATCAAGGGCTTTACCGGCATCGACAGCCCCTACGAGCCGCCGACCGAGCCCGAGCTGGAGCTGCCCACCCACGAGAAAAGCCTGGAGACCTGCCTACAGGAACTCTCCGCGATGGCGCTCAAGCTCACCGCCCCGGAAGAGGCGGAAAAGGCGTAACCCGAGGCCGGGATTGCACCCGTCCCGGGCTCGGTTATGGTGAGGCCCTCATGGCGCGCGTCCTCTTCATCTGCACGGGCAACTACTACCGCAGCCGCTTCGCCGAGGCGCTCTTCAACCACCTCTGCGAGGAACGCGGGCTCGATCACAGCGCCTTCTCCCGCGGGCTGGCCACCTGGGTCATTTTGGACGGGAGCGAGCTTTCACCCGACACGATTGACGCGCTCAACGAGCGCAGCATCAGCCTGAAGCTGACCCACCGGGCGCCGCGCCAGCTCCAGGAAAAGGACCTCGAATCGGCAGACCGGGTCATCGCCCTGAAGGAGGCCGAGCACCGCCGGATGATGGAGCACCAATTCCCCGCCTGGGCCGACCGCATCACCTACTGGCACGTGCACGATATCGACGTCGCCCACCCCGAGGAAGCCTTGCCGGAAATTGAAGTCCGAGTTATGGCGCTGCTGGAGCAGATTCAGACCGCGAGCGAAGCGGACACGGCGCAATGATGGTCGAAAGCCCCATCCTGGCCTGGGCGGTGTGCGTGCCGCTTTGCGCCCTGCTCGGCGCGCTCACGCAGCTTCTCATCCCACGGGCCTGGCCCCGGGCCTCCCTGGGCATCGCGTATGCCTCGCTGGGCGGCGCGGCCGTTTTTGCCCTGCGCGGCGTCCTCGAAATCCCGGCCACGGGCGAACTCCACCTCGTCTATTTCCAAGCGATCGGCTACCCCGTGAACTTTGCGCTCTCGCCGTACCGGATGGTCTGGTGCCTGCTCGCGTTGCTGCTGGCCGCGGCCTGGGTGGCGCTGCAGGCCCGCGGCGGCCGTTCCGGGAAGGACGCCGCGATGGCCGGCTGCTGGCTGGGTATCGGCGTCGCGCTGATGACGCTGGCGGGCCATGTGCTACTGGAGGCGATCGGCCTGGGCGTGGCGCTGGGCGCCCTTTGGCTGGGCGGCGTGGCGGGCGAACCCGCCACCCGGCAGACGCTGGCGCGTTCGCTCGGGATGATGCTCCTAAGCGCGGCGGTCCTGCTGACTCTCCTAAGCTGGTGCCTGGCCCCGGACACCGCTCTGCAAATCTCCCGCGCGCTGAAACTCAACCCGGGCCAGGATGTTCTCGCTTTCTACAACGTGCCCGGTGCACTGACCCTCTTGCTGGCGGCCCGGCTGCTCGCCTTCGCCGTCATCGGGTTGCTGCTTTGGCGCTGCAAGCTGGGCCTGGAAAAAGGAAACGCTTCGCGCTGGCTGGCGGTCGTGCTCCTGCCGCTGGGCATCGCCCTGGTCAAACCCGTGCCGGTGCTGGCCTACGTGGAGGTCGATCTCGCCCTGGCGCCGTTGATCCTCGGAGGCGTCGGCCTGGCGGCCGGAACCCTGGCGCTGCTCGCCGCGTACACGGCCACCCGCATCCACGGCATTTTGGGAGTCACGGCGGAGCTGCTCAATCAATTGCCCATGCTGCTGGTGGAGTTTGTGCGCATGCTCCTGCTGCTCCCGGTCTACAAAATGCGCGGTGGGCGGGTAAAGTTCCAGGCGGAGAAGCGCTCGTGAGCCCCGAATACCTGCCCACCTGGATTCTGCTCGGCGGGCTCGGCCTGGTGGTGGCGGCCTCGCTGCTGGCGGAAACGCCCCGCCTGCGCCCCGGCAAGAATTCCATCGGCTACTGGCCCTTGCTGCTGATCGTTCTGATGGGAATCGTGGGCACGGCCGGCCCGTGGCAAAACGTGAAAATGACGCCGATCGCCTACGAAGTGATGGCGATTGGCCTCTTCTTCCTGCTGCGGCACTACGGCGGCGCCCGCGCGGAAAACGCCTCGTGGCTCTGGTTGATCGGCAGCCAACTGGCCTTCGTGCTGATGCTCCTGCTCAACCGGGGCATCCTGGACGGAACCGCCTTTTCCTGGCTGTTGCTGTTGGCCTTCTTTCTGGTGCTGCCGGTCTGGCCGTTCAGTTTCTGGTGGGGCGAAACCATCTCCCAATCGCCGCTGCCGGTGGCGGTTCTGCTGCCGATCGCCTCGCTGACGCTCCCCGGCTTTCTGCTCGGCCTGGCCCATCTCCACCCGGCCGAGGGGTTCTTCGCGCCCGGGGGTTGGTTGTGGCTACCGATGCTGATCAGCCTTTTTTTGGCGGCGTTGGCCCTGGGGCGGCAAAGCGACCTGAAGCTGGCTCTGGCCTTTGGCGTCTGGGCCTGGGTGCTGGCGCTTTCGCTCCGGCCGGTGCTCGAAGCCCCCGACTTGCTCGCGCGGACGGCGCCCGCCAGCCCGCCGGAAAAGGGCGACGAGTTCTTCACCCACGTGCTGCCCTACTTCAAGAACGAGGTGGTCAACCCGGCGGTGTCGCTTTCGCTCCTGCTGATTGTCGCGGCCTTTGCGCTGCTGATCGGCCACCTTCAGCGCGGCACCGGCACCACCTTTGTGGAGGACCTCCAGCCGCTTGCGAAGAACCCCGGCCTCGCGCGCCTGCGGCGGTGCTGGACCTTCGCCTCCTGGCTGCTGGCCGCGCTGCCGGTCACCTTCCTCTGGCAGGCCCTCTTGGGCGGCGATCCCGGTCGATCCGATTTCGCCAGCGTAACCGTACCGCTTGCCGCCGCCCTGGTGCTGCTCGCCGGATCGCTCTTTCACCTGCGCGGGCGGCTTTTTGACGGTGACGGCCACACCACGGGCACCAAGGAGGCGACGGAACTGCCCGTAGGACTCTACGGCCTGGTTCTGGTTCTCCTAGGCGCCGCCGCCATGCTTCCTTTCCTGCTGCAGAAGTAGTTTCCGGAACCGACAGCGCGCCCTACACCGATGGCTTCTCGTGATCCTCAAGCGAAGGTCAGCCTACCGGAACGGCTTCAAAGGTAAGCTTAACGGAGCCGAGTTTGCGTTTGCGGTAAGAGACGTCTTTGGTCACGGTTTTCGTCCATTTTTTGCCGCTCTTCTTGAATACCATCATGCCGTTGGCGGCTTCCGCGGGCACGGCGGCATTGCTGGTCTGGAGCACGATGACCCCATTGAAGGAGAAGATGGTGAGGCTCTGGCTGAGGTACTCGGTGAGAAACCCAAGGGCGGAAGGCACCACCTTCTCTTCAACAAAGGCCGGCAGCTCCGGCTTGCTGCCCCGGATGCTCGCCATGAGGCGAGCGCCCTCCTCGAGCACCGCAAAATACTGCTGCGCGTCGAAATCGTCCGGCGAACGGCCGATTTCCAAAGAAAAGGGAATCACCATGAGGGCGCCGCTTCCCGAGCACGGTTTGGCTGCCGCTTTCGTCAGTAAGAGCTTGCTCAACACCATCCGCATTTCAATGTCCGGCAGACGGGAGGAATAGCCTTTCTTGGTTTCCCCGCTACCGGCTTCGAGATTGAAGTTGGGCATTGATAGGCCAAACATCGCACCAGCGTTCCCGTTGGATTTTCCTAGCGCTTTAATCTGCCGCTCGATTGAATCCTTCAACGCACCATCGGGCATCGACCTGGCACGATTCTCTAATCGTCGAATCTCGCGCTTGACGCCTTCATCAAACTCACCGTCACCGTCGCCCCGTTCGAGGTTGATCTCGGCACTCGTAAGGTGGACCGAAACGGCCTTAACAGTGGCGTCGGGAGCGCCCAAGTCGGTCAACGTTGCCTTTACCTCAAGGAAGGTGACTTCCTGTCCCTCTTTTGTGGTGGTGAGTTTGATGTCGAACGCACCCGGGAGAAGTTTCTCCTCCCGCAAAAGAAAGGCCACGCATTCGTCGTCGTCTTTGATGTGAGATTTAATGAGGTTGAGGATGCCGGAGATAAAAGACAGGCCAGGGGCGACGGCAGGATGCGCCGCCGCCATCGGACTGCCCGCCACCAGCGAGACCACCTGCCCGGCCTCATCAAAGAACTTGCGCGTTTCTTCATCGGACTCCGTCAACTGCACGTTCACCGCATCGAGGTTCCCGGCTTGGCCAAAATACAGGGCCCGGTTCAAAAACTTTTTTTGCACCTTGACCATTCCTTCGGCGTCGGGCCGGCCCACAAACGTCAGGTTGGTCGTTTGGTTGCCCGTTTCAAGCTGCAGCACGGCCTCGTAGCGCTTCTCGTCGTCGGAATGGAAAAGCGACGTGTTGACCTGCGCGCTCTCCAGGGTGAGGACGACCAAATGGTCCGCGCCGATTGCACCCCCTGCACCAGTCTGAAAAGGCTTCGGACTGGGGAGGTAATCAACGCGCTTGTTTCTGGGTTTGTAAGTGATGCTCATGTTGGAGGTTGTTTTAAGTATTTCGTTGGGTTACACTAAAAAGACATACGTCTCATTTAGTTGTCTGGTCAAACTGAAAAGATGCTCCACCCGGAGAATCTTGGCTCTACAAGCTACCCACGCCTGCTTACATCCGACCGGACTGCAAAAACGTGCACTCGGGGAGAATCGAACTCCCACGGGTTGCCCCACAGGATCCTTAATCCTGCGCGTCTACCAATTCCGCCACGAGTGCAACAAAGAGGGGGAAATCTGGGGAAACGAGACCGTAGTCAACCCGTCCGGCATTGTCTAGAAAAAGAAGGCGCTTGATCCTCCCCCCAATGAGCCCGAGTTTACGAGGGCCGCGCCAGCGGCTCCCTAGCCCCATGACCAGTCAACCTCCAGCCAGCACCACAGCCAAGCTGTCGACCAACCGGCTGCTGGTGATTGGGCACAAAAACCCGGACACCGACGCCATCTGCTCGGCCCTTGCCTACGCCTCGTTTCTGCGGCAAACGGGCCATCCGGAGGCGGTGGCGGCCTGCTGCGGCGAGCTCAACGCCCGCACCACGCACGTGCTGGAGCTGGCCCGGGTAACGCCGCCGGAGCTGATCCTAGACGTGCGCCCGACGCTGGAGACGGTGATGTCGCGCCAGACCATCACCGCGCGCGAGGACGAGTCCCTCTTTTCCGCCTTTAACCGGCTGCGCGACAGCCACCACCATTCCATGCCGGTGCTCAGCCGCGAGGGGCGGTTTCTTGGGCTGGTCTCGATGCAAAAGCTGGTCGACGTGCTGCTGCCTTCCAGTGTCGACGCTAGCGCCACCCGCCAGGTGGAGAGCAACCTCCAGCGCATCGCACTCGTCACCGCGGGCCACTTTGCCCACGCCCACGAAACCGACCGGGAGGAGAACTTCATCCTCACAGTGGGCGCCTCCAGCGCGAAAACCTTTGCCGACCGCCTGCCCATCTACCCGCCGGAGCGGCTCATTGTGGTGACCGGCGACCGGCCGACCGTGCAGGAACCGGCGATCGAGTACGGCGCCCGCGCCATCATCGTGACCGGCGGCAGCGACATGCGCCCGGACCTCCTCGAACGGGCCAAGGCCAAGCACATCTGCGTCATCCTTAGCCCCAACGATACGGCGACCACGACCCTGCTCATCAAGTGCGCCCAGCCGATCACCCACGCGCTGGAGAGCAACCTGCAGACCTTCACGCCCGCCCAACTCGTCGGGCCGCTGCGCAAGACACTGGCCGCCTCGCAACAGCCGCTCTTCCCGGTGCTGGACGAGGACGGCCGCATGCCGGGCGTCTTCAGCAAGTCGGACCTCCTGCAGCCGCCGCGCAACCGGTTGGTGCTGGTCGACCACAACGAAATGGCCCAGGCGGTCGACGGCGCCAGCGAGGCGGAGGTGGTGGAAGTCATCGACCACCACCGGCTGGGCGGCAGCCTGACTTCCTCCGAGCCGATCCGCTTCCTGAACGAGCCGCTGGGCTCGACCTGCACGATCGTCGCGCGCATGCACCACCAGAACAAGCTCAAGCCGGAGCGCGGCGTCGCCCTGTGCCTGTTGGCCGGCATCGTTAGCGACACGCTCAAGCTGACCTCGCCCACCACCACCGACGTGGACCACGACATGGTTGGCTGGCTCTGCCGCTTGCACCAGATCGATCTCGACAGCTTCGCCGAGGGGCTCTTTGCCGCCGGATCCTCCCTCCAGAACAACGGGCCTGACGAGATCGTGCGCGGCGACTGCAAGGCCTACGAGGAAAACGGCTGGAGCTTCATGGTCGCCCAAGTCGAGGAGCTGGGGTTCGACCACTTCTGGCCCCGGCAGAACGAGCTGGAACGCGCCGTCCAAGGGCTGGTCGAGGAACACGGGCTGGACTTTGCCGCCCTGCTCATCACCGATATCACCACCCACGACAGCTACCTCCTGAGCGCGGGCGACCAGCGCATCCTCGACGCCTTCGAGTATCCGGAGGAGCGGCCCAACCTTTTCCACCTCTCCGGCGTGGTCAGCCGCAAGAAGCAACTCCTGCCCGCCCTCATCCGCTTGACCGCCAAGGTGGAGAAGGAAGAGGCTTAGGCGTATTGGCCATTGCCAACCTGCTTTCGGTAATAGCTGCTTTCGGTGATCGACTGAGCTGATTCCGGTAGACGCCGCTGACCCAGAGGCGAAGCGCAGTTGAGGACAGACGCAGCCACCCGCCGGCGGTGTTTTTTGGAAGTGGGGCTTCTGGGCCGCCGCGCCTTACCCGCGGGGCAACGGAGGATGCGAGTGCTCGCATTCGCTGGTATGGGTTTCCTCCGAGCCGGGCACGGGATCGTAGCCATAGCCGCCCCAAGGATGGCAGCGCAAGATGCGGCGCAGCGCCAACCAGCTCCCCTTGAAGGCCCCGTGGAGCTGGAGAGCTTGGATGGCGTACTGCGAGCAAGTGGGCTGGAACCGGCAGCAGCCCGCCGCCCCAAACATGGCTTTGAGCGGCCCGCCAACGGCCCGGTAAACTCGGACCAGGAAAATCAGCAAGTATCTCATTTCGGTGATAATTCGAAGCCGTCCTTGGCGTCCTTCACGCGCCAGCCAAGGCCGAGCAGTTCGTCGCGGAGTTGGTCGGCGGTGTTGAAGTCGCGGGCCTGCTTGGCCTCCCAACGGCTCTGCGCTAGAAGCTTAACGTTTTCCGGCGCTTCGTCGAGCGCGCTTTCGGGCGGGGCCGCCAACTCCAGACCCAGCGCCCGCATGCTCACCGCAAAGCCGTGCCGGGTTGCGTCGGAGACTTCGAGCGCGCCCGGTTCCAGTTTTTTGACGACGGAAAAGATCTCGCCGATGGCCTTGGGGGTATTGAGGTCATCGGCCAGGGCCCGGAGCGCGGGCTCGAAGTCGCCGAAGCCGGTCGCGTCCGCCGCGCCGTCCGCTTCGCCGAGTAATTCGCGGGCCGCCCGCAGGCGTTTGAGCGCCGCCCGCGCCGCGCCGAGCGACTCCCAGCTAAAGCTCAGCGGCTGGCGGTAGTGGCCGGAGATGAGCACGTAGCGCAGCTCCTCGGGCGTGAAACCGCGTTCCCGCACGTCGTCGAGCGTGTAGAGGTTGCCGAGGGACTTGCTCATCTTGCCGCCATCGATCTGCAGATGCGCGACGTGGAACCAGTGCCGCACCATCTGCTCGCCGGTGCAGCCTTCGCTCTGGGCGATCTCGTTCTCGTGGTGCGGGAAGATCAGGTCAACGCCGCCGGAGTGCAGATCGAAGGAATCGCCGAGGAACTTGCGCGCCATGGCGCTGCACTCGATGTGCCAGCCCGGGCGGCCGGGCCCCCAGGGGCTGTCCCAGCGGTTCTCGCCGTCCTCCTCCTTCCAGGCCTTCCAGAGCGCGAAATCGGCCACGCTTTCCTTGGTGTACTCGTCGTTGGAGTTGAGGCGCCCGTCGGCGTTGACCACCGTTTGGCTGCGGTCCAGGCCGGAAAGCTTGCCGTAATCGGCAAAACCCTCCACCCGGTAGTAGACGGTCTCGTCGGCCGCCTGGTAGGCGAGGTCCTTCTCCACCAACTGCGCGATCATGTCGATCTGCTCGGGGATGTTCTCGACCGCGCTGGGCGTGACGTGCGGCGTCAGCAGGTTGAGCGCAAGGCAGTCGGCCTCGAAGCGCTCCCGCCAATGGTCGGTGAACGCCTTCAGGCTTTGGCCGGCCGCGCGGGCGCCGCGGATGGTCTTGTCGTCGACGTCGGTGTAGTTGCGCACGTGGAAGGTGGGCACGCCCAGGGCCTCCGCGGTGCGCCGGAAAACGTCCTGCAGGATGAAGGTGCGGAAATTGCCGATGTGCGCCGGTCCGTAAACCGTCGGCCCGCAAGCGTAAAAGCGCAGAGCCTTGCCGTCGGCGGCGTAGATGCGCTCCTTTTCTCCGGTCAGGGTATTGATCAGAAAGAAATCCATGGATGAGCCCTTGATGTTACAGGATTCAGAGGCCGGAGCAAGGCAGCGTCGATCCGCGAAATTTAGGCGTTGTTTTGCGAGATCGTCGAAATGCGCTTTCCAACCGGGTTTGGCGATGCATTTTTAGGGAGACGCCTCTGAGCCGGAAGCCATCCGGTCTCACGGGCGCCAGCGGCAAACCAAGACGGAAGACAACGAAGCTCTCCAGCCCCTGAACCCAACCCAACCAGAAGAACAACATGAAGATCAGTGCGAAACTCGAAGAACTCATCAACCTCCAAATCCAACTGGAATTTGAATCCCGCTACGCCTACCTGGCGATGTCCGCGTGGTTCGAGACGACCCCGTTCCAGGGTTTCGCCTTCTGGATGCGCTCCCAGGCCTCCGAGGAAAATTTCCACGGCATGAAGTTCTTCGATTATCTGGTGGACCGCTTTGGCACCGTCAAGTTGATGCCCATCGGCGAGCCCACGCTCACCTTCGGTTCTCCGCTGGACGCCTTCCGCGCCTCGCTGGCCCACGAACAAAAAGTCACCAAGAGCATCAACGATCTCTACACCGCCGCCACCGACGAGAAGGACTACGCCACGCTCGAGTTTCTTAACTGGTTCCTGAAGGAGCAGGTGGAAGAAGAAAAATCCGTTCAGGACGTCATTGACGAGCTGGAACTGGCCGGCACCGATCCCGACGCGCTCCTGCGCCTGGACAAGAAGGCCCGCGACGAGCGGACGGAAGGCGAGTGCTAGGCGCGTTCTTTAAAGCTCGTCCGTAAGCAGGTTGAGCCAGGCGCATTCCGTCTGGCTCAACTGCACCCGCAGCGCGCCCAGCGTGCTGGTAAGCTCTTCCACCGTGCGCGGTCCCACCAGGCAATAGGAGGGAAACGGCTGCGCCAGAACGTAGCCGAGCGAAATGTTGATCTCCTCGACGCCGTGGAGTTCGGCCAGTTCCCGCGCCCGCCGCTTGCGCTCGAAGTTTTCCTCGCTGTACCAGCAGCGGGCAAGTTCTTCGTCGCCGGTTTGGTCCGGCGCGGCGCGCTCGGTAAAGAAGCCCCGGGCCTGGCTGGACCAGGCAAAGTTGGGGATTTGCTTCTCGCTCAGCCAAGCCCGTGAGGCCGCGTCCGAGGCGGAGAGGCAGCCCTCCCACATCGGCTCAACCATCCTCGCCAGGCTGAACTGATTGGAGAGCACGCGGAAGCCCCGGCGCCCTTTGCGCTGGGCGTGGGCGTTGGCCGCATCCACTCGCTCCAGCGTCCAGTTGGAGCCGCCGTAAACGCCGACGAGCCCGCGCACGGTCAGCTCGTCGAGGACGTCGACAAACTCCTCCACCGGCACCTCCGGGTTGTCGCGGTGCATCAGGTAAATCGGAGCATGGTCGAGCCCGAGCCGGCCCAGGCTCTCGGCGAGCTGCCCCGGGATGGACTCCGGATGGCAGCGCGGCGTGTGGGCGCCCTTGACGATGCAGGTGATCTCGCCGCGCCACGGTCGATCGGCCAGCCAGCGCCCGACCAGCGCTTCGTCCCGCCCCAGGCTGTAGATCCACGCCGTGTCGATGAGATTACCGCCGCGCTCGACAAAGGCGTCGGCGACGGAGGTCCAGTCCTCGAGCTTGGAAGCCATCGCGCTGCCCAGCACCAATCGGCTGACCGGCCGCCGGAGGCCGGGGAAATGCTGCCGGGGAATGAACGGGGCATGCCGAAGCCAGGGAAACATGGGCCAAAGCATTTCAAGCCCCGGGCAAAAGGCCAGAGGAATTTACACGGCAACGCTTTTGCCCTATGACGGTTGGCGATGAAGCCCGCCCTCCAACGCACCCTGATGACCGCCGCGCTGGCCGCCGCCCTCGGCGCCACCGCCTGCACGCCGCCCGCCAGCGAAACCGAAGCCGAACGCAACGCCGCCGAGGCCGACCGCATGCTGCCCGTCGGCGGCAACGCCACCCTCGAAGACGTCATCCTCGCCTCCGAGACCCGGCACGGTATCCGCGACTGGGAGGGCAAGGACTCCCTGCAGGCCGACATGACGGTGGACTTCGGCGGGCAGCGCATCGTCGACGGGACCTTTACCTTCCAGGCCCACGGCCCGGCGGCCCGCTTCGACGGCGCCGACGGCAGCACGGTGGTCTTTGACGGCGAGACCGCCTGGGCCACCCCGCCCGAGGCCGCCGTGCCGATGGCGCGCTTTCACGTGCTGACCTGGCCGTGGTTCCTCATCGCCCCGTTCAAGATGGACGGCGACGGCGTCGAGCTCTCCGACCTGCGCACCCACAGCATCCGGGGCCGCGAGTACATCGGCATTTTGCAGGAGTTCACCGCCGAGACCGGCGACACGCCCGACGACTGGTACCGCCTCTTCATCGACCCGCAAAGCAAGGAGCTCCACGCCATGAGCTACATCGTGACCTACAACCGCGACCTGGAGGAGGCCAACCAGAAACCTTCCATCGTGCTGTACCGCGGTTACGCCGACGTGGACGGCGCCCAGGTGCCCAACGAGATGGAGTTCTGGTTTTGGGACAAGGAAAAGGGGCAGCTCAAGGGCGACGCGCCCAAGGGCACCGGGTCCGCGCACAACCTCAAATTCGTCCAGCCGGAGGAAGGCTTTTACGCCCAACCCGAAGGCGCCCAGGAGATCCCGCTCCCGCAGACCGATCAGACTTAATCCACCCCGCCAATGAGATCGCGGGGAATAGCCGCCCGCCGCCGCCCTCCCATGAATAACTTGCGTACAAAACTTCATGGATGGCTCGGCTTGTTGGCGCTGGCGCTGGCCACTCCCGCCGAGGCGCAGGATTCCCCCGGCCAGGCCACCTACGACCAGCTCGTCCGCAAGTACGCCTCGATCGAGACCAAGACCCGTGGCGTGCGCTACGAGGACTGGAAAGCCAACGCGGATGACACCGCCGCCTTAAGCGGCGTGCTCAACCAGTGGGCGCAAGTCGACCCACGCGAGCTGCGCGGCCGCCACCGCCAGGCCTTCTACATCAATCTCTACAACGCTACCGTGCTCGACCTGGTGCTGCAGAGTTACCCGATTGAGACGATTACCAAGCTGCGCGAGCCGGAATTCGCCATCTTTGAAGCGCCGCTCGTGCGCCTCAACGGCGAGAAAATCAGTCTAAACGAACTGGAGAAAAAACGGCTCATGAGCGAGTTCCGCGACGCTCGCAACCACTTCGCAGTCAACTGCGCCAGCGAAAGCTGCCCGCCCCTGGCCAACTTCGCCTTCGACGGCAAGAACCTGGAAGACCAGCTCAATTTCGTAACGCGGAAGTTCTGCGCGAGCTCCTACGGCTTCCGGATCGACAGCAACAAGCGCCAGCTTCAGTTCTCCAAGGTTTTTGAGTGGTACGCCCGGGACTTCGCACCCGAGAGCGCGCACCGCTACATCACGCGGGTGCTGGGCGAATACCTGCCCGGCGACTACGAGGAGACTTGGATGGAGTACGACTGGGCGCTCAACGACGCTTCCGGCAAGTAGCGTCCGATCAAAAACGAATTTTCCATGCTTGGCCTGATCAAATCCTACGCCCATTGGCTGCACACCCAGTGGCCGGCCGGCACCGTCGAGAAGCTGCCCGCGGTGAACGACAACGGCACCACCAACGTTCCGGGCGTTTACGTGGTGGGCGACCTGACGGGGATTCCCCTGCTCAAGTTCGCCGCCGACACCGGCGCCAAGGCGGTCCATCGCATCCTGGCCGAGCCGGACTTCGCCGGGAGCCGCCACCGGGACGGCGACGTGCTCGATCTGGTCATCATTGGGGCAAGCGTCTCCGGCGTGGCCGCGGCCATCGAGGCCCAAAAGGCCCAGCTCAACTTCAAGCTCTTCGAAGCCAGCCGCACCTTTTCCACCATCGCCAACTTTCCCAAGGGCAAGCCCATCTTCACCTATCCGACCGACTTCACGCCCGAGGGCGACTTCCAGGTCTCCGCGCCGGTCAAGGAGGAGCTGATGGAGGAGATGGAAGCCCAGCGGATCGAGCACGGCATCGAACCCATCTACAGCCGAATCAACGGCATCGAGCGCAAGAAAGGCCTGCTTGTTTTGACCGACGCCGACGGCAACACCCACACCGCCCGGCGCGTCATCATCGGCATTGGCCGCAGCGGCAACTTCCGCAAGCTGGGCGTGCCGGGCGAGGAGCTCGACAAGGTCTCCAACCGCCTGCACGACCCGAAGGACTTTGGCGGCAAGCGAGTGCTGGTGGTGGGCGGCGGCGACAGCGCGATGGAGGCCGCCATCGCCCTGGCCTGCTGCGGCGCGCACGTTACCCTCAGCTACCGCAAGCCGGAGTTCAGCCGGCCCAAGCCGGAAAACCTGGAGATGCTCCACCGCCTGGCCGAAAACCCGGCCAGCTCGGCGTGTATCGAAAAGCCCAGCTCCGAGCGCGTCACCACCGCCGCCTCCAGCGACATGCGCGAGACGCCCGAGCCCGGCTCGCTCTCCCTTAAACTCGCCACCAACGTGAAGGAGATCACCGACGACGAGGTGACCATTGCCCAGCAAGACGGCCAGACCGAGACCCTGGCCAACGATGCCGTTTTTGCCATGATCGGGCGCGAGCCGCCGCTGGACTTCTTCCGGCGCAGCGGGGTCAACGTCCGCGGCGACACGGGCCCGTTCTTCTGGGCGGGCATGTTGGCCTTCGTCCTCTTCTGCTGGTGGCTCTACCATTGGAAGGGGCACAAGCCCATGTTTGGCGTCAAGGGCGACCTGTTTGGCATCGAGAACTGGTACCTGCCTTCCTGGTTGGACCCAAACCCGGCCCTGCTCATCGAATGGTTCCGCGACCTGGGCGGCTGGCTGGGCACCGCCTTCAACGACCCGACCACGCTCCTAGGAACCATCGCGAACTCGGCGCTGCAGCAGTCGTTTTACTACACGCTGGCCTACTCGCTTGTGGTGGTGATTTTTGGGATTCGCCGCATGCGGCGCCGGCGCACGCCCTACATCTACGTGCAAACAAGCACGCTGATGTCGATCCAGGTCATCCCGCTCTTCGTGCTGCCGGAGATCATCCTGCCCTGGCTCGGCAACAACGGATGGTTCATGAACGGCACCACCGGCGGCTGGTGGGCGGACCACTTCTTTGAGGCCTACGACGACGAGGGCATCGCCCGGGCCTACTGGCGCGCCTACGGCTTCATCCTCGCCTTCCCGCTCTTTGTCTACAACTGGTTTACGGCCGAACCGATGTGGGGCTGGATCGTGGTCGGCGCGCTGCAGACCTTTGTCCTCATCCCGGGCCTGATCTATTTCTTCGGCAAGGGCTCCTACTGCGGCTGGATTTGCTCCTGCGGCGCGCTGGCCGAGACCCTGGGCGACCAGCACCGCCACAAGATGCCGCACGGCCCTTTTTGGAACCGGCTCAATATGCTCGGCCAGGGGGTGCTCGCCTTCGCCTTCATTCTGCTCTTCCTGCGGATCCTGGGCTGGATTGGCGTCCCCGGCGCGGCCTGGATTTTCGACGAGGGCTTCGCGCAAGTTCCGCTGCTCAACTACCAGTGGCTGGTGGACCTGCTGCTGGCCGGCGTGCTCGGCTACGGCGTGTATTTCTGGTACTCGGGCCGCGCCTGGTGCCGCTTTGCCTGCCCGCTGGCGGCGCTGATGCACATTTACGCGCGGTTCAGCCGCTTCCGCATCTTCGCGGACAAGAAGAAGTGCATCTCCTGCAACGTCTGCACCTCGGTCTGCCACCAGGGCATCGACATCATGAACTTTGCCAACAAGGGCCGCCCGATGGAGGACCCGGAATGCGTGCGCTGCTCGGCCTGCGTTCAATCCTGCCCCACCGGCGTGCTGACGTTCGGCCGCCAGGACGGACAGGGCGGCATGATTGCCGACACCCTGACGGCCTCGCCCGTGCACATGAAGGAGCGCCAGACAGCGGCCAAGACCGCCGCCGAAAAGCAACCGGCTTAAAACCGCTCGATCGCACAAGTATTTGCTATTCCATCACATGCAACGCTTTTTAAGATTCAAGCTTTTCACCCCTGGTGATGGGTATGGATATTGCTGATACCCAAAAATATATGTTGCAGCTTTGTCCAACTTCCTGCAAAACACACGCGCCTAAATCTATTTCTGCATCATCTCCTTCGCGTGGGACTTCCCCGTACCCCCCTCCCCGCGTGTACCGGCCCGAGATGCCCAGCAGCCCGCCGCCCGCGCCATGAGTTCTACTTTTGATTACGTCCTGCTCGGAACCTACATCACCGTTGCAGCCGGGCTCATGATCTACGGGATGAACTGCTACTGGGTCCTGATCATGTTCAATCGGCGCTACCGGCAGGCCGCCAAGCGCAACCTCGAGCTCATCCGCCGTTACCGCCGCGAGCTCAGCGATGAGGATCTGCCCGCCGTCACCACGCAGATCCCCCTTTACAACGAGTACAACGTGGCCGAGCGGGTCATCCGCGCCGTCGCCGCCATCGACTACCCCGCCGACAAGCACGAAATCCAGGTGCTGGACGACTCGACCGACGAGAGCCGGGACCTGATCGACCGGGTGGCAGCCGAGCTCAAGGCCGAGGGTAAAGACATCCATGTCATCCGCCGCGCCCACCGCACCGGCTTCAAGGCGGGTGCGCTCAAGTACGGCATGGGCATCTGCAAGGGCGAGTTCATCGCCATCTTCGACAGCGACTTTGTCCCCCCGGCCGATTACCTGCGCAAATCGGTGCCGTTTCTCCTCGACGACCCCACGATCGGCCTGGTGCAGGCGCGCTGGGGCCACCTCAACCGTAACGATTCCCTGCTCACGCTCAGCCAGTCGATCGGCATCGACGGGCACTTCGTCATCGAGCAGAGCGCGCGCTCCTACAACGCCCACTTTATGAACTTCAACGGCACCGCCGGCCTCTGGCGCAAGCAGGCGATCGAAGACGGCGGCGGCTGGGAAGCCGACACCCTGACCGAGGACATGGACCTCTCTTACCGCGTGCAACTGGCCGGCTGGCGGCTGTATTACGTACCGCAGATCGTGGTGCCGGCCGAGCTGCCCAACACCTTTACCGCCTTCAAGAGCCAGCAGTTCCGCTGGGCCAAGGGCAGCATCCAGACCGCGCTCAAAATCTACCCGCGGGTGCTCGCCTCCAAGACGCGCTGGACATCGAAGCTGCAAGCCTTTTTCCACCTCACGCACTACTGCATCCACCCGCTGATGGCCCTGATGGCGCTGCTCGGGCTGCCGCTGCTGCTGCACGTGCAGGCCAACCTCAGCACCATCGCCGCCTTTGCGGCCGGCATTCTCATCTTTCTGGCCACGCTGGGCCCGAACACACTCTACATCTTTAGCCAGTACGCCGTTTACAAAAAGGACTGGAAGCAACGCGTCCTGTTCCTGCCCGTGCTGATGAGCCTGGGCGTGGGCATCTGCCTCTCCAACACCCGCGCCGTGCTCGAAGGCTTTACCGGCATCAAGAGCGGCTTTATCCGCACGCCCAAGGCGGGCGCCGACGCCGCCCAGCGCAAGATTTACCGTCTGCCCAAATCGCCGCTGCCGTTTGCGGAGGTCGTCTTCGGCCTCTACTGCGTCTGGACCGCGCTGATGTACTACTGGGCCGACAACCCGCTGGTGATTCCGTTCATGCTGCTCTACGCGGCCGGCTTTCTCTACGTCGGCTTCAACGGCCTGCGTGAGCCGCTGCTGGCGCGTTCATGAGGTCCACCCAGTGGTGCCGGTGGGCGGTCTGCCTCTTGGCCCTGACGCTCATGGCCCTTACGGCGCAGGCCTGGGCTTCCATCCCGGATTTGCACAGCCACGCGCTGCTGCGAATCGTGCTCTGGACCGGGTTCTTCCTGGGTGGGCTGGCCATGTTCCTCTGTTTTCCCGACCGCCTGCGCGGCTGGGCGGCTGTGGCCTTTATCCTGGTGGTGGCGGTGGTGCCGAGAGCCCTGCTCTTCCCGGCCGCGCCGACCAACGACATCAACCGCTACCTCTGGGAGGGCAAGCTGCTCCGCGCCGGCATCAGCCCCTACGCCCAAAAGGCGGAGGACCCCGCGCTGGAGCCCTACCGCGACCAGTTCTGGCCGGAGATCAACCACAAGGACCGCACCACCGTCTACCCGCCACTCACCCAGTACGTCTTTGCCGGAGTGGGCTGGCTCAACTACACGCCGGGGGCGCTCAAGCTGGTCTTTCTGCTGGCCGACTTCGCCACCCTGTTGCTGCTGCTGATCTTGCTGGAGCGGCGCCGGGCCCCGCCGCGCTGGGCGTTGCTCTACGCCCTGAACCCCGTGACCCTGGCGACGGTGGCGGCGGAGGCCCACTTTGACGCGTTGCTAGTGCTTGGCCTGGCCGGCGTGCTCCTGGCGGCCGACGCCCGTCGCCCGGGACTGGCCTGGCTGCTGCTGGGGCTGGCCTTCCAGGTCAAAATCATCGCCGTGGTGCTGATCCCCGCCCTGGGCATGACGCTCGGCTGGCGCAAATGGTGGTGGGGCGCGCTGGCCGCGACGCTGCCCGCCCTGCCCTTTATCTTCGATGTCCCTACCGTGCTGGCCGGGCTCTGGGAGTTCGGCGGGCGCAGTAGCTTTAACGGCTCGATCCATTCCGTTATCACCGCGCTGACCGGCAGCGAGACGGCCGCCTCCGTTCTCTGCGGAACACTGTTGCTGGGCGTACTCTGGCTCTCGGCGCGGCTGCGGCTGGAGTTCGCGCCGCGCGCCTTCCTGGCCTTGGGCGGCTTGCTGCTGCTCAGCTCAGTGGTCCATTTCTGGTACCTGCTCTGGATCCTGCCTCTGCTGGTCCTCCTGCCTTGCGTGTCGTGGCTCTACCTGACCGGCGCGATGGGCCTCTATCTGCTCACCTGGTACTTCAGCACGCTCGGCGCCGGGTGGATGCTGCCGGACTGGGCGCAAGCGGTCATCTGGATTCCCTTTTATGTCCTGCTGCTGCTGGAGCTGCGCCATCCCCTGCGGCGCTGGTGGCGAGGCCGCCTGGCCACGCGCTTCCCCGAGGTGGAAACGGTCAGCCTGATCGTGCCCACCTACAACGCGGCCGAGAACATGGAAGCGCTGGCGGTGAACCTTCGCGCGCTCAGTCCGGCCCCGACCGAGGTGTTGCTGGTGGACGGCGGCTCCACCGACGCCACCACCTCCATGGCGCGGGAGGAGAAGCTCTCGCTGATCCACGCTTCCGGCGGCCGTGGTGGGCAGCTCCGGGCCGGGTTCGAGCACACCAGCGGCGACGCCGTGCTCGTGCTCCACGCCGACACCCGCCTGCCGCCCGACGCCATCGACGCCGTCCGCCAGGCCCTCAACCGCCGGCGGGACGGCCCGGGCGGCTGCCTCGGCCAGCGCTTCGATTCGACCGCCCCGGCGCTCCTGCTCGTCGAGGCGATGAACGAATGGCGCGCCACCTTCCACGGCACCAGCTTCGGCGACCAGGTCCAGTTCTTCCGCCGGGAGGCGGCCGCGCGCTTCGAGGGCTTCCCCGATCCCCCGCTGATGGAGGATGTTGAGCTGAGCATCCGGCTCCATCGCCAGGGACGGCCGCTCTACCTGGGCCGCGAAGCCACCGTCTCCGCCGACAAATGGCGGCGGACCGACTTCGCCACCCGCTTCTCCCAAGTGCTTACCTTCATGCTGCGCTACCACTGGCATTGGCGCCGCCGCCGCGAGCTGGCCCGCGAGCTCTTCCGCCAATA
>JBCDLL010000058.1:0-22589 GCA_038745425.1 Verrucomicrobiota bacterium | reverse complement strand
GTGGTCTGGCGAACGACGCCGTAGTAGGTCAGCGCCACTTTTTGGTCCGGGCGCCGGGCGACCGCGTCGTACTGGGGCGTCCAGGTCGCGCCGCGGATGAGGTAGCTGAGGTCGAACTGCGCCTGGCCTGGCTGGGAGACCTCCACCTTGACCACGGCGGTGCGGGTATCCGGGCTGCTCGGGCGCTGCACCAGCGCCATCTTTTGCCGCAGCTCGGTTTGCTCCTCGTTGAGCGTGCGCTCTTCGATCTGTAGCGCCCGCTGCCGCTCGCCAATGGCGGCCAACTCCTGCACGTAAAAGGCAAAGAGCTCCTCCAGCGAACCGACGCTGACGACCCGGCTCGTTTCGCTGACCTTCTTGGTGTCGGCCAGCACCTTGTCGCGCATCTGGCGAAGGAACTGCCGCTGCTCGTCGAGGTTCTCCCGCTCGCCGCCGATGGCGTTGAGCCGGTCGTTGATCTCGCGCTGGCGGGCCTGGAGCGTGGCCAGCTCGCCGGACTCCGCCGGCTTCACGTACTCGCGGCGCATCTCCACGCCCAGAATTTTGAACCGAGCCGAGCCCTCACCGCTCGCGCGGATGGAGTTCTCGTCCAGCGCGTTGGGCAGCTTCTCGAACACGACCTCCTGCACGCCGCGAGCTAAAAGCGATCCGCCCCGCCGCGTCACCAAGGCGCGATCGCGGTAAACGGTCACTTCCGCCACGCGATGAGTCAGCATCGTCGGTTCGGCGGATTCTTGGGCGATCGCGGCGGGCTGAACAAGCAGCACACCGCCCAGCAGCAACAACGGAAGGGAGCGTTTCATACGCTCAAAGTACGTGCCCGCTTCGGGCCTGTCATACGCGGGCCTGTCAAAAAAATGTCAACGCATCGAAAGGCACCTTCCCGCTTGAGCGGTTCGCTTCAGCCGAAGGAGGAAAATGCTCTCCCGTTCCCAACCGCCCCTCTCTCATCGCGCTGGGAACTGTGAGGAGGAAACGACATCCTCTTCGATAGCTTGATCTTAAGTGGTTTTGAATGTCCCGCTGCGCTTACTGCACCGCCATCTTCGCCATCAGACTGGCGATGTAGCTCACGGTGGTGCCGTGCGTGCCCGCGTAGTTGTTGACCAGGATGGCGAAAGCGTAGCGCGTGCCGGAGCGCCCGTTGACGTAGCCGGTGTAGCACTTGATCCGGTTGATCGTGCCGCTTTTGCCGACCACACGCCCCTCGGCCGCGGTCCCGCCGCCGATGGAACGCAAGGTCCCGCTGCGACCCGCCACGGGCAGCGATTGGTAAAAGGCGTCGAAGTGCTCGCTCTGGGCCATGGCGCGCATCAGGCCGGCCAGTTGCCGGGCGGACAGCAGATTCACGCGCGAGAGCCCGCTGCCGTCGGCCATGTCGAAACCGGCCAGCGCCACGCCTTGGGCCTTCCAGTGCGCGGTCACCGCGGCGGCGCCCGCCTTGGTCGAGCCGTCCTGCTTCACTTCCTTGCCGATGGCTTTGAGGATCGCCTCGGCGCGGATGTTGACGCTGTCGTGGTTGGTTTTGCGGATAAGCGCCCCCAGCGTGCTCGAGCGGCGCGTGTCGAGCACCTCGCCCGTCGGCACCTTCTCCCCGTCGGCCGCGAGCAGGCGCGAGGTGGTCGCTTCGCCCTCCACCGCGATGCCCTTGCCTTCAAGGTACTTCTTGAAGAACCCGGCCAGAAAAAGAGGCGGATCCGGCAGCGAGCCCCGGATGGAAAAGCTGCTGCGCCCGCCCGGCACCGTCCCCCGCAGGTAGCGGACATCGCTGTAGGGCGCGCCAAAAACGTAGCCCTGGTCGCCGCTGCCCGGCGCACCCGTGCGCATCTCGTTGAAAAAGGTAACGCCTTCGACCCTCGGCGACGTGCTCGTGAAGCGCGCGATGGCGCCGGTGCGGCCGGGGGCAAAGTTCAGCCGGTACTCGTTGGCGTGGTAGTTCAGCGCGCAGGCGCCGGAGGCGTAGTAGTTGCCGATGTCCTCCCAAACCCAGCTGCGCGGAATCAGCGCCGTTTCCCAGGCGCTTTGGTCGGCCACGATGCGCCCGGTCACCTTTTTGATCCCCGCTTTCTCGAGCGCCGCCCGCCACTGGGAGACCGGCCCGTAAAGATCGCCCTCGCCAAGGGTGGGGTCGCCGCCGCCCACGATCACGACGTCGCCGTCCAGGGTGCCGTTTTCGTCGACCGTCCCGGCCAAGGCCAGCTTGGTCTCGAAGCGGAAGTCCGGCCCCAGCAACTCCAGACCACTGGCGGTGGTAACCGCCTTCATGGTGCTGGCGGGCACCAGCGAGGCGTCCGCGTTGTAAGACGCCACCACCTGGCCGTCGCTCACTCGCACCAGACACACGCCCACGGTGGCCGACTTCCATGCACTTTTGGCTTTGAGCCGCTCGGCCTCCGCTTCCACCGCGCTGCCCGCGGCCGGAAAGGTTCCGCCCGGCAACACGAGCAAAGCCAAGACCGATAGGAAAAACCGCCGGGATAAAGTACATGGGCGAACCATGCGGCCAAAGTACCGGCCAAGCCGCGGATTGCAAAAACCGAGTGCGCGCACCAAAAGAGGCCGGCTAGACCGCCTGGGCACTGCGGGCCGCGGGCTGCAGCAGGCGCCGGCAGTGCCGCTCGAAGTCGGCGAGCAAAATCGGCTTGCGCAACACCGTGCGCCCACTGGACTTCAGCATCGCGATGTTCTCATCCGAACCGGGATCGCCGGTGATAAAGAGAAAGCGCTCGGCCTGATCGGGACGATTCGTTCGCGTCCAGTCGAACAAAGCCGCGCCGCTGAGCCGGGGCATCCGCACGTCGCTGACGATGAGCTCGTACTCCCGGTCGCGCAGGCGGCGCACGCCGTCGAGCCCGTCCACCGCCAGGGTGACGTCAGCGCAAAGGCGCTTGACCAAAACCCTGCCCAAGAGCACGCGCAGGTCGTCTTCGTCCTCCACCAGCAGCACGCGGGGTCGCTCGCCCGCGTTGAGGTCGGAGCCGGGAGATAGCCGCTCGCTAATCACGGGGAAGCTATTCTCGTTGTTCCGGTCAAAGCGTTGGCCACCGGGCTCGGTCGCATTGGGGTCAAAGATCATACTTACTTTTAATGCAGTCAGGATGCCAATTGGTTGGATGACCGGTGCCTGCGCGGGTGGACTTCGTCATTCTTTTCCTGAGCGTCTAGAGTTGGGCTTTTTCCGTGTCAGCACGAGCGACATTTTGTAACGTTTCTGTGACAAACAACGGCTTAGCGGGACGAATTCCAAACGGCCGCTTACACGCCATACACTTAGGACGTCAGGAGGGAGCCAAAATGCAGGAGTGATTTTGGCAGCAAGCGCTTAAATATCTTTCCTAAAGCAGCTTACACTTAGCATTAAGTTTGTGTAAGGTTCCGTTGCGACCGCTGCACCTGGCGCAGGTAGCGCCACCCGCTAAAAAGCGACCACCCCAGCACGAGCAGGTAGATCAAGATTCCCAGGAGCGCCGTAACCAGGCCCGGCGTGGCGAAATGGTCCTGCAGGCCCCTTTGCAGGATGTGGCTGACCATCTGGAAAAAGCCGTACATGGTCGCCCCCAGCCCCACAAACGAGCAGGCCATCTGCAAGCCCCCGAGCAACTTCCGGCCCGCCAGCCACGTCCCGAACCCAGCCGGGGCGGAGAGGTTCACCAGCATGTAGCCGATGGCTTCCTTTTCGGCGGGGGTGCGATGCTCGCCGGTCAGCTTGATGTCGTCGGGCTGGGGAGACGTCATGGCTGGTGACGCAGGTGCCGGCAGAACATCTGGTCGTACACGCTCAGGTCGGCCAGCGTCACCAGCAAAAAGGCCGAAGCCATGATCAAGGTGCTGACCAGGCCGAACGCGACCAGGAAACCCACGTTGATATCCATCACCCCGAACAGGAAACAGGCGAAAACAAAGAGGCCGCCGATCATCAGCACCAACGTGGCGACAATTCGCCAGAGGAAAACCTGCAAAAGCCGCCGCCAGACCAAACGCACGCTGACCTCAATCGCGTTCCAGAAGTCCAGCCCCTGATCGATCACAAGCTGCACCGCGTAGTTGAATAAGCAGAGCACCATCTGCACGAGCAGCAACCAGAGCAGCACCAGCGGCACCATCACCGCCACAATAACCAAGGTGCCAACGGCATCGCCCAGAGCCACGCCGGCAAAAATTAGCACCAGCGCAATGACGAACAAAGCGATCCCCATCACTAGGAACACCGCCAGATAACCCAGGCCAACCAGCAGGCTGGTGAGCACAAGCTGCAGAAACGGCGAGCCGAAACCGGCAAAAACCAGCCCGACGCCGGCTTGGCTGTCGCCGCGCATCAGCCGCAGCACCAAGAGATAGAAGCCGCCCCAGATGGAACCGAAAAAGATGCCGTAAAAGACACTGCCGAACAGGGTCAACAGCAGCCCGACCAGATAAACGGGGCTTAGCGGATCGGCCGCCGGCTCTTGCTCCATTTCCTCAAAGAAGGTTTCCCAGTCGGTGGATTCGCCTTGCAGTTGCTCGAGGAAAGAAGCCTGGTCGTCCCAGCTCCCCATCAGGTAGCTGCCGATTTGCCCGGGCGCCTGAAAAAACGCGTAGATCAACATCACCAGCGCAAAGCCGGCCAGCAGCCGCCCCGGGAAGCGCCCGAGCACGTCGATCGCCTCGCTGAAGGCGTCGCCGATGCTGAAGTGCCCGCCGCTGGAGAGGATCCAGCGGGCGCGCTGCGCCGGGGTTTCGGGAGGCGGGCTGGCGTCGGGCGGCATCGTTCTGGTAACCTTAGGGGAGGATTTTTTCCTGCCAAGTGCGGGAATCGCCCCGAAAATAAACCCATGCAGGAACACTTTCCCACCGGCCGTCCCGTGCTCGTCCTGGCGCCCATGCAGGACGTCACCGACCTGCCCTTCTGGCGCCTACTCCACCACTACGGCGACCCGGACATCTACTTTACCGAGTACCTCCGCGTCCACCCCGTGAGCCGGCCGGAGAAACCCATCCTGCGCTGCATCGAGGCCAACCCCAGCGACAAGCCCGTCATCGCCCAGATGATTGGCCAGGACATCCCCGCCCTGGTGCGCACCGCCCGGGAACTGGCCCGGCACCGCATCGCCGCCGTGGACCTCAACCTGGGCTGCCCCGCCCCGATCGTGTGCAAGAAGGACGCCGGCGGGGGCTTGCTCCGCAATCCGGAGAAGATCGACGCCATCCTGGGGGCGCTGCGGACGTCGCTTACCGACACCCACTTCACGGTCAAGACGCGGCTGGGCTTCGATTCCATCGCCGAGTTCGACCGGGTGCTGGAAGTCTTCCGCCGCCACGCCATCGACCTGCTGACCGTCCACGGCCGCACCGTGCGCGAGATGTACCGCGCCGCCGTCCACTACGACTGCATCGCCGACGCCGTCCGCGCGCTGCCCTGCCCGGTCATCGCCAACGGCAACGTGCTCAGCACCCGGCTGGCGCGGGAAACCATCCGGCGCACCGGCGCGGCCGGGCTCATGATCGGGCGCGGCTGCATCCGCAACCCGTGGATCTTCCGGCAGATCAAGGAAGCCTACGCCAACGCGGACGCCGCCGGCGCCACGAACTCGCCGGAGTGGGAGGCAGCCTTTGCCCCGGACTTCCGCCCCGCCCTGCGCGACGTCCTCGGCTACCTCGAACGCCTCTGGGAGGAGACCAGCCTTCCCGGCCGGCCGCCCGAGCGCCACGTCGCCAAGATGAAGAAGTACCTCAACTTCATCGCCCAAGGCGTCGGCGGGCCGGAGCAGCCGTTGCTCAAGCAAATCCGCCGCGCCCCGGACGCGGACACCTTCTGGCGAGTCGCCCGCGAGCACCTGGACTCCGGCGAGCCCTTCGACCCCGAGCCCCCCACCGCCGCGCTGATCGACGAACGCAGCCAGCGCGCCGTCCAGGCCGAACGGGAAGCGGCCTTGGCGAAGTGATTTTTTGACGGAATGAACGGAATGGCCAAATCGGGATACTTGTCCCTCCCACTGATTTTGTTAATTTGGTAATTCCGTCAAAAGACTCTTCCCCAATGTCCGCCCTGCTTGAAGCCGCCGAGGGACTTCGCACCGACCTGCGGGGCCTGCGCTTTTCCGCGCCGGTCACCCACGTCTACAACCCGCTGGAGTACGCCTGGGACCTGCACCGGCAGTACCTGGAGCGCTTCGGCGCGGGCGAGAAACGCGTCCTCTTTCTGGGGATGAACCCGGGTCCGTGGGGAATGGCGCAGACTGGCGTGCCCTTCGGCGAAATCCCCGCCGTGCGCGACTGGATGGGCCTGCGCGGCGCGGTCGGCCATCCCGAACCCGAGCACCCCAAGCGCCCGATCGATGGGCTGGACTGCGCGCGCAGCGAGGTCAGCGGGCGGCGGCTTTGGGGGCTTTTCGCCCAGCGCTACCCGCGGGCGGACGACTTCTTTGCCCAGCACTTTGTGGCCAACTTTTGCCCGCTGGTCTGGATGGAGGAAAGCGGCCGCAACCGCACGCCGGACAAAATCCCGACCAGCGAAATGGGCCCGGTCACCCACGCCTGCCAGCGGCACCTGCGCCGGGTCATCGCCGCGCTGCAGCCGCGCTGGCTGGTAGGCGTCGGTGGCTTCGCCCAGGCCCAGCTCACCATCGCCACCGACACCATGGCCAACGAAATTCCCGGCCATCTGCCGGCCGAGTTCGAGGTCATGCGCGTGCTCCACCCCAGCCCGGCCAGCCCCGCCGCCAACCGCGGCTGGGCCGAAGCCGCCACCAAGACCCTCGTCGAAAAAGGCGTGTGGGAGGCATGAGCCGACCTACACTACCGTTATGGGAACAAGTGACGCCACTGCATCGAAGAGAGTGGGCTGCCTCTTCAGCGTCCCCATTGCCACGCTTGGCTCAAGCTTTGCCTTCCTCGCGTTGGTTTCAATGACTGGCCCCTATTCGCGCGATTCGACGACTTCCTTCGGCCCCGGTCCCATCATCTTCCTGCTTGGGGTCCTCTTTGCTAGTGCCGTGGCCTCCACTATCATCAATGTGTTCGCGTACACGTTGTTTAATAACCCCCAAAACAACGGTTATGTGTTCGTCATCGGCATCGGACTTCCAATTTCCATGGCAGCTGTGTTCGGAATCGTGATGGGAATATCTTCGCAAAACGCCGCAGATAGAGAAGCCGCGAAAAATAAAAGACATTCGGAATTAGTTGAAAAAATCAAGGACGATCCCGAAATCATTTTTCGAGAGAAATGGCATGAAGACAAAGGAGACAAGAAACGTGCACTCTCAGAAGTCGTCGGTAATTTTCGTGAATACCTTAGACGTGAAGATTTAGTTCGTCTCATGTCGGTAACCTCTGAATATGATTTAAAAATTTTATACAGCACCAAATTAGCGCCCGATTTTCTGGAGATAAAATACAGTGAATACTCCGCATCTTCTGATGAAGAAGCGCGGTATTGTTTAATCGCGATCGTGCGAAATTCCAACACTCCGTTGAACGTGCTGGAAACGGCCGCCGCCTTACCTGACCAAGAATCTTCTTTAGTCAAAGAAGCCAAACGTCGACTTGCGGAACGAATTCAAGCAACCGCTCCTCCCGATAATTGATATCCCAATTATCTCCCTTCGCCTCGAGTGCCTCCCAAGGGAGGCTAGCCAATCCGACAGCACTGGGTTAGCCTACAGGCATGCTCGTTAACGGGAAGCCCACGCGCACGATTTGGCTGGAGGAGGACGGCTGGTCTGTCCGGGTGATTGACCAGCGCCGCCTGCCGCACCACTTTGAGACGCTGCGCCTGACCACCCCGGGCGACGCGGCCGACGCCATCCGCGAGATGGTGGTGCGCGGCGCGCCGTTGATCGGGGCCACCGCCGCCTACGGCATCTGCCTCGCTCTGCGGGAAGATGCCTGCAACGTGGCCCTGGAGCAAGCCATCGCCGAACTCCAGGCCACGCGCCCGACGGCCGTGAACCTGCGCTGGGCGCTGGAGACCATGCGCGACCACCTGCTCCCCCTTCCCCCGGGCGAACGCGCCGCCGCCGCCTACGCCCGCGCGCGCCAGCTCTGCGAGGACGACGTCGCGACCAACGCCGCCATCGGCGAGCACGGCATGGAGGTCTTCCGCCAGATCGCCGAGCAGCGCGAGGCCGCCGGCCGCCCGGTCACGCGCACCAACCCGCTGCACGTGCTGACCCACTGCAACGCCGGCTGGCTGGGCTGCGTGGACTGGGGCACGGCCACCGCGCCCATGCACCTGGCGGCGCGGGAGGGCTTTCCGCTGCACGTCTGGGTGGACGAGACCCGGCCGCGCAACCAGGGCGCCAGCCTTACCACCTGGGAGCTGGGCCAAAGCGGAGTCGACCACACCCTCATCGTCGACAACGCCGGCGGCCACCTGATGCAGCACGGCCGGGTGGACCTGGTGCTCGTCGGCACCGACCGCGTAACCGCCACCGGCGACGTCTGCAACAAAATCGGCACCTACCTGAAGGCGCTGGCGGCGCAGGACAACGGCGTGCCCTTCTACGTCGGCCTGCCCAGCTCGACCATCGACTGGAGCGTGCGCGACGGGGTCAAGGAGATCCCGATCGAGGAGCGTGCCGCCCGCGAAGTCACCCACCTGAGCGGCCTGATCGAGGCGCCCGAGCCGACCAATTCTCCCTACGACAGCCCGCTGGCCGCCCAGGCCTTCGCCCACGAAGTCGGCGAGGTCGAACCGGCCGACTCCGCCGCCGCCCTCCTGGCCGAAGCGGAAGGCACCACCCACGAGGTGCGCCTCTGCCCGGCCGGGACCAACGCGAGCAACTACGGCTTCGACGTGACGCCCGCGCGGCTCGTCACCGGCCTCATCACCGAGCGCGGCGTGGTCGCGGCCGACGAAGAGGCGCTGGCCAAGCGCTTCGGCAAGTAGCGGGTGCGGCGGAGTCCCAAAGCCGGCAGAGCGGTGGCGGAAGCCCGCTCCCGGCCGCGGTTTTCATCCAACTCTCCCTAAAACGGGAAAAGCCCGCCGTGGTTTGATTTCCGGCCCCCTCAGACCGGTTTGATCCCTACCACGGCGGGCACTTACCCTCTCTTTACTAGCTTGGATTGCTCACATACTAGTTTGGATGACTCACTCTCTCTTGTGTTATGCAACCACGGGATCAAATTTGGTGATGAGCTGCGTGAGCCGCCCGCACAGCCGGTAGGCAGTGCTGAGGCGGGCGCGGGCGCCGTCCAGGCGGCCGGTGCGCGCCAGGCGCAGGGCCTGCTCGCAGCAGTCGTGAAATTCGTGATGGATTTGGTTGAGCTCCTCGTCCGCGGCGCCGAGCCAATCGTGCAGCGGGCAGTTGTGGAGATCCGGGAGCTTAAAGGTCTCCGTCCGGCCGTTGAGGTAGTCGCTCAGTTGGCCGAGGATCTCGTGGTGGGAGTCGATCATGGAGTTTAAATGCAGGGACCAGCTCATATCGTTGAAATTAGGTATACTCATCTACCGATTGATAGGCAATAAGATTCGATTATGAATTGTTTTTGCATCCATCCACTAACCCTAATACCCGCCGGCATTGCGCTTTGGCCGTCGCGGCCCATCCTAAGGACGCCGGCATGAGCGGAAGCGGCCCCTACGTCATGGCCCTGGACCAGGGCACCACCAGCTCGCGCGCGATCGTCTTCGACCGCGCCGGGCGCATCGTGGCCAGCCGCAACCGGGAGTTCGCGCAGCGTTATCCGCAGGAGGGCTGGGTGGAGCACGATCCCGAACAGATTTGGCTCAGCCAGATCGAAACCGCGTGGGAAGCACTGGCGGCCGCCGGGCTGGAAGGGGCCGACCTCGCCGCCATTGGCATCGCCAACCAGCGCGAAACCACGATCATCTGGGAGCGCGCTACCGGCAAGCCAATCGCCCCCGCCATCGTCTGGCAGGACCGCCGCACGGCCGGACTCTGCGACCGGTGGCGCGAGGACGGGCTCGACGCACTCGTCCAGGCCCGCACCGGCCTGCTCATCGATCCCTACTTCTCCGCCAGCAAGATCGCCTGGCTGCTCGAGCACGTCGACGGTGCCCGCGCCCGGGCGGAAGCGGGCAAGCTTGCCTTCGGCACGGTCGACTCGTGGCTGATCTGGAAGCTGACCGAGGGCGCCACCCACGCCACCGACGCAACCAACGCCGGCCGCACGATGCTCTACAACATCCACGAGGGCCGCTGGGACGGCGACCTGCTGGAAGCCTTCGGCGTCCCCGCCGCGCTGCTGCCCACGGTGCACCCGTCCAGCGGCCTGGTGGCGGAGGTCGCGGGCGGCCACCCGCTGCGGGGCGTGCCCATCACCGGGTGCGCGGGCGACCAGCACGCCGCGCTTTTCGGCCAGGCCTGCTTTGAACCCGGCATGGCCAAGAACACCTACGGCACCGGCTGCTTTATGATGATGCAGACCGGCGCGGAGGTGATGGCCTCGCGGCACCGGCTGCTCTCCACCCTGGCTTGGCAGATTGGCGACGAAGTGGCGTACGCGCTCGAAGGCGGCGTCTTCATTGGCGGGGCGGTGGTGCAGTGGCTGCGCGACGAGCTGGAAATCATCCACACCAGCGACGAAATCGAGCCGCTGGCCCGCAGCGTCGAGCACTGCCGCGGCACCTACCTGGTGCCGGCCTTTACCGGGTTCGGCGCGCCCCACTGGGACGCCCGCGCCCGCGGCCTCTGGGTCGGCATGACGCGCGGCACCAGCCGCGGCCACCTGGCCCGCGCCGCGCTCGAGGCCATCGCCTTCCAGAGCCATGAGGTGCTCACCGCGATGGAAAAAGACGCCGGCCTGCCCCTGCGCGAGCTGCGGGTGGACGGCGGTGCCAGCCGCAACGACCTGCTCATGCAGTTTCAGGCCGATCTGCTGGGTACCCGCGTCACCCGCCCGCGCGTGACCGAGACCACCGCGCTGGGCGCCGCCTTCCTGGCCGGACTGGCCGTCGGCTACTGGCGGGACAAGGCCGAGATCGCCGCGCTTTGGGCCAAGGAAGCCAGCTTCAAACCACGCGACCAGTCGATCGCCGAAGTCCGCCACCAAGCCGGCTGGAAGCGCGCCGTCGAGCGCGCCAAGGATTGGGCCCGGGAGGACGCGGAATGAGCGCCCGTTCCTTTCGAATAAGCGCGTTCCGCCGCCGGGACGTCGGCGGCTACCGGGCAACGAAGAGAGAAGCATTTGCACACGGGTAAGGTGTTCCATCTCTCGGAGCTCCCGACCGCCAAGTCCGGCGGAAATCGGATGCGGCCAGCTCAGACCCTTGCGTAGGCCACGAACACCACCTCAGTGCACGACGACGTAAATGTCATCAACCGTCGCCTCCTCAAACTGAATGCCAACGTAGTCCCACTGCGCCCAAATCCACCAGGGAGTGGCGCTGTACTCCCAGTACTCCCGGCCATAGGTGTCGGACAAAATCGCCGCGGGTGGGCCGAGTTGCCGTTTGACCCAATCCTTGTCTCGTCCGACGTAGCCCGCTTGCTGGAGCCGCGCCACCTCCGCCTTGACCAATGACGCGGAGTGGCGGTCCAAAGCGCCAAGTTGCGTGAACGGATGCAAGACCACGAACAGCAACAGCAATCCGACCACAGCAGGGCCAAGGCCAAACCGAAGCCAGCCCCGTTCCGAGCGGAAGAATCTCCAGGCTCCGTAAAGAAGGAGAACCACGACGAGACATGACCCCACCGTCAAGGAAACGACGAGTGCATGAGTGAACGCCTCACTCATACCGCAAAGCCTGAATGGGGGAGAGGCGGGAGGCCTTCCAGGCCGGGTAGATGCCCGCGACCAGGCCCACGCCGGTGGCGAAGGCCAGGCTGACGAGCACCGCGAAGGGCCGCAGGATCGGCGGGTCGGCGTCGTCGCCGCCGAGCACGGTGAGGACTTCGATCAGCCCCATGCCGGCGGCCAGCCCCAGGAAGGCGCCGATGATGGCCAGCACCAGACTCTCGATCACAATCTGGGTAAAGATGTCCATTTGGGTGGCGCCGACCGCGCGGCGGATGCCGATCTCGCGGATGCGCTCGGTGATGCTGGCCAGCATGATGTTGGTGATGCCGATGCCGCCCACCAGCAGGCTGATCGCGGCAATGAGCCCGCCGGTGAGCTGGGCCGCGCGCACGCCCGCCTCGATGTTCTCGAACCAGTCCTGCCGCGTCTCGAAGCCGTAGTCCTGGATGCCGCGGTGGGTGGTGTCGAGCACGTTGCGGATCTGGGTGATGGCCTCGTCGAAGCGGTCGAGGTCGGCCACCTGCACGTAAAGCGAGTTGAGCGACTTGTCCGCGCCCAGGTTGATGCCGTCCACCTCGTAGGAGGACTTGAAGACCTGCTGCATGGTGGTGATGGGGATGGCCGCCATCCGGTTCTTGAAGCCGAGCGGATCCCAACTGTGGCCGCGGCCGCGGAGTTCCGCGCGGCGCTCCTGCTGCTTCTGGAAGCGTTCGCTTTGCTCGCGCCGCCGCTGCTGCTCGGTCATGTAGCGTTCGAGCACGCCCACCACGATGAAGGGCTCGTCGTTGATGTGGATTTTGGAGCCAAGCACGCTGTCGAACTCGCTTTCGTCGTAAAGCTCCTCCATCACGGTGTGGCCGATCACGATCACGCGGTGGCGGCGCTCGACGTCCAGGTCGGTGATGAAGCGGCCGCGCGCCAGCTCGTGCTTGTCGACGACGAAGGTATCCGGCTCCACGCCGTGGAGGCGCGGGTTGTAGGCCCGGGCGCCGCGGGTGATGTTGCCGCCGTGGTTGACCGAGGGCGCGATCGCACTGAGCAGGGTCGTGTTCTGGCGCAGGGCGACGGCGTCGTTGTAGACCAGCCCGGGGCTGATCTCGGCCATCTCCTCCTGGTAGTCGGGCACGGGCATCTCCATGATGCGCACCCGCTCAACGCCGCCGGACTCGACCAGGCGCTGGCGCGAGCCCTCGGCCATGCCCTCGGTCAGCGCGTACATGGCCATGAGCGAGGCCACGCCCAGAATCACGCCCAGCATGGTAAGGAAGGAGCGGAACTTGTGCGCGTAGACTTCGCGGAAGCCTTCGCGGACGCCGAGAAAAGGGTTCATGAGAGGGAAAGAGAGCTTAGTTGACGACTGCGCTGGCGGCCGGCTCGCGGAAGCGCTGGTAGTGGCTTTCCGCGCCGGAGACGATGCGGCCGTCGCGCAGCTCGATCCGCCGGGGCGTTTCGGCGGCGATGTCGGGATCGTGCGTGACCAGGGCGACGGTGTGGCCGCGGTGGTGAAGATCGCGGAAGAGGTTGAGGATCATCTCGCCGGTGGCGGAATCGAGCGCTCCGGTCGGCTCGTCGGCCAGGATGATCTTGGGTTGGTTGACCAGGGCGCGGGCGATGGCCACGCGCTGGCTTTGGCCGCCGGAGAGCTGGCTGGGCCGGTTGTGCTTGCGCTCGGTCAGGCCCACGGCCTCGATGGCGTCACGGGCGCGCTGGCGGCGTTCGCGGGCGCTCAGGCCGGAGTAGATCATCGGCAGCTCCACGTTCTCGAGCACGTTGAGCTTGGCCAGCAGGTTGAAGGACTGGAAAACAAAACCGATGCGGCTGTTGCGCATCCGGGAGAGCTTGTTGTTGGAGGCCCGCGAGATGTCCACCCCGTCGAGCACGATGCGCCCGGTGCTGGGGATATCGAGGCAGCCGACAAGCTGCATCAGCGTGGATTTGCCGCTGCCCGAAGGCCCGATGATGGAGAGGTACTCGCCCTCTTCGATCTGCGTGCTGACCCCGGCCAGCGCCTGGATTTCCTGCTCGCCGACCTGGTAGATTTTGCGGACGTCCTCGATCTCGATGAGCGCCATGGGCCCAGCGCGGCGGGCCCTTAGCCCCCGCCCTTCCGTATCGGTTTGGTCAGCAACACCTGCTGGCCTTCCTTCAGCCCCTTGGTGATTTCGGCGAAGTTGTAGTTGGTGATGCCCACCTCGACCGGCATCTCGCGGGGCTCGGGCGAGCCCTCACCCGTGACGAAGACTACCTTGCGGTCGTTTTCGGTAAAGATGGCCGTCAGCGGCAGGGTCAGCGCGCCGTCGCGGGAGTCGACCTGAAAGATCAGGTCGGCCGTCATGCCCGGGCGCACGCGGGGGTCCAGGTCCACGATTTCGACCTCGACCGTAAAGCCCTTGATGTTGCGGATGATGGAAGCCACCGGCGCGATGAAGCGCACGCGGCCGTCCATTTCCAGGTCGCGGATGGAGTTGATGCTGATCTTGGCATCCTGGCCAAGCTTAAGTTTGGTCACATCCACCTGGTTAAGGTGGCTGGCGATGTACATCTTGCTCAGGTCGGCGATGTTCATCAGGGTGGTGCCAGAGTTGACGCTGGCGGCGCTGGTCACCACCTGGCCCTCGGAAACCGGCAGGTCCAGCACGATGCCGTTCATCGGAGCGGGCACGAGCGTCTTGTTGAGCTGCTCCTTGATGGTCTCGAGCTGGCGGAGGGCGACCTCGTAGGCGTTGGCCGCGCTTTCGGAGTCGCTGCGGATGTTTTCGAACTCCTCGCGGCTGATCAGCTTGCGCTGATAAAGCAGCTTGGCGCGGGCAAAGTTGCGCTGGGCCTTTTCCTTCAGGATGGCCTTGCCCTCGATCTCGGTTTCGGCGGCGGCTTTGTCGGTGAGCAGCTCGTTGTCGTCCAGCTCCACCAGGAGCTGACCGCGCTCCACCGGTTGACCGGGCTGGATGTGGATCTTCTTGATCCGGGCGCTGACCTCCGGCTTGATCTCGACCTGATTGATCGGGCTGATGTCGCCGGCGCTCTCGATCGTCTGGCGGATGTCCCGGCGCTTGACCTCGGCCGTAGGTACTTCCTCGGGCTCCTCGAGCACAAAGAGATCATCTCGCTCTTGCAGATATTCGTAGCCGAAATATCCGCCGACGCCCAGCCCTGCCAGTACGATGATCCAGATAAGTGCCTTCACGGTTCGCTTTGCGAAGTTACTTTTTATTATGAAGCCAGTGGCCCCAAAACACAACCTCGTCACTAGTAATAACGCTCTCGACGCAGAAAAGTTTCAAGCCAATACCGATCGGAAGGCTCATTCTTTTCGCCCGGAGCCGGAATCCCGACCCCAAACGAGGGAAGCTCGTGCCGCTGAGGACCTTCGCTTGGCCCCGCGCCACAGCGAAAGCTTGCCGTGCGCTGGCCAGGGACTAGGCTGAACGCATGGCCACTCCTGGATCCGCCGGCAATGTCATCGCCGCCATCTGCAGCTTTTTTATCGCCGGACTGGGCCAGCTCGTCCAAGGCCGGGTCGGCGCCGCCCTGTTTTTCTTCCTCGTGTGGTGCCTGGCCATCGGCATCCTGACCGTGTTGACGCTCGGCTTCCTGGTTTTCCTGGCCGGCCTGATCAACATCTGGGCCTGCATCGACGCCGCCCTCTGGAAGGACGGTCCCTAGAAAATTGCTTCCGCGCCTGGGCTCAGCCGCGGCTACCGGTCCTAACCTGGAACCCCGCAGGACGGCGATGCCAAGCTAGGGTAGCCGTCGATGTCCCCATCGAAGGTGCGCTTTGCGCGGTAGGGCGGGCAGTCCCTTGCCCGCCTCGCAACGACGGACGGAAACCGCGTTCCGCCGCCGGGACGTCGGCGGCTACCGGGCCAAGGCCAGGCCAGGGTAGTCTCCGTCGACCGTCACCGAAGCGCGAAGCGTGGTAGGGCGGGCAGTCCCTTGCCCGCCTCGCCAAGCCAGACGGGAATCGATTTCTGCCGCTGGGGTCTGCCGACTGCCAGGTCCGGCGGCGACCGGTCCTAACCTGGAACCCCGCAGGACGGCGATGCCAAGCTAGGGTAGCCGTCGATGTCCCCATCGACGGTGCACGTTGCGCCGCTGGGGTCAGCGGCGGCTACCGGGCCCGGCTTAGCCGGCAAACCGACAAACGACAGGGTCTCAAAAATCCAAACCTAGCGACCTTTGCGACCTTGGCGTGAAACCTCAAACACAACCGGGAAAGATTCCGCCGCCGGGAACCGGACGGGAAGACGCCGCGGGGGCGAGGCCCGTCCGACCGTCGAGGCGGCCAAGGGACTGGCCGCCCTACCCGCACACGGCGACCGTCCGCCCTGAACGCCATCTGCGTCCATCTGCGGAATCTGCGCAATCTGCGGCTCAAAACCCGAACAGCCATGACAGTCCCGCCGAGGCTCGGAATCCCCACTGGTTAAGACAAGAAACTGCGTTTTCGGGTCATTTTCAGCACACCTAGCACACCTAAGCCTAACGCGGTCCCGGTTTTTCCGCGAAAATGGGCTCATGACAACCACTCTTGCGGCCACCGCGCCGACCATTTCCATTCAACCCGACCACCCGCCCCCTGGCCCCAACCGGCAGGGGGACGGCCCGCTTGTGCACCGGGCGCTTTGGCGGCACATTGGCCGGATGACGTCCGAACCCAACGCCGCGCCGTCCGCCGATGCCTCCGTCTTCCAGTTGCGCAGCGACTACGCCCCCCAGGGCGATCAGCCCGCCGCGATCGAAGCGCTGACCGGGCGCCTGCTGGCCGGCGAGCAGCACAACGTCCTCCTCGGCGTGACCGGCTCGGGCAAGACCTTCACCATGGCCAACGTCATCGCCAACCTGGGCCGGCCCACCCTGGTGCTTAGCCACAACAAGACACTGGCCGCCCAGCTTTACAGCGAGCTTAAGGCCTTCTTCCCGGACAACGCGGTCGAGTACTTTGTGAGCTACTTCGACTACTACCAGCCGGAGGCCTACATCCCCCGCTCCGACACCTACATCGAGAAGGACTCCAGCGTAAACGAGGAGATCGAGCGCCTGCGCCTTTCCGCAACCAGCAGCCTGCTCACCCGGCAGGACGTCATCGTCGTGGCCAGCGTCTCCTGCATCTACGGCCTGGGCTCGCCGGAGGACTACCGCGGCATGGTCGTGCGGGTGGAGGTCGGTGCCCCGATGACGCGGGAGGAGCTGCTCGCCGGGCTGGTAGAGATGCTCTACGAGCGCAACGACCTGGCGGCCAGCCGGGGCCAGTTCCGCGTGCGCGGCGACGTGGTCGAAGTCATGCCCGCCTACACCGAGGAGGGCCTGCGGATCGAGTTCTTCGGCGACGAGATCGACCGCATCAGCCGCTTTGACCCGCTGACCAGCGACACCCTGGCCACCATGGAGCACATGGTCATCTTCCCCGCCCGGCACTACGTCACCCCGCACGACAAAATGAAGCGCGCGGTGACCGCGATCCGCGACGAACTGCGCGGGCGCATCCAGGAACTGGAAAAAGCGAACAAGCTGGTCGAGGCCCAGCGCCTGCAGATGCGCACCACCTACGACCTGGAAATGATGGAGGAGATGGGCTTCTGTAACGGCATCGAAAACTACAGCCGCCACCTCTCCGGCCGCCAGCCGGGCGACCGCCCCTACACCCTGCTCGACTTCTTCCCCGAGGGCTTCCTCACCATCGTCGACGAAAGCCACGCCACCATTCCGCAGGTGGGCGGCATGTACGAGGGCGACCGCAGCCGCAAAACGGTGCTGGTGGAGCACGGCTTTCGCCTGCCCTCCGCGCTGGACAACCGCCCGCTCAAGTTCGACGAGTGGGAGCAGCTCATCAAGCAGCGCCTCTACGTCAGCGCCACACCGGGCAAGTACGAGCTGGCCAAAAACACCGGGCCGATTATCCAGCAGATCATCCGCCCCACCGGCCTGCTCGACCCCGAGATCGTGATCAAGCCACTCAAGGGCCAGGTGGACGACCTCATCGAGCAGGCGCAAAAAAGGGTCGACACCGGCGAGCGCGTCCTCGTCACCACCCTGACCAAACGCACCGCCGAGGACCTGGCCGACTACCTCCGCGACCTCGGCGTGAAGGTGCGCTACCTGCACAGCGAAATCGACACCATCGAGCGGGTCGAAATCCTGCGCGAGCTCCGCAGCGGCGAGGTCGACGTGCTCGTCGGCATCAACCTCCTGCGCGAAGGCCTCGACCTGCCGGAAGTCTCCCTCGTCGCCATCCTCGACGCCGACAAGGAGGGCTTCCTGCGCAGCAACACCTCGCTCATCCAGACCGCCGGCCGCGCCGCCCGCCACGTCAACGGACTCGTCATTCTCTACGCCGACACCCTAACCGGCTCCATCCGCGACCTCATCGAGATCAGCCGCGAACGCCGCGCCCGCCAGATGGAGTACAACGAGCGCCATGGAATCACGCCGCAATCGGTCAAGCGCGCCATCCAGCAGTCGCTCACCGACGTGCTCAAGGGCAAGCAAATCGCCGAGAGCGTGGTCGCGGAAAAGGGGCAAAGCATGGACCTGCTCGACCTGGTCAAGGAACTGGAGGAGGAAATGCTCGCCGCCTCCACCAACTTGGACTACGAGAAGGCCGCCCTCCTCCGCGACCAGCTCTTCGAACTCAAATCCCAGGCCGGCCTCGACCCCGACACCGGCCAGCCCGCCCCGAGCGCTCCCGGCAAAGCCGGCCAAGGCCCCTCCGCCCGCGGCAAGATACCAGCCCACTCCCAGCGCAAACCGGTCAAGTACGGGAAAGGGAGGCGAAAAAGAGACGCATAAGCTACGGCAAATCTTCAATTGCAACGGAAGATTCGTAAGCCGCAACTGGAACGTAACCAACCGGCTCACCTTTCTGCTTCTTGTAAATAACGATGCGGTCGTTCAGTAGTCCTTCCGACTGCGTCCCTCTCTTCCTAATTCGACCATCAATCACAAGGCAAGTTCCTTGTATGAATTCTTTTTGATAGATCTCAAAAAGGCCCTTCTCGAGGAAAATATCAAGCCCCTCAACACCGCAAATTTTTAATTGAAAGGGCTTTGAGCCGTTTCTTAAATTTCCTAAATAAAAGGCCGTTGGATACGTGTCTAACGGAGCTTTCGTTTTCCAAACTACCGGAACAGAAGCTTCACCTTTACGGCCGGTGAAGTTCAACACAGTGTGGGAAGATCCTACGTTCTTCTTGGCATTAAGAGATACCTCCAGGTCTAGCTGGTAGAGTCCCGGGAAAGACACCGGATCGAAAGCTACCGGTTTCAAAACGCGGGCTCGAACACCTCTGGTTTCGACTGGAAGAGACGCGTCCGGTAAATCGGCTTGCTCACCGTAAACACGAATTTTGACCATCTCCGGCTGGTCACCGACAAATCCAAAATGCACAACCTCCCGATCAACTTTGAAGCCGGACGGCGGAGCCACCCATGCGCTCACAGTTACTGGAAGGAGCGATTTATTTCCCTGGCGCTCTACTTGGATCAAGCCTTGCGATTCAGCGAAACCGCTTCGGTTTTGGGGTGTGAATTCCACTCGAATTGTAATTGCACTTCGCGGACGCATCGTCTTATTCGACAACTTAAAATCCGTGCAAGAACAGGAACTAACGACTGCTGACACTTCGACTGTTTCGTCGGTCAAATTTTTTAATTCAATCGACTTGGCGTGAACAACACTCTCCTCCACAATGCCAAATTCAACCACGTTTGAACTCAATTGAAATGGTGGGAGATTTTCTCCCGCCAGACACCCATGCGCCCAAAAAAAGCAAAAACTACCGCCAATAAGGGCATTTATTCTATTCAATAAAGTCATTTGAGTTAAGACCCTCCTTGAGAACTCCATCCACTTCGAGCCTTAAGTTCAAATCCGGCTTGATGGACTTGTCGTATTGAAAACTAGTTGGATCGACAATTGGCTTCTCATCCTTCAATTTCCAGGTATAGGTCCAACGTAAAGCGCCGGTGTCGGGTCGACGGAATTTCATTTCATACCCGTCGTCTGTAACGTTGAATTCTTCTCTTAGCTGATCGCCTGTTGAAGTCGACCGGAGGCTTTTCAGTTGCATTTTCGTGGTATCAAGTTCGAGATAAAGATAACTATTCCCTTCAATGTCGGTAAATTTTACCGTTACCATGTCGCCTTTTTGGCTAACTACCTCAGCTTTTAGGCCCGACTGCAGCAACCACCCCGCAAAGAAATCGAGTTTCCCGGGGAACATTTCTTTCAACAGCTTAGCCGGATTGTCTGAAAGCGTCACTGTCCTCATCCCCATGTTGTTCCGAACGGCCATTCCATCTTCGCGTATGAAAGCCTCATCTGTCATCGCAGAGGGTAAATGCCGACCAATACGACTGACTTTCCATTTGGCCGGACTTAAAAAATCTATTTTTACATCATAAACCTGAGTAGAACCTTCTTCGTGTTCTTTTAAGAGTCCTTTCTCATACTTGAGTCTTCCTAGTTGATTTTCATAATCTGAGTCTCCTTGATCTAATTGCTTTTCCATGCGCTCAATTCTTGCACGGAGTTGTTTCGCAAACTCAGGCGAAGGTTCTTTCTTCAAAGTCATTTCCCAGGCCTGGGTGTACGCTTGTCGCGATTGGAGCTTTGTTTCCAGAAGTTGTAACAACTCAATAGGACCCTCACCGCCAAAAGCGAAGATCGAGCTAGACAGTGACAGCAGTGCGGTCAAAAAAACTGTTTTTGGTAGCGACAAAATGTCCATTTACTGGTTTCCTTCTGACTGTAGAATCTCAACAACTTTCTTACCATTATGAACGTGAACTAGAATATTCGGCGCGATAAAGAGGGTTTCAATTTTTCCAGATTTATAGACTTCTTTTCTAGTCAAGTCACCACGGGTTCGATACTGAATCTCTTTAATAGTGGTTCCATCTTCTTCGTAAGATTTTTCGACCGTTTCTCCGTTTGCATCGTCTCGGATTCGTATCAACATAGCTTTTGAGTTATAACTGAAATGCTTTGACGGGAGCTCACAATTATCTTCAAATCGCTCAACTTTGCGCATTTTCCCCTTGAATCGACTGGTGGCAGGAAAAACATAAGTCTTAAGTGTACGGTTACCTTTGGAGTAGGTGGAGACACCTTTCTGCGGATCAAACAGGAATGAGCTGATCACGCCGGTATTCTTATCCACTGCCTTAACGCGCGCAACGTCGAAATAATCCAGTTTTCCAATCGGATGCACCTGGTAACGGTTAGTCTGATCCTCGAGTGCGAGGAGAGATTTCGAATCCCAGCTGAAGTGGAAGTCCTTTTCGCCCGGACGCTCGAGCCGACAGGAAGGCTTCACACGTGGACCGGGGTTCCAATCCAGTCTTAATGCTGTTTCGCCAGCCTTAGCCATTTGCTCAAGACCTTTGGCTAAGTGACTAACGACGTTTAGGCCTTCAATTCGTTTCACGAGTGGCACTTGTGTGTATGTAAGAACATACTTCTGCTGTTGATTCCAGGCTATCTCTTCAACCATACCAAGTCGATTATAGCGTAACTCTAAAATCATTCTTCCAAATCCATCTTTCAATTGATATGGATTTCCGTTCTTAAAAAACCACTGATAGGTAGTTCCAGTGCTCGAAGAATACTGCTTAATTCTTCCATTTTTAAAGAGGTAAGTAGCGCCTGTACTCTGACGGACCATAACCTCATCCTGCTTAACAGTTGCTTTCCAACCCATACTATTTTCAAAAATTGTTGATGTGCTAGATTCACCTGACTTCATCATTCGATCAATCGAACCGTCAGGGTAGTGAATCGCCATCGTTTCGCTGTCCACCAAGAACGCTTTGGACTCCATGAGAGGCAGGGACCAACATGGCCCCAAAAAACCCTCTCGGTGGTAGCTTTTGCTGTTGAATTCGAGGAAAGCCTTTTCCGTTACACCGGGAACGCTCTCTCCCTCGAAAAGTGGAAATCGGTATCGAGTAAAGCCCTGAGCGTCGACGTGTGGAAAGTAATGCAGCTTTAGGAAATTGTCTGGCCCCTCGCCATGTGCAGTCGTAAGTCCAGACAGAATCAACACTAAAGCATAAAGACCACGGAGCTGCCGCCACCCTGCAAACAGAGCGGCAGCAGCAACAGTGAATGATCCTTTTTCCTGCATTAGAAACTACTCGTCGTTTCCATCGCAGTGTTCCGATCCAGCCGGGCAACAAGGACCTACTGCCGTCTGTCCGGTTACGGGGATCGGGTTACCCTCACTTCCTCTCTCAACGAGTTTACAGCCACCGCCGGAGGCATTTTCGCAGAAGATTTCATAGTTCATTGTCTGTACATCATAGGAAATATTTTCACAGTCCGATAAACCCTGCGGCTGCTGAGTAAGACACGTCGAAGGATGCGGATACTTGTATCCAGTATTTGATCCAAGGCAAGGTTGGCTGTTGCAATTACCGAGGTCACTTGTCAAGGGAACTACGACAACACCGTTATCTGTTTTTGTATCCGTACAGTTATTCGCAAGCAACCCTTGGTTGAAACCAAGTAGAACGCCAGCAACCATCATCAGTAAGCTGATTCCTTTCATTGTTCGTCTCCTTTGTTTTGATGTTAAGCGCTATATTTGAAATACAAGATGCATTTACTGAATTTTTTTGTATTTCACCGTAGCATTTTTTTGATACTGAGGAGGCTTTGTTTTGTCAATTCTAGTTTCAACACGGTTGCTAGTTTTACTACCAATGCCAAAACTCTTTCCCCTCTTTTACCAAGAGAATTCAATGCCTTTGCGACCGAAGTCAGAGAATATTGTAACAAAATCTTTACAATGGAGCGGGCCAACAAGGGCTCTGCCTTTGCCCTCCGGCGCAAACAAATTTCACAACAAACTGCGGTAAAGGGCATAGCTCTCGGACATGCGGCGGTTGATGTCGAGGCGTTCGCGGGC
>JBCDLL010000057.1:0-22666 GCA_038745425.1 Verrucomicrobiota bacterium | reverse complement strand
TGCGGCAATCGGCGCCATCTGCGGGTCCCTAAAACGCGAACTTCAGGGTAACGATCTCGAAGGGCTTGACGTCAAACTTCACGGCGCCGTCGGTCAGCTTGAGTTCCTTCTCCGGCTCCTCCATCAGATTGGTGGCCCAAGCTTTTTTGACGGGCAGGGTGGTGGCGAACTCGACCGGCCCGCGCGAACCGAGCGCCTCATAGAGCCGCACAACGACGCCCTTGCCGTCCTCGGTCAGCTTGACCGCCTCCATCACCACGCCGACGCGGTCGAGGGAGAAGAACCAAAATTCCGGCGGGAGCGCGCCCTTCTGGGGCTCAATCGGGTGGACGCCCAGCGGCACATTGAGCGCGTAAGCCTCTTCGATGACGTCGCTTTCCTGGACCGGGCCGGCGTGCGGCAGCAGGGCGTAAGTAAACTTGTGCCGGCCCTGGTCGGCGACCGGATCGGGCGAGACGGGCGCACGCAACAGGCTCAGGCGCATGACGTTGCCCTGGATATCGTGGCCGTACTTGCAGTCGTTGAGCAGCGCCACGCCGTAGCCGGTCTCGGAGAGGTCCGCCCACTTCTGGCCGCAGACCTCAAAGCGCGCCCAGTCCCAACTCGTATTGTAGTGGGTGGGGCGCTCGGTGTGGCCGAACTGGATCTCGTAGGTCGCGCGCGGCGAGTGCACCGCCACGGGGAAGGCAACCTTGAGCAGCTTCTGGCATTCCTGCCAGTCCACCTCGGTCTCAAAGTCGAGCCGGGCGGAACCGGCGCGCAGCACGATGCGCTGCTGCAGGGTGGAGGCGCCAAACTTACGCACCAGCCGGACCACCGCGCGCAGCGGGCCGTCCTCGACGACCTTGAGCGACTGCAGTCCGCCGACGGTGGCCTGCTTCTCTTGGTAGAAAATATCGATGTCCCAGGCGCTCCAGTCGTTGGGAATGTCCTCGTGCAGATGGAAGACGTTGCCCGGCGCCTGGAGGACCTCGCGCTTCTCGCGCAGGTCGTAGACGCTGGCCAGGTGGCCGGCCCGGTTAAAGCGCACCCGGAGCAGGCCGTTGTTGAGCGTGATCGCGCCGCTCTTGGTGGTGCTCGCCGTCACCGGGTTTTCCACCGTGCGGAGGGCATCGTCTTTTTGGTCGACTACGGCGTACCCACAGGCCAGCAGCTTGACCAGAGCCGGCTTGCCGTCGGGCAAGTCGATGACTTCCTCGCGCTCCTGGCACAGGGTGTTGGTGACGAGGACGGGCGCCTCGGCCTCGGCGGTATCAATCGCGGGCAGCAGCGTGGCCAGCGATGAGTCCAGCACGCTCATGCCCAACTCGTTGATGGCAACGTAGTCGCGGTCGCTGTCCTGATTCACCCAATGGATCGAGCTACCCGGAATGATGTCGTGGAACTGGTTGGTCAGGACGAGCTTCCAGGCGCGGTCGAGGGCGATCCGGTGCGGACTGTCGGTGGTTTCGTCCAGGCCGCCGACGTCGTAGACGGCGCGCTCGGGGTCGAAGGCATACTCCTCCCGCTCGCGGTCCAGCGCGAACGAGACGGCGTCGAAGAACTCGGCCTCGCGCAAGAGGAACTCGGCCTTGCGGTTGCCGCGCTTGTTCTTGGCGCGGGTGGTGTAGGTGCCGCGGTGCAGCTCCAGGTAGAGCTCGCCCACCCAGACGGGCAGATCCTTGGCGTCGGCCTCGGCTTTCTCGAAGAAGGTGATCGCCTTCTCCGGCTCAAGCTGAGGCAGGCCGTCGAAGTCGTGCAGGCGCCGGGCCTTCTCCAGATGGTCCGGGGTCGGGCCGCCGCCGCCGTCGCCCCAGCCGTAAAGCAACAGGGAGCGGGTGGCGCGGTCGCGCTCAGCAAAGTTCTTCACCCCGTAAAGCATCACGTCGGCGTTGATGTCGGCGATGTAGGTGTCGGCCGGCGGGAAGTGGCTGAAGACGCGGGAGCCGTCGATGCCTTCCCAATAAAACGTGTGGTGTGGAAACTTGTTGTACTGGTTCCAGGAAATCTTCTGCGTGAGGAAGTAGTCCAGCCCGCTCTTGCGGACGATTTGCGGGAAGGAGGCGCTGTAGCCGAACACGTCCGGAATCCACATGTCGCGGGTGGTGTAGCCAAGCTCCTTCTGGAAAAACTTCTTGCCGACCAGAATCTGGCGCACCAGCGATTCGCCCGACGCCAGGTTGCAGTCCGGCTCGATCCAGGCGGAGCCGACCGGCTCCCACTGCCCGCGCTTGACCGCCTTTTTGATCCGCTCCCAGATGTCGGGGTAGTGCTCCTTCATCCAGGCGTACTGCAGCGCCTGCGAGCAGACAAAGACGTACTCCGGGTACTTCTCCATGTAGTCCAGCGCGGTGGCAAAGGTGCGGGCGCACTTGCGGACGGTCTCGCGCATCGGCCAGAGCCAGGCGGTGTCGATGTGGGCGTTGCCGGCAGCGGAGAGCCGGTGGACGGTGTCGCCGTTGCGCTTGGCCAGCACGCCCTTGAGCGCGGCCCGCGCGGCGGCGACCTCCAGGGGCGCGTCCTGGTCCCAGGCGTTGAGGGCGTCGTTGAGCGCGTAGCGCAGCTCCGCCCGGCGCTGCGATTCCTCCGGCAGCGCCACCATCGCCTCCAGGCAAACCTTGTAGTCGTAGTAAAAATCGAAGACGCCGCGGTTGACGCAGGCCAGCTCCGCCTGCACCAGCCGGTAACGCTTGCGCCCGTGGTAGTCCGGCAGGTTCAGGCCCTCCGCCTTGCCGTCCTCGCTGGAGCCGCCGTTGGCCGCCGCCTCCAGAAAGAACTCGAACTTTTCGCCGCCCTTGGCCGCGCCGGCAATTTCCACCTCGCGGCGGTAGGCGTTGACCGCGCGCGTGGGCTTGCCGTCCTGGTAAACGAGGCCCTCGGAGACGAAGCCCTCGCGGCCGGTGTCGGAAAGGCGGATGCGTGCGACCACCTCGCGCCCCTTCCATGCCTTGGGAATCGTGCCGCGAAAGCGGAACCAGGCGGTGTCCCAGAGCCCGCCCCAAGGATGCCCCACCTCGACCGGCGTGTACCTGGCCTTGAAGGCGCGCTCGGCCGGGACGGGCTCGCCGTTCACCTCCCAGCAGGCGATGCTGAGCGGAGCGGCCGGCTCGTAGATGCGCGCCTCGATGCGCGGCAATGCGTTCTGGATCCGGGTTTCGGTGGTGGCGGGATGTTTGTGCATGGAGCGGGAAAACGAAAAAACGTTGGGAGAGTTACCTTGCCAACTCCTTTAGAGGAGGCAATGGCAAATCCATGCGTCGAGTTGCAAACGACCTCCCGGGCCAGTAAACGCCAGGGACAAACCAGCGCGGCTCAGCGGGCAAGTTTCCGCGCGCAGCCCGCGGGCATTACGGCAGGGCTTTCCAGATGGGACCGTTCCGCGCGAAGGGCGGCGAGCCCCCCTCGTGCTCGGGCTCGGGCGTGTCGAAGGGTTTAAGCTGGAAAATGTGGTAGACCTTGTGCCCGTCGTACTCCTGGTAGTTCATCCCTTCCTTTTCGATCAAAAGCGTGGCGGCAAAACTGCCTCCCGCGCGCTCGCCAATCAGGATATCCAGGTCAATGACTTCGCCTTCTTCCAGCTCCATCCAGCTCCCGGCGGTAAGCAGACCGCGGTGCACCGGGCGCCCGGGTGGGGCGGAGGACTCCCAGACCAAATCGGGCGTCGCAATCGGCCGCAGCTTGCCGGCCTCAATCCAGTTGCTGGAAAGCACCGTTTTGCCGTTGACCGCCACCGAGCAGACCTCGCTGCCGTAACCCCAGAAGCGCCAACGCCCCGAACTTGGCGGTGCCACCTGGCCTTTGTAGTGGATCATCCAAAACTTGGGCTCCACCACTTCCTCGACCTCAAAAGCCTTGGGCGCACGGCCCGCGCCGCTGCGAGGCACAAAGACCTGCGTGGTGTAAAGCGGGCGGGTAACCCGGAAGAAACGGTTGAGCACAGCCTCGTCCCAGTTGGAGGAAAGGAACTCGTTGACCAGGTCGTCGTACTGCCGCTGTTTGACGCCGGTTTCTTCGCCCTGCTGGGTCTGCTTGAGGTCGTAGAGAATCCCGATCAGGGTGCCGTCCTGTTTCTCGCGGGAGCCGTACTCGGTAATGCCCGCCCCGCCTTCCGCCCAGCCGGTGCAAGGGCTCGCCAGTAGCATTCCCATCAGACCAAGGCGAGCGATCCACAAGGCCGAAGGCGTGCGGTGAAAGGGGTGCAAAGAGGTCTTCACGGCGTCCCAAAACTATACGCGCCCGGCAATGGGCGTCCACGCCAATCCCGGCAAGAGCCACGAGAATTCCGCTGCAAACAATGCTTGGAGCTAACTCCAAGTTTACCGCAGCACCGTGGTGAGAATGGAACGCGCGGGTGCGTTCAGGCGGAGTCGCTCGCCGCCCAGCGTGATGGTAAACGGCCAGTAGCGCTCCTGGCGGTTCATCACCACCACGGCGACCGAGCCGTCCGGATTGCGCGCCGCCAGCAGCTCGAGCGCATCGTGACCGCTGGAGGAAAGCAACCGCCGGGCCCCCGGCTTGATGAAGCGGCTGAAGTGCCCCAGGTAATAGTAGGAACTCTGGTAGTCAAGCGTGCCGGTGCGGGTGTCGGCCATCACCGGGGCCAGGCAAAGATTCTGCACGTGGTTGGGCCCGCCGGTCTCGTCGAGCAGGAGGTTCCAGTCCATCCACCCCACCGTCCAGTTATTGAGGTCCTGGATGATGGACCTGCCGTAGCGCTCGCCCAGCAGCCACGATCCCCACAGATCGGTCCCCTCCTGGCAGCCCTCGGTAAAGAGCAGCTTCTTGTCCGGCCAGGCCTCGTGGACGCGGGCCACGTTGCCGAAGGCATCCGACCCGTACCAATGGAAACCGGTCGCCCAGATGTACTTGGCGGCTTCGGGATCGTCCAGCATCACCTTGGCGCGCTCGTAGATTTTATCCCGGTTGTGGTCCCAATAGATCAGCTTGACGTGCGCCTGCCCACCGCGGTGGAGGGCCGGGCCCAGGTAGTCGCGGACAAAGTCGCGCTCCTCCTCGGCCGTGTAGAGGCACGAATCCCACGTCTGCTTGGCGGCGGCCTCGTTCTGCACGGTCAGGCCCCAGACGGGCACGCCTTCCTTGGCGTACTCCTCCAGATAGCGCACGAAGTACCGGGCCCAGGTTTCGCGGCACTCGGGCTTGAGGCTGCCGCCTTCGTTCATCATGCCGTTGGTCTTCATCCACGCGGGCGGGCTCCACGGGCTGCCCATCAGCTTGAAGCCTTGGCCCACCAGGGCTTGCGCGCGCTTGATCATCGGCAAGAGCGAGGCCCGGTCGTGCTCGATCGAGAAGCTCTCCAGCGCGTGGTCGCCGTCCTTTTCACAGTAGGCGTAGTTGCCGAGCGAGAAGTCGCAGCTGTTGATGTGCGAGCGGCAGAGTGTGTAGCCGTGCCCGGTTTGCGGATCAAAGTAGGCCCGCAGCAGTTCCTCCTGTTTGTCCGCGGGCAGCTTGTCCAGCGTGGTGGAGGCCGCCTCCGTAAAGGCGCCGCCAAATCCCTCGATCTCCTGGCACTCGCGGTCGCCGTCGACCTCCAAGTTAACCACGCGGCGGGGCGTGACCTCAAGGCAAGGCAACTGACTGGGCGTGACGGGCGAGAGGCGATGACCGCTGTCGCGGGCGGTCAGGTAGACGTCGGCGTTCATCCCCATTAGCAAACGCAACGGCGCCGCGGCGGCAAGCCCGGAATCCACCCGGGCGCAGATAATTTGGTGCAGCGCGTTGTGGGCAGCCTCCTGAGGCCCGAGGCCGTCAGGCGGAAACGGTCTGAGCCGGGGACACAGCGGCCGGCAGGCCGAGCGTTTCGCCGATCAGCACCAGGGCTTCCCGACGAGTCAGGCCAACCGCCGAGGCGGGGGCGGGCACGCCGGCAATCTGCGCCCAATGCTCGAGCTCGCCGGGGGGCACGTCCTCGTCCAGGGCAACCGCCCACTGCGGAAAGGCTCCCCGCACGCCCAGGATCTGGAGCGCGGCATAGGCGGGGTCATTCTCGGCCAGGCCCTCGAAGTGAATGAGCTGGGCGCCGCAGCCGACCAGTGCGCCTTGCAGGTGGCTGACGGGCACCGAGCGGTTGGGCAAGGTCAACTCCTGCGCCAGCGCCGCGGCCAGGCCGGCGGCTTCGCCCATTGCCATCCAGCAGGGCTCCATCCGCAAAGTGCCAAAGCCCAAGTGGCTGGCGCTGATGGCGACCGGCACCCAGAGGTTGTCCACCCGGCGCGGCACCATCACGCCGTAGGGGACGGTGTAGGGCTTGGTCATGTGGCTCAGGAAGCCATCCAGGTGGCAGCGCCCGGGCTCGCGCTTGCGCACGGCGTGGCTGTCGATGGGATAGTGGCTGGCGGTAATGGAGTCGGGATGCACGGGGGGGCGGCCGCCAGGCGTGGTCGGGATGGCGTCGTGGGCCAGGAACGTGTACTCGCCCCAGATGCGCCGGCCCTCGCGCACGTAGACCTGGCGGGGGAAGTTGCCGTTGTCCGTGTATTCGTCCGCAGCCAGCCCAAAGCGTTGGGCGTTTACCTGGAAAGATTCCGGCACTTCGGGATCGTTCTGCAGGAACCAGAAAAGGCCCAGCGTGTAGTCCTGCAAACGCTGCTGGAAGCGGTCGCGCCAGGCCCAGTCGGCCTCCGGCCAGGGGTAATTTTCCTCCGGCAAATCGGTGGAAACCCACGCCAGGTGCTGGTTGTTGGCGTCGGTCTTGCCGTTGGGCAGCCAGACGATGTTGGTGATGCGGCCGATGCCGTCCCATTCTTTTTCGTAAACGTATTCACCCGCCCAGCGGTTCGCCTTCAGATCCTCGACGATGGAGGCGTAGTCCTCCCGCTGGTAGGTTTCCGGCTTGGGAAAGGGCACGCGGTTCTCCGGCCGGTCGGTGATGCACAGGCGGAAGTTGTAAGCCTGGATGACGTCGTCGCCCTCGCCGGTGGAGCCCTCGCCCGGAGTGCCGCCCCAGGGCTGGTAAAGCACGCCGGCGCGCGGCTCTAAGTAATCGTCGATCCCCTCTCGGCGGGTGGCAAAGGGCACGCCGCTCGCGGCGGCGAGGTCGCCCTCGTAGGTGGCGTCGACAAAACCGGGCGCGGCGTAGGTTTCGCGCTCTCCGGTTTCCAGGTTGGTCACGGAAAGAGCCGTGATCGCGCCGTGGACCATCTCCAGGTTCTCCGCCAGGGCGTCGAATTGGCGGCGCAGTAAGACCCGGACGGAGGCGTGCTCGGAGAGCATGCTAAGCAGCACCTTTTCACCAACCGAGGGCTCAAAGTGGAAACCGTCGCTGCACATCTCCACCTGCTCGGAATCCGCGCCGTAAGTCTCGGTGTAATGCCGCAAAATCCGCTGGGTAAAATCCTTGAAGAGCCCGGCCGCAACGCCGCGGGTGGAGATGTCGGTCGCCCCCAGGCCGTTGGCCGGCAACCCGCCCACGTGCTGATTGCGTTCCAGAATCAGAACCGAGAGGCCGCGACGCGCCGCGGCGATGGCGGCCATGATGCCGCCGGGCGTTCCACCCACCACGATCAGGTCCGCGTCGAGCTGCTTTACAGAGGATAAATCGTTCACTCTAACAAGCTCTACGCCCTTGGAAACGGGACGTCAATCGCCGTCGCGCCACACATAACGAAATGATGCAAAGCGATATGGGCATCCTTCAACCGGCCCCCGAAACGCCGCTTTCCCGCCTTGAACGGTGGCGGTGGAAGCCATTCGGGCCCTGGAGCTTATTACAAAAATCCCACGCATCCCGCGTTGCCAGGAGTTTTCCTCCGTGGCTAGGAGAGAGGAAGGAGCAGGTATCAAATATACCTGTAACTGACGAACAACAACGCCACGGCGGAAAAGAACGGCAACCTTTTCAAGGCCAGTGTCTTTTGGCCACTGGGCGGTGTTGCTCCTCAGTCACTTATCAATTTTGATAAGCTCCCTCGTTGCGCCTAGCCCAGCAGCCAAAATCCAGCTGGCGCGGGTACGCGGGACTTTTGTAATAAGCTCTAGTTCACCACCTCGACGCCCAGGGAGAAGGCGGTGCCCTTCCAGCCGTTTTCGACCCGGTAAAGGATCCGGTTGACGCCCTTCTTGAAGTGCACCTTGCGCAGGCCCTCGTTCACCCGCCAGCTTTTGAGCTGGTCGCCGCTGATCCAGACCGGCAGCCCGTTGATCCAGACGTTGGCCTTGTCGTCGGAGCCGATCGCGACCCAAAGGTCCATCGCCTGGTCGAAGTAGAGCTCGGTGTAAGCATAGTAGATCGCGAACTCCTCGTCGTAGAGCGGGACGTTCTTGACGTCGTTGCTCTGGAGGAATTCCCAGCCGACGATCTTGCCGTCCTTGCCCGGGTAAGTCGCGCTGAGGTTGACCACCGTCTCCGGCGGGAACTTCTTGTTCAAGTTCACGCGCTTGGGATTGGGAAAGGGCCCGATGGTGTACCAGGTGTCGATGAACATCCACTCCACCGGCGCGCCGCCGGTGCTGACCACCTTACGGCCCACGTCCCAGTTCATCTGCGGCATCTTGAAGACGGTTTGCGCGATCTGCTGCGGCGTCTTGGTGGAGCGCACCACCGGCGGCGGGATCGGGGGCACGTCCTTGCCCTCTTCCTTTTTCTCGTCGCCGGGCTTGGGCAGGGGCGGGGGCATGCTCTTGCCGGTGTCCTCTTTCTGGTCTTTTTGATCGGCCGGAGGCGGAGGCGGCGGGGGAGGAGGCGGTGGCACCTTTTCGTCGGTCTCTTTCTGCTCCTTGGTCGGCGGCGGGGGTGGGGGCGGCGGCGGTGGAGGCGGCTTCTCCTCGTTGGTTTCCTCGATTTTGGGCGGCTGGGAGAGCTTAACCATCTCGACGGTGACATCGACGGCGGGCTGGTCCTCCTTTTCCTTGGCCTTTTCTTCCAGCTCCTTGAATTCGGGCTGCTCGGTCCGGTCCACGATTTCCATCTGCTCCGCCTTGGTCGGATCGTAGTCCGGGCGCTGGACGATCTCCTCGAGCGTGATCGGCTCGACCTCCACTTCGGTGATTTCCTGCGCCAACTCCTCCTGCATCACCTCGATCTCCAGCAACAGCCGGGTCACCAGGTCGATCATGTTCTCGACCTCGGCCTCGACCTTCTCCACCTCCAGCTTGTGGGTAACGATGTCGTCCGGGTTGGTGATGCGCTTGAGCAGAATCTCGCGATTGACCGGCTTGAGCACCGGCATGACGGACTGGATGTTGTCGTAGGCGTCCAGGAAGGCGATGTCGCGGGTGCGGGAAAGCTCGAGCGCCTTAATGCGCCGGTAGTCCTCGCAGACCATCTTCAAGTTGGCCACCGCTGCGTCGTAGCAGTCCAGGATGGAGGCGCCGTCCTCCGGCACCACCAGCTCTTCCTCCGCCACGCCGATCTGCCCGGGTTGCGGCACACTCGACGTCGTCGGCTCCGCCGCCAGTGGCCCGGCCGAAGCCAGCGCCAACAGCCCAAAACAACCGATGGAGCGCGGCGCCTTCATCAGGTCTCCCCTCCCCCCAACGGAGGTGCGGCGGGAGCGGCCTCGCCGGCCTGCTCCTGCTCGGCTTCAGCCTGCTCTACGCGCTCATTCAGCAGCACCAGCAACTGATCGTAGACGTTCTGTTGGTCGTCGATTGCCTTCTGCTGCAAGCGCACCACGTCGGCGGCGCCCTGCTCTCGGCGCGTCAGCACATGCGGCAGGCCCTTTTGGTACTTGTCGTACTCCGAACGGTAGTTGGAGAGCCGCTGCATGGCATCTTCCAGACGGGCGTTGTTCCGCACGAGGTCCTTCTGATTTTTCTCCAGGCGGCTCTGAGCGCGCTTATGGCCTCTCTCCGCAAGACTCATTGACCGCTTGGCCCGGTCCAAATCCTTCTTCAGCCCCTTTTCTTGGTCGGAGCCTTTGCCTTCATCGTAAGCGGCCTGCGCCGCTTCCAGGCTCTGTTTCACCTCGACCAGTTTCTTTTCCGCGTCCTTCAACTCCTGCTTGAGCGTGGGCTGATTTTTTTCACCGTTGAAGATACGGTCCGTAAACATCCGGATCGAGCCCTGGTAGCCCTTGATCCGGCCCTCGTAACGTTCGCGGGTCTGGGCCTCGCGCCAAAGGTGATTCTGCGCGCTAACGCTGTCTTGCAGCGACTCGAAGGCGCTCATCTGGGCTTCCTCCGCCGCGATCTGAAGGTCCACCAACTCGTGCTGGTCGGCCGCGGTCAGCATCACCGCCCGGCGCAGCTCCTCCTGTCCGGTCACAATTCCGGCGCGGTTACGGTCGTAGGTGCGCCACATGGGATCGGTGCCGCCGGCCCCCTGCTCGACCGCGCGCTGGGCGGCGGCCAGGATTTCCTCCTGGAGCACCTGCAGCTTGTCGATTTCCTGGACGATGCGGTCGCGGGCGGTGGCCACCTGATCGGACACGAACGGCTGGTAGTGCTCGTTCATCGTCTGGAAGTTGGTGGACATGCGCTCGCGGCCCGCGCTGAGCAGCTCCACTTGGTAGCGCAAGCGCTCGACCGCCAGGTTGCGGATATCGTCGATCGTGTCGGCCAGGTCTTCCTCGTCCATCACGATTTCCGGCTTCATGGGCCGGTCCTTGTGGAAGATCGTCTGCCCAACGGGCGAAAGCAGGATGCCGATCAGCACCAGCAAGTGCAGGGTGCCGGACACCATCCAGTAACGCGAATTGTTCTGCTTTTTTTGGCGACGGCTCACGGGGTGGGGGGAAGTCGGGGTGTTTCGCCCTGGCGCGTGTTGATGCCAATGTTGTTGAGCTGCTCGAAGCGCAGCAGATCAAGCAACTGCATCACCTTCACAAACTCGATGTCGCGGTGGGCGTCCAGGCGCACCTTCAGGTCCTTGTTGGTCCGTGCTTCGGCGCGGACCTTCTGCTGGAGCACGTCAATACTGACCTTCTCGCCGTTGAAGTAGAACTCGCCGTTGCGGTCCACCGACACCACGATGTAGGGGTCCGGCTGCTGGACCTCGACGATGCTTTCGGCATCGGGCAGAGTCAGCGGCAGCTCCTCGTCGATCTTCTTCAGGGTGGTCGCCACCAGGAAGAAAATCAGCAGCAGGAAGACGCAGTCGATCAGCGGCGCCATGGCCACTTCCACGTTTTCCTCGTCCTGAAGGTTGGTTCTCATGGGCTCTTCCTTTGGACGGACCTAAGCGGCCGGGGTTTCATCCGCCGCGGCGTGGAACCAATCGCTGATGAGCTCGTCGGCCTCCTCCTCCACGTCGAGCGAGAGCTGATGGGTGCGGCTGCGGAAAAGGTGGTAAAGGCCCAGCGCCGGAATGGCCACAATCAGACCGAAGGCGGTGGTCACCAGCGCTTTGGAGATGCCGCCGGCCAGCAGCGAGGCGTCGCCGAGCGACCCGGCCACCGCGACCACCTCAAAGGCCTCGATCATGCCCATGACCGTGCCAAGCAGCCCCAGCAGGGGCGCCAGCGTCGCCACAATCGCCAGCGGGTAGGCCTTCTGGAGCTGCGCGCGCATCAGGCGGCTGACCTCGTCGCCGACCATGTTGGACATATCGCCGGCCGGCACCTGCGGGTGGCGGGCCATCACGCCAATCGCTTCGGCCAACACGCTGGGTTGGCGCTGGCAGACCACTGTCACCTGCTGCAGATCGCCGGTGGCCCAGGCGGCGCGGGCCTCGTCCGCCAGGCCGTCCGGAGCGCAGTTCTTGCGGGTCAAATTCATCAGGCGCTCAATTGCAAAGGTCACCATGACCAGAGAAAGCGCCAGGATCACCCACATCGTCCAGCCGCCCTGCAGGAAGCGCTTGACCAGCGACACGCCCGGAATCACGACCGTCTCGCTCTCCTCGCCCTCAACCACTTCCTCCTCCACGGCGCCGACCGCTACCGTGCGGCCGTCGCCCTCGGCGGGGGCGGGCTCGGCGGCGTCCTGCGCCACCAGTGGCAGGGCCACCAGCGCGGCCACAAGCACCAAGGCCAGGAGCCGGAAAGCGCCCCAGCGGCCTGGAGCGAAAGGTTGAAAACGGTCAAAAAGGCGGGCGGGAGTACTTCTGGACGAAAACATGGAGCAGCGATTTTCTCAATTGGTCATAGTGAATGCAAACGCATTCTAAGCTCCAAAACCGCTTTTCCCGCCAAAAGTTGCGGCGGCTCCCGCAATTTCTTCCAAGAATGGAAGAAACCTCAGAGATGACTGTTTGGCTGCAGCCTAGCCTGCAACTTCCTCCAAGGCTTTCGAAACGCTTCTGGTAGCTCATACGGACCCCCAAATACTTGGCTGGGCCCGATCTCGTAGAGCTTTTCGCTGTCATCCAAGGCTACGGGTTGGCCAGTTTCAATATCGACCCACGCCGTGAATGTCAGTTCCACAGGTCTAGGATCACCTCCAGGACTACTTCCATCCGGCAAACGCCAAACCGTCACCTTGTCCTCATGGACCCGGCATAGACGACCGTTCCGTTCTTCTTCCCGCACCATGTTTCTGTTTGTAATCCATTCAAGGGATTTGGGGGTAGCAAAGGCCATCTCGGGCAAAGAGATGTGGCCAAGGCGACCCACGTAAACATCTTTGTTCCACATATTCTGATCCAACACCGTATCCGAGTTGACGTGCTGGATAACCCGCGAAGTTTCGCCGCCTTTATAGACTAACTCGTAGTCGATGATCGTTTTGTAACGCTTAACGGTGATTTTTTCCAGCACTACGGGACCATACCGGGATGTCATGTCAATTCCAGTCGCGGCGGCAATTTCCGATCGCTGCCGCCTCTTTTCGTCGGCCAGCTCATCTTCATGCTCGCTGACCTTGATCACGTAGGTGACATCTCCATCTGGCCACGCCGCCGCATCAGCGTGCAAAGCGACAGGAATCAAAAATGACCCAAAAACAAACAGCATCGCGATCTTATTCATAGATGGGCTCCTCCTGGAAAGAAACAATTGCGCCGGAAAAACGGTCAATACTTACATGCAACCATACCCGGCGCTGCCCCTCCACCACAAAATCAGTTAGTGTGCTTGCGGCCGGAGTTACCCGGCCACTTTGCGCGACGATATCAATCAGCAAGTTCCAAGTCCGGGTTTGGGAAGCATCCGCAAGCGCACGCATGGGAGCTTCCGCCATGCTCTTGTTGTGCTTGATTCCATTGGTATCTGGCAACGCGTCGTTGAGGATATTGCCCAACTCCAACACGAGGTCCGAGCGATTCGTGAGCAGATCGTTGTCTTCATCTTCCAAGTAATCGACAAGCACCTGTAGGAAGTCCTCCTTTTCTAGCTCATTGGCAAAAAGCGGTATGTTTTCAGTTGGATTCTCCTGAGCCTCAGTGCCGCTGATCATGGCCAAAAGAACCTCGGGCGGCGCCGCATTGGGATTGAAGCCATCCAAGGTCAACTGGGTTGAGCCGCTCACCGTGAACAGGTCCAGCAGGGCCGCGTCGGCACTCTGCTCCGACCAGAAATCGAGGGTCTTACCTGGTAGATCGCGGAAGGCGTAACCCAACTCCGCCACGCTGCGAAAAGGCCGGTTCAAGATTACCGGAGCGCGGCGTTCCGCCGTTTCCGTCTCCGAAGAAGCCGGCAGCATAAGAATACCATCTCCGTTACCCATGTCGCGGCGAAATCCATCCGCCGGACGGACAACACCGTCTGGATCCCGGTAAAAGCTATTGAACCCGCTCGTGGCAAAACTGTTCTCCTCCAGGTTGACCAACCACATTGCGGTATTCGCCTTGTTATTGAAGGTTCTCCCCGTCATTGGCGTACAACCTGGGTACTCGAATCCGTCCAAGACGCGCGGATAGTATTGCTCGATGGCCCGCTGAAGAATCGTTCCACCGCGCGAGTACTCCGCCGTCTGAGCAAAACGCCAACCGTTAACACCTCTGCCATCACCTACAATGGCTCCACCATTCCGGCGGGAAAAACCGTTGGAGAGGCGGTCGGTGCGCGGATCTGGGGTGAAGATGGCGTTGCGCCCTAAAAGATTGACCATCCCGTCGTACCGGTCGGGCCAATCGGGCGGGTCAGTCCGGTGTAGCTGGCAACCATAGTCGTTGGTAGAAGGATAATTCGCCATCCGGGAGGCCATCGCATACGGAAGCCACCTACTGGTTTCCTCGTCCCACACTTCCATGGTAAAGGCGAGCAACAAATTGGGAACCAACTCTAAACTCAGGAACGTAAGGGCATCTTTTCTTTTCGGTCCCTTACCACCGATGGGATCCCATGGCTGGACGGTGCGATCCTTGGGCCAGCGCGAGGAACCCGCATAGATTCCGGCCCATTCAAAATATTCGTCCGGGCCTTCTTTCAGGTCTCGGTTAACACTTCCATTGAACTCATCAAAAGCCGGCACTTCACCATCCCGAAAGTAATTGTGGATGTTGGTGGACCGCACAGTCTCATCAAGCATTTCCGGGGAGAGCGTCACTGGGTTTTTCTGAAAATCAAATGGATCGCCTAAGCCGGGCCGGTTACGAAAATAAACATCCCGGTACTCGGCCGCTCCGTCCGGACCATTATCGTCGTAGTCCATCAAGGAGCCCACCAGACCAAGTTTTTTCAAATCGTCCTGGGCAAACCTCCCGAAAGCCTCGCCGTGGGCTCTGACCCGAAAGCTCGTGGGCAGGCTTTCCTCTGATGCCAGCGGAGGCTGATTGGGGTTCCACACCTCTGGCACAATCCAAAATTTAAAATTGGTAAGCGTGGAATGATTCTCCTCAGGAGCGCTATTCGGATCTTCGTATCCGGTCAAGTAAATGCGGTGGAGCTGAGGAAGATTTTCCAATCCGTAAGCAATGTTATAAAACCCGTACTCTTGAGCATCGGGGTTTGCCAAGTAGGCCGGAAAGTAAATCGCGGTGGGAAAGTGGTCGGCGTCTGCTTGATCGATAATGTTCGCGCCAATCTGCATAATGTGAAGATTGGGCTCGTCACTGTAACTCGGCTTGCTTGGGCTAGGGCTTTTGAAGTAAGCGCCCGCCGCTCCAACCACACTTAACGTGGCAGTGGCCGGAGGCAAAGTGCCATCGCCGCAAGAGATTCCCGGATGCTTGGCCAGAGAACCGCTGAGGATGCCCGCTTGGAGCAGCTCAAAAAAGTTCGGCTCACGGTTTTCCTGCGCAACCTCATCCAGGGTCATGATGCGGTTGGGAGAGCGCGCTTGTGCTCTATAATCCCAGTAAAACTCGCTTTCGTTCCATTCCAGCCCAAAGCAAGCCAGTATGGCCTTATCGATCTCGCTAGCGTTTAGGCTGGAGTCAAAGGCCTCTTTGTTGGGGCCGTCGTAGCCGATCCAGGCCAGCTTGGCCAAGGAAAAACGGCGCTTCACCAAAGATTCTCCGGCTAGGACATCATAGCCGACGGGCGTGCCATCATCGTTATAATAAAGAATATCATCATCGGCATCCAGCGGATCCGTCTTCTTCGTAAACCGTACATTCGGTACGAAGCGGTTGGCACTGTCGGGTTCGTTGGCATCATCGCCGTAAAAAATCGTCGAGTCTGCGACATTGGTTGGCAGCCAGGAAGGTGCGTTTAAAAACGTGTTGCTGTGCGTCAGATACGGAACCATGGCTGTGGTAAGTCCAACCCGCCCATCGCGAGCGGCATTCAGCAGATCCGCCCGGTTCAGAATCGCGTTCTGGTCACTTCCGGAGACGTTGAAGCCTGAGGGCATGGCAACTGTCTTGAGGTAGTCCTGATAGTTGGCCCCAGTCGCGGTAATGGAGGAGCCGTTGCGCCAACGCGCGAAGGTGTCTTGATCGCTTCTGTCAAAATTGTCGTCCAGAGTCGCGAGATCCGCATAGGCGGTAGTGCCTTTGGTGGCAGCCACCGACTCGGCAGAGGTAGGGAACCCGGCCACGTTGACGTTAAGGAGACCAGAGACATCGTAGATCGTGCAGGCAAAGCGGCCGATAACATAGTTCTCGCTCAAGGGGTTGTTGGCGCTGTTGCCAGCGCTCGGACCGGCCACTGGTGGCGTCGCCACGCCGTTGTCGCGCGTGACGTAAAACCAGTTGGGCATTCTCGCCTGACTACCTAGCTGAGGTCCACCGCTCCCAAACCAGCGCGCCGCAGAAATACTACGACCGTTCACACTTTCATCATCAATGGAGACATTCGATGCTCGGATGGTGCCACCGCTGCTGAGGCCTTGGTCGTTACCGGGCACTTTGAGGATGGTAAATGCGCCGACCGCATCCGGTTCGTTGACGCCAACCTTGGTAGGCGCAAAATCCTCCGGACGACTCGGCTGAAAGATTCCAAAACCGTCTTCGACCAAAACGGTCGAGCCAATGAGCATCTCTTGGCGGATTTCGCCGATCAGGACCTCGCCGGCGAAGCGGGCCAGGGCGTCGGCCTTGATGCGGCTGGCGCTGGAGCTGGAGAGCTGGCGGTTGGTGAGCGCGTTGGATAGGAAGATGAGGACCACGCCGCTGAGCAGGACGATGGAGGCCAGCGTCATGAGCAAAGCGATGGCGCGGCGCGACGGTCTTGTCTGTTTGCGGCCGGTTCGGGGAGAGCGTTTCATAAGTTGGGAGTGGGTGGAGTCTGGGCGCCGCTCGAACTCCTTTATAGGAACGGAAGTCAAGGAGGCGTCCTAAGACACTCACATACATACAATGTAAGCACACGGATTGCAAGCCCTCGAGTTGAAGTTACTTGGATTTACGCCTAGGAGACTGTGTTTTTCGCATCATCTCACTTTGTCTCAAAAATAGAGATTACCTAGGCATCAGTGGCCACGGTTGGGTCTTCACTCAACAACAGATCAGACGTGCTAAGGGCGCCTTGATACCTACTAATGCCGAAAACCGTCCACCGGCTGATTGCTGTCCAAATCGATCAACCGCTTTAAAGTGGAAGCGGGAAAAGCTTAATCCAACGGAGTCTGGAGGAGCTCCGGCCGCGTCTGGTCCAGCTCGAGAATCAGCTCGCCAAAAAGCGTGTTCGCCCAGGCAAACCACTTGCGGGTGAACTTGCCGGGGTCGTCCAGCCAGAAGGTCTCATGCATCCAGCCGGTACCGCCGTGGGTGGTCTTGAGCAGCCGCAGGCAATCGCGGATTTCGGCGTCGTCCTGGCTCGTCATGGCCTGCATGATGATGGCCATCGGCCAAATGAAGCCCCGGCCGACGTGCGGCCCGCCAATGCCGCGCCCGGCCGTCCCCTCCGAGTAGAAGGGATTTTGGAGGCTGAGCAAGCCGCGCCGGGTGGCCTGGTAGAGCGGGTCGTCCGCCGGGCAGTAACCGAGGTAGGGCAGGCTCAAGAGGCTGGGGACGTTGGCGTCGTCCATAAAGTAGGCGGACCCGAAGCCGTCCACCTCGTAGGCGTAGACCTCGCCAAGCTCCGGATGGCGCATGGTGCCATAGGTGCGGATCGCGGCGTCGATTTCGCCGGCCAGGGATTCCGCCTCGGCCGCGCGCTCCAGCTCCCCAAGCACCTCGCGGTAGAGCCGCGCCAGCGCGCGTAGCTCAACCACCGCCATCGCGTTGGCCGGCACAAGGAAGGGCAACAACACCGAGTCGTCGGAAGGCCGGAAAGCGCAGCGGCTCAGCCCGCAGTCGCGGTAGGGATAGGTGGTGCCTCGGCGCAGGGGCAGCGTGTCCGTACCGCGGGCATCGCGCCGCGCAAAGCGGTAGGCGGGCGCCTCCCCCTCAGCGGGGGCGCGCTGCTCGCGCCGGATGGTGGCGACAATCAGGTCCATCGCCTCCCGCCAGCGCTGGTCAAACGGTTTAGCGTCGCCAGTGGCGGCGTGGTAGCCGCGGGAGAGCCGCAGCACCGCGCAGAGGCTGTCGAGCTCGTACTTGCGCTCGTGGACGCCGGGAAGCATCTCGGTTTCGTCCTCGGCCCAGCGGCTGAGCGCTTCCGGATCGGGCTCGAAGGCGTTGGCGTAGGGGTCAAGGTGAACGCAGTCCACCTGCCGGTTGAGCACTCCGGCGAGCAGCCGCGCCAGCTTGGGATCCTCCCCCGCCAGCCTCAAGTAGGGCCAGACCTGCGCGGTCGAGTCGCGCAGCCACATCGCCGGGATGTCGCCGGTGATGACGAAGGTGTCCGGCCGGCCGGCCACCTCGCGGTGGCGCACGGTGGTGTCGAGCGTGTTGGGCAGGCAGTTGCCAAAGAGCCAAGCCAGCTCGGCGTCGGCGATGCGGGCCTGGACATCGCTCCGGCGCTCTTCCAACGCCGGGCTGGTAAAGGCGCGCTCCGCGACCGGCGGGCGTAGATCTTCGTACATCACCTCTTGCCTAGCGGGCTGAACGCCGGCCAGGCAAGCGCAAAGGCGGCCTGCCGAGCGCCCGCCCTAATTCAGCGCGATGTAAATCGGCGAGCCGGAAATTTCCACTTTGAGCCTCCCGCCGGCCACCTTCACATCCTGGCTGTTCTTGCCAAAGAGATCGGTGACGGTTGCCGTCGAGCCCGTTACGGGGATGGAGACATCGTGCGCCTTCTGCGATCCGGGCGCAGCGCCTTTCTCCGGCGCGCACCAGGCAACCACCTTCTGCTTGCCTTCGCCGTTTTCGAAGAGCAGCGCAAAGTCGGTTTCGCTTTCCAGCTCAAGGCGCTCCTTGAGCCGGTAGCCGTTGAGGGCTTGGTTCATGTGCTGGAGCGAGAAGTAAGCCGGCATTTTCTCGCCGTTGTTGATCAGCACAAAGCTCTTGGTCCGGCCTTTTTTGTTGGTGTTGCTCTTGCCCTCCCACTCGTACCAAATCGTGTATTTGATGCCGGTGTAGATGTCGATCAGGTACTGGCGCACCAAATGCCAGGCCTGGCGGTCAAAGGCGGTCTTCTCATCGCCGCCGGCCCAGCCCTCCTTGTCCTTGCGGGTGGGGAAGCCGCGCTCGGTGTTGACCATCGGGAAGTCGCGCGGGCCGCCGTGCTTCACCATCATGTCGCGCACGATGTTGTAGGCTTCGATGTACTGCTCGGGCACCTGGACGCCATACGGGTGCACCGACCAGCCGTCGATCCCAGTCTCGAGGATGCCGAGCTCAAAGCAGAAGTTCTGCCACTCGTAGGACTTCTCCCACATGTTGGAGACCGAGCCGCCCAGGATAACCGCGTTCGGCTTGACCGCGCGGATAGCCGGCACCGTGGCCTTGACCAGATTGTAGTATTCTTGGGCGAACTGCTTGGAATTGTGCTTGCCGTGCTTGCCCCAAAAGGTGGTTACGTTGGGCTCGTTCCAAATTTCGTACATGATGAAATCCTTGTCCTTGTAGCGCTCGGCCACGGCGGCGGCGTATTTGGCAAAGGCCTCGCGTCCTTCCTTGGTGCGCACGTGCGGGTAGAGCTTCTTGTTGCCCAGCGCCAGGCAGATGAGCAGCTTCATGCCGCGCTCTTCGACGTCCTTCACGAGCTGGTCGTAGCGCTCCAGGCCGCTGTAATCGCCCTTCTTCTTCTCCACATTGCCCCAGAGGAAACCCCGGCGCACCCAATTGACGCCAAGCTCGTGAATCTGCTCGATGTTTTCGGTGGTCTTGTTGCTTTCCTTTAGCTGCAGGCCAATCGGCTTCGGGATGACCGGCTCCGGCCAGGCGGGCACGCGGTCTTGGGCGGAGATACCACCGACCAAAAGGCCAAGGACCAGGAGGGTGCCGAATACGGTTTTAAGAGAGGAACGGAGGGCGGGGAAGGCAATCATAGATATGGGGTTCTCGAGACGTTTGTTGGGATGGCAAACATCGCACCACATGCCGGGGCCGCAAAGGGCTACCTCTGGTCAAATACCCACTTTGGTTTATCTCTTTCTTAATTTCTTGGGCGCAATTCTTTGCACCGGCTAACCCGCTTTTGAATGCGACGAGGAAGGCGGGAATGACTTTTGCCTGGAGTTGTCAGGTCACCTTAACGGCTTCCAAGGGCGCGTCTTCGTCCGCGTCCAGAGTAGTGGGCGTGGTCCGGCTGCCTGGCCACATGCCCAGGTAATCGATCTCGCGGGGATACTTGCGCAGGCTCTGGTTGAGCGCGTCGCGGTAGCCTTGATTGTTGTCCAGCTCGCCCCGGGCGTTGAGCTTGGCGATGAGCTCGTCGTGGATGCGGCGGCTCCAACCGCCCGAGAAAATCATGGGCTTGAGCTCCTCCAACTTGGCGGCGTGCTCCGGCTTTTCCGCCAGGTTGTCCATCTCCTCGGGATCGCTCTCCAGATTAAAAAGCTCGTAGCTGTCGTAGGCGCCGTAATAGCACAGCTTCCAAGCGCCCTGGCGCACCATCCGGTTGGAGCTCATCCCGTGCTTGTCCTCGGTCCAGTGGGTGTAGGTTTCGCAGAGCGCGGGCGGGGCTTCTGTCTCCGTTCCGGCCAGGGCCGGCTCCAGCGAGACGCCGTCGAGGCCCGGCGGCGGCGTCACGCCCGTCCACTCGCAGAGGGTGGGCATCAGGTCCACCATGGTGTGGGTGCCGCTGACCACGCGGGGCTGCGGGCGGCGCGGGTCGCGCACAATCAACGGCACGCGCGCGGAATCCTCGCGGAAACACTCCTTATGCCAGCGCCCGTGCTGGCCGAGCATCTCGCCGTGGTCGGAGGTGTAGATAATAATGGTGTTATCCCACTGGCCGGTCTCCTTCAGCGCGGCGATTAGCTTGCCGATCTGCTGGTCGAGCTGGTCGACCATCCCGTAGTACGTGGGCACCGCGCGGTCCCAGTTCTCCTCCGGCACCTGGTCGATCTCAATCACCTTTCGGTAATCCCGGTGGTGGGGATGGAGCCCGTCCAGATAAGCCCGCGGATAGCGCGGCGCGCTCACCCGGCCGGCGTACTTGTCGTAGAGCTCGCGCTGGATGATGAAGGGATTGTGCGGCTGGAGGTAACCGGCCATGAAGAAAAACGGCGGCCTCTCTTCTTGCTCCGCCCAGCGATGCAGCCACTCCACCGTGGTGCGGGTGACGTCCTCGTCGTAGGGCACCTCGTGGTTCTGGCCCGGACCGGTATGGTACATGCAATCCGGCCGCGAGCAGTTGCCCAGGTTCTGCAGGCCGGGCGCGCGGACGGGATCGCCCTGCAGGATGGGCGAAGCGCCCATCTCGCCGACCAAGCGCTCCAGAAAGCCATGCGTTTGGTCCGGTCCGTTAAAGTGCATCTTGCCCGAAAGCACCGGGTTGTAGCCGCCGCGCACGGCCACGTGGGCCAGCGTCGGCAGGCGGCTGTCGAGCACGTGGAAGTTGTGCACGCACTCGGCCCGGTAAGAGTAGCGCCCGGTAAAAAAGCTGCTCCGCGACGGCCCGCAGATCGGGTTGTTGCAATAAAACGCGTCGAACCGCGCACCTTCCGCCGCCAGCGCGTCCAGGTGGGGCGTGTCGACGATGTCGTCCCCGTAGCAACCGGTCACCCGCGGCGTGTGCTGATCCGAGCAAATAAACAGGATGTTGGGGCGGGAAGACGGCTCCGTCACAATACAGGTTTACCGCCACCCCGCGCTCCGGCGCAACCAGCGATTACCCCCAAAGCACACTTTTCTGTGCAAACGCCGCCGGAAGCAGGCCCCTCGCCGCGATTGCCGCTCGCCCTCCCCCTGGCTCCAGCGCTACCCTGTGGACCATGACCAGCCAACCTCCCAGCGGCCCCCATGGCTGGAGCCGCCGTCGCTGGTGGTTGCTCGTCGCGGGCTTGGGTTTGCTCATCCTCGGCTACGCCGTCTATGAGTTCCTCCGCGACGATCCCCCGCCGTATGACGACGACCTCATGGCCGAGTTTACGCCGGGACCGGACGAGGAGAACGGCGCGCTCCTGCTTGCTGAGCTTGCCGATCAAATAAAGGATCATGCTGACGGCCCGTTTCTGGACGAGATCATGGAACCGGAGGATGGAAGCCCCCCGGACTGGGAGGCCGTCCGCGCCTATTTGGCAGAGCGGGCCGAAGCGATAGACCAACTGGATGCCGTTCTGGCCGCACCCCACTTCCACGGCCCCTGGCCCCCGGAGATTGGGGGCTCGCTCTCCCTGCTCAAAGCCAGCCTAAATTGGGGCAAAGTCCTGGGAGCCCTCGCCCGTTTGCAAGTTCTGGATACAGATTCAACCGCCGCCTGGCAAACACTCCGCAAATCCCTGAAGCTAGGGCAACGCATTGGAAACAGCCATCAGATGAGCATCGGCATGCTCACCGGCGTGGCCTTCAAGAGCATTGCATTGGAGACCCTGCGTGATCACCTGTTCACGCTTGCACCCAATCGCAAAATCGCGAAGCAGCGAATCGAGGAACTCGGTGCCTTTCGATTCAGTGAGGAGAAGCTTCGGCGAATGCTAAGAGAGGAGTACATGGTGACCCTATCATTCCCAAGAATAATTGCCGCAGAAGGAGGCTTGTATGTCACTGGAGGCGACCCACCGATGCCCACCCTCTTCTACAAACCCAACCGCACACAGGCACTTTTTGCCAGATACTTTCGCGAAGGCATGCGAAACGTTGGGCTAACCGCTTCCGAACGTGATTTCAGCGAGTTCGAAGAACTGATGGACACTTACATGGATCGGGCCTGGCATGATGTTTCCAACTTTACTGGCTACATGCTCTTGGGTCTGGCCATCCCGATGCTTGAACCAGTGCTGATGCGAGTTGACGAACTTAACTCCCGGCTGGAACTCACTCGCCTGGGCTTGGCCTTGGCGGGCTACGCGAACGAGCACGGTGGGGCGCTGCCGCCCACCCTGGACGCGCTCGCGCCAGACTACATTAACGCCGTTCCGCTCGACCCTTTCACCGGTGAGCCGTTCCACTACGACCCCGCCGCCCGCAAAGTCTGGT
>JBCDLL010000056.1:0-22815 GCA_038745425.1 Verrucomicrobiota bacterium | reverse complement strand
TACGCAACGGGCGAGCGCAGTTCGCGGGCGATCTCCATCTGCGCATCGGTGCCGGGGCTCACCACCAACCGGGGCGCGATGAGAAGCTCACCGTCCTGCTCCACCCGCACGGTCACCTGGTAGGTATTCTGATTAGGCCGCAGCGGCTGGGGCGAGGCCAAGGCGTTGGAAACGGCGAAAAACAGAACCGACAGGAAGAAGCTCGGGCCGCGCGAATGCCTTCATGAGCGCGCAGCGTATCACGGGGCGCCTCCGCCCCCAACCAAAAACCGCCTTGCTCGGCCGCCGGGGCTCACTAACCTCATCGCGTGGACGAGGACCCGATTTTGCGCATGATCCGGGACAACCCGATCATCCCCTTTTTTCTCGCGCTGGGCGTCGGCTACTTTCTGGGCAAGCTCAGCTACCGCGGGTTTGAGTTCGGCGCCAGCGCCGGGGTGCTCGTGGTCGGGCTTTTTCTCGGGCACCTGGGCTTCACCGCGCCGGACAACCTCAAGGAAATCGGGCTGATTCTCTTCATCTACGCGGTGGGCCTGCAGGCCGGCCCGCGCTTCTTTTCCATCCTGCTTTCCGACGGCTGGAAGTACATCCTGCTGGCGCTGGTCACCGCCATCGCCGCCTTTGGGCTGGCCACCTTTCTGGCCTGGGCGCTCGGGCTGGAGGCCGGCCTCAACGCCGGGCTGATGGCGGGCGCGCTCACCAGCACGCCCACCCTGGCCGCGGCGCAGGACGCCGTCAGCAGCGGCATGGCGGCCATCCCGGAGGGCCTCGGCGCGGGCGAAGTTACCGCCAACATCACCGTGGGCTACGCCATCACCTACGTCTTCGGCACGGTCGGCATCATGCTGGCGGCCAAGCTGCTGCCGCGCTTCCTGCGCATCGACCTGCCGAGCCAGGCCTCCGAGGCCGCCCAAGCCATGAACTATCAGGAAGAGGACGGCCCGCAGACCACGCGCGAGGCCACCCTGCGCGCCTACGAGGTGACCAACCCGGAGATGCTCGGCCGCCCGCTGCGCGAGCTCCAGCTCACCACCAAGTACGACTGCGGCGTGCTCGTGATCAAGCGCGACGGCCAGCACCTGCCGGCCGAAGCCGACACCGTGCTGCAGGCGGGCGACCGCATCGCGATCGGCACCCACATTAAGAACCTGGCCACCATCTCCGGCCTCTTCGGCCCGCCGGTCTATGACGAGGACCTGCTGCGCAACCGGGTCGAGTCCCGGCGCGTGGTGGTGACCGGCAGCCACGTGGCCGGCCGCAGCCTGGGCGAGCTGCGCATCCCCAGCCGCTACACCGTCGCCGTCCAGAGCATCGTGCGCAACCAGGTGGAAATCCCCGTCGCACCCGAGACCGTGCTGCACAAGGGCGACATCCTAACCGCCAACGGCATGGCCCTTCACCTGGAACGCTTCGTGGAGGACTTCGGCCTGGAGGAAGCCCGCATCCAGCAGACCGACCTGGTTACCTTCAGCCTCGGCATCGTCGCGGGCCTGCTGCTCTCCGGCCTGGGCGTGACCGTTTTTGGCATCAACCTCACGCTCGGGATGGCGGGCGGCCTGCTCCTGGCGGGCATTCTGGTGGGTTTCTTTCGCGCCAACCACCCCACCTTTGGCATGCTGCCGAGCGCCGCGCGCTGGGTGCTGATGGAGATGGGCCTGATGTTCTTCATGGCCTCGGTCGGGCTCAGCGCAGGCGGCGACATCGTCGAAGCGCTGGTCAGCTACGGCCCGTCCATTTTCCTGGCCGGCGTGGCGGTCACGATCACGCCGCTGCTGGTGGCCTTCGCCTTCGGCCGGCTGGTGCTGGGCCTCAACCCCGCCGTGCTGCTCGGCGCCATCGCCGGCGCCATGACCAGCACGCCCGCCCTCAGCATCATCGTCGAGGAATCCAAAAGCGGCGTCCCCGCCCTCGGCTACGCCGGCACCTACGCCTTCGCCAACGTCATCCTCACCCTCGCCGGCACCCTCATGATGGTGCTCTAGGGGCGCATTCAAAGCCATCCGCCGTCCGGGCGATGTTTCCAGTTCCAGACGACGGGGCTTGGGCGGGTAGCCACCCTTGTCCTCAAGGGCGGAGCGCAACTCCGTGTGCACGCGCAAGGAACACCTCCGCTGGGGAACGGCCGACTGCTAGGTCCGGCGGCTGCCGGGGCTTGTGGGGATGCCAAGCCAACAGAGGGCCGGATCGTCGTGGACTGGTAGGGCGGGCAGTTCCTTGGCCGCCTCGACCACCGGACGGGAAGCGCGTTCCGCCGCCGGGACGTCGGCGGCTACCGGTCTAGGCGGGGCCAAGCCAGCGGAGGGCGGAGCTCCTGCTCCGCCGCGTAACACCCGTCCGCCTCCTCCGTGCCTCTGTGCCTTGCAGTACCCGTCCGACTTGGCCAGGCGGGCAAGGGAGGCCTAGCAGTCGGCATCGCCCGCCCTACCACGCTTCGCGCCTTCCGGTGCCTCTGTGCCTCTGTGCCTTATCCCCTTCCCCCCTTGCGCCTTATGCCTTGTCCCTTATCCCTTATCCCTACAACCCAACGTAAGAACAAGTTTATTTACCTAAAAACCACCTATTTAGGTAAATAAGCGCAAAGTTATTGAAATAATATGTTGATAGAAGCGTCTTATATTCGAACTTGAAAACAAGAAAGAATCCTGGCATCGGGCGCCGCGCGCGTCCTTGCCATTTGCGGCGGATGGGGCAGACTGTCCCTCCCCGTCACGAAAGAGACCACTTATGGGAAGCAAAGCAGACAAGACCAACACCGATCCGGAAAAGATGGAAAAGCTCATTGCGCTGTGCCGGCGCCGGGGCTTTGTCTACGGTTCGAGCGAGATTTACGGCGGCCTGGCCGGAGCGTGGGACTACGGCCCGCTCGGCGCCGAGCTCAAGCGCAACGTGAAGGACCACTGGTGGCGCACAATGACCCAGCTGCGCGACGACATCGTCGGCCTGGACGCCTCCATTCTAATGAACCGCGACGTCTGGAAGGCCAGCGGCCACGAGGAAACCTTTACCGACCCCGTGGTGCAGGACCCCCTCACCGGCAAGCGCTTCCGGGCCGACCAGATCGAGCCCGCCGACGGCACCCTGCTCACCTTCACCGGCGCCAAGCTGACCGAGCCCGAAGCCGCCGTGCACGACGCTTTCTCCGTTCTGGCGGACGATCCCGGCAAGCTGGAGAAGGCCCGCAAAAGCGCCAAGGCCTACTACGCCAAGCACTGCTTTGGCGGCGCGGACGCGAAGAGCGTTGAACTGCTCGACGAGAAGCAGGAGCCCGTCACCTGCACCACAATCTACAGCCCGGAAACCGGCTGCCGGCTGGGCGAGCCGGTCGACGTCAACCTGATGTTCACCACCACCTGCGGGCTGGACTACAAGACCTACCTGCGCCCGGAGACCGCCCAGGGTATCTTCGTCAACTTCAAGAACGTGCTTGAGACCAGCCGGGTGAAGCTGCCCTTTGGCATCGCGCAGATCGGCAAGGCCTTCCGCAACGAGATCAACCCCCGGCAGTTCACCTTCCGCAGCCGCGAGTTCGAGCAGATGGAGGTGGAATTCTTTGTCCGGCCCGAAGACGGGCTGGCCTGGACCGACCGCTGGCTGGAGGACCGGCTGTGCTGGTACGAGACCATCGGCCTGCCGCGGGAGCAAATCCGCGTGCTGGACGTGCCCGACACCGACCGCGCCTTCTACAGCAAGAAAACCTACGACCTGGAGTACGCCTTCCCCTTCGGCGTCAGCGAGCTGGAGGGCATCGCCTACCGCACCGACTACGACCTCTCGCAGCACATCCAGGAGTCCGGCAAAAATCTGGAGTACTTCGACCCCGAAACCAACGAGAAGCTGGTGCCGCACGTGGTCGAGCCCAGCGCGGGCGTCGACCGCACCGTGCTCGCGTTGCTCTGCGAGGCCTTCGACGAAGAAGAGATCACCAACGAGAAGGGCAAAACCGAGACGCGCACGGTGCTGCGCTTTGCGCCCTGCATCGCGCCGATCAAGGCCGCGGTGCTCCCGCTGCTCAAGAACAAGCCCGAACTGGTGGAGAAGGCCAAGGCCGTCCGCGAGACCCTGCGCCCCTACCTGAACACGTTCTACGACGAGGCCGGCGCGATCGGCCGCCGCTACCGCCGGATGGACGAGGCCGGCACGCCCTACTGCGTCACGATCGACTTCGAGACGATCGAGGGCCTGAAGGAAGCGACCGAAGTGACCAAGCCCGATGGCACCAAGGAGACGCTCGCCGCCGGCGCGCTCGACACGGTCACCCTCCGCCACCGCGACAGCATGGCGCAGGAGAGGGTGAAAATCGCCGACCTGCTGGGATGCTTGAAGCTATGACGATGGAAAGGAAACGGTAGAACTTATGACCGCTTGCGGATGCCCGCCCCTCACCTCCGGATTTGGAACAATCGCAAGCCATGAGTGCCGCCTTTCGGCCCAACCTTTTCCCTCCCACCGCGGTACCCGCCATTACAGAGACAACAGGAGCGCCGGCATCTTGCCGGCAGCGGCGGGCATCCTGCCCGGCACAGAAGTCTTGGGCGGGACGCCCAAGACCGCACGCGAGACGCGTGCGCTCCTCTTCAACCGGCAACCCACTCGGGCCGACGCTGCCGTCAGCGGGAAGCGACGCCAGCCGCTGAACTCACCCTCCCGCCTGGACCTCGGCGGCGCGGGACTTAAGCAACTTAATGGCGGCCTCAGCGTCCTTCTCGCCAAAGACGGAGGAACCCGCGACGATGAGGTTGGCGCCGGCCGCCACGGACGGGCCGACCGTCTCGGAGTTGAGCCCGCCGTCGACCTCGATGTCGTAGTCGAGCCCCTTCTCCTTGCGCCAAGCCCGGGCCTGCCGGACTTTCTCCAGGACCTCAATGATGAAGTGCTGCCCGCCGAAGCCGGGGTTGACCGTCATGCACAGAAGGAGGTCGACCTCCTTGAGCAGGCTCACGCAGTTCTCGAAGAGGGTCAGCGGGTTGAGCGCCAGCCCGGTCCGGCAGCCCATCTCCTTGATGGTCCGCAGCGTGCGCTTGACGTCGTGGTAGGCCTCGAGGTGGACGGTGAGCGTGTCGGCGCCGGCCTCGATAAAGGCGCGGGCGTAGCGGTCGGGCTGCTGGAGCATGAGATGCGTGTCCAGGTGCATCTTGGTGTTCTCGCGCAGCATGGCGACAAAGTCCGGCCCGAAGCTCAGGTTGGGCACGAAATGCCCGTCCATGATGTCGACGTGGAGGATCTCGGTGCCGGCCTCTTCCACCCGCTTCAACTCGTCAACGATGTGACCGTAGTCGGCCGCCAGGATCGAGGGCAGGATGTGAATTTGCTTCTGCATCGGGATGGGCGCCTTGCTTCCCCAATCAACACCACCGGGAGCGGATGGCAAGCGCGGGGTGGCCCTCCGACGCGCTTACTTGGGCTTCTGGATCAGCTCGATCTCGTAACCATCGGGCGCGTCGATAAAGGCGATGACCGAACCCGAGCCGGTCGTGTGCGGACCATCGGTCAGCGGGTAGCCCTTGGCCTCGCTGTGCCGGGCGAAGGCCTCGATGTCTTCAACCTCGAAGGCCAGGTGCGTCAGGTCCTCCTGCACGGTCACCTCCCCGGCGGCGGGGTAGTGGCAAATCTCGATCTCCTGGGCGGTGTCCGGCGCCCGGAAGAAGACCAGCGTGGAGCCGCGGGGCGAGGTGCTACGGCGGGTTTCCTCCAGGCCGAGCACCTCGGTGTAGAATTCGGTCGCTTTGTCGAGGTCGTTGACCCGGTAGCGGGTGTGCAGCATTTTGCCGACTTTCATGGGGAGTCTCCTTGGGGTTGGGTTTTAAATCTTCACGTGGAAGCTCTCGGCCTTCTTGGCGTTCAAGGCGAACTCCGCGGTCAGCTTGGCCGTGTTTTCGAGGTCGCGCAGGTGGATCGTCTCGACCGGGCTGTGCATGTAGCGGTTGGGCACGCCAATGGCCGCGGTGGGGATGCCGCCCTTCTGCTGGAAGATGGCGTCGGCGTCGGTGCCGGAGCGGCGCGGGTCGACCGTCCACTGCACGGGCACCTTGGCCTTTTTGGCCACGGCCACCAACCGGTCCACCACCACCGGGTGATTGACGCTGCCCTTGGCCAGAATCGGTCCCTGACCTTGTTTGACGTCGCCGTGGCGCTTCTTGTTAACCGGCGGGATGTCGGTCGCCTGGCCAACATCGACGACGAGCGCCACGTCCGGGTGGACCGAGTAGCCCACCATGTGCGCGCCGTAGAGGCCGTTCTCCTCCTGGATGGTGCTGGCCGCAATGAAGCACGCTCGCGGTTTTTTCTTGGAGGAGGCGACCAGGCGCAGGGCCTCGGCCGCGATGAAGGTGCCGATGCGGTTATCGCAGGCGCGGGCCACGTAAGTCTCTCCGTGGAGCTGCTCCACCCCGACCGAAAAGGTGATGAAATCCCCCACCGCGACGCGCTTCTCGGCCTCGGCCTTGCTGGCGGCGCCGATGTCGATAAAGAGTTCCTCCCACTTGGGCACCTCCGGCTTTTTGTCCCGGTCCTGCATGTGGATTGCCAGCAGGCCGACCAGGCCCTTGACCGCGCCCTTGCGCCCGTGGATGACCACGCGCTGGCCGCGCGCGAGCGACGGGTCCTGGCCGCCGGCGGGCTGGAAGTAGACAAAGCCGTCGTTGTCGATGTAGGTAACCAGGAAGGCGAGCTCGTCGGCGTGCCCGGCCACCATCACTTTGGGGCTGCCCTGGGGGTTGAGCACCGCCCAGCAGTTACCGTAGGAGTCGCTGTGGACCTCGTCGGAGAAGGGGCGGACGTAATCAAGCCAGGCACGCTGGCCTTCCACCTCCGCCCCGGACGGACTGGGCACGGAAAGCAGATGTTGCAAAAAGTCGAGGGAAGCGGAACGCATGGGGAGAACAACCTTGCTTGGCGCCACCCGATGTCAACCCCCGGACCGATTTCACGGGACAAATCACTCCGCCTTGGGGTCACGCTCGAGCAGGGCGCGGATGGCGTCCCGGACCGACTTGCCGCTGTAAAGGATGTCGTAGATTTGGGTCGCGATCGGCTTGTCTTCGACCGGGATATCCGGGTTCTGGTGGACGGATTTGGCCGTGGCGACGCCTTCGGCGACGCCGCCGAGCGCGGGCAGGATTTCCTCGAGCGACTTGCCCTCGGCCACCATCTGACCGGTACGGAAGTTGCGGCTTTGCTCGCTCATCGCGGTCAGCAGCAGGTCCCCCATGCCGCTGAGGCCGGCAAAGGTCTCCGGCTGGCCGCCGAGGCGCACGCCGATGCGTTTCATCTCGGCCAGGCAGCGCGTGAGCACTCCGGCCATGGCGTTCTCGCCCAGCTCCAGGCGGCGGCAGATTCCCCCGACCAGGGCGTAGATGTTCTTGAGCGCGCCGCCCAGCTCGACCCCGGTGAGGTCGGTGCTGCGGTAAAGTCGGAAGGTGGGCTGGTGAATGAGCTCCTGGAAGCGGCGGGCGAGTTCGTCCTGCCCGGCCGCGACCACGCAGACGGCGGGCAAATCGCGCACCACCTCGGCGGCAAAGGTCGGCCCGCTGAGCGCGCCTACGGGCACGCCGCCCCAGACGTCGTCGATGATCTGGCTGACGCGACGGCCGGTCTCGATCTCCATGCCCTTGCTCAAGCTCAAAACCGGCACCTCCGGCGAAGGCAGCCGGCCCAGGGTCTCGCGGATATGCTGCACGGGCAGCGCCACCAAAATCACCTCACTGCCGTCCCAGCCCCGGTCCGCCTCGGTATGGTGCTGGAAGCTGACCCGGTGGCCCCGGCGCTCCAGGAGGTGCCCGAGCGCCCGGCCCCAGGCGCCCTGGCCGATGACGCGCACCCGCGCGGCCTCACTCATGGTCCGCCTCCCCCGCCGCCGAAGCGACCGGCTTTTGGCCGATGCGGGGCTCTTCCCCGCGCCGCAGACGGCCGATGTTGCTCTTGTGCCGGTAGACCCCGAGCGCCCCGGCAATCAGGCCAAAGGCGAGTAGGGCCCAGGATCCCGGATAGAAAAAGTGGACGGCAACCGGCAGCGCGACCGAGGCCACGATGGAGGACAGCGACACAATCCGCGTCAGCAGGACCATCCCCACCCAAATGGTCACGACCACCGCACAGGCCCACGGGATAACCGCCGCCAGGGCGCCAGCGCTGGTCGCAATGCCCTTGCCGCCCTTGAACCCGAGCCAGGGCGAGTAGTTATGGCCCAGAATCGCCGCGATGCCGCAGAGGATGAAAAGCAGATTGAGCACCTCGCCGCCCGGCCAGGGCTCCACCAGGAGGCCGATCAAGAGCACTGGAATAAACCCTTTGCAGAAGTCCAAAACGAAGGCAGCCAGCCCCCAGCCGGAGCCGAGCACCCGCCAGACGTTGGTGGCGCCGATGTTGCCGCTGCCGTGGTCGCGGATGTCGAGGCCCTTGGCCTTGCCCATCAGAAAGCCGAAGGGAATCGAGCCGACCAAGAAGCACAGTCCGGGCCCAAGAAAAAAAAGAAGGGTCCAGAGGAAAGGTGTCGGTTCGGCGGGCATGGCGGCGGTGGCGGTCCTTTATTGAGGCTCTATCGCGTGGCGTGACGAGGACAAGCCAAAAGCGTACTCGGGCCCGGCAGTCGGGAAAATTCGCTTACCATGGGGTAAAAGTTCTTTTCCCGCTTTTGGCTGGGGCTATGCTTTGGCTTTCGTCCCGGGGGCGGAACCATCCCTGCCCGCAGTACCGTGAAGATTGCTATCCTGCATTACACCAGCTGGCCGGAAATCGGCGGCGTGGAGAATGTGGCCCATGACCAGGCAGCCTTGCTGACGCGCATGGGGCACGAGGTGCTGCTTATTTCCGGTAAGGGGAAGGACCCGGATGACGGCTACGCCTTCGTCACACCCGAACAGCTCGACCCGGAATACCCCCTGCACCTGGCGGTGCGCAAGGTGCTCGACAACGGCCAGGCCGACCAGAACTTTAACAAGTACCGGGCCGAGCTGACCGATCTGCTGCGCCCGATGTTCGCCGAAGCCGACGTCACCATCGTGCACAACATCTTCACGATGCACTTCAATCTGCCGCTGACGCTGGCGCTGCACGACCTGAGCAAGGAATTCCGCCTGATCGCCTGGACGCATGATATCGTCAAAGGCGAAGGCTCGGACTACTCCCTGCCCAACCCGGACAAACCGCCGTGGAACCTGATGAGCATGGCCGCCGCCAACGTGCCCTACGTCACCGCGAGCGACCAGCGCCGCAACGAGCTCGAGGCCACGCTCAAGCCGGTGCCGGAGGTGACGGTGGTGCCCAACGTGATCGACCTCGGGCGGCTCTTTGACCTCAGCCTGGAAATGCGCGAATCCCTCGACGCGCTGGCGCTGGGCGAGCGCGAATTCGTCTTTCTGCTGCCGGCCAAGCTGCTCGTACGCAAGAACGTGGAGTTTGCGATTGAAGCGATCGAGCGGCTCAAGGACCAGGGGCGCATGCCGCTGCTGCTTATCACCGCGCCGGACGACAGCCACACGCCCAGCGTTCAGTACGCCCAATTCTTGCGGGAGAGCCTTTCGCCCAAGCTCAAGCGCTACGTGGTCTTCGTCAACGAGTTCTTCCCCGTCAAACAGAAGATGCTGGTGGACCTCTACCAGTTGGCGGACTGCCTCTTCTTCCCCTCCAAGCAGGAAGGCTTCGGTCTGCCGCTGCTGGAAGCGGCGCTCTTCCGCCTGCCGATCATTTGCCGCCCGGTGCCGGCCTTCTGGTCCACTCAGGGCGAGGGCTGCTTTACCCTGGAATCGATGGACCAGCTCGACGACGCGATCAACTGGCTGGAAAGCCAGCCGACCTTCCGGCTCCAGCGCCTGGTGCGCCGCCAGTTCGACGGCCGCTATCTTTACCGCAAATTCTACGAGCCGCTGCTGGAGTCCGTCGCGGCGGCCCCGGGCGTGCCCAAGTAGCACTCGTCCGGTCATTCTCCCCACCCCATGATCGAGGAAATCGAATCCCACGGCTGGAAGCAGAATCTGCGCATCCGCGCGGGTGGCTTTGAGCTGGTCATCACGCTGGACGTGGGCCCGCGCATTATCCGCTACGCCTTTGAGGACGGCGACAACGTCTTCAAGGAGATGAAGGCAGAGCTGGGAGGCCGCGGCGAGGACGACTGGAAGCTGCGCGGCGGGCACCGCTTCTGGGCGGCACCGGAGGGCGAGCATTGCTACGAGCCGGACAACGGGCCGGTCAGCTACGAGCGCGACGGCAAGCGCGCCGTGATCATTACCAGCCCGGAGAGCAAAGCTTACGGTTTCCGCAAGAAGCTGCGCGTGGCGATGGACAAGAGCGGAGGCGTCAAGGTGGAGCACGAGCTGGCCAACACCGGCAACCAGGAACTCAAGCTGGCGCCCTGGGGGCTCAGCGTCATGCGTCCGGGCGGCGTCGCCATCATTCCGCAAGCCTCCCTCGGCCGCCACCCGAGCGAACTGCCCGAGGGCGTTCCGGTCGTGCCGTCCGCCTTCCTGCCCAACCGCAACCTGGTGCTTTGGAACTACACGGACCTCTCCGACCCGCGCCTGGAGCTGGGGCCCTCGCTATGGCGCATCCACCAACGGGCGGGCTTCCCCGCCACAAAAATCGGCACCTTCTACCGAGGCGGCTGGGTCGGCTACCAGCTTCCCGGACAGACCTTCTGCAAAAAAATTCCTGTGCAAAAAGGCAAGCCCTACCCGGACGGTGGCAGCAACCTGGAGGTCTTCACCAACCCGGAAATCCTCGAGATCGAGTCGCTGGCCCCGGCGGTGCCGATTGAGCCGGGAGGCGCCGTCACGCACACGGAAAAATGGAAGCTTTTCTCCCAGCACGAGCCGCTCGACAACCCCGACCGTGTGCAGGGCTTCTTTAGCCAGCTCGAGGTCTGAGCCGCAGGCTACTTTTCGGCCAGGATGCGGTCGATCTTGGCCATGACGTTGGCGGTCAGCCGGTCGGTCAACTCGACCGCCTGCATGTTCTCCTCCACCTGGCTGGCCTTGCTCGCTCCGGTAATGACGGTGCTGACGTTGGGGCACTGGATGCACCAGGCCAGCGCGAGCTGCGGCAGCTTCATGTCGAGCTTGTCCGCCAGCGCGCCGAGTTTCTCCAGCCGGGGCAGCTTGGCCTTGGCGTCGTCGTCGACGAAGCGCTCGCGCAGCCACTCGTACTTGGGCAGGGCGCCGCGGGAATCCTTCGGCACGCCGTGGCGGTACTTGCCCGTGAGCAGGCCCGCGCCCAGCGGCGACCACGTGGTCGTGCCCAGCCCGCGCTTTTTGACGAAGGGGTCGAGCTTCTTTTCCACGTTCTCGCGGTGGAAGAGGTGGTACTGCGGCTGCTCCATCTGTGGCCCGATCAGGCCCAGGCGGTCGGCCACGTCGTAGGCGGCCTGGAGTTGTTTGGGCTCCCATTCGCTCGTGCCCCAATAAAGAACCTTGCCCAGGCGGATGAGGTCGTTCATCGCGCGGACGGTTTCCTCGACCGGGGTGTCGGGGTCGGGCCGGTGGCAGAAGTAGAGGTCCAGGTAGTCCACCTGCAAGCGCTGGAGTGCGGCGTCACAGGCCTCGAAGACGTGCTTGCGGCTCAGGCCCGTCTGGTTCGGGCCCTTGCGCTCGGCGCCGAAGAAGACCTTGCTTGAGACCAGCCAGGTGTCGCGCGGCCAGCCCATCTTCTTGAAGATACTGCCCATCATCACCTCGGCCTTGCCGCCGGCATAACCCTCGGCGTTGTCGAAGAAGTTGACCCCGGCGTCGTAGGCGGTCCGCATGCATTTGGCGGCTTCCTTCTCGCCGATGTGGTCGGAAAAAGTGACCCAGGCGCCGTACGACAAAACGCTAACCTGCAAGCCGGAGCCCCCCAAACGTCGGTACTTCATCTCCATGTAAGCCCAGCTTAACCGCGAACGCATTCCTGGCAACCCAACTGGCCCCATTTCTGGTTTGCCCGCCTGCGGCCCGCCCGGCAGATTGACCCCGCGATGACCCTGACCTTTCTCGGCACCAGCGACGGCCACACCCGACGAGGCCGCCAGCACAGCGGCCTGCTGGTCTCGGATGAAGGCGGCACGATGCTGGTGGACGCGGGCGCCGACGTTCCGCAGTTCCTGCTGGCCCACCGGCTTCCGACGGAGGTGCCCACCTCGCTCTACCTCAGCCACCTGCACAGCGACCACACCGCCCACCTGGGCGCCCTCTTCCAACACCTGTGGTTGCAGAAGCGGTCCGCCCCGCTAACGGTATACGCGCCCGCCGGCGTCCGGCGTATTCTCGAGCCCTGGCTCGTCCACTCCCTGCTTTTTCCCGGGCTCCTCCCCTTCCCCGTAAACTGGCACGATCTGCAAGCCGGCGCCGCCACCGACACTTCGCTCGGCACACTCACCCCCATCGCCACCACGCACTTGGCGCGTCTGCGGGAGCGTTTTGCCGAAACCCACCCGACCGCCTGCTTTGACTGCTACGGACTGGCGCTGAAAAGCGAAAGGCGGCGGCTGATCGTCAGCAGCGATCTGGGAGCCGCCCACGACCTGGCCCCAATGCTGGACAAACCCACGGACGTCCTGATCGTGGAAATGGCGCACTTCTCGGCCGAGGATTTGGTGGAGGAACTCAAGGAGCATGAGGTCCGGCAGGTCTGGCTGACCCACTACGCAGACGAGCTTCCGGCTCGGCTCGGCGAAATCCAAAAACTGGCGGTCAAGGCGGGCTTCGCAGGCGAGATCGCCGTCGCGACAGACGGGCTCGAGGTCGCCGTTTGATGCGCCGCCAAATTCCATTAGGTTCCCTCATGTTTGGATTTCCCCTCCGCCGGCTAGCCCCCCTCTTGCTCTGGCCTCTGCTCGCACTTAGCGCCCAGGCGCAGTCCGAGGAGGGCATTTACCAACCGGAGTCCGAAACGACGGGCGCCACCGCGCTCAAGGAGTTCCGTGGCGTGTGGGTGACCACGGTCTGGAACATCAACTTTCCGCAGAAGGCGGGGCAGAGCGCGTCGGCGCAGAAGGCCCAGCTCCGCAAGATCGTGGCGACGGTGAAAGAAGCCGGGCTCAACGCCATCCTCTTCCAAGTCCGCCCGGAAAGCGACGCCGCCTATGAATCCGAGCTGGAGCCCTGGAGCCATTGGCTGAGCGGGCGCCAGGGTAAAAGCCCGGGCTACGACCCGCTGGAGTACCTCATCGACCTCGCCAATGAACAAGGCATCGAGGTCCACGCCTGGATCAACCCCTATCGCGCGGCTTCGTCCTCGCGGCGCCAGCCGTCCAGCTCGCGCCACCCGGCCAAGCGCTTCCCCCAGCACGCCCACACCGTGCGCGGTCAAATGATCATGGACCCGAGCGCGGAGGTGGTGCAAAACCACATCGTCGCCGTGGTTGAGGACATCCTGGAGCGCTACGACGTGGCCGGCATCCACTTTGACGATTACTTCTACCCCTACCCGAAGGCGGGCAAGTCGCCCAACCTGAGCTTCGACGATAAGCCCTACTCCGCCTACCGGGACGACGGCGGCACGCTCTCCAAGGAGGATTGGCGGCGCCAAAACGTGGCCAGCCTGCTGCAGAAAGTCTACCGCGCCGTCAAGGATTACGATCCCGATCTGCTCTTCGGCGTGAGCCCGTTCGGCATCGCCAAGCCCGGCATCCCGGAGGGCACCACCGCCCAGCTCGACTACTACAACCACTGCTTTGCCGACCCTCTGGAGTGGCTCGCCGGCGGCTACCTGGACTACCTCGCCCCGCAGCTCTACTGGCCGGACAAGGGCGAGCAAAGCTTCCGCCTGCTGCTGGAATGGTGGCGCAGCCCGGAGGCCAACCCCAAGGGCATCCCGATCTACCCGGGCATCGCAGTCGACCGGATGAAGAGCCATAAGTGGAGCGTGAAGGAGATCGAGCTGCAGATGGAGCTGACCGAGTCCATCGCCCCCGAAGTGGGCGGCGGCTACATCCTCTGGAACTACCGCTCCCTGAGCATCGACGAGAAAGGCGTCATGGCCGTCTTGCAAAAGGCGGCGCGGGACTGACCGGGGCGGATTTCCGCTTGCACCCGCCCGGCACTTTTGCTATCCGTCTTGGCTCGCAAAAAACGGCTCCCGGGCCGTTTCCTCTCCGACCGGCGCGACCGCAGCGCCGGCCACCATTCGAAAACTACGCTTTTCCCAACATGAAAACTGATCTCCACCCCACCCTTAACAACGTTGTCTTCATCGACCTGGCCACGAACAAGGAGTTCCCGACCAAGTCCACCATGACCAGCGACAAGACCAAGATGATCGGCGACGAGCAATACTACGTCGTTTCCTGCTCTGTCACCAGCGACAGCCACCCCGCCTACACCGGCGAGCAGCGCCTCGTCGACACCGCCGGACGCATCGACAAGTTCAAGCAGCGCTACGGCAGTCTGAAGGCCCGCGGTGGCGACAAGAAGAAGAAGGCCAAGAAATAAGGCCCCTCACCCTTTCCCAAAAAGCGGCGCTCCCGGGCGCCGTTTTTTTTTATTTACGTCACATGCCAAAGCGGCGTCGTGAAAAACAGGACGACCGCCACGGATCCGTAAGCCAGAATTGCCGCAAGGACGCACATCGGCAGGATCAAGGAAGCCCTCGCAAACGCGTCGAAACCCACCTTCTGCGCAACCCAAATCCCGACGTACAGACTCGAGAAAAGCGGAAGCGCCAAGGCACAAGCCACAAAAACGTCGGGCGAATTGGCACCGGTCCCTCCCAACAGCCGGCTAACAGCGGACAGGACGATGAGTACGGCGGGTAACCCCACCAAGGCACCGCAAATGGACCATCCAAACGGCGTGCCTTGAGGGGGTAGGTCTCCACTCTTGGGCTTCTCGCTCATACGGTTTGGGAGGCCATTAAAATTGCCTCAAAAAATGGATCGCATGGAGGAAGCCGATGCAAACCGCCGGCCGCAATCCTTCTTTGTTTCGTCCGGCCGCATGAGAAGTTCGCTAGGACAACATCATCAGAAAGACACCCAGGACGAGACCAAGGCTATTCAGCCCGGCCACGAAAAGCCCAACAAAGACGATTGCCGTTGCTTTTTCCATGAAGCCCGAACCCAGCCGAAATCCAACCCAGATCGAGCTGTAAAGAACGCAAAGCGGCCACAACAGGAAGGCTGCGAGGACAACCCATTCTGCTTCGCTCGCCGTGCCCGGGAGAAAAGTGGCCACCACCGCAAGAATACTCGGCATCGGCGTCACCGCCCAGAAGATTGGCCAGCCGATGTGGATGGGCGGTTTGGCGTCAGCGCGCCGGGGCTGCTGATTCATCTCCGTCAGTTCCATTCCTTCTTCCGACGCCAGCCGGCCAGCGCGCTTCAACCCAAATCACACCCCGGCGCGGTTGACGGCGCTGGCGACGGCCTTGAGCGAGGCCAGCTCGATCGAGGAGTCGATCCCGGCACCGAAGACGGATGCCTTCTGCGGGGTGCGGATCTCGATGTAACAGGCGGCGTTGGCCTTGGCGCCCCGGCCCAGCGAGTGCTCGCTGTAGCTCATGAACTCGAACTTGCCGCGGCCCGCCTCGCGCAGGGCGTGGACGAAGGCGTCGATCGGGCCGTTGCCCTCGCCGCTGATCTGCCGGCGCTGGCCGGAAAGGACCACCTCGGCGGCGATGCGGGTCCCGCCCTCGATCGTGTCGCTCTCGGCGCTGATCACCTCCAGCGGGTCCTTGTTTTCCAGGTACTCGTTGAGAAAGAGCTCGTGGATGGCGTCGGCGCTAAGTTCCTCGCCGCGCTCGTCGGCCACGCGGTTGACCATTACGCCCAGCTCGCGGTGCATCGCCTTGGGCAACTGGTAGCCGTACTCGTTTTCCAGCACCCAGGCCACGCCGCCCTTGCCGCTCTGGCTGTTGATCCGGATGATCGCGCGGTAATTGCGGCCGAGGTCGGCGGGGTCGATCGGCAAGTACGGCACCTCGTAAAGGGCGCTGTCGGGCTGGCTGCGCTGGGCCTTCATCCCCTTGTTGATCGCGTCCTGGTGCGAGCCGCTGAAGGCGGTAAAGACGAGGTCCCCGCCGTAGGGCTGGCGCGGCGGCACCTCCATGCGGGTAGTGCGCTCGTAGGTGTCGCGGATGTCGTTGAGGCGGGAGAAGTCCAGCCCGGGGTCGACGCCCTGCGTGTAGAGGTTCAGCGCGACGGTGACCAGATCGAGGTTGCCGGTGCGCTCGCCGTTGCCAAAGAGGGTGCCTTCCACCCGGTCGGCGCCGGCCATCAGGCCCAGCTCGGTGGCGGCGACGCCGGTGCCGCGGTCGTTGTGGGTGTGCAGGCTGATGAGCACCTTCTCGCGGTCCTTCACGTGCCGGCCAAACCACTCGATTTGGTCGGCGTGGATGTTTGGTGTCGCCACCTCCACCGTGGCGGGCAGATTCAGGATCATCGGCCGCTCGCGGGTCGGACCCCAGACGTCCATGACCGCCTCGCAAATTTCGACCGCAAAAGCCGTCTCGGTCTGGCTAAAGCTCTCCGGGCTGTACTCCATCTGCACGCGGGTGCCGGCGGCCTCCCATTCGTCGGCAAGGGTGCGGATCTGCTGGGCTCCCTTTACCGCCAGGGCCACGGTCTCCGCCTTATCGTGATGAAAAACCACCCGGCGCTGCAGCGGCGAAGTCGAATTGTAGAGATGCACGATGGCGTTGCGGGCGCCGCGGATGCTCTCGAAGGTGCGCGCGATCAAATCCTCGCGGCTCTGGACCAACGTCTGGATGGCAACGCCGTCCGGGATGCGGCCCTCTTCGATCAGCCGGCGCATGAAGTCGAACTCCGTCTGCGAGGCGGAGGGGAAGCCCACCTCGATTTGCTTGAAGCCAATGCCGACAAGCAGATCGAACATCTCGAGCTTTTCCTCCACGCTCATGGGCTGCGGCAGGGCCTGATTGCCGTCGCGCAAGTCGACGGAGCACCAGACGGGGGCGTGCTCGATGGTCCGGTCCGGCCACTGCCGGTCGGGCAGGTCCACCTTGGGGAAGGGCCGGTATTTGGTGATCGGGTGTTTTTGCATTTTTTCGGGAAAAGGGATGCCAGTTAAGGGGAAAAAGCCCGGGCGCTCAAGCACCGCGGAGCGGGGAAAAGGGTGGCGCCCGGCGAGTCGCTCCGGGCGGGGCCTTCCGGGGGGAGGCGATGCTCCCGGACTCCAACCCGGAGCCGGAAAGAGTGCGAACGCCTTCGGGGCGCAACCTCTACCGCTCCAGGTCCGGAAGGCCCGGACCTAGGTCTAGCAGTAGTCGCCGCAGGGTAATCGCGTTCATCGCTTTCCCCATTAGACGGCCGGGCACGGCGTTCTGTCAAGATTTGGCGGTGGCGAAACCCGACGGCGGCGATATCTTGGTGATGATGAAGCTCCGCACGATCCTCTTTCTCCTGGTCCTTTCGGCGACTCCCGCTCTGTTCACCTCGTCCCCCGCGCAGACGCAGATGGAGATGAACCGCGAGGCCGCCGCCGGTTTTGCCCAGGCCGACAACCAGCTCAACGAGATTTACGAGGAAGCGATGCGCAACCTGTCGCCCGAGCGCCAGCTTCTGCTGCGCGATGCCCAGCGGGCCTGGCTCAAGTACCGCGAAGCCGCCGCCAAGTCGGCCGGCGCCGGGTTCGAGGGCGGCACCATGCAGCCCTACATCATCTCCACCACCAAGACGGAGATGACCAAGTTCCGCATCCAGCAGATCCAGAATCTGACCAAGCCCTGAGCATTGGGCGGGCCTTGTCCGGGAGCGTCTCGGCGGTGAAAGAGGCCAAAAATGAAGGTCATGGGTGTTTGTCATGCCCCCAAGAATAACCCGGTTTTTCGGCCCCCCGTTAGTCTTAGGTGTGCTAGGTGTGCTAGGTGCGTTCTTTTTTTGCGAAAAAGTCCATTTTTGAAGAAAAACGCGGTTTTGGCGGCGACCGGGCTTCGGCCGCGGCCAGCCAACGGAGGGCGGAGCTCCTGCTCCGCCGTCGCTCGGAGGCTGCGATGACAACTCCCCGTGCGCCAAAATTCGTGCCATTTTGTCTGCCGGTCCGGCTGGCGAGGCGGCCAAGGGACTGGCCGCCCTACCACGCTTCGCGTCCTGGAGTCTCTTAAGGCTTTGGACACGGTAAACCACACGCCCAACCTCCATGCCTCCACGTGAAGCCACCCGCAAGGAAAGAGGATTCCGCCGCTGAGGTCGATACCGACTGCCAGGTCCGGTGGCGACCGGGCTTGTGCGGGTAGCCGCCCTTGTCCTCAAGGGCGGAGCGCAACACCAGGAGCACCTCCGTTGGGGACCACGGAGGCTACCGGGCTTCGGCCTTGCCAAACCAACGGAGGGCGCAGCTCCTGCTCCGCCGCAACCCAGTCTCGATCCACCCGGGTCGGAGAACTCGCAACCCGAAAAGCTGGCCGGCCCGTTTCTGCGGTTTTGACATCGCCGGGCGCCCCGGTAGCCTGGAAGGGAAAACCGGCAACCTGAACCCTTTTTCCCAGAACATCATGAAAACGCCCGCTCTCATCCTCGCCCTGCTCGTCACCGTGCTGCTCCCGGCCCAGGCCGAAAACGTCATTTACGAGGCCGTCAAAGGCAAGCTGGTGGCCGTTGACGGCCGCATGGTCGCCCCGCTGGAAAACACCAGCCGGGTGGAAAACGCCAAGTTTTACGCCATCTACTTCAGCGCCCACTGGTGCCCGCCCTGCCGCAAATTCACGCCCAAGCTGGCCAAGTTTTACAAGAAGTATAGCCAGCGCTACGGCGACTTCGACGTCATCTTCGTTAGTTCCGACAAAAGCGCCGAGGCGATGGACGAGTACATGATCGACGAGAAGATGCTCTTCCCGGCGGTGAAGTTCGAGGACCGCAAGAACCTGGGCAAGATCGACAGCTACCGCGCCAAGGGCATTCCGAACCTGGTTTTTGTCGACAGCGAGGGCAAGGTGCTCTCCGCCAGCTACAAGGACGGCAAGTACATCGGCCCTTACGAGGTGCTGGACGAGATGGAAGACATCCTCAAGGAAAAGGGCCAAAAGCTAGCAGGTAATTAGCCGCCTTGCGGCCCGGGCAAACCGGGCCAATGTAACGTTTGGATGACGCCCCCGGCTCCCGCTTGCGCGAGGTCCTGCCCGGGGTGATCGTCACCATCCAGAATCCCTCCCCTTCCACCATGAGCCAACCCACCCAACATCCCGCCTGGCAACAACTTGCCGATCATTTCGACGCCACCAAAACCCTCCATATGCGCGACCTTTTCGCGCAGAATCCCGACCGCTTCGACAAATTCACGCTTACCTTTGGCTCGGGAGAGGACACCATCCTGCTGGACTACTCCAAGAACCGGATCACGGAGGATACCATGCGGCTTTTGCGCGAGCTGGCGCGGCAGGCCGAGGTCGCCGAGTGGGCGGAGAAGATGTTCTCCGGCGAGAAGATCAACATTACCGAGGACCGCGCGGTGCTCCACACCGCCCTGCGCAATCGCTCCAACCAGCCCGTTTACGTGGACGGCGAGGACGTCATGCCCGCGGTCAACGAGGTCCTCGCGCACATGGAGGCGTTTTCGGAGCAAGTCCGCAGCGGGGAATGGAAGGGCTACACGGGCGACGCCATCACCGACGTGGTCAACATCGGCATCGGCGGTTCCGACCTCGGCCCGGTGATGGTGACGGAGGCGCTCAAGCACTACGCCGACGGTCCCAAGTGCCACTTCGTCTCCAACGTGGACGGCACCCACATGGCGGAGACGCTCAAGCTGTGCTCGCCCGAAACCACGCTTTTTCTGGTCGCCTCCAAGACCTTCACCACCCAGGAAACGATGACCAACGCCGCCACGGCCAAGGAGTGGTTCCTGCGCGCGGCCGGCGACGAACAGCACGTCGCCGCGCACTTTGCCGCGCTCTCCACCAACCGGGACGCGGTCAGCGCCTTCGGCATCAACCCGGACAACATGTTCCCGTTTTGGGACTGGGTGGGCGGGCGCTACAGCCTGTGGTCGGCCATCGGGCTGTCCATCGCGCTGAGCGTCGGCTTCAAGCGCTTCGTCGAGCTGCTCGAGGGCGCCCACGCCATAGACGAGCACTTCCGCCGCGAGCCGCTCGAGCGCAACCTGCCCGCCACGCTCGGCCTCATCGGCATCTGGTACAACAACTTCTACGGCGCGCAAACCCAGGCCATTCTCCCCTACGACCAGTACCTGCACCGCTTCAGCGCCTACTTCCAGCAGGGCGACATGGAATCCAACGGCAAGCACGTCAACCGCGCGGGCGAACACGTCGGCGTCTCCACCGGCCCGATCATCTGGGGCGAACCCGGCACCAACGGCCAGCACGCCTTCTACCAGCTCATCCACCAGGGCACCAAGCTGATCCCCTGCGACTTCATCGCGCCGGTCGAGACACTCAACCCCGTCGGCGACCACCACCGCATCCTGCTCTCCAACTTCTTCGCCCAACCCGAAGCCCTCATGAAGGGCAAGACCGAGGCGGAGGTGCGCGGCGAGCTGGAAGGCTCCGGCCTGGACGAAAAAGCGCTCGACGCGCTGGTGCCGCACAAGGTCTTCGAGGGCAACAAGCCGACCAACTCCATCTTTGTCCAAAAGATCACCCCGCGCACGCTCGGCAGCCTCATCGCCCTCTACGAGCACAAGATCTTCACCCAGGGCATTATCTGGAACATCAACTCCTTCGACCAGTGGGGCGTCGAGCTGGGCAAGCAGTTGGCCAAGGCCATCCTGCCCGAGCTCCACGCCGGCGGGCCGGTCAAAAGCCACGACTGCTCCACCAACGGGCTGATCAACTGGTACCAGAAACACGCGGGTTAGCTGATCAGACCGACTCGGCCAGACATTAGGCGAACGACTACTTGCACTTACCGGAGGCAATCGTTCGAACCGAAACCCGCCGGGCAAGGTCAAAAAAGATATGAAGGCACCGCATCTTGCTCTGCTGGGCTTCGCTCTCGTCGCGACCGGCCCCGCTTTCGCGCAGGTGGACGAAGCCGAGATCGAAAAGCGCCTCGAGAGCATCGAAGCGCAGGTCAACCGGATGGAGCAAAACATCAACCGGCTAACGGCGGTCTTTGAAAAGGAAGAGCTCGTCGCCCGGCAGCGGCAAAAGGCCCGCGAACGCATGCGAAGGGACGCGAAAACCTATTCCGCCGAGCAACTGGAAGAGATTGAGCGCCTCTACCAAACGGCGAACGATCGCGAAGCCGACCCCGAGCTGGTCCAACAGAACCTGGCTCAGATCGTCCGCGAATTCCCCGCAGCCAACCGCGCCGGTTGCGCCGTGTTGTACCTGGGCCAGCGGAGCGAGGGCGACGAGCGGCTCGAGCACCTCCGCCGGGCATCCACGGCGCACGCCGACTGCTTTTACGGCAACGGTGTGCAGGTCGGGCCGTACGCCCATTGGTATCTGGCCCTCCACTACCGCGACTCGGGCGACCGGGCTAAGGCGGAGGAGCAGCTCCAGATCATCACCGAGAAGTATCCCGAAGCGCTCAACCACCGGGGCGCCGCCCTGAGCGAGCTCATGCCCCGCTTCTTCGGCGATTCCCCGTAGAACGCGGCCCTCAGAACTGGGGGCGGTAACCGCCCGCCCCGGCGGTGCCCCGGCATTGCCCTCCGTCTGGGATTCGGTATTGTCGGCGGAATCTCCCGCCCTGCCCATGGCTGCCCGCCCTCCCCACCGTCAAAACCGCGTCTGGCGCTCCTGCCTGATTTTCTGGGTCATGTTCAAGCGCCTCTGGCGGCCGCTGGGGCAGTTCTTTGCCCAGCGCTGGGGCCGGCTTCTCGCGCTGGCGCTAGTCACCGCCGTGGTGGTGGTGGCCATTTGGAACCGGGAGCACGACTGGCTCTACGCCTTCCGCCTGCCTGAACGCTACCCGGAGGGTGAGCTCAAGGGGCAGGATTACCCGCTGCACTTGATGGCACGGGAGTTCAGCTTTTGGGGCGACTTCGTGCCGGGGACCATCCCGCTTTTCCTGGTTCTCTGGATCGTGGCGAGCTGGCGCGGCCGCCGCCAGTGGCAGCGCGCCGCCGTGGCCGTGCTGATGGCGGCGGCGCTGGCCGGCATCACCGCCAACGCCTTCCGCCTTACCCTGGGCCGGCCGCGCCCGTCCATGCTGCTGGAACCGGGTTTCTACGGGTTCAAGCTCGAGTCCGGTTACCACGGCTTCCCCTCCGGCCACGCCGCCACCGCCTTCGGCACCGCCGTGCCGCTGCTCTTCGTCAACCCGCCACTGGGCGTGGCCGCCACCCTGCTGGCGGGGGGCGTGGGCTGGTCGCGGATGCAGCTCGAGCGCCACTACCCGTCGGACATCCTCGTCGGCGCCCTGCTCGGGATCACCTTTGGCGTGGCGCTGGGCAGCCGCTTCGTTCGCCCGCGCCGCGGCGTCTTCCGGATCAAAAAGCCACCGCCTAGGGACTAGGCTCCGGCACCTTGGGGGTTGCAGCCGCATCCGCTCCCTCCCGCGGCGGGCGGTAGAACAGGTCGACCGTGACGTAGGAGACACGGCCGGGGTTGATCCCGCGCAGCGTTCCCAGGGGCCGCAACCCGCGGGCGTCCATGTAGCGGCCGATCTCCTCGCGCGTGTATTGGCCCTGCTTCAGCGGGTCGCGGTGCTTCCAGAGGTCGTCGAGGCGAGACTCGCCGACCTTGATCGCGGCCACGCCGGGCCCGTCGCCCTGGGCAAACAGCTCCAGCGCCTCGGGCCGGTCGTCGAAGCGCCAGCGCCGGTCGGTGTAAAAAACCAGGCTAGGCTCGGAGTAACCCATCCCGACCATTTCCGTCTGCGGCGGAAGAGCCGCAACCCGCTCCGCCAGCTTGGGCACGGGGTGGATCGCGCGCAGGTGGAAGCCGACCGATATCCAGACCATGGCATAAAGCGCCGACGCCACCAGCGCG
>JBCDLL010000055.1:0-23074 GCA_038745425.1 Verrucomicrobiota bacterium | reverse complement strand
TCCGATTCCTTTACAGGCGTGTCCCAGGGGTAGCGGTCGGGCGGGTTGGCTAGCCCCATGCGCCACGGCTTGGGCGTGAGCCGCGCGCGGAAGGATTCCTGCCCCCGGCAGAGCTGGCGAAAGAGGGGATCCGCCCCGAGGTCATCCATGGACCGCTGGAAGGCGTCGCTGGCCGGGTCTTCCGGCCGGTCGGTCAGCAACAGGCGGTACCCTCCGGCCGTGCGGTAGAGCCGGCCATTGCGTTTGGAAAGCAGCATCCACTCGTCCACTTTCCGCCGCAGGCTTTCCTCGGCTTGCTGCTTGGCGCCCTTACCGCCAAAGAGGGTTTTGAAAAAATCAAAAACGCCGGGGCTCACGTCGCAGTCGATATCGACCATCGCAAAGCCCGCCGTGTTGAGCACCAGGCTGCCGTAGCAGTTGCGCGAGACGATGCCGGCCGCGGCGTCTCCTTCCGCGGCGGGAATCTCCTCGATCAACTCTTCGCGCGGAGGGCGCTCCACGTGGTAGTAAACCGAGGAGGGCGCGCTGGGAAGCGTCCCGGCTTTGGCCTGCTCCTCCAGTTTGGCCAGCCGCTCGCCCGCCATTACTTGGGCCGCCTCCATGTTTTCGTCCGACCAGCCGTGGGCTCTCAGTAGAGGAGACGTGCCCACCGCCAGCGCCCAGTGCTTCGCAAATTTCATCGTTCCCAATTCTATCCCTCAAAAAAACCGGGAAGCAACCCCGCGCCGAGCCAGCTGACATTTTTCTGACAGAGTGCGAACACGGGCCTGACAACTCCCCGCCACGTTTGCGTTAGGGTGCCCTCATGCCCACTGCCCTGCGCCGCACCCTTCTGGTCACCGCCTTCGGGGTGGGCGGCGTCTTCTGGCTGCTGATGGCGGCGGGCTCGCTCCTCATCGCCTGGAACAGCCTGGGCTACATTACGGAGGGCACGGAGCACCCCTTTGTGCTGGAAAAACGACCGCATTCGGAGGGCTGGTTCTACCTGGTGATGCTCTGGGCGCACATCGCCTCGGGCGCGGTGGTGCTGCTGGCGGCGCTGCTCCAGTTCTTCCGCCCGATCGTGCGGCGCTGGCCGCGTTTCCACACCGCGCTGGGGCGGGCCTACGTCTGGGCCATGCTAGCGGTCTGCGCGCCGACCGGCTTTTACCTGGCGCTTTTTGCCAAGGGCGGGTGGGGCAACGCCTTCGGCTTCATCCTGCTGGGCGTGGTCAGCGTCTGGTTTACCTGGGCGGGCTGGGGCGCGGCCCGCCGCCGCCGCGTGACCGCGCACCGCGACTGGATGATCCGCTCCTACGCCATGGCGACGTCCTCGGTCAGCTTCCGCGCGCTGCACCTGGTGTTTTTCCACCTCGGCCTGCCCTACGCGCAGAACTACGAGCTCTCGCTCTGGCTGGGCTTGCTCCTGAACGCCCTCGCGGCCGAGCTCCTCATCGCCGCCTTCTCGCTTTCCCCCAGAAAAACCCCCCAACCCCAACCGGAAAGGAACCCGACCCATGCGGTACTCACTGCCTAAAACCCTCGCGATCAGCGCCAGCCTTGCCCTCATCGGCGGCGGGCTGCTGCAAGCCGGCCTGCCCAACAGCCTCCCCAAGGAGCGCGGCCAGGCCAACTACCAACACATCGAACAACCGGACATCTACCTCGTGATGAGCGACCGGGAGCAGCTCGACCACGCCCGCGGCGCCGTCCACAAGCAGCTCGTCACCCCCCTGTTGCCCACCGTCGGCGTGGAGTTCTTCGGCCGCGGCCGCCCGCTGTACGATCCGGACTTCCGCCCCGTCTTCGCCCAGGCGCAGAACGGCACCGTGCCCTTCAGCATCTACAAGTACACTGGGGCGAAGAAGTCGGACAAAGAGCAGAAGAGCCTGCACCTGGTGGGCTATTACGACGTCGCCACCGGCCGGGTGATGGTCTTTGATTCCCGCGAGCGCAGCTTCATCGCCGCCAACGGGGCGGGGGCCGAGCTCAAGCGCATCGGCTTCCACCACGATCCGCAGCGCCAGCCAGGTCAAGCGCTGGTCAAGCACCGCGCCACCCAGCCGGGCGTGGCCACAGAATAGCCGCGCCGTCCGTTTTTCCCAAGCCCGCTACCGGCAAGGGGATGCCATCCGGAGGGCGGCACGCTACGCCAGCCCTCCGGATGACAGTTTTTGCGCCGCGTGACGCTGCACTCATTAATGGCAGGTGCTCGCGCCGCTCGTCTGAGCGATCCCCGCAAATCCAACGTTGCAGGGCGGGCGGCAGCGCCTACTGTTACGGCATGAAGTTGTCCGACTCCTCCGAACTGCTGCGCGCCGCGCAGGAAATCACCTCGCTGACCGGTGCCCTGCCTCCCTCCTGGCAAAACCTGGCCGGGCCGGCCACACCGCCCCAGCCCCGGCTGGAAGACGAGGACGAGGAGGAAGACGACGAGAAGGAGGACAAGGGCAAGGACAAGCCCGATCCCGGCCTCGCCGCCAAGCTGCTCAAAAGCCGCACCATCATGATCTACGGCGAGATCAACCAGAAGGTGGCCGCCGCCGTCACCGCACAACTGCTGGTCATGTCCGACGAGGACGAGAAGGAGCCGATCAAAATCTTCATCAACAGCCAGGGCGGCCACGTCGAAAGCGGCGACACCATTTTCGACATGATCCGCTTCGTCAAGGCGCCGGTCAAAATCATCGGCACGGGCTGGGTGGCCAGCGCCGGCGCGCTCATTTTCGCCGCCGCCGAGAAAGAGCACCGGCTGAGCCTGCCCAACACCCGCTTCATGCTCCACCAGCCGATGGGCGGCGTGCGCGGCCAGGCCAGCGACATCTCGATCGAGGCGCAGGAAATCCTGAAAATGCGCCAGCGCCTCAACCAGACCTTTGCCGACCAGTGCAGCCAGCCGCTTGAGCGGATCGAAAAAGACACCGAGCGCAACTTCTGGATGAGCGCGAACGAAGCCAAGGACTACGGCCTCGTCGGCGAAGTCATCCAAAACGCCAAGGACGTGTAAGGGCGGCGATGGTCTCCGGTCAATCCAGGCTAACGCGAGACACCCTGAAGAGAACTGACATTCGGCGCTCAGCGCCGTGGCCGCGCCCTTTCATGGCTGGAGGAGCACTTGCGTTCCTCTCTGCTTGCGCGGGCGCGTTTCTGAGTTCTCCGGCCCAGGCCGGCAACGAGGTCAACGCGGACCGGGTGGCCGTTTACAAAGAGATGGAGCGGCTGAAGCAGCAGTACCGAAGTGGCGAATTCAACCCGGCCCTTCCCTACCGGAGGGGCATGGCGGAATTGATCCGATCGGCCGATACCGTCGAGCTCTACATCGTCGACTTCGATTACAAAAATTTCGTCCGCAAGCCGCCGCTCGGAGATCGCTCCAAATTTATTGAGGTCCCCGACCATGGAACGGGCCCCAGCCGTTTCTCCAAGGTTCTCAAAGCCAAGACGCTGTCGCCCGCCGAACGCGATGAAATCCTCAATACCTGGACGGACGACTTGGTGGAAGCGGACCAGTCTTCCGGAGCGTTCTGTCATTACCCCATCCATGCCATCCGCGCCTTCAAAGCGGGCGTTTGCATCATCGAGGCGACTTTCTGCTGGAAGTGTCACAACTACATTTTCCCGTACCCGAAAGGATCGGATTGGCTCGATGTCAGCGGCGAGATGATCGAGGTCTTCAACCGGATTCTGCCGGTTCCGCCCGAGGAAATCGCCCGCTTTGCGGAGAAGGATCAAAGCGGGAAGAAGGTGCGCTGATTCCTCACGCTGAGCGGCCTTGGTTTGAGCCAGTTTTAGGCAAACCTCCGCGAACCTCAATTAGCTTTCCGTCCGGCTTGGTGAGCAGGAGTAGGAATGCCGACCGCAAGGTCCTGCGCCTTCCGTCTGGTGTCAGACCTTATTTTCCTTTGCGGCCTTAGCGGCCTTGGCGTGAGAAAAACCAAATCCAGTCAATCCCGTTAATCCTGTCCCAAGACCTTTGTGCCTTCGTGCCTTTGTGCCTTTGTGCCTTTGTGCCTTTGTGCCTTTGTGAGAAACCCCTCATGACAACCGCAGGTCCCCACCTGATAGAGAACCCAAATCTGTGAAAATCGGCGAAATCTGCGGATTGAAACTGAACAACCTTCGCGCCTTGTGCCTTTGTGAGAAACCCTCACGACAACCGCCAGTTCCCCACCTGATAGAGAACCCAAATCTGCGAAAATCGGCGAAATCTGCGGATTCAACCTCAGAACCTTCGTGCTCTTCGTGAGAAACCCTTCAATCCACCCAAATCGGCCATTTTCCGAAAAAAAAGAACGCACCTAGCACACCTAGCACACCTAAGGCTAACTGGAGGTCCGATTCTTTGGTTAAAATGGGCGCGTCCGGTCAGGAAAAGCCTCACCGGATGCACCGCCCAAGCGGTGGCCCCGATCTTTGAAAAACACGCGCGGCGTTGGGAACAACGGCCGGCGGCCAAGGCGAGGCAAGGCCAACCTGTCGAACCCGCCTGATGCCACCGGTGCTAGTAGCCCCGCCCGCGCGTCAACGGCCGACCCCTTTGCCAACAATGTCGGCCCGCAAAGGCAAACCTCTGATCTGCGACGCGCCCGCGAAACTAATAAGCGGGTCCGTTGAGGTCGATCGGGCCGTGAGGCCAGTCGGCATCGGCGGGGTAGACCAGGACAAAGTCGTTCCACCACGGACTCGTGTTGGAGCCGCCCCGGTCGCGGTGATCGGCAAAGCGGTTGGCCACCTTCCGGCAGCCAAGCTTCTCGTAAAAACCGGGATGGTTGGTCTGGAAAAGCGCGGCAGGGAACTCCCCGGCGTCGACCCGGCCAAAGGCAGCCCGGACGACGGCCGCGCCGTAGCCCCGGCCCCGCTCGTTGGGGTCGGTGACCACGCCGGCCAGAGCCAGCACGGTTTTCTCAACCCCGCTCTCCCACCGGATGGTGCGGGCGAAGGTCTCCGCCTGGGCGAGCGCGCGGTCGCCGTCCCAAATGACGTAGCGGCGGGCCTCGCGGCGGTAGCGACTGGCGTCATCGTCGGCCTCGCCGGGGTGGAGGAGGCCCTGCACGGCGGCCTCACGGTCCCAGTCCGGCTGAGGCCATTCCCGCTGGATCAGCTCGAGGATGGCGGCGGCCTGCGCTTGGGTCAGCTCGGCGTTAAGGTGGGTGGAGACGTCCATGCTGCCTTCAACCTTGTCGCGGAAGCGGCGAGTTTCCAGCGAAAAGGTGGAGGAAAAACCCGCCCGCGTCTTGCACCCGGCGAAAGCTTGCTCAAACTGGATTGATGGCGAATGAGTACGTACTGCAGACCGGCCCGGGCGCCCGCACGTCGACCATCGACTACCGCGCCGCGCTCAACGCCGACCAGTTCGAGGCCGTCACCGCCGCGCCGGGCCCGATGCTGGTCATCGCCGGCGCCGGCAGCGGCAAGACCCGCACGCTGACCTACCGGGTGGCCTACCTCATCGAGCAAGGCGTCGCGCCCTGGCAAATCCTGCTGCTGACCTTCACCAACAAGGCAGCGCGCGAGATGCTCAGTCGGGTGGGCTCGCTCCTGCCCTACGACATCAGCGCCTTGTGGGGCGGCACCTTCCACGCCATCGGGCACCGCCTGCTGCGGCGCCACGCCGACCTGCTCGGCTACGAGCGCGACTTCACCATCCTGGACGAGGACGACGCCGCCGACCTGGTGGCCGGCGCCCTGGCGGAGGCCGGCTTCGACCCCAAGGACAAGCGCGTGCCCAAGCCCAAGCTGGCCCACCACATCTTCGGCCTGGCCTTGAACCGGCGCCAGCCGCTGGGCCAACTCCTGGAGGACCAGTACGGCTACTTCGACGAGATCGCCGAGGGGCTGGAGAAGGCGGCCGCCTTCTTCACCCGGCGCAAGCGCGACGCCAACGTGATGGACTTTGACGACCTGCTAACCCTGACCCTGCGCCTGCTGCAAGAGCACGCCGAGCCCCGCGAGAAGTACCAGCGCCAGTTCCAGCACGTGCTGGTCGACGAGTACCAGGACACCTCGGCGCTGCAGGGCGCGATGATCGACGCGCTGGCCGCGGAGCACCGGCAGGTGATGGTGGTCGGCGACGACGCCCAGAGCATCTACTCCTGGCGCGGGGCCAACTTCCGCAACATCCTGGACTTTCCCGAGCGCTACGCGGGCACGCGCGTCATCCGCATCGAGACCAACTACCGCAGCACGCCGGAAATCCTCAGCCTGGCCAACGAGGCCATCGCCGCCAACCGCCACCAGTTCGAGAAAAACCTGCGCTCGGTCCGCCCGGCGGACTCCCTGCCCAAGCCCGCGGTGGTCCCGCTGGAGGACGGCAACCAGCAGGCGCAGTTCGTGGCCCAGCGGGTGATGGACCTGCACGAGGAAGGCACCGGGCTCGACGAGATCGCGGTGCTCTACCGCTCGCACTTCCACAGCCTGGAAATCCAGATGGAGCTGGTGCGGCGCAACATCCCCTTCGAGGTGACCAGCGGCATGCGCTTCTTCGAGCAGGCCCACGTCAAGGACGTGGGCGCCTACCTCAAACTGGCGCTCAACCCGCGCGACGAGACCGCCTTCAAGCGCCTCGCGCTGCTCCTGCCGGGCATCGGCAAGGTCACCGCCGGAGCGCTCTGGGCCAAGCTGGCCCTGGGCGGCAAGTGGAGCGACCTGAAGCCACCGCGCAAGGCGGCCGGCGAATGGGCGCAACTGGGCCACACGCTGGAGCAGCTCCGCGCCGACGACCTCACCGGGCGGCCCAGCGAGCAAATCCAGATCGTGCTCGACGCCGGCTACGAGGCCCACCTGCGCAGCAAGTACGACAACGCCGCCAACCGGGTCGAGGACCTCAACCAGCTCCGCGCCTTCGCCGAGCAGTTCGACACCGCGGCCGACTTCCTTGGCCAGCTTGCGCTGCTCACCAACGTTGACTCCGGGCCGCAGACGGCCGCCGAACGCCGCCCCGGCCCCCACGACGAGGACGAACCCAAGCTGCGGCTGACCACCGTCCACCAAGCCAAGGGCCTGGAGTGGAAGGCGGTCTTTGTCGTCATGCTCTGCGACGGGCTCTTCCCTTCCTCCCGCTCGATGGAAAACGACGACGGCGAGGAGGAGGAGCGCCGCCTCTTTTACGTGGCGGTCACCCGGGCCAAGGACGAACTTTACCTGACCTACCCGATGATCCGCGCGCAGGCCGGGATGGGCGACCGCTGGCAGGAGGCCTCGCGCTTTCTTGCGGAAATCTCGGACGAGCGCGTCAACACATGGAAGGTGGTCCCGCCGAAACCGGCTTGGCATGAGGCCGAGGACGACTACAACCAGGAAACCTACCCCGACGATTACTGAGCCCCGTTTCATGAGCAAACCCAACATCATCCTGATCAACTGCGACGACCTCGGCTACGGCGACCTTGGCTGCTACGGCTCCACGCTCAACCAAACCCCCGCGATCGACCGCCTCTGCGCCGAAGGCCTCAAGCTGACCAGCTTCTACATGGCCTCTCCCATCTGCACGCCTTCGCGCGGCGCGATGCTGACGGGCAGCCTGCCGCAGCGCATCGGCTTCAACAGATTCGGCGTCCTCTTTCCCGGCGACCGGTGGGGCTTGCATCCGGAAGAAAAGACCATCGCCACCCTGCTCAAGGAAGCGGGCTACGCCACCGGCATGGTCGGCAAATGGCACCTGGGCGACCAGCCGGAGTTCCTCCCCACCCAGCACGGCTTCGACTTCTACTTCGGACTGCCCTTCAGCAACGACATGGGCCGAATGACGCCGCACCCCCATCGCCCGCCCCTGCCCCTCCTGCTTAACGACGAAGTGCTGGAGCAGCAACCGGAGATGGAAAGCCTGACTCAGCGCTACACCTCCGAATGCGTCCGCTGGATCCGCGAGCACCGCGACGAACCGTTCTTCCTCTATCTGGCCCACCTGCACCCGCACTTGCCGCACCTCGTGGCCCCGCGCTTCGTGGAGCAGGCCGGCAACGGCGAGTACGGCGCGGCGGTCGAGTACATCGACTGGAGCACCGACGTGATCATGGCCGAGCTAAAGGCCCTGGGCCTGGAGGAGAACACCATCGTCATCTTCACCTCGGACAACGGCTCGCGCGTGGCGGGCGAAGGCGGCAGCAACTCCCCGCTGCGCGGCACCAAGCGCACCAATTGGGAGGGCGGCGTGCGCCTTCCCGGTATCGTGCGCTGGCCGGCCAGGATCAAACCGGGCAGCTCATCCGACGAGGTCACCTCCTCCCTGGATTTGCTGCCGACGCTCTGCGGACTGGCCGGAGCGGAGGTCCCGCACGATCGCGTCCTGGACGGCCACGACATCAGCCCGATCTGGCTCGATCCGGCCGCGGGCCAGTCGCCGCACGCCGTCTACCCCTACTACTTCTGCGGCACGCTGGAAGCCTTGCGGGTGGGTCCCTGGAAGCTCCACCTCCGCCGCCGCGAACCCGAAGAGGAAGAAGTCTGTGAGCTCTACCACCTGGATGACGATCTCGGCGAAACCACCGACTTGGCCGCGCAACAACCGGAGAAAGTGAAAGAATTGCTCGCCATAGTGGAAGAGGTCCGGAATCGTTTGGGCGACAAGGCGACCGGGCAACCCGGGCGGGACATGCGGCCGGTCGGCGTGGCGGAGGATCCCAAACCCTTGACCGAATACGACCCCGACCACCCCTACATGGTGGCGATGTACGACGGCAAGTGCGGCTAGGCCGCCCCTCCCCATGGCCGAAGCCCCCACCCGCATCACCAAGGATTTCCTCGTCGACATCGGCGGATGGGAGCTGCTCAAAGAGGCGCAGGCCATGGTGGCGGCTGGACGGGTGCGCGAGGCCCGCTACCGCCCCCCCATCCTGAGCGCCATCGTTGAGGTCGACGGGCGCGACCTGGTCACCCGGCTCAAGATTGGCCGGGGCGCGGCGGACGTCGAAAACCTCTGCACCTGCCGCCAAGCCAAGCTTTACGGCACCATCTGCGTGCACGTGGTCGCGGCGGGCTGGGCGTTTCTGCAGCAGCAGGAAAACGCCAGCGCCGCCTACGCCAAGGGCCAGCAACGCCAGGGCCGGGCGACCCCCGTCAAGAAAACCACGCCGCAGCCCGCCACCTGGAAGCGGGTCCTGGTGGGTTCCGCCGAGGCGGAATCCGTCAAGACCGAGCCCCTGCTTCTGCGGCTCATCCTCCCCCTCACCTTTCCCGCCACCTTGGGCGAAAAAGCCACCCGCCTGACCCTGGAAGCTTGCCCGGATGCGGACTCCGACACCTCGGTGCCTTGGGACGCCATCCCCAAAACCCTCGCGCATACCTACGCCGTGGACGAGGACGACGAAGCGCTCCTGCACCTGCTCGAGAGGGTGCACGGCGTCGGCGACCCGCCGCCGGCCATGACCAACTTCCCCGCCAAGGGCTACGCGCTACTGCTCAAGACCCTGGATGGCCACCCCCGTGTCTGGATCGGCAAAAAGCATCGCGTGCGGGTCCACGCCCAGGCGCCCAAACCGACCCTGCGGCTGGCCTCCCAGCCGGACGGCACGCTGGAGTTGCGGCTGGGCGACCGGCCGGAAACGGAGGGTGAAATCATTGCCCTACCCGGCAGCGAAATCCGCTACGCCTGGACGCCCGCCGAGGGCGATCACCCCGCCGTTCTGCAGCGGCAGTTCACACTGACGGGTCCCTACGCCGCGCTCGTCGAAGGACCGGTCACCATTCCGGCGGACGCGGCGGGCAACTTTCTCGCCCGGGAACTGCCCGCCCTTAGCCGACTCGTGGAGCTCGACGACACGGATCTGGACGGGCGCTTCGACTTCGACTCTCCCAAGCCGGAGATCATCGCGCGGATCGACGGCAGCCTGGCCGGGGTCACCGTCCGCCTCCAGGCGCGGTACCCGGCCGGCGCCGAGTTCGACCTGCCGCCCGCGCAGCTCGAGGCCGAGGCCGAAGCCCCACCCTGGCAACCGGATTCCGAACACGCCACCCGCTTCTGGCGCCGCGACGCCGCCGCCGAGCGCGCTGCCCTTGCGCAGGTCGTGGCCCGTGGATTCCAACCCGGCCGCAAGAACGCGGAATTTTTCTTCCTGAACCAGGAGCGCGCGGTGGGCGACTTCCTGGCCAACGTGCTCCCTGACTGGCGGCGGCGCTGGCGAGTTGAGGCGGGCAAACGCTTTCAACAGCTCCTCCCGCGGCTGGATTACGTCCAGCCCGACGTTTCGCTCGCACGCGACGAGTTCTCCAGCTCGGGTGAAGATTGGCTCTCCCTCGACATCACCCCGACCTTGGCGCGCACCGGCGAAACGGCCGGTCTCGACGCCGCGGAAATCCAGCGCTGGATCCAAACCGGCCAGAGCCACCAGCGCACCGAGGGCGACCGCATCCTGCTCGTGCCCACCGCCGGCTGGCGCGAACTGCAGGAGGTGCTGGCCGACGCTGAGGTGGAGCAGCGCCCCGGCGCAATGCGGCTGAGCGGGAGGCAGGTGCCCGGCCTGCTGGAAACGCTCGAGGCCCAAGGCTGGCGGCCTTCGGGCCGGGGCGATTGGGACAAAGCGGGCAACATGGAGGATCCGCTGCCCGCGCTGCCGGACACGCTCGGACCGCTCTTGCGGCCGTACCAGGCGGAGGGCGTGCGCTGGCTGGCGGGGCTGGCCCACCGGCGCTTCGGCGGTGTGCTGGCCGATGAGATGGGCCTGGGGAAAACGCTGCAAACGCTGGCGCTGCTCTGTTGGCTGCGGGCCGAGGCCAAAAGCGGCGCGCCCGCGCTGGTCGTCTGCCCGACCAGCCTGGTGGAAAACTGGGCGGACGAAGCCGCCCGCTTCACGCCCAGGCTCAAAGTGCTAAAGCTACACGGCCCCGGCCGCAAGGCCGACTTTGCCGCGATGGAGGCCCACGACTTGGTCATCACCAGCTACGCGCTGCTGCGGCGCGACCTGCCGGACTACCCTGTGGAGCGCTTCGGCGCCGTTGTCCTCGACGAGGCCCAGCACATCAAGAACCGCGCCAGCCAGAACGCGCAGGCGGCCAAGGCGCTGCGGGCGGAACACCGCTTTGTCCTCACCGGCACGCCGCTGGAGAACGCGCTCGAGGACCTTTGGTCCATCTTCGACTTCGCTCTGCCTGGTTACCTGGGCTCCGCGCGCGACTTCAAGGAGCGCTACGCTGCGCCCGTCGCCCGAGGCGACGAAGCGGTCCAGCAGCGCCTGCGCCACCGGCTGCGGCCCTTTTTGCTCCGCCGCACGAAGGAGGAAGTGGTCCGGGATCTGCCGCCCAAGCTGGAGCAGGTCTCGCTGGTCGACCTCAGTCCGGAGCAAACCGAGGTTTACCAAAGCCTGCTCACGGCGGGCCGCCGGGCGGTGTTCGACGGCTCCGGGCGAGCCGGGCGTGGCCGCAGCAAGATCGCGGTGCTCACCACCCTGCTCCGCCTGCGGCAATGCGTCTGCGACTTGCGCCTGCTCGACGGGGACCGCGCCCGCGACTGGCGCGAGCCCTCCGCCAAGCTCGACCTTGCGATGGAGCGGCTGCACGAGGCGATCGACGGCGGGCATCGCGTGCTGGTCTTTAGCCAATTCGTGAAGCTCCTTGGCCTGCTCCGCACGCGGCTGGAAGAGGCGGATATTGCCTACGCCTACCTGGACGGCTCGACCCGTCACCGGGCCGACGTGGTCAAACGGTTCCAAGGCGACGACACCCAGAGCGCGTTTCTCATTAGCCTGAAGGCGGGCGGCACGGGCCTGAACCTGACCGGCGCGGACACGGTGCTGCACCTCGATCCGTGGTGGAATCCGGCGGTCGAAGACCAAGCCACCGCTCGCGCCCACCGCATCGGCCAGGACAAGCCGGTGACCAGCTACAAGCTGATCGCACGCGGCACGGTGGAGGAAAAAATCCTCCGGCTGCAGGAACGCAAGCGCGAGCTCTTTACCGCGAGCGTCACGAACGAGGAGCTTTTCGTCGAAAGTCTCAGCTGGGACGAAATCGAATCGCTCCTGGAATGATCAGGCCTGCATCTGGCGCCAATCGAGCCCGCGCTCGGCGCACCAGTCCCGGTAAGCGTCGGGGGCGATCTCCGAAGGCTTGATCTCGCTGCGGCCGCCCCAAAAGACGTTGGTGTAGCCAAAGGGGATGCCGGCTTCGCGCAGGTGCTCGTCGATGGCGGCCTTGTGCTCGAGCACGCGGGCCCGGTCGGTGCCGTGCACCACGCCCATGATGTTAACGTGGTTGAAGTCGGGCCCGCCCTCGCGCCAGTAGGCGTGGGTCATGATGTGATGGCGGCCGACCTCACCCCCGGCCTCGAGCTCCCGCCCCGGCGGCACCGCCCAATGGAAGAGCGCGTTGAAGCGAGTGACGCGCTCGCCGGAGGCGCTCGGCTTGACGTGCTCCAGAAAGGTGGAGAAGCGCCCGACCACGCCGCGGGCGTCCAGGCTTCCGGCCACTTCGTAAAAGGTGTCAAGGGAGACGCCCGCCTCGGCGGCGCGGGCCGTCCAGAGGTTGGGCACCAGCTCATCGGGCTCGAATTCGCGCTTGAGCGCGTTAAGCACCTGCCAGTCCAGATCGGAAAGCGCGACCACCTCGACCTTCTTCATTTGCGCGGGTTCGGGCTCGCGGGCGCCGGGCTCCATGCTGCGGCGGCGGATGTGCCCAACCCCGAGGGCGAAGATTCCTTTGGCCGGCATTAGGCGGAAGGCGGTGGCGCCGGTCTCGCGGCAGAGCTGCTCGCAGTGCTTGGCCATGGAAAAGCCCTGCGGCACCTTCAGGGTGGTCCACAGCCGGTACTGAGCGCCGGCGTTGCCCGGGTCGGTCGAGCGGGTGACGACGTGGCCGGAAAAGGGATCGCGCTGGAAGAGATAGTCAAAGGCCGGGCCGAGCTTGTTCTCCGGCACCTGCCAGGCCACCAGCGCGCCGGGGGCCAGGTTGGTGGCCAGCATGGTCTGGCGGACGCGGCGAATGGTTCCCGCCCGCAGCATGGCCTGGATGCGCTCGATCACGGTCGCCAGTTCCACGCCGCTTTGGCGGGCGATCTCCCCAAGCGGATCGCGCTGAAAGCCCTGAATACGGTCTTCGCTCACCGCCAGGAACTTGGCGTTGATCTCGTCGAGGTGGCTGGTGGGGTCGGCGACAGGCATGTTCTATTTGAGGCGGTCGGTGATGGCTTCGGCCATGGCGTGGGTGCCCACGCGGTTGGTGCCTTCGGTGTAAATGTCGGCGGTGCGGAAGCCGTCTTCAAGCGCCCGGCCGACGGCGCGCTCCAGGTCGGCCGCCGCTTCGGGCAGGCTGCACGAGTAACGTAGCATGAGGGCGCCGGAAAGGATTTGGGCGATGGGGTTGGCCACCCCCTGCCCGGCGATGTCGGGGGCGCTGCCGCCGCTGGGCTCGTAGAGGCCAAAGCTGTCGTCGTTGATCGAAGCGCTCGGGAGCAGCCCCAGGCTGCCGGCCACGGCGGCGAGCTCGTCGCTGATGATATCGCCGAACATGTTCTCGCACAGCAGCACGTCGTACTGCGAAGGGTCGCGCACCACCTGCATGGCAGCGTTGTCGACGTAGACGTAGTCGAGGGTGACGTCCGGGTGGTCGCGGACAACGCGGGTGACGACCTCGCGCCAAAGCACGCTGCTCTCAAGCACGTTGGCTTTGTCGACCAGGGTCACGCGCTTGTGGCGCAGCTGGGCGGCCTTGCAGGCGACGTGGGCGATCCGCTCGATCTCGCTTTCGGTGTAGACGAGCGTATCGATGGCTCGGCGCTTGCCGCCGGGCAGCGTGGTGGTTTCCTTGGGCTTGCCGAAGTAAATGCCGCCGGTGAGCTCGCGCACCACCATGACGTCAAAGCCGTCCCGCAGGATGCTCTCTTTGAGCGGCGAGGCGTGGGTGAGCTGCGGGTAGCAGACGGCCGGGCGAAGGTTGGCGTAGAGGCCATACTCCTTGCGCAGGGGCAGCAAGGCGGCTCGCTCCGGCTGCTCGTGGGGCGGGAGTTGCTCCCACTTGGGGCCGCCGACCGAGCCAAACAGGATGGCGTCGGCCTCGTCGCAGAGCATCAGCGTCTCGTCCGGCAGGGCGGTGCCCTTGGCGTCGATGGCGGCGCCGCCGACCAGCTCCTCCTGGATCTCGAGCTGCACGCCGTGCTTCTCCGCCGCCAAGGTGATGACGGGCAGGGCGGCCTCCATCACTTCCGGGCCGATGCCGTCGCCGGGCAGGACGGCAATGCGGTGCTTTTTATCCGAGCGCGCGGCCCAGCCGACGCCGACGGTCGGCACCATGCCACTCTGGCGGGCGAATTCAAAGATGCCGCCCGCGTCGATGACGGGCTTGATCTCGCCCAGCGGCTTGATCTTGACCTTGCCGTGCGGGGTGGTGACTTCCTCCTTTTCCAGGTCCACGCTGATCGAATCGCCGGTTTGGAGCTTGTCGGCCAGCGGCTCTTCCAGCTCGCAGGGGATGAGCTCGCCGGTGGCCACGCAGTTACGGAAGAAAATGCGGGCGTAGCTTTCGGCCAAAACCACTTGGCAGCCGGCCGCGCCCAGGGCAATGGGGGCGTGCTCGCGGGAGGAGCCGCAGCCAAAGTTGCGCCCGGCGACGACGATCTCAAATTCCGTCTTGTTCTTGCCCTCCTCCACGTAGCGGACGGGGTACTGGTCGTCGGGCAGGCCGATGAGGGCGTAGGCGCCCAGTTTCTCGTACTCTTCCGGAATGGTGGGCACCAGCGTCAGGTACTGGGCGGGGATGATCTGATCGGTATCGATGTTCTGCCGGACGACGTAGGCCGGTCCTTCTATCACTTGCGACATAAGACGGTCAATGTAGCCCGCCCACCGGGAGAGTCTACCCCAAAACCGGGTCGATAAGGGGCGCCCGGAGGCTCTCTCAACCCGACTAATAAAGGCCCACGGAATTGACCCGCCCGCCGGAGAAAAAGACGCGCACGCGCCCCTTCTTGCCCGTGCTGCTGATCCCCTCGTAGTTGGGGTAGTTCCAGACGTCGCGGCGGGCCTTGCTGCGGGGCTGGCCCATAAACTCGATGATTTCGGGCTGGCTTTTGCCACGCAGCAGGGCTTTGAGTTCGGTCGTATTCATTTGGCCGTTTTTGAACTTCTCGACCCGGGCGCGCCGCTGGGCGGCCAGCTCGGCCTCGCGCTGGGCCTCCTCCTGTTGCTGCTGGACCGCCTGCGCATCCAGCTGCTGCTGTGCATCGGCCAGTTTGGCCCGCACTTGCTCGAGGTTGGGGCTCAAGGGGTAGTCGCGCACAAAGCGCCGGGACATGATGATGACCATCTCGGGAGGTGCGCCCTCGACACTCTCGTTAAACTGGGCGAAGGATGCGCCCGGGCCTGAGCCGAGGGCCTGCAGCTCTCCCTGCAAATTATCGAGCTTCTCCTGGCTGGCCTCGAGCTTCTTCTGCAGCAGGGGCAACTGGGCGGTGAGCTGGCGCTTTTGCTTCTCCAGCTGGTCGACTTGCTGATTCAGGGTCGTGGTTTGCTCGGAGAGTTCGATGATCTTGTTGACGGAATCATCGCCCGCTGAGCCGCCGCCACCACATCCGGCCAGGAAAAGCGCCGCGAGTGCGGGCAGTGCCCGGCCGTACTTGAATGAACAGAGTTTGGCGGGAAGGGGATGGGAAGACATAGCGGTTAGCGGATGTAGCTGACGCCCTGCACGCGCCGGTCCAGGAAGTTGACGATGATGCGGCGGTTGCGGCGGCGAATGGGATCGTAGACCTCGATGCGGGTGTAGATAAGCGTGTTGGCCTGCTCGGCATCGGGCTGGCCGAGCAGTTCGATGACTTCCTCGCGCGGCTTGCCCAGCAGCGCGGTGCGAATATCGGAAAGGCTGACTTCGGCCGCCGCCAGCTTCCGCTTGAACTCCTCCAGGCTTTTGGCCTGGGCCTCGGCGGCTTGCGCCTGGGCGGCTTCGCGCTCGGCGACCACCTCGGCCTCCCGCGATTCAAGCGCGTCGATCTGCTTCTTGGCCGCTTCCGCCAGGGGGTGGCCGGGGAACTTGGCGGCAAACTCGGCGTAGGAGGCGATCGCCTCGCGGTTTCGGTTCTGGTCCACCAGCTGCCCGATGGAGGTGTACACCAACTGCGGGGTCTGGCGCTTGCTGGCGACCTCGTTCTGGCGGGCTTTGAGCTCCTCCCGGACTTCGGCTTCCTTGACCTGCAGTTCGTCCAGCCGGGCTTGCGCCTGGGCCACCTCCTCGGCCAACTCGCGCTGACGCGGCTCCAGCTCGGCGACCCGTTTCTCGACCATGGGCAGGGCCTGCGCAGTGTACTGTCGGCCCACCGCGTCAAAAACGGGGCCAATCATCGACTGGCCAATCAGCGCGAAAAGAACCGCGGCCAGTATGGAGGAAAGCACCGATTGAAGCACCGAGCCAATGATGCCAAAGAGCAGCATCGTCAGGAAGCCCACGTCGTAGAGGTACATCGTGGCGATAATCAGGGACACGAAAACGGCCAGCGAAATAATGACGGTCCCCAACAAGGTAACAGCCGGGCTTTGCAGCTGAGTGAGCAGAATGTTGACCAACCCAAAAACGGTGGGAATGGAGGCGAAAATAAGCGCGTTGCGCAACGTGGCGTGGCGTGGAGCCAGAAAGCGCGAGACCGCCCAAGCGGAGGCAAAAAAGCTGAGGAAGACCACGCCCAGCATCGGCAGCAGATTGAGCGACATCGACTCGAAAGCGGCGACCACCAGGCCGTTGTAAAACTGCTGGCTGCCGTCGGTTAGCGGATCGAGCAGAGCCGGGTTGTCTTGCGCGGCGGCGGCCAAGCGCTTGGCGCTGTTCTCCGGCCCCAGATACTCGTCGACGGCCTGAACCAGTTCGATCAACTGTGCCTTTTGCTCCGCCGGATCCAAATCCTCTCCGCCAGAGTCGATTCCCGCGAAAGGGTCCGCCTCCTGGGCGCTCGCCAGGACGGGCAGCATCACAACCAGCGCCAGCCACCGGCTGGGGCAAGCGAATCTGCGCAGAAGGTCCGTCAACGGAATCATGGCGTGGATTGGAGTCTAACGCGCCTCCGGGCCCGGAGACAAGTGGCACCTCGCGGGCCTTTGCAAGAGACTTGATGTGTCCACATTCGAACGTAGACTGCAGGTGGAGTGACTCCGTACAACCGTTTCATCCTGGTCAAGTGCATCGTGCTGGGGGCGTTTACGTTTCCCACGCCGTTTCTGATCTTTTTTTATGTCTTTAACATGACACCGGCGCTGGACTGGTATGCCCGCTCGCTCATCGTCATGTTCCTGCTTTTTGCCGGAGGCATCATCGGGATGTTTGCCTTCCACAAGGATCGCACAATTGATGCCATGAAAGACTGGCTGCCTTCCTCCACGCGCAAATAGCCGCGCCAGAGCCCATTTAGTAGCGGATGGCGCTGAAGACTTCCTGGCCGCGCAGGCGATCGCGCCCGTGCAGGTCGGCCAGCTCGATGAGGAAGGCCAGCTCGATAATACTGCCGCCGCACTTGTCCACCAGCTCGACCGCGGCCGCCGCGGTGCCGCCGGTCGCGAGCAGATCGTCCAGAATGATCACCCGCTCGCCCTTCTGGACGGCGTCGGTGTGGATTTGGATGCTGTCGGTGCCGTACTCCAGCTCGTACTCGGCCGAATGGGTCTGGTAAGGCAGCTTGCCCTTTTTGCGCACCGGCACCAGGCCGACGCCAAGCAGGTGGGCCAGCGCGCCGCCAAAGAGGAAACCCCGCGCGTCGATCGCCACAATCTTGTCGACCGTTCGGCGCTGGTAGCGCTCGGCAAAGACGGTGATGGCCAGGCGGAAGAGCTGGCCGTCGGAGAGGATGGGCGTGATGTCCCGGAACTGGATGCCGGGTTTCGGGAAGTCGGGAATGGTGCGGATGCTCTGTTCGAGCCGGGAGACCGCGCTACGAAACACCACGCTGCTGCTCATGCCTTGGCCCGGTCCTGCTTCTCGAGCGCCCGCTTGATTTTGCGCAGGGCAATGTTCTGGAGCTGGCGGATGCGCTCCCGCGTTACGCCAAACTTTTTGCCGACTTCTTCCAGGGTAAGTTCCTTTTTACCGTCCAGGCCGAAGCGCAGCCGGATGATCTTGAGCTCGCGCTCGTCGAGCACGTGGAGCAGATCCATCACGGAGTCACGCAGGTTCTTATCCCGCAGCATCTGGTAGGGGCTGTCGGCGTTGTCGTCGCCAATCATCTCACCCAGGCTGGCGCTGTCGTCGTCCTGACCGACGGAGGCGTCGAGCGAAGCCGGCCGGATCGAGGCGGTGCGCAACTGCGAAATCTTGGCCGGCGGGATGCCCAGCTCCTCGGAAAGCTCCTCGTCGGTCGGGTCGCGCCCCAGCTCTTCCGAGAGCTGCATGGCGATACGCCGCATGCGGGCGATCTTGTCGACCAGGTGCACCGGCAGGCGGATGGTCTTGCTCTGGTTGGCTAGCGCGCGCTTGATCGACTGCTTGATCCACCAGGCCGCGTAGGTGCTCAGCTTGCCGCCCTTTTTCGGGTCGAAGCGCTCGACGGCCTTCATCAGGCCGATGTTGCCCTCACTAATGAGGTCCAATAGCGGCAAGCCAAAGTTGGCGTAGTCGTGCGCGATCTTCACCACCAGGCGAAGATTGGCCTTGATCATCTGCTGGCGGGCAGCCTGATCCCCTTTCTTGATGCGCCGGGCGAGCTTAACTTCTTCCTCGCGCGTCAGCAGGGGGGTCTGTCCTATCTCCCTCAGGTAGATCTTGATGCTGGTGTCGCTATCGTTCGAGAACATGCCCAGTGGGTTCAAACAGAATGGGTGGTGCCGCAGTCAATGCAAACAAAAAAGTTACCTTGAACGGGCTCCACAGTTATGACGGACGAAAAAAAGGTTTCTTCCAGACTTTTTCGGCCGTTCTGCGGGGGGAAACCGTCATCGGCAAGCGCCGGGCGACTGTTCAGGTGCAGACCGGACGGCATGTCGTGTTTTTCCCGATGGCGACTCAGGCCAGCTCGCTAAACTCGCGGCGGTAGCGGGCCCGGCCGCGTGAATTCCCCAGCACGGACGTGTTCAGCAGAATGATCTGGAAAGCGCCCTCGGGCACGCCCTTCCATTGGCAGGTGATGCCGTGGTTCTCCGCCGGTTCAAAGCCGAAGCGCCCGTAGTAGTCCGGATCGCCCAGCACGACGACAAAGTTGCAGCCCCGCACCTGCAGCACCAGCAGCGCGTTCTCCACCAGCTTGCGCCCGATCCCCTCCCCCCGCCGACGCGAATTCACGGCGAGCGGCGCCAGGCCCATGCCCAGCAGGTCATCCTTCTCTCCGGGCGTTTCCAGCACCACGGGGGAAAACAGCACGTGACCAACCAGCTTGCCCTCCTGCTCCGCCACCATGGAAAGAAGGCCCGGGCAGTCCTCCCGCAGCCGCTCAATCAGGTCGGCCTCGTCGCGGCGGCCAAAGACTTTTTCGTTGAGCGCTCGGATGGCAGCGGCGTCCCTGGGTTCCTCCGTGCGGATCGTGGTCATGGCGGAAACTCGATTCTTGGCAGGCGGGCTGCATCTTGCTCCCCCAACACAAAGCACAGATCGGTCCCGATACCAACCTTGATCCAAAAAGAGTGGGATTCCCCCCCCAACGCACAAAAAAGGCGCGGGGGTTGCGGCCCCGCGCCTTGTCCGTGATTGATGTTGCCTACTGGCGCGCGCCCTAAAGCGCCGCCTGAGCGGCGGCCAGACGGGCGACCGGCACCCGGTAGGGCGAGCAGCTCACGTAGTTCAGGCCCGCGTCGTGGCAGAACTGGATGGAGCTCGGATCGCCACCGTGCTCGCCGCAGATGCCCAGCTTGAGCTTGGGCTTGGTGCCGCGGCCATTCTCGATGCCGATCTTGACCAGGCCGCCAACGCCGTCCGGGTCGAGCGAGGCGAAGGGATTCTTCTGCAGGATTTCCTGCTCCTGGTAGTCGCCCAGGAAGGTACCCACATCGTCGCGGCTCATGCCGAAGGTGGTCTGCGTCAGGTCGTTGGTGCCGAAGCTGAAGAAATCGGCGTGCTCGGCGATCTGGTCCGCCACCATGCAGGCGCGCGGAATTTCAATCATCGTGCCGACCAAGTAGTTGAACTTGACGCCCTTCTCGCTGGCGACAGCGGCGGCGGCTTCCCGCACCACGGCGGCCTGCAGTTCCAGCTCCTTGGCGGTGCCGACCAGCGGAATCATCACCTCGGGCCGTACCTTCATGCCCTTGGACTGGCACTCGGCGGCGGCCTCGAAAATGGCGCGGGCCTGCATGGCGGAGATTTCCGGATAGGTGATGCCGAGGCGGCAGCCACGATGGCCGAGCATCGGGTTGGCCTCATGCAGTTCCTCCACCCGCTGGGCGACGGTCTGGAAGTCGACGCCGAGCTTCTTGGCCAGCTCCTGCTGCTGCTCCTTGGTGTGGGGCAAGAATTCGTGCAGCGGCGGGTCGAGCAGGCGGATGGTGGCCGGCAAGCCGTTGAGTGCCTTGAAGATGCCCACGAAGTCCTTGCGCTGGAACGGCAGCAGCTTCTTGAGCGCCTTCTCGCGCGCCTTGGTGTCGGTGGCCAGAATCATTTCGCGCACGGCGTCGATGCGGTCGCCCTCGAAGAACATGTGCTCGGTCCGGCACAGGCCGATGCCCTTGGCGCCAAAGGCGACCGCGTTGGTCACCTGGTCGGGCTGGTCGGCGTTGGTGCGGATGTCGAGCTTGCGCAGCTTGTCGGCCCACTTCATGAGCTGATCAAAGTACTGGAACATCATGCTCTTCTCCGGCTTGAGCGAGCCGTCCACCAGCACCTGGATGATTTCGCTCGGCGCGGTCTTGACCTCGCCAGCGTAAACCTCACCGGTAGTGCCGTCGATCGAGAGGAAGTCGCCCTTCTTGAAGACCTTCTTGCCCACGGTGAGCGTGGCCTTCTCGTAGTCGATCTTCAGCTCGCTGGCGCCGCAGACGCAGACCTTGCCCATCTGGCGGGCGACGAGCGCGGCGTGCGAGCTCACGCCGCCGCGGGCGGTCAGGATGCCATCGGCGGCCAGCATGCCCCGGATGTCCTCCGGGCTGGTCTCGACGCGTACCAGCAGCACCTTCTCGCCGCGCTGGACGGCAGCCTCGGCGTTGGCCGCGTTGAAGTAAATCTGGCCGGTGGCGGCGCCGGGGCCAGCGGGCAGGCCCTTGGCGATGCACTCGGCCTTCTTGATTTCCTTGCGGTCAAAGACCGGCACCAGAAGCTGGCTGAGGCTGTCGGGCTGCACACGGGCGACCGCGTCGCGCCAGGAGATGAGGCGCTCCTTGACCATCTCGCAGGCGATGCGGACGGCGGCCACGCCGGTGCGCTTGCCGTTGCGCGTCTGCAGCATAAAGAGCGTGCCGTCCTGAACGGTGAACTCGAAGTCCTGCATCTCGCGGAAGTGCTTTTCCAAGGTTTGGCGAACTTCATCCAAATCGCGGTGCGCCTTGGGCATCTTGACCTGCAGGGTGGCGACGGGATCCGGCGTACGCACGCCAGCGACCACGTCCTCGCCCTGCGCGTTGATCAGGTATTCCCCGTAGAAGACCTTCTCGCCGGTGGCGGGGTCGCGGGTGAAGGCGACGCCGGAGCAACTCTTGTCGCCGGTGTTGCCGAAGACCATCGCCTGCACGTTGACCGCGGTACCCCAATGGTGCGGGATGTGGTATTTGTTGCGGTAGATAATGGCGCGCTCGTTGTTCCAGGAGCCGAAGACGGCGCCGACGGCGCCCTTGAGCTGGTCGGCCGGGTTGTCCGGGAAGGTCTGGCCGGTCCACTCCTTGACCAGCGCCTTGAAGCGGGCCACGAGTTCCTTCAACGCGGCGGCGTCCAGTTCGGTGTCTTCGGCCTCGGCGTCGCCCAGGCGCTCCTTCTTGAGCTTCTGCATCACCAATTCAAAGGGCTCGTGATCGTCCTCGCCCTGCGGCTGCACACCCATCACCACGTCGCCGTACATCTGGACGAAGCGGCGGTAACAGTCGTAGGCGAAGCGCTCGTTGCCCGTGGTGGCGATAAGCCCCTGCACGGTGGTGTCGTTGAGGCCCAGGTTCAGGATGGTGTCCATCATGCCGGGCATGGAGTCGCGGGCGCCGGAACGCACCGCCACCAGCAGCGGGTTCTCCGGGCTGCCGAACTGCTTGCCCAGGCTCTTTTCCATCTTGGCGACGGCGGCGTCGATCTGGCCCTGAAGCTCCTTCGGATAAGTCCGCTTGTTCTCGTAGAAGTAGGTGCAGACGTCGGTCGAAATGGTAAAGCCGGGGGGCACCGGCAGCCCGATGCGGGTCATCTCGGCCAGGTTGGCGCCCTTGCCGCCCAGCAGGGCCTTCATCGTGCCGTTGCCGTCGGCGCGGCCATCGCCGAAGAAGTAAACGTACTTCTTGCTGCGGGAACGCGGCGCGGCCGGGCGGGCCGGCTTGCGAACCGGCGCGGACTTCTTCGCGCGGGCGGCGGTGGTCTTCTGGGATTTGACGGTTTTAACGGCTTTCGACTTGGTCTTTAGTTTCAACTTGGTTTTCTCCTTCGCTTTCTTGGCCATGTGTTCGTCCTCGTAAAAAGGTGTAGGGGAGGATTGACGCTATCACTCACTAGGGGCGCGTCAAGCACCAGCAAGGCAAAAGCGACAGTTCGTCGGCCCGGCGATAAAAATGGACAACTTCGGGCGCCAATTCCGGCGCCAAGTGGCGCTTCATCGGGCGAAATAAATGAGAGTAATCACTGCGCTGCGGATCACTCCGCTTGCTCGGTCACCGCATCGGGCTCCTCCCCGGCGGGCTCCTCTGCGGCCGGCTTCTCCGCCTGGTTGAGGAAGAGGAACTTGTCCGGCTGGCCGAGGTAAGGAACGCGCAGATGGCCAGTCTCCATAAACTCGTAGCGCAACTCCGTGCCGTCCTCGAAGCGCAGGCGGACCGCGTCCACGCCGTCGCGCTCGAGCACGTCGTAGGCGATGGCCTGCACGCTGCCGTCGTTGTGGATCAGCAGCGCCTCGCCGGTGAACTCAAACTTCACCCGTTCCGCCAGCGTGAGCAGCGCCGTCTCCACCGCCAGGTTCTCGGCAAAGGCCTTGATGTCCTCGCCGTCGGCGTCCTCGGGCAGGCGATTGGCGTCGCTGCGATCCCACTCCGCCTCGGTGTAGTCGACGTCAAGCTGCCAATACGCAACCAGGCGCTCGGCGGGATCG
>JBCDLL010000054.1:0-24413 GCA_038745425.1 Verrucomicrobiota bacterium | reverse complement strand
GGCCAAGATTGCGCTGATCGCGAATTGCTCCGAACCGGACCTGGTGCCCTGGCTCCAATGCTGCGGGCTGCGCGGATTCCTCCGCTACCCGACCCGCTGGAGCCACTGGGCCGGCTGGTTTGCCAACCGCGACGCCATGCGCCCGCCCGACGACCCGCTTTACGCCACCGGCCACGCCATCGACAACACGCTGGCCATGGCGGAAGCGCTCGGGCTGCCTGCCGTCGCACCGGAGCAACGCCGCTTGCGGCTGCACGTTGTGCTGGCCGCAAGCGATGCCCTCCCCAACGACCTCGCCGGACGGCTCGTCATCCATCCCGGCGCGTCGCGCGCGGACAAGCAGTGGCCGCTGGAGCGCTGGGCGCGGGTGGGGTCTTCGCTGGCGGAGGAGTTCGGCCTCACGTGTGCCCTGACCGGCGGGGAAGGCGAGCGAGAGCTGGCGGCCGAGCTCCAAAGTATGCTCCCGAAAGGCACGGTCAACTTGGCGGGCGAATTGGAGCTTCCCCGCCTGGCCGTGTTTCTCCAGAAAAGCGCGCTGCTTCTCTCCGGCGACACGGGGCCTTACCATATTGCGGTCGCCACCGGCTGCCCCAGCGTGACGCTTTTCGCACCGCGCGACCGGGGCTCGTCCGTCGAAGCCTGCGGGCTGCATCAGGCCGACCGCAGCCGGCACGCCGAACTGCAGACGGCGGACTTCCAGCGCCCAATCAGCGAAATCGCGGATACGGAGGTCCTGGCCGCCGCGCGGGCGATCCTGCGCGCCACTCAGGCGTAAAAGGAAGCCACGGCGCCGACAACTTCGTCAATTTCCGCATCGGTGAGCTCGCCAAAACTGGGCAGGGCCAGGGAGGTTTTGGCCGCCGACTCCGCTACGGGGAAGTCTCCTTCTTTGTAGCCCAGGAAATCGAAACACTCCTGCAGGTGCAGCGGAATCGGATAGTAAATCTCGCAGCCGATTCCGTGCTCCTTCAAATGGGCCATCAGGGCGTCGCGACGCGGAGCCCGGATGGTGAACTGGTTATAAACGTGCTCGGCAAGGGGGAGCTCCACGGGCAGGACAATCCCTTGCGCCGTTTCGGAAAAAGCGCCCGCTTCCAGCGCCAGGCCGGCCTCCGCGAACCGCTCGCGGTAGCGCCGCGCCGTGCCGCGCCGTGCCTCCGCGTAGGCGTCCAAGTGCGGGAGCTTGACCCGCAGCAAGGCGGCCTGGATCGCGTCGAGCCGCGAGTTGACGCCGACAAAAGGGTGGTGGTACTTCGGCTCCATGCCGTGGTTGCGCAGCACTTTCATCCGCGCGGCCCAGTCCTCTTTCGAGCAGAGGCAGGCCCCGCCGTCGCCAAAGCCGCCCAGGTTCTTGGTCGGGTAGAAGCTCGTCGCCGCAATCGCGCTCCAGCTGCCGGCCGGGCGCCCGTTCCACTTGGCGCCAAGGGACTGCGCCGCGTCTTCGATCAGCTGCAAGCCGTGCTCCTCGGCGTAAGCGGCGACGGCGTCCATGTCCGCCATTTGCCCGAAAAGATGGACCGGCATGACGACCTTGGCGCCGGCGGCGAGTTCGGGCGTGAGCTTGGCGGCGTCCAGGTTGTAGGTGCCGGGGTCAATGTCGGCAAACCGGACTTCGATTCCCAGCCGCGTCAGGTTGGAGACGGTGCTGAAAAACGTGTAGGGCGTGGTGATGACCGCGTCGCCCGGGCCGATCCCGAGTGTCATCAGCGCAAGCAGGAGCGCGTCGGACCCGGAGGCGCAGGCGACCGCGTGCGGGGTCTCGGTGTAAGCGGCAAGTTCGACTTCCAGCGCGTCGGCCTCCGGACCCAGGACGTAGCCGCCGCTTCGAAGCACGCGCTGGGCGGCGGTTTCGAGGTCGGACTGAATGGACGCGTGGGTGCGTTTGAGATCGAGCAGCGGAACCATGGGATGGGGGGGGGAAATATCGATTCTTGCGCAAAGCCGCCCAGCGTCAAAGATGAAATGATGCGCCTAGCCATCATCGCCGCGTCGCTCTATGGCGAGCTTGACCGCCACGGCGGCGGTCCGCTCAGCGACGCCGTCCTGGCCCTGCGCGACCGCGGCCACGACGTGACCGTGTTTTCCCAGCATCCCGGTCAGGAAGTGATCGACACAGAACTGGCCGGCCTGCCTGCGCGGCTCATCCCGGCCGACCGCCGCCATCCCCGCTGGTACGTGGCCGACAAGGTGGCGAAATGGTTCTACGGCGAGCGCAAGCTCTTTACCGACGCGTGCGAACTGAATCGTTTTTGGGAACGCTACGCTCCCTTCGACGCCGCCTGGGCGCTTTCCGAGCTGCCGGACAGCCTGACCGCGCAGATCGCCTGGGAAAACAAGGCACGTTTCGTCGACACTTCCCCGCCCCTACTCACCACCGTGCAAGCGGTGCGCTGGGCCACCGCCCGCCCCGCCCGCCACGGCGAGCCGGAACGCATCAAACGCACCCGGCCAACCGCGATGAAGTGGGCACTGACCGCCCCCGAAATTGTCGCGGCCAACTCGCACCTGGCCGCACGGTGGCTCGAGCGGGACTACGGGATCGCCCAAGTCAAGCTGGCGAGCTACCCCGTGAATTTTTCCCGCCGCTTTCTGGACGTTTTGCCTGAGCCACTCATCGAATGCGCCGCCGACGCGCCGATCGTCTTCTTCGGGGCGCTGAACCCAACCAAGGCGCCGGACCTTTTTCTGGAGGCCGCGATTGAGCTGGTCCAACGCGGGAATTCGGATCGCCGCTTTGTTGTGATCGGAGGCCGGACGGAAAAAAATCCCCGCTTTGACCAAAAGCTGGAGACCCTGCGACAGCACCCAACGCTGAAGGACCGCGTGGAATGGACGGGGCGCCTGCCGATGGAGGAGGTCCTCCCCAGTCTGCGCGGAGCCGCGGTGGTCGTGCTGCCCTCGCGTTCGGATACCTTCTCGCGGGCTACGATCGAAGCGTTGGCCGTGGGCACGCCCGTCGTCGTCAGCACCGAAGTCGGCGCGAAAGAAATCGTCGAGCGGGAAGCTTGCGGCCTAATCGCGCCCCTGGAGGCCGGCGGCTTGGCCCAAGCCATCGAGCAGGCTCTGGATCAGCGAAATGCCCTAGCCGAAAAGGCACGGGCCCTGCGCCCATGGCTGCGGGAGCACCACTCGCCCGCCGCCGCCGCCGCCCGCATCGAAAGCCTGCTGGAAGCCTGCCTTGGCTAAAGTCCGTCCGAAAAAATCACCTCCCGCAAACGCCGTCCCCGCTGCGCCCACGTGTGGTCCTTCGCCCAGTCCAGCGCGGCGCCGCCCTCCTCCGGGGCGGGGTCGAGTCGATCCAGCGCCCGCCGCCAAGCCTCCCGCGTGGGCGGCTCGACCTGGCGGCACCAGGCCTCCGTCCCCAATCCCTTCAGGGCGGGCAGCGCGCTGGCGAGGGCCGGCAGCCCCGCACCGGCGTAGTCAAAAAGCTTCATGGGCAGCGAATAGCGGCCCGATCCGCTCGCCACCACCGTGGGGCAGAGCCCGGCGCGGCAGCCGCTCAGGAGCCCGCGTAACTCACCGGCGGGCACTCGGGGTCGCCAGTCAATCGCGCCGGCCGTGGCGGGGGTGAGCCGCTGCTTCCATTGGCTCCACTCCGGCTCATCGCCCGCGATCACCCGCAACGGCAGGCCCTGTTCGGCGGCGGCCTCGAGGACCAGCGGCAGGCCCTTCCAGCCCGCCAGGGAACCGGCATAGACCAATGGGCCTTGGGGGTCCAACAGCGGCGAAGCCGCCGGCTCGCTGCCCCCGTGCGGCACAACCACATATGGAAGCTCCTCGTGCGCAGCAAAATAGCGCGCCTGGAGGGCTTCACCCAAGGCGCGGCTGGTCACGACAATGCCCTCCGCCTCGCGCAGGGCCTCACCCTCCATCCGCTCCAGGTGGTGCGCCCGTTTGCTGCCCGGGTCGGGCGTTTCGGCAAAAATTTCGTGCGCCTCCCACCAATAGGGAATCTCGAGGGGCGCCAGCATCCCGGCCGCCTTCAGATGGATGGCAAACGCGGCGTCGAAGTCCGGCTGGCGGGAGAGCCATTGGCGGAAGCGTCTCCCGAAAATTCCGGCGCTTTTAATGGGGCCAAAGCGGCGGGAGACAGTGGCGACATGCAGACTATTGGGGGCCTTCCCCTCACCCAATCCCGCCAAAGCGGCCTCTAGGTCCAGCCCACCCGCGACGACCAGGGTTACGTCCAGGCCGGCGTTGGCCAGGGCGCGGCAGGTTTGCAGGGTATGCAGTTCCCGCGCGCGCTGGCCGGTCCATTCTTCCGGGTAAAGGTAAAGGAGGCGCTTCATGGCAAGCGATCCGGTTTACACGGTTTCGATCAGGGCGACAATCCGCCGGGCCACGGATTCGGGGTCAAAGAGTTCCCGGAACCGGTTGTGCCGGGCCTGGCGGTCCGTCCAAGCGGGGTCGCCGCGGCGAGCGGCCAGCTCGTGGATACCGCGGGCCAGGGCGTCAACGTCTCGCGCCGGGTAGTCCAGGTAATCCGCCGCGCTCAGCATGGGGCGCTGGCCGATTTGGTCGCTGAGGAGGAGCGGCAGGCCGGCGGCTCCGGCTTCGCAGACCGCGAGCGGGCCGGCGTCCATGCCGATGGACGGCGCGACGTAGGCATCGGCGCGCTGAAGGAGATCACGCAATTCCTTGGTATCGAGCAAACCAACCAGGCGGAAGTGATCCTCCAGTCCCCTCTCCCGGATGAGGGCCTCCAGAGCGTCCCGCTCCGGGCCCTTGCCGGCGAGCTCGGCCTCCACGTCCAGACCATCCGAGCGGACCCGATCCACGGCCTCGATCAAGTTGGCAAAGCCCTTCCAACCGATCAGCCGGCCACTTGCGGCCAGACGGAGCGGCCCGGTTGTGGCGCGAGTCTCCCCGGCAGACGCGGGCGCGAAGTTCTTGAGATCGGCCGGGTTGGGGACGACCGGCGGCCGGGACCCCAGATGCTGCTCGGCCAGGTCGGCGGTCTGCGGGCTAACGGCAAAGGCGGCGTCCACGTAACGGTAAAACCGCCGGTCGAAGGCAAACCAGTCGGTGCCTTGGAAATTCATGATCACGCGCAGCTCCGGCTGACGCGCCTTCCAGCGCCAGGCCACCGGCCAGTCGAAGGGCTTGAAAACCAGCGCGGCGTCGAAGCGCTCCGCCCGCCAGGCCCGGCGCGTCATCCAGCCAAAGTGGAGCCGCTGCACCAGCCGCTGGAAACGCGTGCCAATGTCGGGAATCGATTTTGTCTCAATGTAGGGGAAGAGCCGCAGGGGGATCGAAGTCTCGCGGTGGCGACGGCCGGGCTTGGGCTCGCCGCCGAAAAGGACCACCTCGTGCCCCAGCTCCAGCAGCGCCTCGCCAACGGTGAAGGCGAAGGTCTCGATCCCGCCGACCTCGGGCGCGCCAGGCAGATCAAAAGTGGCGTTGGGCAAAAAGAAACCGATTTTCATAAGCGAGCCGGCGGCATTCAAGAGCGAGTCGGGTTGCCCACGCACAACGGGGTCCAAATGGCAGCGGCGGGTCCGACCGACCCAACCGGGAAAGCGCGCTGGTGATCTCGGGGTTCCAGGATCATCCGACCACACTGCCCCCAGGCAAAACCGAAGCAAGAGCGGACTCGGCTCAGCTGAGCCGAGAGTAAAAACCAAGGCACCGAGGGTGGAGGCGGGGGGAGTCGAACCCCCGTCCTAAAGCCGGACCCAGACCGCATCTACAAGCTTAGCCAAGCAGGGGTTGTCGGGACCGGCCAACGGCTTGGCGCGCAAGCCGATCCTTAGCCGCCACGTAAATACAGCACGCGAAACCGGCGACTCACCTCGCGTACCGCCCGGCAGAGACACGCCGCGGAACCCTAGCCGGGGTCGGATTCCGCAACGCTCGCTAGCCTAATTAGGCAGCAAGAGCCAACTCGTTGTTGTCAGCATTTATATTTGGTTTGAACAGACTTTTTATCGAGGAAGAACTGCTCATACCTCGGCTTGCAGCGGGCATCATCCGGCATCAGTCGAAGCCAGTACGCCCCCTTGGCAATTAGCTATCCTATTGGACGCACCCCACCGATGGCAAGTTCAAGGAAACGCAGCCGGGAGGCGTCTCGCCCGCGGAGGTGAGTCCATGGCTCTTGACCGGCCCGGGATGAAATCGCCATCGCCACCAAAGCCGTTCCAAGCGAAAGGGTTGGCCTTGCGTGCGCCCACTCGCATAAGTGGAATTAAGCCGCTTGTTACCGGCGCTGATACCTGCAACTTTTGCCGGTGGACCAATTGACCACCCCCACCCATTAGGATAGCTTCCACTCGTGAGTACCTCTCCTGAAACCTCCCAGACCGGCCCCGGAACCGCCCCCTCCCCTCTGCCCCAGGTCGGCAAGAAGCTCGACCTGCGCCGCTACTTTGCCGGCATTGCCGGTGAATTGACCGAGGTAGAGGAACGGATCCGCCGGCAGGCGCGCGAGTTCGACCCCTCCATCCTGGGCTACGTGGAGTACGCCATCGAGAGCAAGGGCAAGCGCATCCGCCCCGCGCTGGTGCTGCTAACGGCGCAAGCCACCGGCGGCGTGCGCAAGGAGACCCAGGCCGGGCATCACACGCTGGCCGTGATCGTGGAAATGATCCACCTGGCCACGCTCGTGCACGACGACATCATGGACGGCGCGAGCAAGCGCCGCGGCCAGCCTACCGCCAACGCCAAGTGGGGCGCGGAGCTCAGCGTGCTGCTGGGGGACTGCCTCTTTGCCCATGCGCTCAAGCTCTGCACCCATTACGAGACGCACGAGATCAACCGGCAGATTGCGGACGCCTCCCGGGAGGTTTGTTCCGGCGAAATCCTGCAAACCCAGCGGCGGTTCGACCTCAAGTTGACCATCCCGGAGTACCTCAAGATTGTCTCCATGAAGACAGGCGCGCTCTTCCGCGTCTCGACCGACCTGGCCGCCTACCTCAACGGCGTGAACGAGGACCAGCGCCAGGCCGCCCGCGTCTACGGTGACTGCCTTGGCCTCGCCTACCAGATTTACGACGACTGCCTGGACATCGCCGCGACCGAACAGACCATCGGCAAAACCACCGGCACCGACCTGCTCAAGGGCAAGTTGACGCTGCCCCTCCTGCACGTGCTCCAGCAGGATTTGGGACCGGAAAAGGAGCGCCTGGCCGAGATGATCTTGCACGGCAACGGCGACGATCACCAGCAGCTCCTGCGCGTCGTCCTCGACCGCGGCGGCCTCGCCTACAGCGTCCGCAAAATCCAGAAGTACCTGGAGGAAGCCGTCCGCGCTCTCGACGTCCTCCCGCCCGGCCCGTCCCGCGACCACCTCCAGGGTATCCCCACCGCGCTGATGGACCACGTGGGTACGCTGGCGAGGTAGACAAGCCCACTGGCGACTACGAGCTCGCTTTTCACTCGCCAGCGCGCCCGGCTCCGACCACTCTTCTGCCGTGGATTCCGAACCGTCCGCGGGTACCGAGGCGCCTCGCTCTCCGCAACTCAGCCTGTTGCGGATCATCGGCTTTGCTTACTACGCCTTCGCCGTGATTGGGGGCTTGTCGCTGCTTGCCGTGGTCGGGTTTCAGGTTTCTCTTCTCTATTCGTTGAGCTCAACTCCAGCCGTCCCGACGGCGACTACGACCGGTCCGACCGTAGTAACAACCACGATGACGGGCAGTCCGTTGGGCGACGGAATCCTCGGCCTTGGCTTTACGGTTTTGGTGGCGGGCACGGTGATCGTTTTGCAGTGGCTTTTGGCCGATTCCCTCCTCAAGCAGAAGCGGTATTATTATTGCCTCATCGTCTCGTTCCTCATGCTGATCTCGATCCCCGTCGGCACGATTCTCGGTCTGATCACGATCGTGCTTCTTTTCCAAAAGGAGGTCAAACGGCAGTTCGCCCGCAGCGGTCCGGGACAGGCGCTTTAGAAACCATTAACCTCTAGCCCAGCGCATGCTGCCGCAGGAGGTGGTCGCAGAGCACCAGCCGCACCATGGCGTCGACCATCGGCACCGCGCGCGGGAGCACGCAGGGATCGTGTCGGCCGCGGGCCTTGAGCGTGGCCGCCTTGCCCTTAGTCGAGACCGTCTTCTGCGCCGAGGCGATGGTGGCGGTCGGCTTGAAGGCCACCCGGAAGAAGAGGTTCTCGCCGTTGGAGATGCCGCCCTGCACGCCGCCGCTGCGGTTGGTCTGGGTTCGGACCTTGCCGCCGCGCACCACGAACGCGTCGTTGTGCTCGGAGCCCTTCAGCGCAACGCCGCCGAAGCCGGAGCCGATCTCAAAGCCCTTGGTCGCGGGCAGGCTCATCATCGCCTTGGCCAGGTCGGCCTCCAGCTTGTCGAAGACGGGCTCGCCCAGCCCGGCCGGCATCCCACGCACCACGCAGCCCACAATCCCGCCCAGGCTGTCGCCGGACTTGCGCGCGCGCTCAATCGCGCGGATGATTTTTTCGGCCTCCTCCCCGTCGGGCCAGCGCACGATGTTGCCCTCCACGTCGCGGTAGCGGACGCGGTCCGGATCCACGGAGGAGATCATCTTGGCCACCTGCTGCACGAAGGCGACCACCTCCAGCTTGGGCGCCAGCTTCTTGAGCACCAGCTTGGCCACCGCCCCGCCGGCCACGCGGCCGATGGTCTCGCGCGCGCTGGCGCGGCCGCCGCCCTGCCAGTTGCGGATGCCGTACTTGGCCTGATAGGTGAAGTCCGCGTGCGAAGGGCGGTACATGGTTTCCATCTCGCGGTAGGCCTCCGGGCGTTGGTCCTGGTTCGGCACCCAAACGGAAATCGGCGTGCCCAGCGTCTGGCCCTCGAACACCCCGGAGAGAATCTGGCAGGTGTCGGTCTCCTTGCGCGGGGTCACGATCTTGCTCTGCCCCGGGCGGCGACGGTCCAGCTCGTACTGAATGTCCTTCTCGCTGAGCTTGAGCCGGGGCGGGCAGCCGTCGATGACGACGCCGACCCCCCCGCCGTGGCTTTCCCCCCAGGTGGTAATGCGGAACAAATGGCCGAACGAATTGGGCATAGGGCAACAGCATGCGAGAGCGCAGGCCGCTCGACAATGCCAAAGCGCGGCAGCGGCCCACCCCTGCAGCGCGAAAAAGCTTTTTCCCCTCCGCGGTTGGCCTTAACTCGAAGGATGCAGCGGATTGTCCTCATCGGCATGATGGGCTCGGGCAAGTCCACCGTCGGCCGGTGGGTGGCCGAGCAGCTCCACCTCCCCTTCCTTGACACCGATCAGCTTGTCGTCCAGGCCGAGGGTCGCGACATCCCACGCATCTTCGCCGAGTCCGGCGAAGCCCGGTTCCGCGAGATCGAACGCCGCGTGGTGCGCGGAGCGCTGGAAAGCGAACCCGCCGTGATCAGCCTGGGTGGCGGCGCCTTCATCGACCCGGAGACCCGCGCCCTGGTCAAGGAACGCGCCGTCAGCCTTTATCTCAACCCCGGCCTGCGCGAGCTCGTCAAGCGGGTTGGCGACGGCAGCACCCGCCCCCTGCTCGCAGGCCAGAACATCGCCGAAACCATGCGCCAGAAGCTCGAAGAGCGCGGCCCCCTCTACGCGGAGGCCGATTACACCCTCCACACCACCGGGATGACCCCGGAGCGCGTCGGCTTCGACATCCTCACCCTTCTCGGCGCGGTCGGCCGGTCCTGATCCGCAGCGTTTCCATCGCCGCGTTGGCGTCTTATACTGCAGACATGCTCACGGCTCCTCCTGTTTCCCTCGCGACCGAGGTTAAGGATCTCGCGCGGAGGCTCGGCTTTGACCTCGCCGGGGCCACGTCCGCCGATCCCACCCGCTGGGCGGACTACTACCGGGAATGGATCGGCGCGGGCCGCCACGGCAAAATGGCCTGGCTGGCACGGGACGCCGACCGTCGGACAGACCCACGCCGGGTGTTGCCCGGCGCCCGCAGCCTGCTGGTGGTGGGGCTCAATTACTGGCAGCCGCACCCGCAGAGCCGGGGGCGCATCGCCCGCTACGCCCTGGGCGACGACTACCACGAGCTCATGAGCGCCAAGCTCGAAGCGCTGCTCGCGGCGATGACGGAGCGCTTCGGGCCCGAACACCGGCACAAGCTTTACGTCGACACCGGCCCCGTGCTGGAACGCCCCCTCGCCCAGCGCGCCGGCGTCGGCTGGCAAGCCAAGAGCACCATGGTCTTGAGCCAGCAGTTCGGGCCCTGGCTTTTCCTGGGTGAAATCATCACCACCCTGCCCCTGGAGCCGGACGCGCCCGCCACCGACCGCTGCGGCAAATGCACCGCCTGCCTGGACGCCTGCCCCACCGGCGCAATCACCGGCCCCTACCAGCTCGACGCCCGCCGCTGCATCAGCTACCTCACCATCGAGCTCAAAGGGAGCATCCCCGAGGAACTGCGCCCGCTCATCGGCGACCGCATCTACGGCTGCGACGAGTGCCTGGAGGTCTGCCCCTGGAACCGCTTCGCCCAAACCTCGCGGGAGACGCGCTTCCTCGACTCGCGCCTCGAGCCCTGGGACCTGCACGAGCTGCTCACCCTGTCGCCGCAGGACTTCAATCGCCGCTTCAAGCGCAGCCCGATCAAGCGCACCAAGCGGCGCGGCCTGTTGCGCAACGTCTGCGTCGCCCTCGGCAACATCGGCAACAAGGACGATCTGCCCATCCTGGAGCACACGGCCGCTTTTCACGACGAACCGCTGGTGCGCGAACACGCTGACTGGGGCGCCCGGCAAATCCGCCGGCGCCTTGGCCTGGGCGACGCCGCTTGCCAAACCGCCTCCGGGACGGGAGGATCGGGGCCATGAAACTCGGATTTATCGGCTGCGGCAAAATGGCGACCGCCATGGCCAAAGGCGCGGTCGGCGCCGGGCTCGTCCGGCCGGGAGACATCATGGCGTCGGGCAGCACGGAGGACGACTCGCGCCAGCGCTTCCTGGGCGCGCTCTCCTCCGAAAACGGCGCCCCCGCCTGGACGGGCGACAACGCCGAGGTCGTCGCCTTCGCCGAAACCATCGTGCTGGCGGTCAAGCCGCAACAGACGCGGGAGGCGCTCGGCGGCTTGCGGGATATCGCGGCGGGCAAGCTCTTCCTTTCCATCATCACCGGCATCACGCTGGCCAAGCTGGCCGAGCTGCTCGGCCCGGAGGCGCGGCTGGTTCGCGCCATGCCCAACACGCCGATGCAGGTGCAGACCGGCGCCAGCGTCTACGCGCCCGGGCCGACCGTGAGTAACCAGGAGCTGAGCCTGGCCCGCGACCTCCTTGCCGCTTCCGGCGAGGCCTGGCGGCTGGACGAGGCGCATCTGGACGCGGTGACGGCGCTGTCCGGCAGCGGACCGGCTTACGTTTACCACTTCATCCAGGGGATGATCGACGGTGGCGAAGCCCTCGGCCTGGACCGCAAGCTGGCGCGCGAGCTGGCCGTGCAGACCGTCCTGGGCGGCGCCAAAATGGTTGAGCGGCACGTGGAACTCTCCGCCCACGAGCTGGCCGACCAGGTAAAAAGTCCGGGCGGGACCACCGTCGCCGCCTGCGAGGTGCTGGAGCAAGCGGAATTCGAGGCCATCATCGTTCGTGCCATGGCCGCCGCCAAGACCCGCGCCGAAGAGCTGGCGCGGCACTAAGGCTACTCGGTTTCGAGCACCTTGATCTGCAAATTTTGCAGCAGCTCCAGGATGGGCACGCTTAGCTCGATAAAGGGATTGGTTTCGTCCAGGTCACTTTTGTCGATGGCAATGTGGCAAACGGTGAACTCGCCGAGGGCGGCATCCATGGGCACCCATTTGCCCGGGGCCAGGTAGGCCTCCGCCCACATGTGGAAACCGAAGGTGCCGAGGCTGGGATCGCCACTGCCGGCGTAGTCGGTGGGCAGGTAGCCAAAACCGCTGACGACGCGCGTGGGCAGGCCAACGGCCCGGCCGAGCGCCGCGCAAAGGACGGCGTGCTCGGTGCAGTCGCCTTGCCGGTTGGCGGCGGTCTCGGCGGCGGAGGCAAAGCCGACGCCGAGGTTTTTGCGCTCGATGTAGCGGCGCACAAAGCGGTCGATCTGGCGTGCCGCCTTCAGCGGGTTTTTCTCCTGTCCGACGGCCTGGCGAGCCAGTTCCTCGATCTGCGCATTACGCTCCAGGTAGGCGGACTCGCGCAGGTAGTTGGCCAGCTCCGGCGTGGCGCTGGCGGGCAGGTTGTAGCTGGCGTCCCGCGGCTGTAGCACCGGCACGGTGGTTTCCACCACCACGGTGCCGTCGTCGCGCCGCTCGATCACGCGCTGGCCCTCGCCCTCGTAGAGGGTCATCTCCTGGTTGGGCGGATCGGTGCGCAGGGCGAAGCGGGCGCGCTTGAGCTGGCGGTAGTTGGGCAGCGGCCGGTCCGGCTGGATGAGGGTGTTGGCGAAGACTTCGGCCGCTTCGATGCGCTCCATCGCCTTGTCGCGGTCGGCGGTGACGATTTCCAGCGTGCCGATCAACGGCAGCGGCATCTTCATCATCTGCACCTCGTAGGAGTTATCCAGATAAACCTGCATGTTGATCCCCGGCAGGATGCTGATCGCGGCGCTCACCTCCCAGAGCCGCTGGCGCTCGCCCTCGATGCTCTGCTGCGTTTCCCCGATCACGGTGTAGGTCTGCTCCACCGCCTTTGCGGGCGAGTCGGGCATGAAAGTGCTGACCGTCTTCGTTGCACCGGGCTCGAGCGGCGTGCCGCGGAACGCCTGCTCGGTCGCGAAGGGCCCCTTGGCATCGAAGGGAAAGGGATGGGTGCGCCGGACGCTGCCGCTGAGCACCACCATTTCGTCGCCGACGCGGAAGCCCCGCACCGTCTTGTTGGCACCGAAGCTCTCGTTGACGGACTCGAAGTTGACGATGAGGCCCTCCGCGTCCTCGGTGATGACGCTCTTGTTGACCATCTTCAGCGTGCTGCCCATGCGCTTGAGTGCGAGCTGCTCGTAGAGCCGGGTGACGTACTGCTTGCCCTCGGGCGTGTCGCGCTCCGACACCACCGAATTGGCGAAGCCGACCCGCAGGCCCTTTAGGTAGATGATCGCCCAACTCTCGTTGAGGACGTCTCCCTCCGCCGCCACATTGGCCGGGACCTCCAGCGATGGAGCCTGAGCCGAGGCTATGCCCGCCGGAAAGAACCCCAGCCACCCCAGCAGGAGGAGGAGGCAAAGTCGTCGATGAGGGCAAACGGGCATGAGAGCGGGCGGGGAACTTGGTCTCCCCCGTAGACGCTTTTAGGAGGCGGGAGCTTCAGCCGGAGTCTCCACCGTATCCTCAACCGGCGGCGCGTCCGGCGTGGGGACGGGCGTCTCCGCCGGAGCGGGTGCCAAGCTGCTTTCTTTCCAGAAGCCCGGAGGCAGGTCGGGAAAGGCCTGCTTGGTTTGGTAGTCCACATCAGGCGCGACCTCGTCCACCCGGCCGAGCTTGAAGCGGTTGCCCAGCGCGTCCCGGCCTCCGCTCTCGGCCAGTCGGCTCCCGGGTATCAGGTAGTTCTTGATGGCGGCCCACTCCACGGTGGCGCCGGTGGGCACTTGGTTCTGCTGCGCCCAGGCGCTCACCACCACGCGCAGGTCGTTGAGCTCATCGCGGATGGCTCCGGCCGAGGTCGGGTCGACCGGGGCGGGCTCCGGCGGCGGCACCGCGGTCGGCTCGTCCATCATCGGCTCTTCGTCCAGGCTGCCCGCAATCTCGGTCGATTGCTGCTGGAACTGGTCGCCCAGCACCTGAAGCGCCGCGCCCATTACCCCCGTCAGCAGCAAGACTGGCGACCCAAAAGTGGAAACCGCATCCTGCGTGTAGGCCTCACCCTTCAGGAAGGAAACCTGCCCCATGGCCGAAACCGCTTCCAGGAAGGCGAGTTTATCTGGAATCTCAACCCCGCCGAGCTGCTTCTGCATGTCCGGGCTGAAGGCCATCATCATCTTGAGCATCGGCGCGGTCATCGACCAGGTGCGATCGAGGACTTCGGGCAGGTCCAGGTAGAGGAGGTTGCTGCTGCCTTCCGGATTCAGGCCCAGCTCTTTCCAGGCGGCCAGCTTGGTGAAGTTGCCCTCGGCCGGGCTGGAGAGGATGGTCGCCGCACCTTTCTGCGTGAGGAAGATGCCGGCCAAGTCGTCGCCAATGATCAGGGTGGGCGACAGCTGGCTGTCCGGCATCTCGTAGGTGTCGGCCTCGAAGTTGCCGATCTTGGCCTTAACCCACCGCCCGGAACTCTGGCCACCCGGGACCTCCCTGGTGTTCTCCTTCAGGGTCACGACCATCTTTTCCATCGCCGGGCGGAAAGCCGCCTCGTCCTTGAGTGTAACTAAAAAGCCCGCGTATGGTGCCGGCCCGCCTTGCGGCCAGGAGCTCACGATCGCGTACTCAGAGCCGAGGGCCTCGAGGATGTTCTTGTGCAGGTCCAAGCCCATCTCCTGCAGGCCCTGCTCGACCGCGGCGATGTTGTCGCTGATCATGGGCACGCCCTCGTAGATCTTCATCATGGCGTCGAAGTATCCAGGGGCGTCCAGGGTCGAGCCCAAGTAGAAGATCGTGCTCTGGTCGGTAAAGCGGAGCGTGCGATACTCGCAAGGCGCCATCATGCTGCCCAAACCGCCCACCAGCTCCGGGGCCAGCTCGCCCACCCACTGGTCTTTGATCAGACCGTCCGACTGGAAGGCCGTGCCTAGCGCCACGCCCTTCACGTTCCGGTAAAGATCGAAGGCATTCTCCATGGTCTTGAGATCCTGCGGCTGCACCCCTGGGGTATCCGCAATTCCCCGCATCATGTCCATCATCGTGCGGTAGTAGGCGGGCACGTTGATGTAAGTGACCAAATCCGGAGCGGGATCAAAGGAAGCCATCGCCTGCTTGTAGTCGGCGGAGTCCTCCAGGCTGGGGCCCGTTTCCTTGCCCTGAAGCCGGTCGATGGTGGCCTGGATCAGATCCTCTTTGGTGGCGATCAGGATCCAGCTCCCCGTCTTCAGCAGGTACAAGCGGCCCGTCTTATCCGTGGTTTCCAGGAAGTCGTAATCCATCCCGCCATAGCTTCCCTGGCCCGTAGTGAGTTTCACCTCGTCGGCCAAGCTGTCGTGGAAGCTCTTAAGCTCGGCCACCATGTCGTTGTAGGAAGCCTCACCGCCCGGCAGCGGATGAAATCCGCCGACCAGGCCAAGCGGCTCCAGCGCGTTGGGCGCGATATCCACCTCGGTGATGGCCAGGAAGGATTCCCCCGAGAAGCAGTAGGCCAGGCTTTCGAAAGCGCGTTGCAGCGTCTCAAGTTGTTCCGGCTCCAGGCCACCGGTGCCCATCTGCTCGACCATCTGCGACCACGCCAGCGTGCCCGCCGCCTGAACCTCCTCGGCATTAAAGACCTGGGCCAGTTTAGACTGGTAATAGCTCGCGCCCGTAACCGCTCCGTTGGGAATGTGGGCGAAGACCATCGTCTCGGCCGGCAGAAGTTGCGTCGCGGTGGGCACCTGCGAGCGGGAATACATGATGTACCCCACTACGCCACCGCCGATCACCAGCAGAGCCAGCACCAAAATCAAAACCACTCGTATTGCTTTCATAGCCTCACTTAAGCGCGTTTCCGGTGGATGAAAACAGTAAATCGACGGATTCAGCTCCGCCGCCGCAATTTTCCTCATCAATTCGTACGAACCACCGCACCGGAGCAAAGCCGGGGTCACGCGAACGCCTCACCCCTCGGTGGAGACATGTTGGCCGGTGCCCCATCCGCTCAACGAGCCAAAGGCACCCGGGATCGCGCACCGCCGCCTCAAATCCGGCTCCGCAGTTGCGGCCATCCATTCCAGGCAGTGCAAAGATCGTAGATTAAGCGCGGACGCAGCCCGCAGCCGCGTTTGGTCTTAACCGCCCAGGCAGCCGCAGCGGCCCGGACATTGATAATAACGCACCTAATATGTATTTTTGCAATTTATTTTTAGATTTAATCCACAAATTATGCTGATTCTCACTGATTATTTGTTGCTTTTAATTTAGTAATAGGTGCGAGACGTGTTCCGCCGCTGGGTCAGCGGCGGCTACCGGCACAGCGAGACGGAGGGCGGAGCTTCTGCTCCGCCACGCCTGGGCAATCCGTTCGGCACTATCAAAGGAATCCTAGGCGAAGAGATTCCGCCGCTGGGCTCAGCGAAAGCTACTGGCACAAGATGCGACCTCTACCCCAGCTGCTGGAGGAAGCGCACGTCGTTCTCGACGAAGGCGCGGATGTCGGGGATGGCATGAAGCACCAGCGGCAGGCGTTCCAGGCCGAAGCCGAAGGCCCAGCCGGTGTACTGCTCCGGGTCGATCCCGACCGCTATGAGCACCTCAGGGTCGACCATACCGCAGCCACCCAGCTCCAACCACTGCTTGCCCTTGATCGTCTGGCCCGGGCGGCTGATGTCGAACTCAAAGCTCGGCTCGGTGAAGGGGAAGAAATGCGGGCGGAAGCGAATGACGATGTCCGGCCCGAGCAGCTCGCGGAAGAAAAACTCCAGCGTGCCCTTCATGTCGGCCAGCGAGACGCCCTCGTCCACGGCCAGGCCCTCGCATTGGGTGAAGGACATCAGGTGGGTGGCATCGATTTCGTCCCGCCGGTAGCAGCGCCCCGGGGCGATGATGCGCACCGGCGGCTTTTGGCGCAGCATGGTGCGGATCTGCACCGTACTGGTGTGGGTGCGCAGCAGGCGACGGCCCAGGGCGGGCGCGGGGCCCTCCCCGGCGGGCTCCAAAGGCGGGAGCGAGTCGAGCCCGGTCTCATCCAGGTAGAAGGTGTCTTGCTCGTTGCGGGCGGGATGGTCGGCCGGGGTGTTGAGCGCGTCGAAGTTGTGCCACTCGGTGTCGATGTCCGGGCCCTCGGCCAGGGCGTAGCCCAGGCGGCGGAAGATGGCGATGCAGCGGTCGCGCAGGGCCAACACCGGGTGGAGCGTGCCGTGCGGCGGCATCCGCCCCGGCAGGGTGGGATCGTGGTCGCCCCCCTCCCCGGCGGCGTCCTCCAGGGCGCTCTTGCGTCCGTCGAAAGCGGCCTCCACCGCGCTCTTGAGCTCGTTGATACGCTTGCCGACGATGGGGCGCTCCTCCTTGGGCACATCCTTCATCCCGGCCAGCAACGCGGGCACCTGGCCGTTGCGGCTAAGGTAAGCCACGCGCACCTCTTCCAGCGCGGCGGGGTTTTCCGCCGCCTGGATCGCGGCCAGCACCTCGGCCTGGAGGGCGTCAATCTTCTCCTGCATGGGACCACCAGCAATAGGCCAGCCGCCGTCAAAGCGCAAGGGCGTCTTCTAGAGCTTGTTACAAAAGTCCCACGCGGCCCGCGTTGCGAGGAGTTTTCCGCCGTGGCTAGAAGAGAGGAAGGAGCAGCGGCTAGCGCCGGGCAGCTCTTCCCGTGGTAAATGGCTGCCGTGCGCCAGCACCGGAAAAGAACCGCAACCTTTTCAAGGCCAGTGTCTTTTGGCCGCTGGGCGCTGCTGGCGCAGGGCAGCTCTAAACCGTTTGAAAAAAACTGCCCTCCGCCAGGAGTCGTTGCGCCTAGCTCAGCGGCCAAAACCCAACTGGCGCGGGTACGCGGGACTTTTGTAATAAGCTCTAGCCCAGCACCCCCTCGAGTTCCTCCGCATAGTGCGCGTACCAGTCGCTCTGGAAGACGCCGGCCGGGTCGTAGCGGCGCTTGTGGGCCAGGAAGTCCCGGACTTGCGGGTAGCAGGTCTCCAGCTGCTGAGTGGAGGCGAACCGGTGGTAGGTCAGGTAGTAGCGCCCGCCGTACTGGATCGCGCGGTCGATCACGCGGCGGAAGTCGGCCGCGGCGCGCTCGATGCCCTGGGGGCTGTGCTTGACGTGGAGGTTGCAGATGATGCCGACGCAGTCCTCCCGCGCCCAGGCGAGGAAGCTCTCGGTGTCGCGCCGCACCAGCCGGATGGTGCCATAGGTGACGTCGGCCTCGCTCGCCACGAAGTCGCGGCGGGCGTCAACGAGAAACGGGATGAAGGCCTCCGGCGGGACGAAAATCTCAGTGATCATCTCCGTCTCGTTGCGGGTGGCGACGGCGTCGCTGTAGCCCTCGAAGACGTTGGAGAGCTGGTGCTCGTCGCTCCAGTAAATCTGCCCGGAGGTCTTCAGGTAATGTTGGGTGTAGTGGTCGAAGGCGGCCGCCTTGTCGCGCCGCGCCAGGGCGTAAAGCCGCGACCACTCCGCCGCGCTCAGGCTGCGCTGCCCGGGCGCCATCGGCGTGTCGTCGTCCACCGGCTTGTAGCAGGAGAACACGCCCGCGTGGAACTCCTCGTCCGAGCGCAGGTCGATCGAGTACTGGCAGTCGCCGTAGAGAAAGCCCTCCTCGCGCATGGCCTCGATCCGGGGCAGGAAGTTGCGCACCGCGATGATCTCCACCATCCGCTTGAGCTTGCGCCGCCGGGCCAGGCGCAGCCGCACCCGCGTGACCACGCCAAAGAGCCCGTAGCCGCCGATGGCCAGGGAGAAGAGCTCCGGGTTGGACGTGCGGCTGCACCGGACCGTCTCGCCTTCGGCGTTGATCAGGGTGAAGGCCTCGATGTCCTCAACCAGCGGGGCAAAGTAGAGCCCCCGGCCGTGGATGTTGGCCGCGAGCGACCCGCCGATGGTCACCCGGTCCACGCCGGTCTGCTTCTGGCGGATGGCCCAGTCGCCCGCCTCGGCGCCTTGGGCGTGGTGCAGGTAGCCGATCAGCTCCGGCCACATGATGCCGCTTTCCACCTCGATCTGGCCGCTCTCGCGGTCGAACTCCACCACGCGCTTCATCCGGGTGAGATCGATGAGGACCCCGCCGGCGCGGAACTGCTGCCCGCCCATGGCGTGGCGCCCCCCGGCCACGCAGACCGGCAGGCCCTCGGCCACGGCCACGGCGATGGCCTGGGCCACTTCCGCTTCGTTGCTGGGCGTCACCACGCGCTGGACCGGCGTGGGGTTCAAACGGCTCTGGACGTCGTTGACTTCAGGCATCCAAAAACCTCCCGCCAAGCCAATCGCGCCGCAACCCAAGTTTGGCAGCGAAAACGGGACGCACACTATTAGAAAACCCGTCGGACGGAACCGACGGGTTTTTCCACTTGGCGAGCGGGGGAAGCTGGAGGCTGTCCGAAACTCCCGCGGGCCGCGTGGGAGTTATCGGAAAGCCTCTAGGCCTTCACCGCGTCGACGACGGCCTTGAAGGCGGCCGGCTCGCGCACGGCCAGCTCGGCCAGGATCTTGCGGTCCAGCTCGACGCCGGACTTCTTGAGCGCCTCGGCAAAGCGGCTGTAGCTGATGTCGGCCTCGCGGCAGGCGGCGCTGATGCGGCTGATCCAGAGCGCGCGGAAGGTGCGCTTGCGGTTTTTGCGGTCGCGGGTGGCCCAGGTCTGGCTCTTCATCGTCGCGTCTTTGGCGTAACGATAGAGCTTGCTGCGGTTGCCACGGAAGCCCTTGGCGAGCTTGAGCACGCGGCGGCGGCGTTCGCGGGAGGCGGGGGCGTTGGTACTACGGGGCATGGCTTTCTCCGGTTAGGGGTTGGGGTGGGTGGGGCCGGAAGCCGGAGTCATGCGTCCCGGACGTTCCTGGCCTGGCTGCCCTTGGGCGCTTAGGCGCGCTTGCTAAAGGGCAGGCTGTTTTCGATGCGTCCGTATTCGGATTCGGAAAGCACCTTGGTCTTGGCAAGATGGCGCATGCGCTTGCGGTTTTTGGACTTTGACAAGTGGCGGCGGCCGGAACTGTTGGCCAGCACCTTGCCCTTGGCGGTTACCTTGAATCGCTTGGCGACGGCTTTGCGCGTCTTGCAAACAGTGGTCTTGCTGCGAGGCATTGCTTCGGTGGGGATTTTGAGGGTTGGGGCGGAGCCGCGCGGCGGGTCGGTGCCCGGCTCAGGCGTTGGCCTTTTCCGGCTCCAGGTTGTCGGAGGCGTCCTCGCCCTCGTCGTCACCCGCGTCGATGTCGTCCTCGGCCTCGCCGGGGGTTTCGTCGTGGGCTTCCTCGTCGAGAGCGGCCTCGTCGTCCTGCTCAAAGTCGTCGTCTTCCACCGTAAACCGGCGGGTCCGCTTATTGGCAGGAAGGGGAGTAAACATCAAAGTCATGTTCCTGCCAACTAATTTCGGCTCAAAATCGGGGGTGGCGATGTGCACCATGTCCTCCACGATGCGCTTGAGCACGTCGCGCCCGATTTGGGTGTGCATCATCTCGCGGCCGCGGAACTGCATGAGTATCTTCACCTTATGGCCCTTAAACATGAACTGCTCGGCGTGCTTGAGCTTGGTCTCGTAGTCGTGCCCGTCGATGTTCATGTGGAACTTCAGTTCCTTGACCTTGGTGGCGGAGGCGGGCTTCTTGTTGTCCTTCTCCTTTTTGGCCATCTCGTACTTGTACTTGCCGAAGTCGAGAATCTTGCACACCGGCGGGCGCGCCTTGCTGGCCACCTCCACCAGGTTGAGCCCGACCGCCTTGGCCATGGACTGCGCCTTCTGGATCGGCGTCGGCCCGTGGGACTTGCCGTTTTCGTCAATAAGCAGGACCTCCCGCACACGGATGCGGTGGTCGACCCGCGGCAACTGCGGGCGCGGGGGGCGGAACGGTTTTCTGCGGCGTCTCGGGGGCAAGGTGGGTGGGGTCCTGGGGTGGGGGTTGGGATTCGGGCGGAGGAAGGAAAGCGGTTACGACCGCGCGCGGTCCGGCCGGAGCGAGCGGGGGCAAATCAGGGCAAGCGTGCCGGGTTCTACCTTCATAAAGGGAACCGTTGCGTCGTCAGACTTCGACCAAGCACAGAAAAATCATCCGGGTTATTCAAATTCGCCAAGTGTCTCGTGATTATACCATCCCCCCCGCAGGAGCAAGAGGTTTTTTGGCATCCCTCCATCAACGCACCACCCCTCCCCGCCTTGCAGAGAAAGTAGGACTTGCTCGGAGCACACGGTCTAATCGAGGGCAGCGCCAACGCGCGAAAGGAGCAACCAAATTCGAACAGCGAAGGGATCTATCCGCAGATTTCACTGATTTTCGCAGATTACGATATGGGCAAGAGGCAGTCGTCCGTACCCAAGCGGCGGAATCACTTCGAGCAGCATTATCCCGGGCGCAGTCGAACGGATCGCCAGACCAAAACGGACGAGGGAGGCCTAGCAGCCGACATCGCCGGCCCGATCACGCTGAGCAGCGATCCCAATCCTGTGAATCGTGTCAATCCTGTCCAAAAGAATCTGTGTCAATCTGCGAAATCTGCGGATTATAAAACCGCTGCGCTTCTGTGGCTCCGCGTGAGGTTTGAAACACCACGGCAAGATTCTTCCGCCGCTGGCCTCAGCGGCTGCTATCAACCCACCGGGAATCATTCGGTTTTCCGTGGCGGAGCGGAAGCTCCGCCCTCCGTCGGGCAGGCGCAAAAATGTCGGCGAATGGGACTTCGCCGCATCCGCGTAGCCTTCACTGAGCACGGCCCGGTAGCCGCCGCTGACCCCAGCGGCGGAATCTATGCACGAGCGAAGCCGTAGGGAGCACCGTCGATGGGCATATCGACGGCTTCCAACCCACCGGGATTTAATTGGTTTTGCGCGGCGGAGCAGGAGCTCCGCCCTCCGTCTCGCGTCGCGGACAAGGGAGGCCTAGCCGCCGGCATCGCCGGCCCGACCAAGCTGAGCAGCGATCCCAATCCTGTGAATCATGTCAATCCTGTCGAAAAAAATCTGCGTCAATTTGCGAAATCTGCGGATGTTAGTTGCAGGCGGCGTCAGGTGGCCTCGCGAACGGGCAGGCGCTTCTCGGCGATGTCGCCGAGCAGGGCGCTGATGAAGTCGGCCACGGACATCTCCTGCTTCTCCCAGTCGGGCCGGATGCGGGAGCGCACGGTAACGCTGCCCGCCTCCTTCTCGTTGAAGCCGAGCACGGCCATGTGGGGCACCTTGTCGATCTCCGCGCGGCGGATTTTGGCGCCGAGCTTGTCCGGGGCCGTGTCGGTGGTGCAGCGGATGTGGGCGGCCTTGAGCTTGGCCTCGATCTCCGCGGCATAGGCGTTGAGTTCGTCGTTAAGCGGCAGCAGGCGAAGCTGCTCCGGCGCCAGCCAGGTGGGGAAGTTGCCCGCAAAGTGCTCGATGAGCACGCCGACGAAGCGCTCCAGGCTGCCGAAAGGCGCGCGGTGGATCATGACCGGGCGGTGCGGCTGGTTGTCCGGCCCGATGTAGCTCAGCTCGAAGCGCTCGGGCAGATTGTAGTCCACCTGCACGGTGCCAAGCTGCCACTCGCGGCCGATCACGTCGCGCACCACAAAGTCGATCTTGGGGCCGTAGAAGGCGGCCTCTCCCGGCTCTTCGGCGTAGGCGGCGCCGAGCCAGGCGGCGGCCTCGCGACAGGCGGCCTCGGCCTTGTCCCAGCCGGCGGGGTCGCCGGTGTACTTGCTGCTGTCCGGGTCGCGCAGGCCCACCCGCACGCGGAAGTCGTCCATGCCCAGGGAGGAGAAGACCGTCTTCACCAGGCCCAGGCAGCCCTTGATCTCGTCGCCGAGCTGCTCCTCGGTGCAGAAGATGTGGGCATCGTCCTGGGTGAAGCCGCGCACGCGGGTCAGCCCGCCGATCTCGCCGGACTGCTCCCAGCGGTAGACGGTGCCAAATTCGGCCAGGCGCACCGGCAGGTCGCGGTAGCTGTGCGGCTTGCTGTCGTAGATTTTGATGTGCATCGGGCAGTTCATCGGCCGCAGCAGGTAGCCGTCCAGGTCGCCCTCGGCCAGCTTGGCGCCGAGTTCGGCGCAGGTACAGTCCTCCTCGGCCAGCTCGTGGAGCGTGTCGCGCATCACCAGCGGCGGGTACTGGCTCTCCTGGTAGTAAGGGAAGTGGCCGCTGGTGCGGTAGAGATCGAGCTTGCCAATATGCGGGGTAAAGACCTGCTGGTAGCCCTGCTTCTCGAGCTCGCCGGTGATGAAGTTCTGCAGCTCCTGGCGGATGACGGCGCCCTTGGGCGTCCAGAGCACCAGCCCCTGGCCGACGCCTTCGTCGATGTGGAAGAGGTGCAGTTCGCGGCCGAGCTTGCGGTGGTCGCGCTGCTTGGCTTCCTCCAGCCGGGCGAAGTGCTCCTCCAGCTCCGTCTTGTTCTTAAAGGCGGTGCCGTAGACGCGCTGGAGCTGGGGGTTGTTGGCGTCGCCTTTGTAATAGGTGCTGGCCACGTGGGTCAGCTTGAAGGCCTTGCAGTTGCCAGTGCGGGGCACGTGCGGCCCGGCGCAGAGGTCAACAAAGTCGCCGTTGCGGTAAAGGCTGATTTCCTCGCCCTCCGGGATGCCGGCCAGGATGTCGAGCTTGTAGCGGCTGGGAACGGCGCGGTCGCCCAGCGCGGCCAGGCGGCCGGCCTCGCCCAGGCGGATCGCCTCCGCGCGGCTCACGACTTCCTTCTCGAAGCGCTGATTGGCCTTGACCACCTTTTTCATCTCGGCCTCGATCTTGGGGAAATCCTCCGGGGTCAGCCGGTGCTCCAGGTCGATGTCGTAGTAGAAGCCCTGCTCCACGGGCGGGCCCGCCGCGAGCTGGGCGTCCGGCCAAAGCGTGGTGATGGCCGTGGCCAGGACGTGCGCGGTGCTGTGGCGCAGGCGTTCGAGGTCGGTCATCGCGGGCTCGGCGGAAAGGGACATTTGTTCAGACATGGGTCGGGAAAGCTACCAGAGCGCCCGCGCCAAGCCAACTGTTATCCCGCCGCGAGCCGAGCCCCGGAAGCCAGTGCCGCGCGGGAGAAACCCTCCCTGGCGGGGCCATCCACCATCCGGCGAAGGCTCGGGTCGGCGGCCGTAAAGTTAGCGCGTGGAGGCGGTTTTTTCCGCCACGGCGCCGGCCAGCTGCTTGGCCTGGCCCTGGTACCAGGCGTCGTAGGCGGCACCGTCGTCCACATAAAGGGTGGCTCGCATGAGGCCGTGACCGCCGCCGCAGAGCTGGCCGCAGATGATCTCGTAGGGCACCGCCATGCCGAGTTCGTCGGTGGGCGAGGTCTGCGCCGCCTTGAACCAGAGCGGAATCTCCATGCCGGGGATGGCGTCCTGCGAGACGCGCATGGCCGGCAGCGCGTAGTTGTGGATGACGTCCTTGCTGGTGATCTTAACGATGACCGCCTGGCCGACCGGCACGTGCATCTGGTTTTTGACGACGACGTCGTCCAGGCCGAAGGGATCCTCCGGCGTCAGGCCGAGCGGGTTGGCGCCGTCGACCAACTCGGGGCGGCCGCGGCCAAAGCGACCGTCCTCGCCCGCGTAGTGGAAGTTCCAGCCGTACTGCTCGGCCACCGCGCGCACGACAAGCGATTCCTTCTCGGGCGGGAACTGGTCCACCGCCTGGTACCAAATGGGCACGGCAAAGCCAACCAGCAGCACCGCCTCGACAATGACGACGGCAACCTCCAGGTGGCTGGAGAAGTGGCTCTTCATGCCGTCGTGGTCGGCCTTCGGCTGGCGCGAGTTGTGGAAGCGCCAGAGGATAAAGAGGAAGAAGGCCGTCCAGCCGACAAAGAGGATGAGCATGAACCAGTGGCAGAATTC
>JBCDLL010000053.1:0-24783 GCA_038745425.1 Verrucomicrobiota bacterium | reverse complement strand
TCATGTGGCCCGCCACCATCCTCATCCTCTTGCTCAACATTTTCCTCATTCTGCAGTGCGTCGGCGTTGTTCCGAGTTGAGGCCCGGCAGCCGCCTTTCTGCGTCTTTTCCGGAGGGACTTCCCCCTTCGCCGTGACGCCCCTTGACCGCGGATACCCGCCGGCTGCGCCCTACCCAAAAGGCCCGGTGGTCGCCCTTGTGGATGGTGAGGAGAACTCGTTCTGAGAGGCGAGATTGCGGCGGACGTTCTGGCCCCGAAATTGCTCTGACGCAGAACGATAGCTACTCTTCGCTAACCGGCCGAGACCCCGTAAGGGACAATAAATCAGAACAAAACAGCGTTAGCGCATGCTGGCCGCATGTGCTAGTCATACTTGGACACGCGTAATCTAAACTAACCTTAAATCCGACCATCCTGCCATGTCCGAAGCCGACGCTGCCGTTGCCACCATGCCCGACCCCCGGGCCGAATCCAAACCCATGTCGCCGATGTTCAAGGCGTTTATCGCGATTGGCGCGATCTGCGTGGTCGCAGCGATGCTCTGGGCGGCTCTGACCGCCGACGGCAATCCCGATCCGACCACCAAAGGCACCTCCAACCCCGCAGCCATTCTGGATATTGGCGTACTGGTTTTCCGCGAAGGTTTGGAGTGCATCCTGGTGCTTTCGGCCATTACGGCCAGCCTAATGGGCGCCAAGAATCTCCTCCACCGGCGGGCGGTGTTCATCGGCGCGGGCGTCGGCGCCATCGCCACGGTCATTACCTGGTTCATCGCCATCACGATCGTCTCCGACCTGACCCAAAGCTTCGACGCCCTTCAGGTGCAAGCCTGGACCGGCCTTCTCGCCATCTTCGTACTGCTGCTGGTGATGAACTGGTTCTTCCACAAAATGTATTGGGGCGGCTGGATTGCGATGCACAACAAGAAGAAGAAGGAATTGCTGACCGAAGAACGCAAAGACGAGGCGACCATCGCAACGGTGATTTGGGGCCTCGGCACGCTCGGCTTTGCTTCCTTCTACCGAGAAGGTGTTGAAGTCGTACTCTTCCTCCAAAGCTACTACCTCCAGTTCAGCACGCACATCGTGTACCTCGGTGCCTTGGTCGGCCTCTTTTTCGCCGCGATTGTGGCCGTGCTCACCTTCATCGCTCACCACAAGCTGCCTTACCGGCGCATGCTCGAGCTAACCGGCATCATGCTCGGCGTTGTCTTGCTCATCATGGTGGGTGAGCAAGCCCAGGAAATGCAGCAGGCCGGTTGGATTTCCACCACCACCATCCCGTGGCTGGTGCCTTACATGCCCGACTGGATGGGCCTCTGGTTCTCCGTTTTCCCGAACATCGAAAGCCTGGTTGCCCAATTCCTCGCGGCGGCGGCCGTGATCGGCTCCTTTGTGGTGGCCCGGCAGCAGGCACAGAAAGAACTCAAAGCGGCCCCGGCGCCGCGCCGCAAGACCGCATGATCACCGTCTTCTACGCCACCCAGACCGGCAACTCGGAGGCTTGTGCCGAATGGCTCAAGGATGCTCTGGAGGACGAAAAGCTGCCTTGCCGCATGGTGAATTTGGCGGAGTACGAGGCCCGGCAGCTCCAGGAAGAGCGGCTGGCCCTCTTTGTCGTGAGCACCTATGGGGAAGGCGATCCGCCCGACGACGCCATTCCCTTCCACGAATCGATGGAAGCGCTCCACCACGATGAACTCGCCCAGTTGCGCTACGCCGTGTTTGCCCTCGGCGACATCGACTACACCCTCTTCTGCGGGTTTGGCCACTCTTGCGACCGGCTGCTGGCCGGAGCCGGGGCCTCGCGCTTGCGCGAAGTGGAGGAATGCAATCTGGACCAGGCCGACCGGCTCCCCTCCTGGACGGACGAACTGATTCCCGTGCTCAAACAGCTTCTGGTCAAGCAGGAAGCCTGAACAAACGCGGTCGCGTGGGGGCCGTTTCGAGAGCTCGGCGGCGGGCCTTAACCATCGGATTTGCTGATGACCAACCTTCTCCCGCGCGGCCTCCCCTTGCTCGCGCTCGCCTTGGCCTGGCTCGCGACGAGCCCACCCGCCGCGGCTCAGGCCAAGCCTTTTTGGCTCGACCTCTACACCGGCGAAGAAGTCCCATTCGCCAAGATGGTCGAGGACCTGGCCGCCGTGGATGTGGTCTACGCGGGAGAGATCCACACCATCGCGCGCCATCACCGCTACCAGACCGAGTTGCTTCGGGCCCTGGCCGCCAAGGGCAAACCTATGGCGCTGGGATTGGAGCAGATTGAGGCACGGCACCAGCCGATTGTGGACCGGTTCAACTCCGGCGAGCTGGACTTTGACGGCCTCGCGCGTGAACTCGAGTGGGGCAAAAGCTGGCGCAACTTCGAGCAATACCGGCCGCTCTGCGAACTGGCCCAGAAGAACGGAATCCCGGTCCGCGCGTTGAACGCTCCGAACGAGATCATCCGCGCCGTGGGGCGCAAGGGGCTGGCCTCGCTCTCACCCGAACAGCGGCGTCAACTGCCGGCCGAAATCGAGCTCAACGACCCGCTTTACGAGAAGCTAATGAACCTGCTGCTGGCGGTGCACATGACCATGGACCCCAACAAGCTTCAGACCGTTTTCGAGGCCCAAGTCGCCCGCGATGAAACCATGGCCGAGCACATTGCCGAGGCGGCTCGCGGCGCGGACGGTCAGCCCCGCCAGGTCTTCGTCGTCTGCGGGCGCGGGCACGTCAGCTACGGACTCGGCATTCCCGACCGTGTCCAACGCCGGCTGTCCCAGAGCACCGCCCGAATCATTCTGGCCACCGAAAGCGGCGAGCTCGAATTGACCGAGCAGGAGCAAGCCATGCAGCGCGACATCACCGTCACCCACGCGGATCTGCGTTCCCTTCGGCGCCCCCTCGCCGATTATCTCCAGGTGCTGCCTCGCAGCGGGCAAGCCAACGGTCAGGATGGCGAGTAGCGCAGTTGGCGTTTCCGACTAAGCCGGGCTTCCCGGGCCCCCAATGCCGCTGGCCTTGGCCTTGCCAATGCTCTCTTAGGCGAGGCCGGGCCAGGCCGAAATGGTGTTGGATTTCGGGTCGGCCTGAGGTTGGTTGCCGGGATGATGCAGAGTCTCCATGGTCAGCCCAATCTTCTCGGCGGCGTGCTTGAGTTCCCCAAGATACTCAGACGGCTTCGCCCGCCGCGGCAGGTCGGCCATGGCCACGCCGGCGATCACCCGGTTGTCCTGCACCACGGGGTAAGCCATCGTAAATTGCAGCTTGAGGTCATCGTGTTGTAGCGAGCTGTAGCCTTGCTCCCGCACCTTGGCCAGCTCCGTCTTCAACGCCCGCAAATCCGTGAACGGTTCGAGCTTGTGGCCCGTGTAGAGGCGGTCGATCTCTTCGTCCTCGAGCTCAGCCAGCAGCACCCGGCCGATGCTCGACCACAGCGCGGGAAAGGAGAACATCGTGCCGATCGCCCGGGCGGCCGACTGCCCGCGGTGGTGGTAGTAGAGGTAGGCCACCGACCGCTTCCAGAGCACGCCCAGCGCCACGATGCAGTCCAACTTGTGCAGACTCTCCAGCACCGGCGCCGCCGCCCAAAGGATGCCCGAGGCGCGCATGCTTTGCGCCGCCAAGACGTGGAAGCCCCGGCCGACGATAAACTTGCGCCCGGTGGTTTGCTCCGCCATGCCCGCAATCACCAGGCTCTTGAGGATGCGGTTGGCCCGGTTGCGGTCCACGTTCATCAGCCGGGCCATTTCCAGGCTGCCGATCGGCCGCTCGCTGGTGGCGAGCCACTGCATGCACTCCACTCCGGCCAGAATGCTTAGGTTGGGTTGGGAAAAGTTGTGATCCGTGGACGGTTTGGGCGGGACGGAACTCATTCGGGCGGCGCTGGTGTTGTCAGCATCGCACCATAAGGAGGTGGCCTGCCGCTGGCAAGGACGGCCTTGGCCTTCATCGGTTCGACATCATCGCGGTTGCTTCGGTAAGAGTGCCTTTGGCTTGGCGTTCTTCTTAGGCGGACACTGTTGGCAAGGAGGTCCGCCGTTGACGCGCGGGTGGGGCTACTGAGCAGACGGGATGTCCGGGCGCGGGCGGGAGCCGGGTTTGGGGGCGCTTACTCTCCTCGGCGGGAGTGGGATTCGATCCCTCTTTCCTGCCGGGCGGGCCTCCCCTACCGGAACACCACTTACCCAAAGGCCTTGCCCTTACGGAAGCCGCGCGTGTATGTCAAAGATCTTGCTGCCCAGGCCGGGTCGGATTCCTCATCCCGTTGGACCCGGGTCAGGTGCCCGTACCAGCACACACTAAGAAATATCGCCTCTATTTACCTTGGAGTCAAGTAGAAAAACTTGACGGAGAGGTTTCCAGCTTATACCGCCTCCGTTTACTTCGGTTCACTTGCTTGGCAGCCAGGAAAAAGGAATAGCCGCAAACAAGTCGGTGGTATTTTTAGTAGGTTCAGGCAGGCGTGGTTCTTCGGCTTAGCTGCGTGGTTCCGCCGTCGGTTTGATGACAAAGACATGGCAACCGATTGTGAATGGATTATGGCGACCAGCTCAAACCATCCATTAGCATCTCTATAAAAAAGACTACACAAACTCAACTATCTCTGAAATGCAAACTTCAGCTTTAGCAAGCTAACAGCAAATTTGATAAATCATATAGTAAAAATAAAATTACTACAACCAACACAACAGCTACTACTCGATTTGAAAAACGAATAAAACCATCCATTTTCTCTTTATGTAACGGCCTTTTTTCATCCTTTGCGAAAACATACTTTCCACATTGAAAAAGGCCGAGAAATACTGTGCTCATGTACACTATAAAAAGCGATATTAATATAGCAGCAAAAAGCATGTTTCCTAAGTCCCAGCCAATCCAAGTAGCATTCATTTTTCAAAATTAACGTCGTTTACAGTATATTTTAAATAAGAAGCAGCAAGTACTTTACGGCCATCTAAGCAGGAAAACGAAGCCTACCAATCTCGAAACAATTTGGTCACGACCATTGATATACTTTGTTAATATAGTATTGATATGACATTGAGCGTTTCTTTACTTTCTCTTTTCGAAGTTCTCAGACGTCGTTTCTTCAAAGTAGACCATTCCGTCTTTATAGTGATAGGTTATGCCCGCTTCTTTACAAATTTTGTCCAGCGCGCTTGCCAGAGGGCCCTTATCGATTCTCAACGTAAGCTCCTTAGTTGAGAGCGCCGGATCATATTTGTATACAAAAGGGAAATGGCTTCCCTCCTCAATATCTCCCATCCTGATCGCTTCATCGCTTGTAAAACGTCGCATCACTTCTAGCACTGTATTCAGAGACATTGAAGTGAAGCCTAATTCTTCAACTTCTACTTCAAATAAGAAGCTAGTGGTTCTCGCCGAAGCTGTGTTCTGTGTGAAATTTATAAAGAGAACAACAACGAGCGTAACTATTATATTCCTTCTCATGATTTAAAGTCCGATTTTTTCAGCGACGGCTATGCGCCTACCCTTTTGAAAACGCATTGAGTGCATGAATTTCCTTGGGCTCTCCTCTAACGTATTTCGCAGCTTGCATAAATCAAACCAAGCTTCTGATGGATGGTGCACGAGATCAAATAACCAGGATCTTGAACCTGGTATTCGACTGTTATCCGATCGGGAAGAAGACTGTTTTGATTCTCTGGCGGACCAAAAATCTCGCTTAAATCGCTGGATGTTGCTGATGCTCGCAGAGGAAGCTGTATTTTTTCACAGACTAAATCAGCAAGGTCCGCGTGGTCATATTCAAATTCCAATGAAATATATCTCAGTCTTTGGGGATCGCTTTTGAGCCTTAGCCATTCCCAAAAACTAAAAACCTCTCCGCACCATTTTTTTCCTAGCAAATCGTAATCACTGACTACATCGATTTGGCTGCTTGCTAAGAATTGATTTAGACGTAAGTCAAAAAAAGCGTCGTGCGGTAGCATCCGATTCCGTTTCCTTACTTGTTGCAGTTCCCTCGGTTTGGGTGGTTTCTTGAGACACCGTCGTAGGAATCTGCCACTTGATTGATCCTGCTTGGCCACGCCGGCGAATGCAACCCTTCATGGTCTCCTAACAACCCGCTTTTGGGTTGGCTTTAGCGACGTCGATAGCATGAATACCAGAAGATGCGAGCTTTCGGGATGTTCTTCGTAAGGGGACACAAATCTGGCCATCCGACTTTGTCAAAATTTAAACCGATCCGTCGGGGGTGCTTTTACGACAAGTCGACTCGGTTGAATCGTCCAAGAAAGTTCAACCGACAAATCACAGCAGAGGATATCCAAGACAATGTCGCATGAAATTAGTTGCCTGGTTGAGAGCCAGGATGGTCTGGGCGAGGCCCCGCTGTGGGTTGAGGAGGAGCAAGCGCTTTACTGGTCTGACCACGTGAAGTACCGGATGGAACGGTGGGATGCCCAGAGCGGGCGGGTGGATGTCTGGGACACGCCCGGACCGATCGGCTCCTTTGCCATGCGACGCGAAGGCGGCATGGTCGGCGCCTCGGATGCCGGCTTTCTCACCTTCGAGCTGGCCGCGGAGACGTTTACCACGCGGATTGATCCGGAATCGGACCAGCCGGAAAACCGCTTCAACGACGGCAAGTGCGACCGCCAAGGGCGCTTCTGGTGTGGCAGCATGAACAAGAAGATTGAGGCAAAAACCGCCGCGATCTACTGCCTCGCGCCCGATTGGACGGTGACGCGTCACGCGCCGGATTTTGAGTTCATGGTCAGCAACGGCACCGCCTTTAGCCTGGATGGCCGGACGATGTACTTCTCCGACACGCTCGGGAATCAGGTTTGGCGCTTCGACTTCGACCCGGATGAAGGCCGCCTCTCCAACCGCCGCGAATTCTTCTCCACCGCCGACCGCCCGGGCATGGTCGACGGCGGCACCGTCGATGCGGAAGACTGCTACTGGTGCGCGCTGGTGGCCGGCGGCAAGATCGTTCGCCTGGATCCCAAAGGCCGGGTCATGCTCGAGATCGATATGCCGGTGCCCCGCCCGACCTGCCCGACGTTCGGTGGCCCCAACCACGACCGCCTGTTTGTGACGTCGCAGCGCCTCTTCATGACAGACGAGGAGCTGGAAGCCTATCCCCAGGCCGGCAACGTGTTCGTCATTGATGACCTCGGCATAAAGGGTGTGCCGGAAGAACGGTTTGCCGGCTAGAGCACCCTCGAACCGGATTCGAAATCCCGGAGTATTGGCGGCGCTGCCGGACCGCTCGGCATCGGCAGTCAACGCGGAGTGTGCGGATCGCAGGCCGGAAAGATTCGCGGAGCTCTAGATCAGCTGGGTTTGCAGCACCAAAAAGGCAAAAAGCACCAGGAAGAGTCCGGCCGTGGCAAACTTAACGCTGGCGGTGTGCTTGGCCTGCCATTTAATCAGCGCCTCGTGCCGCAAACCAAAGGTGGCCGCGATGAAGATGATCACCAACGGCAGAATAAACGCGAGGTTGTACATCAGGAGGTAGAAGACGGCGTCCCAACGGTGCTCGCCGCTTTTGACCATGTACATGATGGTGGGGAGGTAGACCTGGCCGGTGCAGGCGAGCTCCAGCACGGAGATGATCGCCCCGCTCACGAAAGCGGCGACCACAAAATGCGCGTGGCGCGCGCCCTTGCGCGATACCTGCCGCACCCGCTCCTTGAGGAAGCTTGGCAACTGCAGATTCATGTCTCGCAAGCGCCCCTGCAGCGCCAGGACGCCATCGCGCAAGCTCACCACCATGATGACCAGCGCGATGGCCGCCACCAGGTAGTTAAAGGCAAGGCCGATGGTTCGCAGGGCTTCAATGCGCGCGATGATCTCCACCAAACCAAGGCCGAGGATGAAATAGGACAGGAACACCGCCGCCACAAAGGCGATGCCCACCTGCGCAATCTGGTGGCGCGGCCGCCGGCTCATCTGCAGATAGGAGAGAAAGAAGATGATGGTGGCAAAGGCGCACGGGTTGAGCCCGTCGAGGAGGCCCGCACCCAGCACCACCCCCAGCGTGAACGACTGAAAGCGCTCGGAGATGGCGGTTTCCGCCTGGGCCATGGCCGGAGCGGTGACGTCATGCCAAAGCTCAAGCGGCGTGCCTTGCGACTGCTGGATGAGCTCGCCGAGGTTGCGCAGGTTCACGTCATCCTTGGCCAGATAGCCTGCCGCGGCGAAAACCGCAGGCGTCACCTGCCGCAGCTTGTGCGGCACGCCGAAGCGGCTGCTGAGGGCCTCGTTGTAGCGCATGGAGGAGATGTCGCGGATGTCGTGCTTTTCGATTTCAATGGCCGGGAAAGAGGCCTTGAGTTCTTCCAATTTCTCCTCCGCCAGCTCGCACTCCCGGCAGCCGGCGCTGGCAAAATAGACCAAACGCACAAGCTCCGGATTCTCCGGCTCAGCGGTGGTCACGGGCGGCTGAAAACGCGCGGGCGCCTCATTCGCAACCGCCAGTAGCTCGTCGCCCGCGACGGATTCCTCCGTATCTTGCGCCACGCTTAAGCGCCGGCGAATCCGCTCCTTGACGCCCTCGGACTGCCATCCGTGCTGGAGGAAGATGGCCAACGGAGCGTACTCCGGCCCCAAGCGCCCTTGGTTATTTTCGAGAAACTTCGACACCGCGCGGCCAACCGTTTTCTGGTCGGGCAATTCCGTGGCCGTCTCCATAAAGCCGCGAATATCGACGGGCCGCCGGGCGTGCATCAGAGCGAGGTAGGCCTGGTAGCGGACGGAAGCAACCGGGTCCCGCGTTAACTCCGTGAGGATCTCCTCGCCTTGCTTGGACAGGCCGGGCTTGCGCCGGTTATGCTCATGCATTCGGTGGTAGCGCGAAATTCCCGAGACCGGTGAGGCCGGATCAAAGCGGTGCTTCCACATCCAGTCGTCGTCGTCGACGGAGTAGTTGCGCACGACCGTCTCGCGGACGGAGGCATGGGGGCTACGGCGCAGTTCGTCGGCCCGGGCCTCGAACGCCTCGCGGTTGCCGCTGCCCAGCGCGCGGATCGCCTCCCGGCGCGTCCACACATCGTCGGACGCCAGAAACGGCGCCAAAAGCTCTTCGTCGCCCTTTTGCCAGGTCAACGGCGTCAGGGCCAGGGCGAAACGCTGCACGCTGGGTTTCACGGTCGGTTCCGCCAGAATCGCCCTCACCCATTCCCCAAACCGCGTCCGCATCCTCCCATCGCGCAACAGGTAGGCCAGCCGGTAGCCAAAGATCTCGTTGGGTTGCAGACGGCCGTCGAGACTCGTGAGCGCCTCCAAGACGGTGTCGAGCGCGGCCGGGTCGTTCTGCTCAAAGAGGGTCTCCGCCGCCGACTCGCGCACGTTTGAGTCTGCGTGGTCGAGCAAGTCGGTCAGCATGGGGCGCGCGGACCCCGGTGGCACGTGATCGAGATCGCGCACCAGTCTGCGCAGCTCACTGACCGTCAAGGCGTCCAAATTCGCGGAAAGATAGGGCAGCGCGCCCGATGCGCCCAACCGGGTCAACACGCGGCCCGCCGCGAGACGGACACGGCCCGGTTGCCCGGGCCCAGTCATGTCCCGCAGCTCCAGCAGGAACTCGCGGAGATCGTCGTTGGAAGTCACGCGCAAGCCCGCGGCGGCATGCGCCTCGTTGAAGCCCGCGATCACGTCCGCAGAGGTCGCGCCTGTGGTCGACGAAAGCGCGGCGGAAGCCGGGGCGGCCCGGAGCAAGCCGTCCGCCCATCCGCTGGCCGGGTCGCGGCCCAGGAGGTCCTCCCCGTCGACGCGCATGGCTTCGAGCGCGGCGGTGCGCTCACCCTCGGTTCCCCCGCGGAGAACGCCGAGCATGGCGGCACGGCCGGCCGGTTGGTCCAGGCCGTTGGCCGCCAAGAGCCGGACGGCCGCCATGCGCACGTCGGGGTTCGGGCTCTCCAGCAAATCGACTGCGAGCGAAGCGTCCACGTCGGAGTGGTTCTGCAAGACCTGCAGAGCGCTCAGTTGCACCTCCGGCGACTGTTCGAGCAGATCCTTCTTCACCCGGCCGGGCAGCGGCGCGTCGAGACTGGCGTAAGCGTCAATCACGGCGGGCTTGAGCGAGTCTTCCGCAAAGTAAGCCTTGGTCAACTGAGCCAGCGAGGAGCGCAGGTGCATCTCGGCCACCTTCCGCACAGCCAGAGTTCGGACAAAATCATCTTCGTCGTCCAGCAACGCCACGACCTGATCCTCCAGGGAATTAAGCTTGAGCTTAGCGGCGGTTTCCAGCGCGGCCACGCGTACCCGCCAGCGCGGGTCCTGCAGGCAGCTGGCGATGTCGGCGGCGGGCTCGCGGCTCTCCAGCCGGGCGATGCTCCGCAGCGCGGCAATTACGAGGTCTTCGTTGTCGTGGTCCAGGTAGCCGGTGAGCAACTCAAGACCCTTGCGGCTGTTGACTTCGCCCAGCGCACGCAGCGCCACAAACGTCACGTTTTCGTCCGGCTCGTCTTCCAGGTGCTTGGCCACAATGCCGACCACGCCACGCCGCCCGGTGCGCAGCAAGCCGTCGATGGCCGTCTCGCGCACCACCGCCTTGGGAGAAGCCAGGTGCTCGGCAAAGATCGGCACCGCCACCCGCCCGTAGACCGCCATCCCCGTCAGGGATTGCATCTGCAGATCAAGGTTGCCGTAGACGAGACCGCTGGTCAGGCGTTCGGTGTTGCCCGCCGGTAGGCCGGAAAGCAGCAGATAGTACCGGGCCTCCTGCAAGCGTTTGCGGGCGCCGGGGGGCAAGTCCTCCGCGGCGGCCCAGGCCTCTTCAAGCACCGGCAACCATTCCGGCCCGGCCTGCTTCAGCAGGACCCGCGCGCGGGAGGCGCGGGCCTGGTCCTCGCTGACCAGATCGGCGAAAACGCCGCGAATCTCCTCCGGGCTCAGCTTGAGTTTGCCGACGGGCGTGGTTTCCGCGCCGCGGGCCCACTGGCGCCAGCGCAGCAAAGCTTGGGTGTTGGCAATGGCATCGTCCTGCCAGGGATCGTAACCGTGCGTCTCGCCGGTAATCCGCTCCAGGATATCGAGCACACCGGCGCGCACGGCCAGATTCGGGTGGCCTAGCAACCCGACCCAAACCGACTTTGGCATGGGATCCAGATCGGTCACCGCACGCATCAGGGCGCCTTTGTCCGCCTGACGGCTCAGCCCCGCGATCATCGCCGCCCACTGGGCTGCGCTGAGATCGCCGCCGCGGAGGGTTTCCAGCCATTGCTCGGATTCCGGCGTCAGCGCGTCGCTTTGCCGGTTCAGCCCCAGGTTAAGTCTCTTGCGCAAATCATCCGCCGAGATGAACCCGCCGAAGGCGTCCACGGGCACGCCGTCCGAACCGAGGATCAGAGTCGTCGGTGTCCCGCGCACGCGGAAGCGCATCGCCGTCGCGGCGTCTTCGGTCACGTCAATTTCGGCCAGCACATATTGGCCCAGAAGCCCCTTGAGCATGGGGTCGTCCAGGGTCTCGCTGCGCAGCCGCTTGCACCAAGCGCAGTGGGGGGAACTGAAAACGAGCACAATCGGCCGGTACTCGCCGGCCGCGAGCACGGCCGCCTGCTCAAAATCGCCAACCCAACGCAACGGCTGGTCCCCACCGGGCGTCTCCGCCTTCGTCCCGGCGACGGAAACGGCCAGGACGCCAGCGGCGAGCAACGGAAGCGGGCGAAGGAACATGCGGATGCGGGGCGGGGGCTAGTGCATCAGGGCGTAAACCAAGACGTTGACGTTGACCTCCATGGAGTTCGTGATCTCGTTGCCGCCACAGCAGCAGCAACCCTCGGTGTTGGCGGTGTTGTTGAGGCCGTGGCGCGAGTAGATGCTGACCAGCTTGCCGTTGAGTTCGAGTCCCTGCAGGTGCGCTTCCGGGTCGGGCGACTTGAGCTTGAGCTCGTCGATCTGGTAAACGATGCGGAAGATGGGATGGTCCATGCCCACTTTGGTCAGCGGCGTCTCGGTGAAAACGGCCCGCATCTCGCGTTCGAAGGAGTCGTGCCACTCGGCGTTCGAGCAGCCGGCCGAAGCCAGCAGAAAGCCGCCCTCACTGAGGTACTTTTTCAGGTTCTCGCGCTCGCCGGGGGTGAAGCGGAACTCGTTCTCCCCGGTGATGATGACGAAGGGGTACTCAAAGAGCTCTTCGGAGGCGAGCTTGACGCTTTTGAACCGGCGTTCCGTGGGGATGGAGGTCTTGCGCTGCACGTCGCTGAGGAACTCGTCGCTAAAACACCGCGAGGTGTTGGTGCCGCCATAAATCAGGTTGGCGCACTGCACGGCATCGTCCTCGGCCTCGAGCGGAGAAGCGCCTACCGCAAGCAGCAGGCAAAGGGTTGGGATCAGTTTCGCTTTCATGGTGTCGGGAGGGCGTCGGGTTGGGATTCGGGTTGGCTGTAAAAGTGGCGGACGGCGTCGCGGTAGCGTTCGGGAATCATCTCTTGGGGGAAGCGCTCGCTTTCGGTCTTTTCGGCGGCGGTGACGGTGTTTTCCACCACCTCCATCTCGGTCTGGCGCCCGGCGCCGCCGGAGGCCGGTCCGTCGGCCATTAAAGAGCGGATGTTGCTGGTGGAAAAACTGGTTCGTGCCGGGCCGTAGACCGGCACGTTTAACATCGATTTGCCCTGCGCCCAATAGCCGCTACCGCCGAGCCCGCCGGGGCCGCCCCCACCGCTGCCAGTCCCGCCTTGTCCCAAAAGCGCTCCCAGCAATTGGGCGAGAGCTTGCGCCGTGGTGGCGCCGCCGCCGCTGCGCTTGATTTGAAACCGAATGCAGCCCTCGCACATGCCGCCGAAGCCGCCGCCCGAGCATTCGCTGATAAGCTCTTCCATTTTCGTGCGAGCGGTGGCGGCCTGCAGGTGCAGGCCCCGGCCGTCAAGGCTCCGCCCGGCCTCCACCCCTGCCTGCATCGCCTCGCTGATCTGCAGATCCTGCATCCGGTTGTAAAACTCAAACGCGCTTTCCTTTAGTTCCTGGTGCTCGGAACCCAGGGCGGTGGCGTCGAGCTTGATTTTTTCCGCCAGTTCGTCGAGTTCAATGCGGATGCGCTCCTGCAGTCCGGCCATCGCCCGCAATTCCCGTTCGGAGTGGCTAATCGACGGGTTGCTAAAGCGCTCGCTCTGGCGTTCGAGCTGCGACTGCCGCTCGTAGAGCCGGGCAAAACCGGAGGCGTTCTCCATTAACGCGCGCACTTCCTGCACGATTTCAGCCACTTCGTTGGCACGCTGCATCCGGCGTTGCGCCTCTTCCAGTTGCGGAGCCATTTTCCGCATGACACGCTCCAAGTCTTCGCGGTTGCTCACGGTGGCCTGCGCCATTCCCTGCCCCGTTTGCTCCAGGCGCTCGGCAACCTGCTCGGCCGTTTCGTTCAGCTCCGGGTCGGTGGCAAAGGCGGGAAAGTCCTCGGCGATGCGCTTGAAGAGCTCCTGCACGGCCTCGTTTTGCCGGCGCAGTGCGTCGAGCTTTTGCTGCAGTTGCTCGTCGCTAGCATTCGGATCTCGCACCATCTCCGCCAGTTCCGCCGCCTTCTCCTGCTGCTGCCGCAGTGCCTCGTTCAGAATCTCGTAGCGCCGCAGAAATTCATCGATGGTCGTCTGCGCGCGGATGCGCTCGGCGTATTCCTCCTCCGAGATCACCTGAATGCGCACCATGCCGGAGACGCCGGTCCCGAGCAGGCTGGGGTTATGGTCGCTGGCTTCCAGAAAGAGCTCCAACTCGTCGCCGGGCTGGACGCCCTGGCGGGCGAGATCGACCTCGCCTTGGAAGCCGTAGCGCGGCTGCGGCAGGTTCTCCGCCAGCAGTTTGGCGCGGTCGCGGAAACCGACGACCTTGCGCACGTAGCTCACGCGCCGCAGGCCGAAATCATCCTCGGCGCTGGCCTCAACCGGAATCCGCGTGGACGGGGTCGCCAGGACGAAGGGCCTTGGAGTGGAGATCGTGACGGCGGGCGGCTCGTCCGGCCGTGCGCTTTGGGCAACGCGGTAGGGCTCTTCGTTGCGCGTGCCCAGGATGTCTTCCACCTCGATTTCCAGCTCCGCGTCCTCCTGCACGGTCCACTCGAACTGGACGGAGTGGATTCCGGCATTGGTCGCCTTGACGGTTTGGACCGGGCCGCCCTCCTCGCCCGCGGGAGTGATCGTAAGCGTGCCTCCGGCCAGGGGGCGGTTGCTGGTGACCGCGAGACGCACTTTGGAGCCGACGATCGCCTTGAGCTTCTCCTCGCCGAGAAACATGGTTTGGCTCGGTTTCTGCAAATAGGCGGGAGGGTAAACCGTGACCCCCGTCATGACGACGCGGGGAATGTAGCGGACCTGCACCTCGTGCCAGCGGCTGCGGGCAGTGCCGGTGCTAAAGCAGAACGCCACCGGCGAGGTGATGTTCTCGAGCCGCTGACTGTAGGCTCCTTGGCCGGAATGAAAACTAGGCGTTCGATGCAAGACGCCATCGCGTCTGGTGACCAGATACACCGGATCCTCGACGGCCCCGCCTTCGATCTGCGCGGAAATTTCCAGATCGTCGCCGTAAATAACGCTGGGCGCCCCGGGCGTGACGTGAAAGGTGTAGGGGCTCGACGGCGGGACATCCGCCCATGGCATCAGCATGCGCATGGTCACGGTGCCCGCGCCGGCCAGGTTGAGCGCCGCGACCACCAGCACAATCCCCGCCTGCACCGCAAAGGCTTTGAGCGTGGCCCCGAACTGCTCCCGGGGCCAGACGCCGCGTTGCTCGGCGCGGGCCAGGTGCACCCCCGCCTGGCCAAGTTCGCGATGCAGCAGGTAGGCGCGAAAGCCGCCGGGATCGCTTGCCTTGGCTTCGGCCAGTTCATGCTGGAGTTCCAGCGTGCCGAGAAGGCGGTGGCGCCGGTCGGCCTGCAGCTCATCGGCAAAGGCGGCCACTTCCCGCCGCCCCTTGACGAGCACCTGGGAAAAACGCACCACACACAGAATCAGCATCGCCGCCAGCACGCCGAGACTGATGACCCAGCGCACCGGCTCGTTCAACGCGAGGAAGTAGTCCAACACGCCGTAGACCAGCAAAGTAAGCAGCAGAACCCCGAGCACATTGAGCACCGCACACACCAGCAGGCCCCGCTGCCATTGCCGCAAGAGCCGGTCGAGCGAGTGAAGATAAGCGTTGTCGGGGGTCGTCGTCATCACATCAGGCCGTTGCGCCGGCGAATCACCCATTCCAGGGTAAAACAGCCAAGCATGAAGCCGAGGAGCCAGGTTTGGTCCCAGAGCGGCTGCCACTCCGCGGTGCCGGATTCCTCCGGGGGAGGCGCGTCGGCTCCCTCGCTGAGCAGTGTATCAAGATCGGCTTCCGTCACCAACTTTCCAGAGGAAATGTCGGCCAGTCGCCGGAGGAAGGCCGTGTTACCGGCCGCACTGGAGGCCTCCGTAGGCGGCGGCTCAATCACCAGGCCTCGGCTGGGGGCAACATCGCCTTCGTCTTCCTGGCCGCCCAGCAGCACTCGGTAGCGGCCCGGCTCGGGGAGGCTAAGGATGAGCTCCCAACGCTGCGCATGGCCGGGCGCTGGGCGGGAACTCAGCGAGGTCACCAGTTCCTCGCCGCGCCGCACCTCCACCGAGGGCGGCGGCAGCTTGGCCTCGGCGCGACCGCGGCGCTCAATGCGGACCCGCACCGGCTCCCGTGGCTGAGCGCTGTAGCTGCTGAGATGCAGCGAGTACTTCTGCCCGGGCAGAAACTCCGCGTATATCGCCGCCCACTGAATGAGCTGCGTCCAAAAGCGGTCGTACATCACGCCGTGCTGGGTCACCTGCGGAAAAAAGTCCCACTTCCAAAGCCCGTCCGCGTTGACGGTAAGCGACATGCCTTGGCCGTAACGGCGGGTGACGACCACGGGGAATTCCCGCTCCCCGCCCCCGCGCGCGTAGAGGCCCGTAGCCATGGTTTCGGTAAAGGGCTTAAAGTGCGAAATCTTGACCGCGCCTTCCAGCGGCGGGAGTTGCTCCCAGAAGGATGAGTCGGCGGGCTCAAACAGGCCGGACTCCACCCCCAGGTTGGTCGGGCTCAGGGTAAACTCCTGGTTGACGAGGTCGCCCCAGCGGCCGGCCTCCAGCGGGGCCAGCTCGGGCAGCTCGCCGTGGTAAGGCTTGCTGCGGGAAAAGAGAACCGTGCCGCCCTGGGTGCGGACGAATTCCTTCAGCATGGAGATGCGCTCGGAAGTCATGAAGTACTCCGCGCCCTTGCCAAAGATCACGATGTCGTAGCCGGAAAGCTCCTCCAGATTGGCGGGAAAGGTGTTGGCGGTGGCCTCGTCGGCGTCGGCCACATCGTTCTCGATCCGGAAAAAGCGATCCGAGGAAAGCCGGTAGTTGGAGACGACCCGGAAGTTGGGCTGGCGGCGCAGGAGCTGGATCAGGAATTTGCTGTCCCACGATGGCGAGCCCTCCAGGAAAAGGATGCGCAGCGGCTCAGCCAGTGTCGTGATGCCGAAGGCCGAAAAGTTGTTGGCTTCGTCGCTCTCTCCGCCCCAGGGCGCCACGCGCAGGGTGTATTCGCGGTAGCCGGGCGCTTCCGCGGCGGGCTCAAACTCCAGCCTCTGCTCGCCGTCTCCGGTCAGCGCAACCTTGCGCCGCTCCAGAACCTTTCCGGTATCGTCGGCCAATTCCACCTCCGGCATGATCCGTCCCAGGCCGGTCGCTGTGAGCTTGGCCGCAACCTGCACTTTCTGGCCCGGGAACCCCACATACTGCCGGCGGTCGCTGCTGAGCTCCAAATCGCGTTTGGTTTCCTGGCCGTAAAGCGGCAGCGGAAAGATCGGCGCCTGCCGCGCACGAGCCAGCAGGGCGAAGGCCTCCGGCGGTTCGTCGCTTACTTGCCGCCCGTCCGTGAGCAGGAGAATACCCGCCAGCGACTTGCCACGGGAACGGGACCGTGCGAGCACGCTTTGCCCGGCCAGCGTAATGTTGGTGTCGTCGCCCTCCGCGATGAGGGTTTCGAGGTCTCCTTCGACGAGTTCGCGGGCGTCACCGTCGAAGGCGTACAGCCGGACGGCATCAGGGTTGGGCGCCGCGTCGAGCGCCCGGCGGGCCAATTCGCGCGCTTTCTCCAGACGCTGCTGGCGGTCGTCGCCGACATCTTCGGTGTTCATGCTCCGGCTCGTGTCGATCAACACCGCCCATTCCGTCGCCGTCTCCACAGGCTCCGCCAACCAACGGCCGGGATTGAGCGCAATCACGGCCAGCCCGCCGATGCCCAGCACGCGCAGGGCCGTTGCCGCCGTCCGGCTCGGCCAGGCGCAGCGGCGCGCATTCATCCACGCCACCGCACCCCCGGCCACAATTAGCGCCGCAAAGGCCAGGACAACGTAGTCCAGACGCCAAACCGGATTCAGAACCGTCTCGCCCACCACAGAAAGCCTCCTTCGATTATCACCAGCGCCACGCCTAACAAGAGCAGGTACGGCCACAGGTCGGTTCCTTCGCTAAACTCCCGGATAGCCACGCTGCCATCGACGATCACGCCATCGCCGCCTTCCGCCGCCGTCGGCGTCAACGTCCGCAGATCGGACTCCGCCGCCGGAAAATTGACCGCCTGACGCTTGGCGGATTCACCGCGCAACTGCCACTCGTAAACGCCCGTTTTCGCCACCGGAAGGGACTGCAGGAGGCCGCTGCCCGTCCCGCCCTCGAGCAGCTCGACAGCGGCACCGTCCGGTCCCTGGAGCGAGACCTCGCTTGGCACGACCTGGGTCCTGGGCTGCCAAAAGAGCGAATCCCCCGGCTGGGGGCCAATGACCTCGGCGACGGCCTGTTGGGCCAACGATTCCAGCAGTTCACCGAGTACAAAAAGGAACTCCGGCTGGCCCGCCCAGTTACTGACAGCCGGATCCAGGTCCAGGTTCCAAAGCATGAGGGTGCCGGGAGCGCCGGCCCCGGCGGGGTTGGGCAGGCGCGCCAAAGCGGGCTGGCCGTCCGCGTAAGCCAACAGCGGCGTCGACCGTGCGGGTACCCAGCCTTCGGTCAGCTTCAACCGGGAGGAAAACTCGCCCCGGGTCGGGTCGCCGTACTGTCCGTCTGCAAAGAGAGCAAAGACCGGGTCCTCGTTCGTATCGAGTCGCAGGCGCATCGGTTCGCGCAGCCGTTCCCGCCGGGGCGCGCCGCTGGCCTCGGCTTCAAAGAGGGCGGCGGCATCGCCGTCCGGGCTCGGCATCCAGACTATCGAGAGGCCGCGCTCGCGCAGTTCCCGCAGCCGCCGAGTAGCCGCTTCGTCGCCGCGCCACCCGGCCAGAAAGAGAACGTCCAAATCGTCCTGGCTGCCCAGGGCGTCGGGTTCCAACCGGCGCACGTCGCTCCGGCCGAGCGCGCGCAGGGCACGCGCCCAAATCTCCGCCGTAGCCGCCCCCTCGGGTTCCGCCACGATGCCAACGCGCAGGGCGTCGCGCACGGGCAGCACAACCCCCCGCTGGTTGTCACCGGTCAGGGCATCCTCGTCCACGCGGACCGTAATCTCCCATTCGCCCGGCAAGGCGCGGGCGGGAAAAGAGGCGACGCCACGGGACCACGGTTCGAGGTTGAGCGGCTGGGAGGCCCGGCTCTCCCCGGCTTCAAGGTAGGCGGTGACGCGACGGGGCTCGGGCGAGAAGTTGGCGACTTCCGCCGAGACGGTCACCTCGTCGCCGGCAAAGGCCACCGGCGGATCGGTTTTCAGGTTCAAGACACCCACGTTGGAAGCCTCCTCCTGGCCAATGCGCACCTGGACCAAGCGCACATCGGGCGGCACCTCCAGCTTTTGGTCCCGCCACGCGGTGGCCTGGAAGTCGGAGAGCACCCAGACTTCGCGCGTGCCGGGTGCCGCCTCGAGCTGCGCCAGTGCGGCGCTCAAGGCGGGAGCGGCGCTCATGCTCTGCGGTTTGAGTTGGGCGCTGCGCAGCCGTTCGCGCAGAAAGCCGAGGTTGGGGCTGAGTTCCGGCAGGGCGCCCTCGGGCGATCGGGTCAGGAAAATGACGTTGGCGGTGTCGCCGGCTTCCAGCCCGCCGAGGACCTCCGAGGCCTGGGCGGTGGCGGCGGAAAAACGCGTGCGCCCGCCCTCCGCGTAAGCCATGGACGCGCTCGCGTCCACCAGCAGAACCACGTGGCGGGAGTCGCCACCGTCGGAAAAGAACCGGGAAAAGAGCATCGGCTGGAGAAAAAGGAGAATTAACGCGGCAAAGAGCAGCGTGCGGATCAGCAACAGGATCAAGTCCTGCGGCTTTTTAAGTCGCAGCGTCTTCTTGTTGGCCCGGCGGATAAACTCGTTGGAACTGAACTGGTAGGCGGGCGGCTTGGCGCGGGCGAAGAGGTGCACCAGCACCGGTACGGCGATAAGCGCCAGGGCCGGAGCCAGCCATGCGTTTTGCCAGACAAGGTTCATTTCAACAGCGTGTCAAAGAGGTCGAGAAAGGATTCGTTGGTGCGGCAAAGCCGGTAGGCGACGCCCCGCCGCGTCGCCAGCGACCGCAAGTTCCGGGTATGCTCCTGCATGAGCTGGCGGTAGTTCTCGCGCAGGTTTTCGGAGTGGGCGACGAGCCGGTCGCGGCTCTCCATGTCCACGAAGGTAGCCAGGCCCTTGCCTTCGAGCTCGATTTCCGCCGGGTCCAAAATCTGGAACAAATAAATGCGAAAACCGCGGTGGAGGTAGGGGTTGAGCGCGCTGAACATTTCTCCAGGGTCGCTGAGAAAGTCCGACACGATGACGAGCGTGCCGCGCCGCTTGAGCAAAGGGACCGAGCGACGCAGCGCTTCCGCCGCCGAAGTCGGGCCGCCCGGCTGGTTGTTTTCCAGCGCGTGCATCAGGTTGATCAGGTGCTTGCTGGTGTTGGAGGGCGGGAACCAGGCGCGGATCTTGTCGTCGAAGAGCTGAAGGGAAACCCGGTCGCGCGAGAGGTGGACGATGTAGGCCAGCGCCGCGACAAAGAAAGAGGCGTACTCGAGCTTGGTCAGTCGATTGCCGAAGGCCATGGAGGCGCTGCAATCCAGGAAGATGTTGCACTCTAGGTTGATCTCCTGCTCGAAGGTGCGCAGGTAGTGACGGTCGGTCCGGGCAAAGACGCGCCAGTCCACCAGGGCGAGGTCGTCCCCCGGCACGTACTGGCGGTAGTCGTGGAACTCGATGGAACTGCCGCGGGCCTTGGACTTGTGCTTGCCGCTCAGGTAGCCCTCGGCCAGCAACTTGGGCGCGAACTCGAAGCTGGCCAGGCGCCGGATGTCCTCCGGCTTGAGGTACTTGAAGCTGAGTTGCGCCATGGCGGAAAGGAGGAGGCCAGGGTTAAAGCTTTTCCAGAAGGTGGGTAATGATGTCCTCGACCGAGACGCCCTCGCCGGTGGCGTTGTAGTTGGGGATGATGCGGTGGCGCAGCACCGGCGCGGCCAGTTCGCGCACTTCCTCGATGGAGGCGGCTGAGTTGCCCCGCAGCATCGCGAGTGCACGGGCGGCGCGGGCCAGGTTCTGCGCGCCTCGCGGGCCGGCACCCCACTCCACGTACTTGCGGACAAAGTCTCCGCTGAGTTCGGCACTGGGCCGCGAGCTGTGCACCAGCTTGAGAATCGCCTCCAGGGCGTTGTCCGGCAGAGGAATCTCCGCACAGGCTTCCTGGAGCTCGAGCACGTCCTCGCGGTTGAGCACGGGTTCGGGCGCGGGCAGGTCGCCGCCGCTCGTCTTGGTCACGATCTCCCGCTCCTGATCCAGGCTCGGGTAGTCGATCTTAAGCATGGCAAAGAAGCGGTCGAGCTGCGCCTCGGGCAACGGGTAGGTGCCCTCGTGCTCGATCGGGTTCTGCGTTGCGTACACCAGGAAGGGCGCTTCCAGTTGCCAGGTCTGCCCGGCCACGGTGACCTGCTTCTCCTGCATTGCTTCCAGCAACGCGGCCTGCGTCTTGGGAGGGGTGCGGTTGATCTCGTCCGCCAGAATCAGATTGGCGAAAATGGGCCCCCGGACAAATTTAAAGGCGCGCTCGCCCCCGCCGTCGTTGCCCTGGAGGATTTCGCTGCCGAGGATGTCCATCGGCATCAGGTCCGGCGTAAACTGGATGCGACGGAAGCTGAGCCCCAGGATGGTGCCCAGCGTGCTGACCAGCAGCGTCTTGGCCAGGCCTGGCACGCCGACAATCAGGCAGTGGCCCCGACAAATCAGCGCCACCAGCATCTGTTCAACAATCGTTTCCTGGCCAATCACAACCGTGCCGATCGCCTCCCGCAGTTTACCCACGCGGTTCTGCACGCGGTCCCATTTCACTTTACCCGTTTCTTGCGTCATAAGTCTTCCTCCGCGGCGGCCTCTGCCTGGTCCGGGTCCGGCACCACCCCGCTGATCACAACCCAAACCTCATCCTCAGCATGGCGCGGGTCGCCCAAGGCGAGGGGCAGCGATTCAAAAAACTCCTCGCGCTGCCGCTTGGCCCACTCCTCATGCGGATGGCTTTCCGCCTGACCCGTCGCGAGGACGTCACCTTGGGATCCTCCCGGCTTTTTTCTTGGGGGGATCACGTCCATGTAGCCGTGGTGGTGGTGTTCGGAAACCAACTGGACGAGCATCCGCCCCTGGCTGTTTTCGGGCCCCGGATACATAAAATTGGTGAGATAGGGGCTCCCCCCGCGCGGCGTTTCCGGCTGGATGTCTTGCTCCAGGTTGTAGCGCACCACCGCCACGGTAGTGGGCGAGGCAACGCCGGCAGCACGGTGGAAACCAACAATAAGCCCGTAGCCAGGTTCGAGTTCGTCCTGGATCATTTGCAGAACCTCCCGCACCAGCACCGGGTCGAGCTCGCGGCCTACGTAGGCCTCGGGCGGCTGGAAATACTCGTGTTCCTTTTCCGCCGCTTTCAGGTGATGCCGCCCAGCCCAGTAGGCGGCCAGCAACGGCGATTTTCCCTCACCCGACTCGTCGGCCACGGCGCGCAAGGCCTCGCTCAACACCAGGGCGTTGCGGGGCGAGGCTTGCTCGAGCCAATCGGACATGGCTGCGGCATTTTTGGCCGCGAGTTCCGTCGCCAAGGCCGCCTTTTCTTCGTTGGTAATAGAGCTCGCGTCCGGAAAGCGGACCCACTCCTGCTCCGGCCTGCCTTCCAGGTAGTCCCGCGTGCGCTGGATCAAAATGGGGGTACCTTTTTCACCGAGTAAGGCAAGCGCGGCCGCCCCTTCTTCGTCCGCGCCCTCGGGTTTCCAGTAATTGATCCATTCAGCAGAAAGGCTGGCGATGTCCGGTTCCCCTGGGCCCGGGTTTTCCCGCCCCAGCAGCGCGAGCCAGGCCTCTTGATACTCGCGAGGATCAAATTCGTAGTCCGTCCATTCACCAGTCGCGGCCTGGCCAACGGAGGAGGTCATGGACGGATTCAGGACACTGGAAAGAGCATGGAAATGCATCGCGACGCGTTCCGGCTCATCGGCCTCAACGGCTGCGGAAAGCAACCGGCTCACGACCTCGCCAGGGGCGTGCTGGAGCCGGAGGCGCGGCGGCACGACGACCGGGTCGGGAGAGTCCAGCGGCCTGGTTTTAAGCTCAGTCAGGATATCCTCGAGCGAGGCGTCCCGTGCGAGGGCACGAAGCTGGTTCATCGCCCGCCCAAGCATCTGGTCAAGCTGGGCATCGTTTCCGTGACCGCCCATCTGCCGCTTGAAGGCCTGGCGCAACTCAGGTTCCAGGCGATCCACGAAAGCCTCTGCTTCCGGTCCGCGGGCGGCGGCGTAAAGAGTGGCCATCTCCAACATCTCGTGCGGGTTTTCCGTCCGCTTTAGGATGGCCGCCTCCAGCCGAGTGGCCTCGATCGCTTGCTCTGTCGACAGCAAAAGCCCGATGGCTTCAAGCGCGGCCGCATCGCTGCCGTTGTCCAGCAGATAAGCGGCAATGTCTTCTTTGGGCTTTCCTCCGAGCTCGTCGAAGAGATCCATCGCGGGCTTGGCGTAAAGCCCCACGCGGCTTTCCGGCGTGCCGTCGAGGTCCTCTCCCATTGGATAGAGGCTTTGGAAGAGGAGCTGCCGGCCATCACCAGAGAGCCGCGCCAACAACAGCCCGGCAAGCTCACCGCGACTCATCGGCCGGCTGATGATGCCGGGTAACCTACTCGGATCGTGGTTTCCAAGTGCGCTGTGGATGCGGTTTTTGTGGTCCTCGCTTAAGGCGTGCTGATGGCGCTCGTCCATCGAGCTGAGCGCCAGGGTCCGTTCGCGCACCGGGATCGGGTAATCGTCCCGCAGGAGTGCGACCAGCAGCGGAATGGAGCGGACGCCGCGCGCGGTCACCTCTCCAATCCAGCCCTCTCCGGTGTCCTCGGCCGATTCGCCCAGCAGCCAGTTGCTCTCCGGCAGCGCGCCGAGGGACGCGCCATCGGCAGCGGCCAGCCTCTGTGCCAGCTGCCGGTCCTCGTCATCGAGATGAGGACCGGAGATCTCCGGCGGCGGGCGCTTCTTGGCCCGTTCGGCCAAGGCGTCCGCATTGGCCAGCACCTGCGCGCGAATGGGCGTATCGTGGTTGAAGCGCCCGCTCAACTCAATCGTTGCGGCGACTAACCCGGCCCAATCGCCGTCGCGTTCGAGCCGTTCCAGCAAGGCCTCATAGGCTTGGAGGTAGAGGATGCTCAGCGCCCGCTCGACGGGCATCTGCGGAGCCCCGGCGATGCGGAAAACCTCAGACGCAACGGCGTTCGCGTCCTGCCGGTTCCCAGTAGCGTGCAGCGCGGCGGCAAAAAGCAACGCCGTCCCCAAGTCGCACTCGAAGTGGGAGTAGTTGGCGCCCTCGCCGTCATTTTGCGCGCGCAGATGCTCCAGCAGCGCCTCGGCATCCTGCCCCACATCGGCGTCCTTCCATTGCCCGGTAAGACCGTCGGCGTCGGGACTTCGGCTCACCTCGATTTCCTTGCCCAGCATCGTCAAAAACCGACCCCGGCCGTCCTTCTCATCCAGCAACCAGGCGTTGCCCGTGGCGGTAAAATTCTCGGCCAGACTGCTTACTTCCAGGCCGTCGAGCTCCAACCGGACATAGCGGGCACCCGTCAGGGACGGTAGCCCCACCTCCCGCAACTTGTTAAAGCCCGGGCCGTAATCAGGGATCCTGCCCATGGCGGAAGCGACCGCCGCGGCACTGGGCGGCCGCACGGTCACAATCGGGCGTTCCGGCATTTCTCCGGCCTCGGTTAGCGTACCGGTCACCGTCAACAGAGTGACCACCACCCACCAACCAACCCAGGCGGGGGCACATCGCCAACACCCGCTGTCCCGGTGGCCGCACCTCACATTAAACATTTGTAGGCACGAGGAAACCCATGCCAAGCCTGCCTTTGTAAAAATTGCGTCAGAGAGGTCAATCTCGAGGTCTCTGTAGTGATTTCAGAGCAACGAGAGGCATTGCTTCACCAGCCGCCTGCCTTCCTGGCATTTACCAATCGTGCATAGCACCGAGCGGCACTCGGACTAAGGGCATAAGAATCCCCGAGAACACGATCTCGAACCCTCATCTTGATGCCTGGCCGCTTGCGATAGAATCCACACAGCGTTCCGGGAAGTACTCACATCCCAACTGAACTCTTTCTATGATTTGTTCCATTCGCTAGAGGTTCTTTTTAGTAGCATGGAAACATCTCGCCACGATTGTGGCTAAAACCAAAATGCCGCCGGAAAATTCACCGGTTAGAAACGGATGGAGAAGCCACCGTTGATCGAGTGGACGAGGTAGTCCGGGTTGGCCTCGGCGTCGTAGGATAGGAAAGCGCTGACGGTTTCGGTGAAGTCCGCATTGAGGCTGGCGCCGACAAAGGCGGTGTCGTCAGCGATGTCGTCGCCCAGGCGGGTGCTGAAGAGCGTGCCCGCGCCGGAGGCGAAGCGGCTGTTGACCGTCTCGATG
>JBCDLL010000052.1:0-25204 GCA_038745425.1 Verrucomicrobiota bacterium | reverse complement strand
TCGCCGACGACGATGTCGAGGGCGGTGCGGGCCAGCATGTCGGCCTGGGCGGTCTGGGTGTAGGAGAAGGAGACCTGGCGATTCAGCCGCGCCTGCTGGAAGAACGCGATAATGACGCCGGTGAGCAGCACCAAGGTGCTGAGGGTGAAGAGGAGCGCGGCGCCGCGGCGGCGTCGGCGAAGGCGGTGGAGGAGGGTGGCTTTCATTCGATTTGCATCCTTAGGCTAATGGGATAAGCGCGTTGGAAAACCCGCACGGCTTGGCGGGCGCGGAGGGGAACACTGGCAACATCGCTGTCGGTGATGAGGTTCGGGCCCGAGGTGGCGCTGCCGTCGGCGATGGCTCCCCAGGCTTCCAGTGGCGTTTCGTCCTGCAGCGGTTCGGGGAACTTCCGGGCAAGGGTTTGGATTTGGGCGTTGGTGAGGAGCTTGGCGGACTCCAGGTCCAGACAGACAAGCCCAACGACGAGGGCGCCAATCTGGGAGACGTCGGCGACGGCGACCTTGTTGCTGTCGCTGCTGGAAGGCGCGTCCAGCGGCAGGACGAATTTAATCGGCATGCGGTAGACCAGCTCCCCAAGAGCGTCGAACTGCGGCGAGTTGACGTTGTCTCCCAGCAGGTTGATGGGCTCGCCGGTTGGGAAGAGCCGAAAGCCGATCACCATGCGGATGACGCCCTCGGCCACCGGCTCGGCTTCGTAAGTCACTTGCGCGTCGGCTCCAGAGGTTTTAAAGAGGGGATCGAACTCGGCGGCCGTGTCCCGGCCCAGGAAGTCGCTGAATGCGACGGTGAGGCCGTCCTCTTGGCCGATGCCGATGAAGTTGGTGTCGTCCCAGCGGAGGGGCACCCCCGTACGCAGCAGGCACAGGCGTGCGCTGCCGGTGGCGTCTTCCAGGTCTTCGTGCGGGCCGATGCGGTAATTGAGCACGGAGAGCCCGCGGTTTTCGGCGTCGGTCGGGCGCATGTCGCCGCTGGGATCGTTCGGTTCCGCTCCAATGGAGGTCACCTCGGAAACGAACATGAGGGCGGTGGGCGGGTCGACCGGGTTGGAAGAGCCGCTAAAATAATTGTCCGGATCGACATTGAAGGCATGGAAATCCACGTCCTCGCGGGGCAGGCGTCCGGCCAGATCCAACCGGAGACGCTCAAAGGCCTGCCGTGCCTGGGCCGAGGCGTCCACGGCCTTAGCGCTAAGGGTGGTCGACGTGGAGGTGGCGGAGACAATTTGCACCAGCAACAGGCCGATCACGCCCAGCACCCCGGCGGCCACGAGCACTTCGACGAGCGAGAAGGCGCGGCGGCTAGGCGATTGGCGGGAATACGTGTTCATAGCTAGGGAGTGGGAAAGGAGACAAAGCCTTCGACGTAGCCGTCGACTTTGCGGGGGTCGATGAGGTCTTCTGAGGTGGCGGACACGCCCTGCGATGGCCAGCTTACGGTCAGAAGCGCTTCCACTGGCTCGCCATTTACCGCGTTGGGCACGTTGGTGTAAGTAACAGAAATCTGGTATCTGGTGCGGACACCATCGGCAATGTCGACCAGCTCGCCGTTGTCCGTGATGCCAACCGAGTAGACTTGGCCCTCCCGGATGGCGCCGTTCACCTCCATGGAGCCGCTGTCGCCTTGCACTGCAAACTCGTAGGGCAGTGGCAGCCCGTAGATGGCGGACTCACCGGCGCGGATATCGCGGCCGGGATCTGTGTAGGCGGGATGGGTGTAGCGGAGGTCGGCCTCCAGCATAGAAATGGTACCAACGGCGTGGGTTTGTTCAATGGAGACGGCGTTGTTTTGCATGCCCAACGGCAACAGAGCCATCAGGCTAAGGAAAGCAAAGGCCATAATGCCCAATGAAAGAGTCACCTCAACGAGGCTGAATCCGCGTCGCTCGCGCGGACGTGTCCACGTTAGTAGCGCCGGAGCCGCGGTGCGATTTCGCGGAACTAGGCCTGAAAATGTGCGATTATTAGGTCGCATGAGTAAGAGTGAGGAGATTTTGAATGGGCTATGTCAGGTGGATGTACTGACAATGTAATAGTTCCCAATGCAATTATTATGCTACAGAAACTCTGGATCTCCAAAGACGTTTGATTGGTAATTTTACTCTTATTCTTACCTAAATTTTACATTCAGCGTGTTTTTATGGTTAGCTTGTAATAAGATAAGTTGCTGACAATCAATCTGTTATTGGCTCCATACTTCTTTGGATGTCCTGCGTAACTTACGGTCAAGCAGAGGCTAAGACTTGGAGAGAGGCCACCCAAACGCTCATCCGCGAACCCTTGCGATGCAATTCGCAAAAGTGTTACCAAATTAGGTTCAGATGCTTCTTCCGGATCGTGATTCAAACGCGCGAAAGCGCAATCGCAGGCTCTAAATACCGTCGCCGCCGGTCACTGCCCGCTGGGGAACATCTTCGTGGCGGTCAAAGCGAGAGCGGTCGAATTCCTTCCAGGCGCGATCCGCAAAGCCCGCCCCGGCACCGGCATAAAAGTTATAAACGTGGTCGATCCCGAGCTCGAGCAGCTCCTGCTCCTGGTCGGCGAAGCGGGCCGTGGCCGCGATAAACGCCGGGTGCTCTTCCTGCCGGAGCACCTCGGCCACGTGGATGTTGGCTTGGTGGTTGGCCATCGCCAGCAGAATCAGCCGCACATCCTCCGCCGCATCCACCCGTTCCCAAAAGTCCGGGTCGGTGGCGTCGCCCTCAATCACGTGCATCCCGCTCTTTTTTTGCTTCTGCACCCGGTCGGGGTTGGAGTCCACGCCCAGAACGCTGTCGGGTCCGTAGCGCTCCTCGAAGACGTGGTAGGCGCCCGTGCCCACCCGTCCCATGCCAAAGATGATCACCTTGACGCCGGCCAGCGAGATGGTGGCTTGCTCGGGCAGGTTCTTGACCGTGTCGAAGATCTCCAGCTTTTTGCAGTAGCGGTCGTAGAGAGTGTGGGAGTGCGTGTTGAGCGGAGCGCTCGCCAGGAAGCTCAGGCTGAGCGCAATCGCGAGCACCACCAGCCAGTCGCCCGGCAGCCAGCCGTTGTAGTTGACCGCCACCGCCATCACCACCAGGCCAAACTCGCTGTAGTTGGCCAACACCACCGAGGCCAGGAAGGAGGCGCGCGGCTTCAGGTGAAAGCGCGTCAACATCAGGTAATAGAGCACGACCTTGACGGGCAGGATGAGCAAAAGGACCGCGCCGAGAACGACGGCCGAAGTCGTGAGCTCCTCCGAAAGGCCGATGTAGACAAAGAACGCCATCAGGAAGACGTCCTTGAAACCGAGCAGCGTTTTGGCCATGTCTTTGGCCATGGGGTGGCGGCCCATCAGCATCCCCATGGCGATCGCGCCCAAGTCGCCCTTTACCCCGAAGTACTCGAAGACGGAGTAAGCCGCGTAGGTCAGCGCAAAGCCCAGCAGAATAAGCAGCTCGCCGTGACCGCATTTTTTGAGCATCCAGATCAGCACCGAGCTGGCCGGCACCATGAGCAGGAGAAGGAAGCTCCACACGCTGGGTAATTTGCCCGCAGCCCCCGCCAGGAATCCGACCGCCAGGATGTCCTGCATAATCAGGATGCCGACCGCGATCACGCCCTGCATCGCCGCCAGTTCGGCCCGCTCCTCGAGCGACTTGACCGCAAACACGGTGCTCGAGAAACTCAGCGCGAAGCCAACCAGCAAGGCCAGCGGCAGGGTGATGCCGCTCACGATCGGCAGGCCCAGCCCACCCAGAAGGTAGACCAGCATCCCCAGCAGCACGGTGGTGCCGAGTAGGTGCAGGGTGCCGCCCGCCCAAACGATGGGCCGCGCCAGGTCGGAGACCTTCAGCTTGATGCCGATGGTAAACAGCAGCAGGGAGACGCCGAAGTTCCCGATGTACTCAAGCTGGTCCGGGGCCTCCATCCCGAGCCCGCGCAAGAGAAAACCCGCCAGCAAAAAGCCGACCAGGGGCGGCAGGCCAAAGCGCGACACAAAAAACCCGCAGACAAAGGCGGCGGTGACGACGATGGCGAGCATAGGGCTTCCCGGAACGGAGGTCGCGCGCGGTGGGCGGTTGGCTGAAGCCAATCCCGGCGGCACCTCCCGGGAAGCAAGTCACGGGCCGAATATCAACGCATCTAATGACGGTGCGGTGGAGGCGGCCGGTGGGGCGGGTGTCCGCCCCCGGATCCGTGGGCGCGCCGCCCGCCGCCCGGCCCGCGCCCAAAGCTGGGATCCGGCGTGCCTACCCAATAGCGGGGGATGTAGGGAAAGCCGCGAGTGATTACGTAATAGTAGGTGCCCTGCGGGTACTCCGGAGTCACGCCCTCGCGGCCGTTGGCCGCGTCGAGGTCGCCGTGGCCGGGCACGAACTCGTAGTCCTGCGTGTACTGGCCGGTGTGCTTGCCGCCGGGGCCCTCGTCACCGCCTGGCCGCTGGCCGGATTTGAGCCGGTAGCTGGAGCGCAGTTCCTTCACGCCGCTATCCGGGTTGGTCGGGTCCCGGTAGCCGTAGACGCTGTAGATGGGGAATCCGTCCGCCGCGTAGCCGACCAGCGTCATTTGCTCGCTGGCCTTGGCGTCCATGAGGTCGGCCGGGATGCCGTGGTAGTGGTAGGCGCCGCTTGGCTGCACATGGGCGAAGTTGGCGTCGATGCCCAGTGTGTAGGTGTCGCCCCAGAAGGCTTCCTTTTTCCAGCCGCTACGGCGGTCATTGCGCCACCACTCGGCCGCGTTGGGGTCAAACGGCACGCCGTTGAGCGCCACGCCAAAGTTCTGCATGGGCAGCGGAGTCAGCGCGCCGCTCTTTTCCGGTTTCAGCGGCACCCGAAAGCGGTACTGCTGGGCGCGGATGGCGTGGGGGTTGCCCTGGTTGGGGAAGGCGCCGACCTCGCCCTCGGGGATGCCGTTGGCGGTGATGAACCGGTAGGCGCCTTCTTGTGTGATGCGGACTTCGTTGGCTGCCGGCGGGTTCTGGTTGGCCGGCACTTGCTGGCCGCCCTGGCCGTGGCCGGGATGCGAGAACGCGCTGCCCGGTGCCGTCAGCAGAAGCAACAGGGCTCCCGCCCAGCTTGGTTTGAACATCGGCTTTGCTCGCATGCGGACTTCCTGCTTGCCTCTCGAATACAACCTTCCCGGAGCCGGGAAGTTGCGCAACGGGCTATTGTTCTTTCTGCTATCGGCCAAAGGGGATAAAAATTCACTCCCGCCGCCGCTGGACAAGCCCGCTGGCTTGGTTAGTGTGAAGAAGAAACCCAGCCCCATTCCATCCTGCCATGTACGAGATTCTCTCCCCCAGCGAAGGCGACACCATCGGTATTCGCATCACCGGCCAACTCGACGAGGCCTCCCATCAGGTGCTCTTCCAAAAGCTCGACGAAATGATCGCAGCCCACGACAAGATCAATCTGGTGGTGGAGCTCATCGGCTTCAAGGGCTGGGGCCTTAAGGCGAGCATCGAGGACTTCAACTGGTGCGTGCGCCACGGCAAGCACATCCGCCGCATCGCGCTGATTGGCGACAGCAAGTTCCTGGAGTGGTGCATCGCCCTGGACAAGCAGTTCGCCAAGCTCATGGGCGTGGAAGAGAAGTACTTCTCCGAGGAGCAGAGGGACGAGGCCTGGGCCTGGGCCAAGGCCTAAACGCCCGGGCAAGCCGCGCCCATGTCCGCGCCTGACGATCGCCCGCCGGCCGCGCAGCGCGTGCTGTTCATGGCGCGCACCGGGTCGGTGAGGGGCCTGCAAGACATTCTGCGCGATCGCGCTCAAACCGCCGTTTTCTCCCCCGACCGGGCCAAGGACCCGACTCTGGAAGGCTACCGGCGCTTTGGTTGGAGCGAGCTTTGGCGGCTGCGACGCGAGCTGCGCGCTGGCGCTTATGATCTCGTCGTCTGCCACGCCCCGGCCGAAGGCCTGGCCCGGCCCCACGGTTTTTTCTTCAAGCGCGGTCTGACCACGGCCAAGAAGTGGTTGCTGAATTTTGCCAGCCTGGGCCCGGGGCTCGTGCCCTGGCTGCTGCGCGGCACCGGCGTCCCGCTGGTGGTGTACGAGTGGGACGACACCACCGTCATCCAGCGCAAGCACTGGGGCTTGCTGGAGGCCTGCACCGCGTATTTCAAAATCAACTGCCCACCCAACACCTACAAGGCGTTCCTTTTTCAGGGCGCGCGCAACGGCGACGTCTTCAACATCGTGCGCCAGCCGCAACTCAAGGCCTGGGCGGGGAAAATTCGGCCGATCTCGCTCGGGACGCCCGACACCGAGTTGCTGCGTTCCTGCCGCGGCACCGCAAAAACGGCGGACGTCTTCTTCGCCGGCGCGCTCAAGTACACCCGAGTGCGTGAGGAGGGGCTGCCGCTGCTCCGGCGGCTCGAGGCGGAAGGCTTCCGCGTCGATCTGCCGGAGGACCGGCTGGAACCGGCCGAGTTTTACCGCCGCTTGGCCGGTGCTTGGCTGGCCTGGGCGCCGGAGGGCGCGGACTGGGACACCCACCGCGCGTACGAAGCGGCGATGGTCGGGACCGTGCCCTTGCTCAATTACCCCACCATCCGCCGCTTCCAGCCGCTGGAGAACGGCGTGCACGCGTTTCACTACGGCGTGGAGGGCGACGGCCTCCTTCAAGTCGCGCGGCACGCGTTGGAAAACAAGGATCGCCTGGCAGAAATGGCCCGAGCCGCCCAGGCGCACGTGGAGCGCTACCACACCCACGCCAAACTGGCGGACCAACTTCTCGCCGCCGGGCGCCGTCTGGGCTGATCGGTTGGGGGCAACCGGGCCGAGCACTTGCGAGGGCCCAGGCTCTTCGTTCTCTCAAAACTTAAACCCCTCCGACCTCTGATCGCTAAAGGCTGAACGCTGATTGCTGACTGCTGAAAGCCCACCTTCAAACGCTGACCTCGTCATGCTCACCTCGTAACGGCCACCTGGTAAAGCGCACCTCCAAACACTCGTTCCATATTTAAAAACTAACGGGGCATGAGCATCCCTTCATGCCCCGTTAGGAGTTTGAGTTTGATTAGTGAACCGTCGTTTGTCAATGGACCGAATGACGGCCGCCAGGCTACCGCTTTACGTCGACGAACTTGCCGGGGTTGAGCATACCCTTGGGGTCGAGCGTGGTCTTGACCGCCTGGTGCAGTGCTCGCAGTTCCTTGGAGGTGGCCTGCGGCCACCAGCGCTTTTTGGCCAAGCCGACGCCGTGCTCGCCGGTGATGACGCCGCCCCAGGCCAGCACCTGGTTGAAGAGCTCGTCCAGGGCGCGGTCGGCGCGCTGGCGGATGGTCGTGTCGGTGGGGTCGATCATGAGGTTGACGTGGATGTTGCCGTCACCCGCGTGGCCGAAGCTGGCGATCTCAAGGCGGTGCTTTTTCATCAGCTTTTCGCTGAAGTCGATCAAGTCGACCAGCCGCGACCGGGGCACCGTGATGTCCTCGTTCAGCTTGGTGAAACCGCCAGCCTTGAGCGAGTTCGACATCTCGCGGCGCAGCGCCCAAACGCGGTCGCGGTCGCGCTGGCTGACGGCGCTGCGGATGTCGAGCCCGCCGAGCTTGCGGATGACTTTGCTGAGGTGGATGGCCTCGGCCGCAACGGTGCTCTTCTGGCCGTCGAGCTCGACCAACAAGCAGGCCTCGCCGTCCGGTACCAGGTTGTCGCCCAGGTGGCGGCGGGAGGCCGCCAGGGTGTAGCGGTCGGCAATCTCCAGGCTGGAAGGCAGCAGACCGGCCTGCAGCACGCCCTGCACGGCGGCGGCGCAGGCCTTCATGCTCTTAAAACCCGCGCGCAACACCGCGCGGGCCTGGGGCCGCGGCAATAGGCGTACGGTAATCTCCGTGACGAGCCCGAGCATGCCTTCGCTGCCAACGAAGAGGCCGACCAGATCGAAGCCCTGCTTGTTCTTGTGGGTGCGCCCGCCCACCCGCACGAGGTCGCCGTTCATCAGCGCGACCTGGAGGCCCAGGATGTAGTGCCGGGTGACCCCGTATTTGACGCAGCGGGGCCCGCCGGCGTTGGTGGCCACGTTGCCGCCAATCGAACACTCTTTCAGGCTGGCCGGATCGGGCGGATAGAAAAGGCCTTTGGCTTCAACCGCGTCCTGCAGATCGCCGGTGACGACCGCGGGTTGGACGACCGCGATGCCGTCTTCGGCGTGGATTTCCAGAATTTTGTTAAGCCGGGCCAGGTTGGCGACCACGCCGCCGTGGACGGGGACGGCACCGCCGACGTAGCCGCGGCCCGCTCCGCGGGGGGTGAGCGGCACCTCGTGGCGGTGGCAAAAGGCGGCCAGCTGCGCCACCTGTTTGGCGTTGGCGGGGAAGACGACCGCCTCCGGCCGGTGCTCGGCCATCCAGGCATCGCCGGCGTTGGCCTGCAGGCTGGCCTCGTCGGTGCGGACGGCTTTGGCCGGGAACTCCGCCTTCAGTTTGCTCAGCCAGTTTTTCGTCATGCCGACGAAAGCTAGCCGCGTCCCCGGATAAGTGCAAATGAATCAGCGTCAGGGAGAAAGGACTTGGCCTAATGGTTCATCATGAGGTGCAGCGCGGTCAGCGCGGCGAAGGCCAGCACCAGCCACTCGAAAACTTGCTGGGGGATGAAGGAGATCAAAGCCTTGCCCAGGATGACGCCCAGCACCACCGCCGGAGCCAGTAGCAAAACCAGAAAAACGGTGTTCCAGCCGAGAATGCCGACGCCCAAACCAAGCGGGAGCTTGCAGAGGTTGAGCAGGCAGAAGAGGACCGCCATCGTGCCGATGAAGGTGAACTTCTCCAGCCGGACGGTGAGGAAATACATTTGGAGCAGCGGGCCGGCCGCGTTGGCCAGCATGGTGCAGACCCCGCCGGCCACGCCGGTGGCTTGCACGTAGCGGCGCGAGCGGGCCAACCGCTCGAAGAGTGCCTCGCACCGGTAGCGCAGAAGTTGCAGCACCACCATCGAGAGCACCACCAGCCCCAGCACCCGCTTGAAGAGGCCGGGCGGGATCACGTCCAGGAGCAGGGCGCCGATGACGGCGCCGACGAGTAGCGGGGGCAGCAGGCTCCAGACGTACTTCCACTGGGCGTGGCGACCGAAAGCGCGCACCGAGTAGGCATCGCCGATCACGTAAAGCAGCAGGACGACGCCCACGGACTGCTTTGGCGGCATGATCTCCGCCATGATGACTACGGTGATGAGGGCAAAGCCGCCCAGCCCGCCCTTGGCGATGCCCACGCACAGCGCCGCCACGAGGGCGAGCAGCCAGGTCGTAGTCAGGAGGGGTGCGAACGCGGCCGGGAGGTCCAAGGCCCCAACTTGGCCGCGCGGCGGGGCCGCTGGCAAGCCGTGTTTTTGCAATAGCTTCGGCCCGGACAATGGTGTAGAAAGGCACGCTCAATGGACCGGGTCGTTAAGATTTACAAGTTCGGGCTGCCTTATCTCTGGAAGTACCGGGTTCGCTTTGGGCTCAGCATTTTGCTCAGCCTGGCCTTCGCCACCATCAACGCCAGCTTTGTGCCGGTGACCAAGATGCTGGTGGACCGGATCGACCTCTCCAACCAGCAGAGGCTCGCTTCGGAAGGCGCCGCCGCGCCGGCCGAGGCCGAGCCCGCCGCCGAAGCGGAAGCGGCCGCCCAGGGCAAACCGGCGGACCTGCTTGCCCCGCCCAGCGCGGTGACCGAAGCCTACGATTCCGTCACCGAGACGGTGTCCTCCTGGGCCGACGTCTGGATGCCGCACAGCTCGCGGGAGATGGACTGGCGCCAGCTCGCGGGCGGGCTGCTGATTCTGCCCATGTTGGCGCTGCTGCGGGGCATCACCAACTACATCAGCGCCTATTATTCGTCGTGGGTGTCCTCGCGGGTAATGGTCGACATGCGGGTGGATGTGTTCGAGAAGCTGCAGACCATGTCGATGGACTTCTTCCACAAGGAGGAGCTGGCCGCCACCCTGGCCCGGGTCAACGCCGACGCGGGCGCGCTCCATTCCGTGCTTCAGCAGGGGATGCAGGATGCGATCAAGAGCCCGTTTACGATCATCCTTATCCTCATGTTTCTGGCCTTTATTGACTGGCAGCTCACCCTCTTGTTCCTGGTGTTCATGCCGGTCATCATGCTGCCGATCATCATCATCAGCCGGAAGGTAAAGAACCGGCACGTCAAGTCGCACCGCTTGAGCGAGATCAACAGCTCGGCTCTGATGGAAGGCTTTATCAACATGCGCATCACCAAGGCCTTCAACCTCTCCGAGCAGCAGCGGGTGCAGTTCCGCCGGCGGATCGAGGAAGTGCGCGGCCTGGACCTGAGCTCCTACAAGGCGCGCTTCATGCTCAATCCCATAATCGAGGTGGTTTCGGCCATCGGCGTGGGTGTCATCATCGTCTTCATCTTTTCCACCGGCCGCTCGGTCGGCGATCTCACCGGCTTTATCGTGGGCCTGGGCATGCTTTACCAGCCGATCAAAAAGCTGGCCGGCCTGCCCAATTACTTTGCCGGTACGTACCGCCCGGTGGAGCGCCTGCTGGAGCTGTTTCGCTCCACGGCCACCGTCACGAACAAGCCCGGCGCCTCCAAGGTAAAGGCCTTCCGAGACGAGCTGGCCTTTGAAAAGATCGACTTTGCCTACAATGAGAACGTGCCGGTGCTGGAGGACTTTGGCTTCCGCCTGCCGGTGGGCAAGCGCCTGGGCCTGGCGGGGCACAGCGGTTCGGGCAAGAGCACCATCGTCAATCTCGTCTTCCGCTTCTACGATCCCACTCGCGGGCGGGTGGTCTTTGACGGCCGGGACCTGCGCGACCTCGACGTCCACTCCTACCGCGAGCAACTCGCGCTGGTCAGCCAGGATGTGCTCCTCTTCAACCTGAGCGTGGCCGACAACATCGCCCTGGGCCGTCGGCACGATTTGCCTTCGCGGGCCGAAATCGTCGAGGCGGCGGTCAAGGCCCACGCCCACGAGTTCATCGAGGCGCTGCCGCACGGGTATGACACCGTCATCGGCGAGCGCGGCGAGCGCCTCTCCGGCGGTCAGCGCCAGCGCCTCAGCATCGCCCGCGCCTTTGTGCGCGACGCGCCCATCCTGGTGCTGGACGAAGCCACCGGCGCGCTCGACGCCGAGGCCGAAGCGGTGGTGCAGCGTGCGATCGACGAGTTGGCGGCCAACCGCACCGTCATCTGCATCGCCCACCGTTTGGCCACGCTTTTCTCCATGGACGAAATCATCGTGCTGGAAGAAGGGCGCGCGATTGAGCGCGGCAGCTTCAGCCAACTTTTGGAGAGCGGCGGCAGCTTTGCCGGCATGGCCGCGCGCCAGGGCATCCGGCTCAACTCGATGCCGGCCGCGCCCGTCAAGTAACGGGGCCGGGCGAGCGCCGCGCGTCCGCGTAGGCCTGGGCTTGCAGGGAGAGCTCGGCCGCCATGAAGGCGTGGGCCTGGGTCATCGCGTTTTCGGTGCGCTCCAGGCAGTCTTGGATCAGCAGGCCGAAGAAAGGGAAGCCAACCTGGCCGCCCACCCGGATTTCCTGCTCGCTCTCGCCGTCGGCCAGGATGATGAGATTGCCTTCGTCCGACCGGCCAAAGTCGAAGTACTTGCGGATTTCCATCACGCCCTTGGTGCCAACCAGGAAGGTTCGCCCGTCGCCCCAGCCGCGGAGGCCGTCCGGCGTGAACCAATCCACCCGGCTGAGGCAGGAGGCGCCCGTGTCGAGCCGCATCACCGCCTCGCCAAAGTCTTCCAGCTCCGGCCGGTCCGGGTTGGCAAAGTTCTCCACCCGCGCGTGGAGGATATCGCCGCCTTGGGCACGGGAGTAGTGCAGGAACTGGTCGAACTGGTGGGAGCAGATGTCGGTCAGGATGCCGCCGTACTCCTCCTTGCGGAAGAACCACTCCGGGCGCACGGCTTTGTTCAGGCGGTGCGGCCCGGTGATGGCCATGTGCACGATCTCGCCGATGGCGCCGCCGCGGATGAGCTCGTCCGCGTACCAAGCGGACTCCACGTGCACGCGCTCGCTGTAATAGACCAGGTACTTGCGCCCGGTGCGGGCGGCGGATTCACGGGCATCGGCCAGCTGCGCCAGCGTGGTGAAGGGGCACTTGTCGGTAAAGTAGTCCTTGCCCGCCGCCATCACCCGGCAGCCCAGCGGGCCGCGCCGGTTGGGCACGGCGGCGGAGGCCACCAGTTTCACCTCGGGGTCGTCCAGGATGCGCTCCAGGGAATCGGCCGGCTGCACGCCGGAGTCCGCGTAGGCTTGCCGGAAGGCGTCGCGCTTTTGCTCGTTGGGCTCGAAGACGTACTTGAGCGTGGCGCCGGCCTCGAGCAGGCCGTTGGTCATGCCGTTAATGTGGCCGTGGTCGAGGTGGGCGACGGCGAAGACGAATTCTCCGGGCTCGACAACCCGGTTCGGTTTGCTGCTGCTGGGGGCGTAGTTGTGCCCATCTTTGGCGGATGACATGAGGCATCAGCTTTATGCCATGGCTAAAGGCGGGTCAATGCCCGGTCGGCGGCAGACGCAAAAAAACCGGCTTAGCACGGTGCTCAAGCCGGTTTTTTGATGAGACTTCAGTACCGAGTCAAGCCTTGCGACGGCGCAGCAGCAAGAAGCCAAAGGCACTGGCAACCAAGGCTGCGCTGGTCGGTTCGGGAATGACCGTGACCGTACCGTTGAGGGTGATGTTGTCGAAGCGCCAGGCGCTGCCGGAGGAACCGCCTCCGGCCGTGGACCAGGTGTAGAGGCGGAATTCCACTGAGTTTGTCAGATCGTCGAAGTCGAGGCTGGGGAGGTTCAGCGTGGTCAGGGTAAAGCCTTGGGCTGCAAGGTCGACCACTTCGGTGCCGACGATGTCGCTGGCGAAGTTGTCGAGGCTGGAACGCAGCACGTAGCTCATGGGGCGTGCGTTGTTCGCAACAGACAAATCGAAGGTGATGCTGTCGAGGTCCATGGTGAAGCCACTATCGGGATCAACGTCAAAGCTCCAGTAGACGTCGTTGGACACGGCGGCGGCTTTCGTGGTGGTACTGCCGGGTGGCTTCCAGGCATAGGAAGGAGCGGGATTACCTGAGCTCGTGTCCACGCCAGAAACTGAACTATTCCAATTGCCAACCACAGGGCTAACTCGCGGTGTAAAGAAGTCACTGACCGTTGTGTTGGGGTCGGTGGATGAGGAAGCGAGGGAACTTCCCGTAAAATCATAGAGGGCTAAAGTCGCGGCATTAAGGTTTAGGCCTGTGGCGAAAAGGACTACTGCGGTGAGAGACCAGTAGATTTGTTTCATGGGAATAATCTTGATGCAATGGCGATGAAGGGATCAAGTGCAGTTGGTTGTCCAAGTGCGAGTATTTCTAGTCTAAATCAGATTAATGATGTGTAAGTTGCTCTAAGAAAGTTTCTTATGTTTCAAGCATTTCGTTGAAGGAGTTTGAAATAAAATCGGAAATATCTATCGAAAAAGACAACGCACTCTGTTTCTAAAGGAGGATAGCGAAGAAGAGCGTTTGATCTGTGGCACCCAACGTTGAGGTAGATCAAGATCACAATGAGGCTGTTTGCTGAGTTTTTTACGAGAAGAACCACCATTGGGAGCATCTGACCTTCAGACGCCTTGGAATCACCAACTTCAATGACTTAATGGGGCATGACCTGAAATGGAATCTCCTTGTCAGCTCGGAACAGACATGCAGGATATTAGATTAACGGTCTTTTTCCATCTTGGAGACTGCCCGTCTGCGTTGTTCCGGTCTGGCCATGTACGATTGGATCATTCCGCTGGAAGAACTTACGCCGTTTTCCACGGGGATATAGCTCAGTTGGTAGAGCGCGTCGTTCGCAATGACGAGGTCAGGGGTTCGAATCCCCTTATCTCCACGTGGCGGTTGCCAAATCGTTGGTGGTAAGGTAAATAACTCAGAATCAGCAGGTAAGGATTCTGAAATGGGACACAACACTGGGACACAACGCGATTCCGCGACCGTGCCCAAACGCCAACACCTGTACCGCCGAAACGGCACCTACTACTTCCGCCTCCGCATCCCCCAAGACCTGCTCCAAGCCAAGGCTTACGGCAGCAAGGAGGAAATTAAGTTCTCCTTGGGGACAAAGGAGCGACATGAGGCCGAGAGGCTGGCTTCTACTCAACTCGTGAAGTACGAGGAGGAGTTTGCCGACAAGCGAATCGAGCTAGAGGAGAGGGAGCTACGCCATAGTAGGCGAAACGGAAAAGTTGCAACCGTTGCAAAATCGGAGGCCAAGTTCCGGCCACTTTCTGGTCTCTCAAAGGTGGAGCAAGATGATTTGATCATGCGGATTTTCATTCGCCTGGAGAAAGGGAGTGCGAAAACTCGCGCCATTCCACCTATTGAGAAGGATCGAGTAGAAGAGGCCCTTGAGAATGTGGGGGTGGATAGAGCGGTTTACAGTGGCGCTACCCGGCACCATGCGCCAGTTGATTGGAAACGCGCCCTAACGGAAGAGCTGAGGAAGCGAAGGATCGACATAGACCAAGACTCGCAGGTAGTGGCAGAGGAGCTAACCCCGGAGTCTGAGCGCGTTGCCAAGTCTGATAGCGCTGCGAGTTGATTGACTAACCTGATTCAAATACCTACCTTTCAATCGAGGCAGCGCTCCCGTATCAGGCTGCCATGCTTCTAACGTTCGACTAAAGAGTGAATGCTGATCAGCAGAGATTCCTCTACCACACCAGTGTTGATCCAGGGCTCGGCTTTTGGGTTCTTAGCAGTGATTGGGAGAAGCGCGAACCGAGCGAGATCAGTGACGATGATATCCGGCAATCCAAAGCTGGCCTTGTGACCTACCCGAGTGGGGAAGTTCTCTGCCAATTCGGAGATTTTCGGAAGACACCCGAGGGCGTTCACTTCATGACGGGACCAAGCTACTCAGATGACGCACCCGGCTTTCGACGTAATTTGGTGCGGAACGGCGACGGTGGCGTTCAAGTAATTCACGGTCCTTCGAGGAGCCAAGCGGGTGATGCTCGCTACAATTACTCCACGAAAGTGACCAACATGACTCAGCAGCGAGTCAGAGTAACAAAGTTTGCTCCATTCTCTCAGGGGCTGTTTGGAATTAAGGAAGAACCTGATATTGGCTACTACTCTCCACTTCAATTTCGAGAGTGGTTCAGGGTCGAAAACCCGCAAGGATGGATCGATCCCGGAGCCTCAGCACAAGATCCCGATAATTATGGGAGCGGCGGTGGAGTGTGGGCATTCTTTTTCGAGACCGATCAAGGAGACACATTTATCTCCACGGCACCGCTTGAGCATCATGGAAGTCGAACAAGACGCGAATGATCGATTGCCTCCCATGCCATGTTGAAAGCCGAATGAAAATTCAAACCTTAACCATGAAGTCCGAGCGCGCTGTCGGCAGGCAGTGACATCGCTCGGACGTTCTGCCAAGAAATGAAATACGCCATCGCACTCGGAATGGTGAGCGTTGCGCTTGCGGCGAGTGCGTTCGTTTACCCAGCCGCAGCGGCTATCTTGATTTGGGCTGCGATCAGCTTTGGTTGCGTCGCCCTCGGATACGGTGGACTAGGAGTTCGCGTCTTCGGAAAGGGCGAGGATGGGCGCATTCCTTGGATCGCGAAAATTATCCTGCTTCCTTACCTCTTATACAGCTGGGGTGTTTGGCACTTGTATCGGCTACTCAGCCGCGAGGATGCGTTCAATCGGATCGAAGACGATCTGGTTGTAGGACGGCGACTCTTATCGGCGGAGGTTCCCGACGGATTCGACCACTACATTGACCTCACTGCCGAGTTTGAGGATCCGGCGCCGATTCGATCCAAGGATTCCTATCGATGCTTCCCCATCCTCGATGCGAGCATTCCTTCACAAGACGAGTTGGAAACTGCTGTTGGCGCGGTGACGAAAGGCCGAACATATATTCATTGTGCTCAGGGGCACGGGCGCACAGGCCTATTCGCTTTGGCGCTGCTGATCCAGCGAGGTAGGATCGAGACGGCAGAGGAAGGGATTGATCTACTGAAGGGCCTTCGCCCGGCGATCAATCTCAATCGGGAGCAATCTGGCTTCATCGAGCGCTACCTCAAACGAAGGCAGAACAAGACGCCGGACACCAAGACCTGACCCGTTGTGAGTTCGAGAGCATCATAGAATCATCAACCACTAACCCGTAGTCAATGCTTGCTCTCAGGTCAGGTTGACCGGCTGAGGTACACTGGCCAAGAGGAACGGCCTCCTACAGGTTAGGAATGGTGCCTATCGGCCTGTATTGGGCATTGACAGGGAGCCCATGATTATGGGACATAGGGGTGAGACACAACCCGTTCCCGGTGATTGCGTAACTTGTTCAGAATCAACGGACACTGAGCCTGAGGCACGAATCCCCTTATCTCCACATGGCGGTTGCCAATCGGGCATAAACCTTGACTGGGACGAATCGCGGTCACTAGAGTATTTCATCTATGCAAGCCATTCGTCCCGCCTTCAGGGCTTTTGCCTGCCTTTGGGCGGCGGCATTTTTGCTGAGCATCATGGCGACTGTTTCGGACCATGCTGGCTTAACGAGCTTTCATCATCACGGGATAGAGGTTGCACATGCGCATGGCTGTTCCCATCACGGCCATTCCCACCATCATCATTCGCATGGCCATCACCACCACCACCCGGCAGAACCGACTGATGAACCCGGCGATAACGATCCCCTCCAAAGCCCTGGTAATGTCGTCCATGTAGATTGCCATCATGTGATGGTGTGTTTTGAGATATTGGCTTCGCCTGCTACCGGAATTCCTTGTGATCACGCCTACCAACCAGTTACTGGTAGCGTGATGAAGGATGGTCCGGCTTACTCCATTGAGTATCCACCGCGGTTAGTCTGACCGCGGAGGGCCGAGCTGTGCCCAGATCGGCTCTTCATCGTTTTTCCCTGGCAGCATTTTCCTGACCGGTGTGGTCTGTCACGCTGACGGAGGCGGCTCCAGCTCATGGTCTTAGAGCGTATCCGATCCATGCGGTGGCGTGCTTCGATTCCCAAGCCAAAACAACACTTCACTTGAATGTCATGAACTCCAACTTCAACTACATCTTAGGTCTGTATCTACTCAGTATCCGGCGCTTCATACCCCCATGCGTTGGCCTCGCACTGCTGACCCTTGGATGCTTGCCGTGCCTAGCCGGTGGCGACGACATCTCTGGAACAACTTCCGTGCGGACCATCACGCTGGGAGAGGCGCTGCGCCTAACGATGCGCAACAGCCCGGATATCTTTCGGGTGGATCAGGAACTGGCCAACCAGCTCGCCCATGCGACGGATGTCCAGTTGCCGCCCAACCCGAGCGTGGAAGCCGATTACTTCCCCCAGGAGGAAGAATTGCGGGCCCTTGGTGCGCCCAACGAGTACGACTTCACCTTCAAGCAGCAGTTTCGCCTCTCGCATCTAGGCATGAGGCAGGCCTACGCCTCCGCCCTCAAGCGGGCCTCGCGGATTGAGCATCGTGCCGAGGTCATCCGGGTGCTCAACGAGACGGTCCTGCTTTACTACCGGTACTGGATGCTCAACCAGCGGCGGCGCATTCTGGATAGCGCCCAGCGCCAAGCCGCGGAGATCGTGGCACGGATCGCTACGGCCATTGAGCGGGATGAAACGCCTTCCACCCAGGGCAATCTGTTCAAGGCCGAGGTCGAGCGATTCAAAGCGGAGATCGCCGCCAACCGCGCGGAGGAGAAGGAAATCCAACTCCAGTTGCTGCGGGCCATGGGGCTTGCCTACCAGGAATTGCGGCTCGCTCCGCCTTCGCTGCGGCCCATCCCGGAGAATACCTTCACGCTGCTAAGCTTCGCCCAAAGCCGGGCCAACCTGCGGGAGCTGGTGCTGGCCCGTCAACGCGCCGCCGACCGTCGTCAGGATGTCGCCAATCTGGATATCTTTCCCGCCTTGACCGGGAGGTTCCTCTACGCGGTCACGACCGATTTTGAGGAACCGGAGTATGGCGGTGGCTTGGAAGTCAGTATTCCCATCTGGGATTGGAACCAGGCGGAACGCCAGCGGGCCGAGGCGGAGAAAAAGGTCGCCGACGCCGAGGCCGACTCGCTCGACCGGCTATCGTTCGACCGCATCATCGAGGTCCGTCAGGGCAAGGCCATCGCCATGCAGGCGCGGGCCGAGGCCTATTGGAACCAGGTGGTCCCTGCCTATGAAAAGGCTTACGACCTGACCAAGCACATGTTCGAGCAGGGCCAGGCGAACATGATTCAACTCTGGGAAGTGCAGCAGTCCCTTTCGCGCATCTCCAATGAGGCCCTCACGGCAACGGCGGATGCCCTGGCGGCTCGCACGCTTCTCGAACAGGCGCTCGGCGGAAAGATCGAGGAAATTCCATCCGTCAGCGGCACCAACCCAAACTCAACCAAGTAACGACGATGATTTTCACACTTAGACCTGACACAAAAGTGGCTTGGAGCCTGTTGGCCATCCTTTGCCTCCTGTCTCCATGTTTAGCGGGCCCTGGGCATGACCATGGTCCGACTCCAGGGCAAAGCGGTCTTGCCACTGGACCGGTTGAGCTGAGCGATCAAGCCATCCAAAACCTTGAAGTTAAAACTATCAGTGCGGATATCATGGAGCTTTCCCCGTCGTTGGACTTCCCCGCCGCGCTGACACTCCCGCCAACCAGCCACGCGGCGGTTTCGGCCAAGTTTAGCGGTAAGGTTCATGACTTGTTCGTAAAGCTCGGTGACCGCGTGCGGAAAGGACAGCCGCTTGCCCAACTCGATCCGATCACCATCGGGAATCCGCCGGTGACTTTGCGCTCGCCATTGGACGGCGTGGTGTCCCTGCAAAACGTTAAGTTGGGCGATGCCTTCGGGCCGACGACGGTACTGATGGAGATCGCGGACCAGTCGCGGCTTCAAGCACGCGCCGTCACGTATGAAAGCCCGGAGTTGGCGCAAATCAAAACCGGTCAGGTAGCCTCGGTACGCGTAAGCATGTTCCCCGACGAAGTGTTTGAGGGGAAGGTTGTCAGCGTGAGTCCCGGCCTGCGAGCCGATGAGCGGACCTTTGAAGTCTTCGTCGAAATCGAGAATCCTGACGGCAAACTCCTGCCAAACAGCCAGGCGACCGTCTCGCTGCCTTTGGGGGAACCCGCCACGGTGGTTGCTGTGCCCAAGCGCGCCATCGTCGGCGATGGTGCCAGGCGGACGGTCTTTGTGCGAGACGGCAATGTTTTTGAACGCCGGGACGTGGTGCTGGGGATCAAGTCCGGCGATCTGGTGGAGATCATCGAAGGCGTTTTTCCGGGGGACGATGTGGTGATTCAGGGCAACTACCAGCTTCAGTTTGCTTCCGGCGAGCCGTCCGCTTCGGAGGTCGGACACGGGCACAGTCATGGAGGACATAGCCATGGAGATCATGGCGCCGGGGATGAAGCCGATCATGAGCATAGCTCGTTCGTCTTTTGGATCGTTGGCGGCATGGGTGTTGCCGTCCTGATTTTGCTCCTGCAGATGGGCAACCGGGGGGCGCGAAGGTAACGGCATGTTTGACCGCGTCATCCAATTTTCATTGAACAACCGGCTGCTGGTATCGGCAGTCGCCGCCTTCGTGGTCGTCTACGGCGGCTACGTGCTGACAAAGCTCCCGGTTGACGTGTTTCCGGATTTGAACCGCCCCACGGTAACGATCATGACGGAGGCGGAAGGTCTTGCGCCCGAGGAGGTGGAGGCGCTGGTCACGCTTCCCATCGAAACCTCGGTCAATGGTGCTCACGGTGTGCGGCGGGTGCGCTCCAGTTCCGGCATCGGGCTGTCCATTGTGTGGGTGGAGTTCGACTGGGGCATCGATATTTACGCCGCCCGGCGGATCGTTGGAGAAAAGCTCCAACAAGTACGCGGGCGCTTGCCGGAAGGCATAGCCCCGGTACTCGCGCCGATTTCTTCGATCATGGGCGAAATCATGCTCATCGGCATGACGGCGGACCCGAAAAAAGTGAGCAGCCTGGAGCTGCGCTCGCTGGCGGAATGGGACGTGCGCCGCCGCCTGCTATCCATCCCTGGCATCTCACAGGTCACGGTTATCGGCGGCGACCTCAAACAGTACCAGGTGCTGGTCTCGCCCCAAAAGCTGCACCATTACGGGCTGGGGCTCGATCAGTTGGAGGAAGCCGTCGAGAAAGCCAGCGCCAACACGACCGGCGGCTTCATGCGCTCGGACTACACGGAATCACTCATCCGCAATTTGGGCCGAGTCCAATCGGTCGATGACATTTCCACGGCGGTGCTCGCCGAACGCCCCGGCAGTCCGTTCCCGCTGACCATTGGCGACGTGGCGGAGGTGCGCGTCGGCGCCCCCATCGACAAAAGGGGCGATGCCGGAGTGGATGGTGGCCCTGGCGTCATCCTCTCCGTCCAAAAGCAACCAGGCGCGGATACCGTGGAACTCACCCGTAGGGTCGAAGCGGAGCTCGCCAGCCTGGAAGCCGGTTTCCCCGAAGGGGTGACGATCCACAGCGAGATTTTCCGCCAAAGCGCATTCATCGAGCGCAGTGTCGAGAATGTCCGGCAAGCGCTGCTCGACGGCTCCATCCTCGTGGTCATCGTCCTGTTCATCTTCCTGATGAATTTTCGCACGACGTTCATTACGCTCACCGCGATTCCGCTGTCGCTGTTGATCACCTTCATTGTGTTTCATTTCTTTGGTCTGTCCATCAACACCATGACCTTGGGAGGGCTTGCGGTGGCAATTGGTGAGTTAGTCGATGACTCCATCGTGGACGTGGAGAACGTCTTCCGCCGTCTCCGCGAAAACCGGCAACGCACCAATCCGCGCCCCATGCTCACAGTCGTTTTCGAGGCCTCTAAGGAAATCCGTAACTCCATCGTCTTTGCGACGATCATTGTGGTTCTCGTGTTCGTCCCGCTTTTCGCCATGGGAGGGGTGGAAGGCCGCATCTTTGCGCCGTTGGGCATCGCCTACATTGTCTCGATCATCGCCAGCCTGTTTGTTTCGCTGACGGTCACGCCCGTGCTGTGTTCTTACCTGTTGCCAGGTCTCAAGCAGATGAGCCACGGGAAAGATTCCTGGCTGGTGCGGCAGATCAAGGAGACTGCGGCCCGCGTGCTGAATTGGGCGTTCCCCCGGACGTTTTTCGTGCTCAGCGGCGTCACCCTGCTGTTCATCCTAACCGCGCTTTGCGTGCCGTTCTTCGGTCGGGAATTCCTGCCCACCTTCAACGAAGGCAGCCTCACGATCAACGTGATGGCACCGCCGGGCACCTCCATTGCCGAGAGCAACCGCATTGCCGCCATCGCCGAGCGCGAGATCCTCAAAGTACCGGAAACCGTATCCACCGGGCGTCGCACCGGCCGGGCGGAAATGGACGAGCATGCTCTTGAAGTCTACGCAACTGAGATTGAAACCGAGCTGGCTCCTTCGGATCGCAGCCGCGCGGAAATCTTCCGGGATATCCGCGAACGTCTATCCGAGATTCCCGGCATTGGCGTGAGCATCGGCCAGCCGATCTCGCACCGTATCGACCACATGCTTTCCGGCGTGCGGGCCCAGGTGGCAGTAAAAATCTTCGGCGACGATCTCAGCGTCCTGCGCGAGAAAGCGGAAGAGGTGAAAAGCGCCATGGCCCGCGTTCCCGGTGTGGTGGATCTGGACGTGGAAAAACAGACGCTAATCCCGCAAGTCCATGTCCGCGTCAATCGGGAGCAGACCCGCCAATACGGCTTGAAGGTGGGCGATGTGGCGGAGTTCAGCGAGCTGGCGCTGCACGGAAGGGAAGTCGCCCAGGTGCTTGAGGGGCAGCGCGTCTACGACATTGTGCTCCGGCTCGACGACACCGCCCGGAAGGACATCGATTCTGTCCGCAACATGCATCTGAACATCAACGGTCAAGACATCCCGCTGAGGCTCGTGGCCGACGTGGAGGAAGCCAAGGGCCCCAACCTCATTAACCGCGAAAACGCCCAGCGCCGCATCGTTGTCCAAGCCAACGTGGACAGCAGGGATTTGGTCGGGACGGTGGAAGCCATCCAGAGACAAGTCGCCCAGGACGTGGCCATGCCGCCGGGCTACTACATCACATACGGCGGGCAGTTTGAGAGCCAGGTCTCGGCTTCACGCCTGATCGCGCTGCTTAGTCTGATCTCCTTCGGGGGCATGTACCTGGTGCTGTATGCGCATTTTCGCAGCGCCATGTTTGCCCTGCAGATTATGGTCAACATTCCGCTGGCCTTCATCGGCGCGGTGGTGGGCGTGATCTACACTGGCGGTGTGTTTTCCATCGCGTCCATGGTTGGCTTCATCACGCTGACTGGCATATCAGCCCGCAACGGGATCATGATGCTTTCCCATTACCTGCACCTCATGCAGCACGAAGGCGAACGCTTCGATAAGAAGATGATTTTGCGCGGCACCCAGGAACGGCTGGTGCCGGTGCTGATGACCGCCTTGACCGCCATGCTGGCGCTGACACCGCTGGTCATCGCGGCGGGCGAACCGGGCAAGGAAATCCTCCATCCCGTCGCCGTGGTGATCTTCGCGGGATTGTTTAGCAGCACAGCTCTGGACCTGATAGTCACCCCGCTGATCTTCTACCGGTTTGCGCGCCGTAGCGTAGCGCAGCTCGTGCCGGAAGCGGTGGAGCAATCCCGGGAATCCTGAAAATTTTCAACCAACCCAACCCAAATAAATAAACCATGAAGCTACATCACATCCCCCTCTTGGCCGGAGCCGTTATGGCCCTTGCCACCATTGGAACCTTCCAAAACCAACACGCTCATGGCCACGACGGTCACAGCCACGATCACGGGCATTCTCATGATCATGCCAGGCTGCCGAAGGTCCCTCAAACCGTGCCCGGTGCCTGGAAGGTCATTCAGGATAATACAGCCAAAATCCGCAAGGCCGTGGAAACCGGCGACCATGACACCATTCATACCGCCGAGCCTTACATTCAAGCAGGCCTGAACGTCCTCAAGACCAAGAGCACAATGGTGGAAGAGAAGAATCAGAAGCGCCTTCAGGGGGCCATTAAGCAGGCTTCCAAAGCCAGTGATGCCGTCCACCATGCCGCCGACAGTGGCAACAAGGTCGCCATGACCAAAAGCCTCAAGCAACTCGACGGCTCGCTCAAACTCATCGCCGCCCAGTATCCGGAAGGTGCTCTGGAAAGCAGGTAACCGGCCGATCCTGATCTTTTTTAATGCCCCGAGCCCACCGGGGCGCTTTGCAGAAGGGGTTGACTATGCCCCTGAAAAGTGGGACAGAGGGGTGGATATACAGCTCGGCTCTGGTTATTTTATAACCTGTTCATAATCAACGGATAATGAACCCGGGGCACGAAGCCCTTATCTCCATTTCGTGTTTTAGAGCCGGAAGGATGGCGCGGCGAAAATCCGCTATCGGACTGAGGTAGAGTGGGCCTCCATTACGGAAGCGACCCGCAACACCGACTAGACGCTCGTCAATTCTGGTGGCCTTGGCGCTATGACAGTGACGGCTCTGGATCCTCGAGCCCACGACGGGTGCTCGTTTACTTGCTAGTCTCGGCTCGGTGTCTCCGACGAGCCGCAAGCAGAAGAGCGCCTAGCGCCAAACAAGCCGCGCTGGTCGGCTCGGGAACGGAGTAGAGGGCGAGATCATTTCCATCTCCTGCTGAGTAGCTGATGAACAGATCCACGCTGTTATAGTTCCCGACCAAAGCACCCTCGTCCAGCCCGGTGAAGAGCCCCGTCGTCGTTCCTTCGACATCGGCGAAGAGAAACGTCTCGTTCAGCCCCAGTTCAAAAAAATCGATCAGTTGCACGTCAAGCACGCCGCTGATTTCCAGGTCGCCACCAATCAGGAATTTGTCGAACTCTCCTTCGAACAGGCCACCAATCTCGATGATCACCGTGCTGGTGTCGGTAAAGGCGATGCCGCCCTCGGCGGAAACGACCGCTGGGCTGTTGCCGATATTGACCGTGCCCTCGAACTGGACGGTTCCATCGCCGGTGAAGGCGCCGTCACCGGAGTAGTCGGCGAGGAAAACCGTGTAAGAGCCGTCCGCCGTTCTGATCTCGGTCCCGTTGTGCACCACATTGTCGTAGAAGGTGGTGGTCGCCCCACCGGCGGTGAGAACGGTGCCGCCCGCCTCGTTGTTGAAGTCGCCGAAGATGTCGGTCTGGCTGCCACTGAAGCTCATCGTTCCGCGATTGGTCGTTCCGCCGGCGGCATCAATAATTCCGCGTCCTTGGACGGTGCCGTCGGCCTCATTGGTGAACGTCCCGTCGACGAGCAGTTGGCCGTTGACCGTGTTGACCTCGCCGTCGTTGGTCAGGTTGCCCGTAAAGCGAAGCTGGCCGCCGAAGAGATCGAACGAGCCGTTGTTCGTACCGTCACCATCGAAGCGCAGGCGTTCACCGGCGATGACCTCGACGGTGCCATCGGCGTTGTTCGTGAGGCCGTAGTCCGAGAAGCCGTTGCCAAAAACCACCCCACTATTGCCGCCGTAGATCACCTCGGTGACATCCACATTGACCGAGATGTTGCTGAAGTCCGCGTAGATATTGCCCTGCCCTGACAAGGTCTGCATCTGAGCGGTGGAGAGCCTGCCGGCGTCGATGAAACCGGTGAGCCCCTCCTCCAGGGAGCCGGCCAGCGAGCCGGTGACGCCATTGATCTGCGCAAAGTCGTCGTTAGCCATCGTGCCGAACTCAAGTCGGCCACCGGTGAGATTGATGATGCCCTGGTCGCCGATGGCGGTGGTGCCCCCGATCGCAACCACGCCGCCGGTTTCAATCGTCAGCGTTCCGGCGTCGTTCACCCCGACGGTCAGGTCGCCGCTGTTTTCCCAGCGCGAGCCGGTGCCGGTGACGGTGGCGAATCCTCTGACGCCGCCCTGGACCCCGAGGGCGGCGTTGGTGCTGGTCACCAGCCCGCCGTCCTCAATGTTCAAGGTGGCGGTCGCGCCTCCGCGAGCATTTCGGTAGCCGATCTCGAGAAGCCCGTTGGTGTTCCACTGCGAACCAGCGCCCGTCACGGTGACCATGTTGTCAGTTATGTCTCGACTGCCCTCGTCGGTGATCCGGGCATCGAGATTATTGACCACGCCGCCGTCCTCGATCAGTAACCTGCTGTCCGCATTGTTGAAAACATTGCCGACAGTGAGCGTGCCGGTATTCTCCCACAACGAGCCTGCGCCGGTGATGGTCATGACGTTGGCGCCGGGCGTGTTATTGACGACCCCACCGACGGAATTGACCCGCCCGCCGTCGCTGATCGTGAAGCGCGTGTTGTTCCTTTCG
>JBCDLL010000051.1:0-25223 GCA_038745425.1 Verrucomicrobiota bacterium | reverse complement strand
TGGTGGCGGGAACAGCGAGGACGTCGCTGGGATTGTTGTCGATCGCGGTGGCGGGGTCCTTCAGGCCGTGGCCGGTCATGGTGGCGGTGAGCAGGCTGCCGGCCGGGATTTCCTCCGGGCGCTGCTCCAGTACCTGGCGCAGGCCGGCGATGGGCGCGGCGCAGGCGGGCTCGACGAAGACGCCCTCCGTCTTCGCGATAAGCTTGTAGGCCGCAATGATTTCCTCGTCGCTGACTTTGCCGATGAAGCCGTTGGACTCGAGCGCGGCGTTGTCCGCGCCCTTCCAGCTCGCGGGGTTGCCGATGCGGATGGCGGTAGCGACGGTTTCCGGGTGCTCGAAGACGTGGCCGTCCACGATCGGGGCGGCGCCCTGGGCCTGGAAGCCGAAGACGCGCGGCCGCGTGCCAACGGTGCCGTCCTCGTGGTATTCGCGGAAGCCCTTCCAGTAAGCGGTGATGTTACCGGCGTTGCCGACGGGCAAAAAGTGGAAGTCCGGCGCCCGGCCCAGCGCGTCGCAGATTTCAAAGGCGGCCGTCTTTTGCCCCTCGATCCGCACCGGGTTGATCGAGTTGACGATCTCGAAGTGATCCAACCCGCCCAGCTCGCGGACGATGCGCAGAGCGTCGTCAAAGTTGCCCTCGATCGAGACGATTTGCGCCCCGTACATGCGGGCCTGCGCCAGCTTACCCAGGGCGATCTTGCCGTCCGGGATGAGCACGGCCGCCTTGAGCCCGGCGCGCGCGGCATAAGCGCTGGCGGAGGCGGAAGTGTTGCCCGTGCTGGCGCAGATAACGATCTCGGCCCCGCGCTCCTTGGCCTTGCTCATGGCCATGGTCATGCCGCGGTCCTTGAAGGAACAGGTCGGATTGAGGCCCTCGTACTTCAGGTAAAGCTCGCCCTCGAAGCGCAGGGCTTCGGCCAGGCGCGGCGCCGCCAGCAGCGGGGTGTTGCCTTCCAGCAGAGACACCACCGGGGTCGCCTCGGTCACGGGCAGGCGCCCGCGGTACTGCTCGATCACTCCGGGCCAGGGCTTCATGGCAGGTCCTCCACCCGCAGGCGCACCGGCGGCGCCTGCACCAGGTCCAGCTGGGCGATTTCATCCAGCGCGGCGGCGAAGGTCCGCTCGCAAGCGTCGTGAACCATGAAGATGAGCGTGGCGGTGCCGCCCTCCTCGCTCTCGTCCTGGTGGATGGAGGAGAGGCCGATGCCGCGGCGGCCGAACACCTCGCAGAGCGTGGCCATGACGCCGGGCCGGTCGATGACCGAAAGCCGCAGGTAGTAACGCGAGACGATGTCGTCCATCGGCTTAAGCCGGTGGGCGGTGCTCTCGTCGGTGATGGGCTGCCAGGCGCGGGACTCGGGAAAGTGGCAGGCGATTTCGGCGATATCGGCCAGCACCGCGCTGGCGGTGGGGTCGGCCCCGGCGCCCATGCCGTAAAACATGGTGTTGCCGACGATGTCGCCCACGGTGAAGAGGCCGTTGTAGACGCTGTCAACGGCGGCCAGCGGGTGGTCCTTGGGGATGAGCGTCGGGTGCACCCGCACCTCCACCTGCTGATCCTCCGCGCACTTGATCACGGCAAGCAGCTTGACCTCGTAGCCGAGCGTGCGGGCGGTAACCAGGTCCTGCCGCGCGATGCCGCGGATGCCCTCGGTAAAGAGCTCGCGTCCCGGCACCCAGAACCCGTAGGCCAGCGCCGCGATGATGGCCGCCTTGTGCGCGCTGTCGTGGCCGTCCACATCCAGGGACTCGTCGGCCTCGGCGTAGCCGGCTTGCTTGGCGTCGGTCAGCGCCGTGGCGTAGTCGATCTCGTGGGTCAGCATGCGGTCGAGGATGTAGTTGCAGGTGCCGTTGACGATGCCGTAAATCTCGCGCAGGCGATTGGCGATGAGCCCCTCGCGCTGAGCCTTGATGTATGGAATGCCGCCGGCGACGCTGGCCTCGAAAAGCAGCTGCAGGCCCTTCTCCTGCGCCAGGGCAAAGAGCCGGTGCCCGTGCTCGGCCAGGAGCGCCTTGTTGGCGGTCACGACGTGCTTGCCGTTGCCCAGAGCCGCGGTCACCAGCTCGCAGGCGTCGCTAGTACCGCCAATCAGCTCCACCACGCAGTCGACCTCGGGATCGGCCACGACTTCGCGCCAATCGGTACGGTTGAGCTCCGCGGGCACGCCCAGCTCGGCGGCGCGCTCGGGCCGCCGAGCGACGGTCCGGGTCACCGAAATCTCGGCGCCGGTGCGGAGCTTAAGCTGGGCCAGGTTGGCGTGGAGGTGGCGCCAGACGCCCCCACCGACGGTACCCAACCCGACCAGGGCGATGCGGAATTGCTTCATGGGGAAAGGTGACCAACCTAGAGGCGGCGCGGGGTGGCTGGCAAGCCCGGGCTGCCCGCGGCGCGCACATTTGCCTTGCTCCATGGCGGCCTTTCGCGGCCTAATGTGCCGATGCAGGAAATGCTGATTCTGGCCCAGACCGATGGCTCCGGATTCATGCACGACGAGCTCTTCCGGCTCTTCGGCGCCACGGTCACGCCCTGGAAGATGGTGGGCTACGTGGGCGTTCTGCTCTTCGGCAGCCGGTGGGTGGTGCAGCTCTGGGCCAGCGCCAAGTCGCGCAAGCCGACCTTCCCCATTTTCTTCTGGCTGCTGAGCGTGGCGGGTAGCCTGTTGTTGCTGAGCTACTTCATCTGGGGCAAGAACGACTCGGTTGGCATCCTATCCAATGCCATGCCTTTCGCGATCGCCTGCTACAACCTTTACCTCGCCATCTTCGGCCACGAGGGTGTCCTGCACCTCAAGCGCGAGCGGGAGGAGGCCGAGCGGAAGGCCGCCGGCGAAAAAGCCGCCAACGTGGAAGCGGGCGAAACCCGCTAGCGATCCTTCCCGGAGAGGCGGCGCTCAGCCCGCCGTGGAAGACACCTCGATTTCCACATCGAGTTCCTCGGCGCCGCTTTCCATGAACTCCTTTTGGAACTTCGGTACCATCGTGCGCATGAACTCCTTCAACATGGCCAGCGTCTCGTCCCGGCTGCGGCCCTGCGCCGAAAAGCTAGCGGTGATCGGCGAGCTTACAATCACGTAAGCCCAACGGTGCTGGCGGTTGAGGAAGACGCGGTCGAAGACGCCGCGCACCACGCGTTCCAGGTTGCTGTTGGTGGTCAGGCCGTCGCCGACGAACCAGTAAATGTAGAGCGAATGCAGCGTGTAGGGATTGCCGTTGACGTCGTACTGCGTGTGACTGAGGTCCAGGCATTGGGCGCGCAGCGTGTCGCCGTTGGGCATTTGCACGTCGATGGGCGTGGAACCGTTGAGCGTGTAGCCTTGGCCCGGCAGGCAACGCTCGGGCCGGTGAATGCTGCGGTCCTGGCTGGCCGCCAGCACAATGGAGCAAAGGATGCTCTCGCGGCGGGCGTTGGTGTACGTCTTGCGCGCAAACTCCGTGTCCGAGGGCAGAATGGTCCGTTCCGCGTGGCTGATCTCGGATTCCTCGCCAAACCAGCCGTTACGCATGTCGTAGGGGGGCAGATCCATGACGACGCCAGGCTTGGGAATGGTGTCCGCCGGACGGCTGACAAAGCAAAGGGTGACGGTGAGAACCACCAGAGCGGCCAGCAGGCCCAGCTTCCAAACAGGAACCTGGAACCGGGACCAGCTGGTGGAAGAGTGAGAAGGCGTGCTCATGAGCTCTTCGGGGCGGGTTTGCGGTTGTAGTACTCGTCCTCAACCGGCGGCGGGCCGGGGTCGATCTTGCGCAGCAGCTTGCCGATGAGCACCATTCCCACAACCGCCACGCCGTAAACCGCCGCGTAGCCGGCCGCCATGTGGAAGGTGCTGGGATTGTCTTCGTCCGGGCCAATCGCGAATTCACTGCCAAAGGCTAGGATGCCAAAGGTCAGCGCCAAAATACGCACGAAATTACCCAGAATGGCCAGCGGGATGGCCGAGAGGAAAATCACCACGTGCTGCCACGCGCGGGGCATGGCCACGTAGCCGTAGAGCGCGCAAATCATGAGCAAAGCGAAAAGCGAGCGGATGCCACTGCAGGGGTCGGCGATATCGACGGAAAAATACTCGCCCGCCGCCAGTCCCCGCGCCGCATCCGGCGCGGATAGAATCGCCGTGCCGCGCTGGACTGTATCGAGGCCGATCACGTTGAGGAACAGGTAGGACACCTCGGACATGACCAGCCGCAACGGCAGCGCCACCCATCCCTCCATGAAGACCAAGGGCCAGGCAAAGGCCAGGAAAATCCACGGAAAGAGAAGCGCCCGGAAAAACTGCCAGCCCAGGAACCAGATGACCACCCCGGCAATCAGCAGTTGGATCGCCCCAAAACCGATGTATTGGGTCTCCGCCTTGTAACCAAGCCAGTACAGCGCCAGGCTGAAAATGACCAACCCCAGCCCCCAGACCGACCCGCGGATCGGAATGTGCGAAAGGTACTCGCGGCGCAGGTAGACGAGAAACAGGGAGATGGCCGGCACAAAGAGGCAGTGGGCCCAGTCCTCCTCCCGGTCCGCGATGTTGTAGAGGACCAGAGCAAGCGTCTTGCGCTCAAAGCCATGGCCGTAGGCAAACGGCATCACGTAAAAAAGAAACGCCACCGCCAGCAAGACCACGCCGATCGCCAACTGCCGGCTGGCGCCCGGGTGTCCGCCTAAATGGGGTCGGGAGATATCCATGCTTTGGAAAGGGTCACCATACTAGAGCGTCATTTCCCGTTTTGCACCCATAGATTCGTAACCGGATGTACAAACCATTGCGTCTGAATGGCTTCACGGTCCGTAGAAGCGGGCTCCGGCAGCTCGACCGGCGGCACAACTTGGCGCTCGGCATCGTGGGGAATGGGCCGGATGCGGAAGCCGAGGTGATGGGCCACGGTGGGCATCCACTGCTCGAGGTAAATGGGCCCCGGCTCGCGGACGGCGGCCACCGCCTCCCAGGCTTCGCGCCGCCAGAAGGTGCCGTAGCCCTTCAGCGCGTAGACGGCCTTCCAGTTATCCCGCACCGAAATGTTCTGCAAAAACTGCTGGAACCAGGGGTCGCACCAATGCATGAGAAAGTGCGCACTGTTGGTGCGGTCGATCCGCTGCAGGTAATACGCGATCAGGTCCGCTTCCTCCGCTTCCAGCCACGCGCGTTGCAGGTCGTTCACGCCGCGCAGCAGCGGAATCTGATCGTACTCCGCCAAGTGGACGTAATGGGCCTGCCGGAAGGCCGGGAGGTCCAGCACCGCCCGGAACAACGCGATGTAGGATTGGCGCTCGCGCTGGTGGTCCACCGTGCGCAGCCGGGGCGAATCGATAAACACCTTCCGCTCGCATTCGAGGGACTGGAAGTCGCCCGACTCCCCGCCGTAAATCACGTGGATGGATTCCGGAGGGACGGCTTGCGCCCAGTACTTGAGCATGCGCTCCACCGCCTTAGGCGGCTGGTGGGTCAGAATCAGATTGAGGGTCTCGGACATGGGGTTCGTCGGGATCGGGATGGGTGTAGAATTCGATTTCCTGCTTCCAGTAAGTGGCGCGCTCCTGCATGCGGAAGCGCGGGTAAAAGTAACGGTGGCCGGTGTAGGCGATCACCATCAGCCGGCCCCGCCAGGGGAAGATGAGCGCCTTGCCCAGGACCTCGCCGCTGCGGGCGTCGCGGATTGTGGTGCCAAAGATCCGGGCCAGCAACTGGAGTTGCCGGTTGAGCCAGCCGCGCCAGGCCAGACTGCGGTGGGAGGCGGCGCGGTCCGTGACCGGCGGCTCGGGCGGCGGTTGGTCGTCTCCGGTGGGGGGGCGTTCCATCATGAGGGTGTCGGGGCGCGGTGGCCGGTGTTCTTTTGGATGAATTGGGTCAGGTTGCGCTCAAGCACGTCGAGCCGGTAATGCTGCTCGAAGCAGGCGCGGTTGCGGCGGCCCCAGTCCCGCCACCGGTCCTTCTGCTCCAAACACGACCGCAGGCCCTCCGCCAGGCGGGCGGGCAGGTCCGGGCTGCTTGGCACCAGCACGCCGCCAAAGGCCTGCCCGGCGCCGGCCACCTCGGCGTTGGCCCGCCAGTCCGTCACCAGGAGCGGCAGGTGAAAGCGCATCGCCTCGATCAGCACCATGCCGAAGGACTCGTAGGGCGCGAGCGAGCTGAAGATAAAGAGGTCGCCGTCGGCGTAGGCGCGTTCCAGCTCGCCGCCGCGCTTGAGCCCGGCGCACTCCACCACCTGCTCCAGCCCAAGCCGCCGGATGTCCCCGGCCAGGCGCTCCTCGCCGTAGGGCGGCAGGCACTCTCCCACCAGTCGCAGGCGGAAGTCCGGGACGCCCGCGTCCAAAGCTTGCCGGGCGGCTTCCAGCAACTGCGGCGTGCCCTTGTCCGGGCAAAGATGGCCCACGTTGAGCAGCACGGGCACCTCGCGAGGGGGAGCCTCCGGCGCGGGCGGCGGGGGCTCGTCTTCAATCGCCAGCGGCATCACCTCGATCCGCCGCATGTCCAGGGCTTCGGGGTCGCGCCGGCCAAACTCCGTCAGCGAGACGGCGCCGAAGCAGCCGGCGTGGGCGGCGCGGAGCAGGCCCCGGACCCAGCCGGCAAAGCCCGGCAGCACCTTGGCCACCCCGGCGGCGTGGAAGTGCACCACCACCTTGCGCGAGAGCCAGCAGGCCGGCGGCAACAGAACGATGTCGCGGATGACGGGCGCGAAGTGCGGCCCGCCGGAGGGGTAAATGAGCAGGTCGATCGGCCCGCGCAGGCGCAGCTTAAGCAGGCGGCCTAGAACCTTAAAGAGCTCCACCAGCTTGCGCCAGGAGCGCTGCCGCCCCTCCTTCCACTGCGGGGTGAACGAGAACTCCCAGTGGTCGGCCTGCAGGCCCGGCTGGGCGCGCAGGATCTCCAGAATGCGGGCAATATTGATGTTCTGCCCCCCGACGGGCGGGGGGACCTGTCCCGCGAGCACAACGCGGGGGCGGAAGGCGGAATCACTCATTTTTGCTTCTGCTCGCGGTACCAGTTGGCGCTGGCGCGGATGCCCTCCTCCAGGCTAAAGGGCGGCTCGCCCAGCGTGTCGAAGGTTTTGTCCATGGGGGTCAGGTAGTCGGTGCTCATGCTGTGCAGGCGCGAGCTGGTCAGGTAAAACGGCTTGCCGGTGATTGCGCTGATGCCGTCGCCGGCCTTGGCGATGCTCCGCAGCACCCAGGGCGGCATCACCAGGAGCTTCTCGCGACCGGTCAGCTCCCGGTGAAAGCCCTCGATCCAGTGGATGATGTCGGTCGGGCGGTCGCCCACATAGAAGGTCTGGCCGCAAACTTCCTCGTCGTTGCGCTCCAGGAGCCGGTTGATCTGCCAGATGATGTTGCCGACGTAGCCGTAACAGCGGGTGGGCGTGGGCAGGCCCGGGTGGAGGTAGAGGTTGAGCGCGACGATGCGCCAGAACTCCTTGCCGTAGCGGGCGTGGTAGGGGCCCCAGATGTTGGTCGGGCGGATCAGCGTCCAGCAGCAGTCCAGGTTGCTCGCCCGGGTCAATTGCTCGGTCTCCACCTTGCTCTGGCCGTAGACGGTGTGGGGAAAGTAGTCCTCGTCGTGCTCCGGCAGGCGGCCGGGCCCGCAGACAAACTGGCTGGAGGTGATCACGGCCCGGCGGACCGAAGGCGTCGCCTGGATCGCGGCGAGCAGATGGGCGGTGCCGTGGGTGTTGGTGCGGTAGCCTTGCTTGACCGTGGTGTTTTCATCGCAGTCTGTGCGGGCGGCCAGGTGCAGAACCGCCTCGGGAGCGAAGTCGGCCATGGCCTGCTTGAGGGCCTCGGCGTCGAGGATGTCGCCCCGGACCCAGCAGGAGCGGTGCGCCTCGAGCGTAGGCGGGCTGTGGTCGAAGTTGCACGGCTCCCAGCCCTTCTCCAGGACATCGTTCAGATAGTTGGTACCGATAAAACCGGAGGCCCCGGTCAGGAAAATTCTCATGAGGGAGCAACGGAGTTAAGAGTTAAGAGCATTTCCTGGGCCTGGCGCCGAACCTCGTCCACGCTCCAGGCCTCCAGGCAGGCCATCGGCTGATCGGTGTTGCTGTAACGGTCGGCGTAAGCGGACAGCGTGTCGCGGGGCAGGTCGGCGAGACTTTCGTCGCGCAGGATGCGAACGCGTTCGCGGTGCCAGAGCGGGTCCCAGTCCACCCGGGTCAGGCCACTCAGGATCAGGCTGGTCCGCCCCAGAGCGTTGGCCAGGTGAAAAGGGCCGGAGTGGTTGCCCACAAAAAGCCGGCATCCGCTCAGATGGCCCAGCAGCTCGCGCAGGCTGGCCGGCCGGACCACCTCCACCTCCGCCCGCAACTGCGCCGGCGGTTCCAGATCGTGCGCCACCCAGGTGACCGGTTGTTCATCCGCCAAGTGGTTGGCCAGCTCGGCAAAGCGGTCTTGTGGCCAGCGTTTGTACGGCTTGCTGGCGCCCGGATGAATCAGCACGCCCCGGGTCTCGGCGCGGGCTGGAGCCACCAGATGCGAAAGGTCCGGAACCGGCGGCTCGGCGGACAGAGCGCAATCCCCTGGAGCCAGCCGCTCCAGTAGCCGCCGCAAGCCATCCCAGGCCCAGCGGGCCTGGCGGCCGAGGCCTTCGGCCGGAGCCGGGCTGGGCACATTCACACCGCCCCGCACGCGAACGAAGCCGGGCCGCGGCCCCACGCGCACGGAGGCGCCGCTCAAGGCGGAGAGCGCGTGCGCCGCATTGCCTTGGTCGTCGCTCAACCAGGTGGCGCCAGGGCCAAAGGCGCGCACCCGCCGCAGCCAAGAAAGGAAGGCCAGCGGGCGCTTCCAGAGACCGTTGAACTCGGCCGTGGGCACCGGCCAGACCGAGTCCGCCGGCAATAAGCCGGTGTAGAGACCGGCTGCGGACGGACTCGTCACCACGCGCACTTCCCATTCGGGGTAGCGCCGGAGCAAGGTCTGGAGAGAAGGGAGGAACACGAGGTTGTCGCCGAGTTGGTTGACTTTGAAGAGAATCAGTTTCATGCCGAAGCAAGCTGCCGGTAAATTTTGACCAGGGATTCGAAATGCCGCTGCCAAGAGAAACACTTGGCGTGCGCTTTCCCGGCGGCGCTCAGGGGGCCGCGCAGGCCGGGGTCGCGTTGGAGCGCCTCAAGGTGGCGGGCGGCCTGCTCCGGCTCGTCCGGATCAAAGTAGAGCGCGGCCTCGCCGCCGGCCTCCGGCAGGCTGCTCGCGTTACTGCTTACCACCGGGCAGCCCCGGGCGAGAGCTTCCAACACCGGCAGCCCAAAGCCTTCCAACCGGGAGGGAAAAATCAAGGCGTCCGCCTCCCGGTAGAGGTAGTCCAGGCTGGTCTCGTCCACCATGCCGAACTCCACCAGATTTTGCGCCCCCAGCAAGCGGATCAGATCTTCGCGCAGCGGGGCCGGCAGCGGGCGCCCCACCCGCCAGAGGCTGACGGGCTGTTCCCGGAGATTGAGCCGCGCAAAGATTTCCAGGAGAATTCCCAGGTTCTTCCGGGCGTAGCAGGTCCCGACCGAGAGGATGCGCTGCGTGCCGGCGGTGGTCTCGGCCCGAGCGCGGACTTCCTCCCCGGGAGCCGCCGCGACCGAGGGCACGTCCACGCCGTTGGGCACCACGGTGATCTTGGCGGCGTCGATTTGCAGCAGTTCCTGGATCTCGCCACTAGTGTAATCGGAGACCGCCACCAGGTGATCCACCCGCCGGAGGTGGCGCATTTGCCGCCGGAAACGGCGCAACTGGGAGGGCCGCAGGTGCGCCGGGTCGCGCAGCGGAATCAGGTCGTGCACCGTCACGACACTGCGCGCGCCGGACGGAAGCCAGGGAATGAGGTGAGCGCTGCTGTGGTCAAGGACGTGGACAACGGGCGAACGCACGTTGCGCCAGACCCAAAGCGGGTACTTGAGGTAGCGTGAGATGCTGCGCCGCAGGCGGCCCCGGTAGACCGGTGGAAACTCCGGCGGGCCAAAGGGCGACTCCAGGCTCACCGGCAGATCCGACTGCGCCGCGGCGCGCTCCAGCGCCATCCAGTAATGCTGCATGCTCACCTCCGCCTCGTCCGGATGCGCAGGCAGGAGCGTGACCGGCAGGGGAGAGCGCGCGGCGGCGGCGGCGGGCAGTGAGGAGGCGAATTCCATGACGGTGGGGCAGCTACCAGCCCCAGAGCTTGACCATATCCCTTCCGACGAGTTCATCGAGCCCTTTGTTCTCGCGCCGGTAGAACTCCCGCAAGGTCTGGACGGTCTGCGGGTCGGCCTCGGCGGGCTTGCGTTGGCTCATCAGCACCTGACGGTAGAGCTGCTTGGCGCGGCTCTTGCCGGCCGAAACGGCGGCCTGCAACCCTTCGCGCGCTTCCGCGGGCAACCAGGTTACCGGCGGCATTTGGTCGTTGTGGGCGCCCTGGAGACCGGCCAGCTGGCGGTGCAGCCAGAGGGACTTGGGGTAAAAGGCAGCGTTGGCGTGAGTCTCTTCCAGTTTGGGCGGCGGCTCGGCCGGCAACCCGAGAAATGTAACGGCTTCACGCCAGACGGCCGCTTGATCGCGGGCCAAGTCCTCGAAGTGCAGCACCAGGACCTGCTCGCGCGGGACGATGGAATAGAGAACGCGCAGGTGCTGGGCGTAGAGCCCGTAGCGCAAGAGGCTGTCGCGCCCGGCGCGCAGGGTGGTTTCGAAGCTTTCGGCGTGAAGCCCACCCCGGATGGCGTGCCAGTAGGCGGAGTAGGCGCGGCGCACCGGGTCACGTAACAAAACCAAGTGCCGGGCGCGGGGGCAGGTCTGGGCAATGCGCTCGAGCGCGCGGCGAGAGAGCAGCGTGGTGGTGGAACCATCGCCCACCTTTTCTTCCGGAGAAGCATGGGCGTAACTGGCGGCATATTCGCCCAGCAAGGCTTCGCGCCCCCCTTCCCAGTCGAAACGCTGCCAACTTGAAGGCTGGCGAAAAAGGTTGGAGAACTGCACCTCCATGTCATCCGCGCAGAAGAACATGGGCTCTTTCGGCCGGGTCATCGTCAAACCCGGGGTGGCTTCGAAAAGGTCGGCCAGGGTGGTTGTGCCGGCCTTCTGCACGCCGAGGATGAAAAAATCGGGAGTCCGCATGGCAGAGGGCAACGTCCTGCCGGGAACTAGTGCAACACTGGACGCCGGGCGTCAAGGTCGTAGGGATCCGCTTTGCGTTCCTCGACCTTGAGGTCGTCAGTCCAAGGGTCTTTAATGAGCAGCGTGAGGAGAACTGCCAGGCAGAACATGAGGTAGAAAAAGGAAGGGAAGCCGGACATGGCCAGACTGCCCATACCCGTTGTGACAAGCTGGGCCAGCAAACAGGACGAGAACAGCAAATACATCGCTTTCCACTTACCGCGAGGTGCATTCCAGGATTTCTGGTGCAGATAAATCAGACCGTAAAACAGGAGGCCACCAGCGATGAAAAAGGCAGGCGCACCGTAATTTAAGAGCATGTAGGCAAAGTGCGTGTGGATCTTCCTTTGCTTTTCGCTTCGTTCATGGAAGGGAACGCCAGCGATTGAGTAGCTGGTCGGGTCAACCAGAATCTCAAATGCGTTGAGCCGGCTATTGAAAGTACCGGTGCGCAGAAGCATGTTGGCAGTGGTACTGTCAAAGTCGGCGCTGATGCGCTGCTCCTCCGCCATGTACATCAGCTGGCGTCCCGAAAAAATGATCACCAAAAGCAGTACTCCCGTCATAAAGTAGAAGCCGAAGGTCTTAGCTTTAGAGGAAAAAACAAAACAGCCAATAATACCGACGACCCAAATCAGAACGGGCAACCGCTTGAGGCTCAGCAGACCAGCCGCGGCAAACAGTAAAAACAGAAGCACGCAAACGGTCATGATCACGGCGTTAGCCTTTCGCTCTTGATACATGATCAAAGGAATCATAAAGACCAGGAGCGCCACAAAGGACATTGTCAGCGAAAGCTGGCCTTCCGAGGCCATGGTGGAGAAGGGACGCACGGCCTGGTCAAAGACCGCGGAGGTCACGGTGGTCATTCCCGAAAGGGTGTACTTCAACTCGAAGTCACTGAGTCCGAAAATAGCCTGCTTCATGGCGTACAAGGCCACCGGAATAAAAATGAGGATGATGTAACGGCAGAGTCTCAGGATGTCTTCCCGCTTGGGAAAGAAAATCGGCAGGGTAAAAATCATCGTTGGATAGACGGTAGACTGGACGATGTTCTGGGCGCCCGAGCGGTAGACCAAAGCGAACGCCCCGAGCGCCAGGCAAAAAGACATGCCGATGACCAACAGCCGGCCCTCGCGTTGATCAAGCTTACGCCATTGCAGCAGAAAACTGCTCACCACGTGGACCGCAATGCCCAGGCAGATAGCGGGCGGAATTCCAAGAATGTAGTAGAGATCTTCGAGTTGCATCTGCAAGTCGAAGACCATGAAGCGCTTGAGGAGGTCGATGTAACCGGTGCAAAGAAGCAGGACGTAAAAGGCGGGCTTGGGCAAGCACAGCCCAAAGAGAAAACCAAGCGGAAGAAAAAACTTGTAGGCATTTGCCACAACGTTGCCCTGAGCGCTGACCACAAAGTAGACCACCACCAGACTAAACAGCGCCCCTCCAAACATAAGGAGGACGTTGAAGAGTTTCCGCTCGTCGATCTGCTGGTTCATCTTCGAAGAGGTAGGGCAGGTGTCATTGTAACGAAGCCGGGCCAATTCGGCAATGGCGGAACGCGTCAGCCGGCACCGGCGGTGGAAGCCGTCTGCGGGTAGTCCAGTGCCTCCAGAATCGTTGCGTACTCCCGGTTGAGGAAGTCGACCGTCTCCGGCGTAAGCTTACGCAAGTGGCTACCCGGCTGCACAGAGCGCTTGTGCGAATAGATATCCTCCTTGGCCACCTTAAAGCTGGTGCTGGCAACCACTTGCTCCACGGCGGCGGCGGAAGGCTGCATCCCGATGTGCTCGACGATCCCGTCCAGCCAAGGGCGGAAATCGGCCACCATTTTCTCGTAGGAGGTCGCGTACACGTTGGAGCGCGGCAACAGGTTTTCCAGGTAACCCTCGTAGGCACACTTCACCTCCCAGGCCATTTCCCGCACAAATTCGTCCACCGTCATTTTCTGGATTTCCAGCCGACGACGGTAAGCCTTCTCGTCCATCAGCGTGTGGGCAAAGCCCTGGGAGTAGTACCGGGAGGTGATGACGTCGCGGGGATCCCGTAGCACGAGCAGCACGCGGAAGCGTTCCAGCCCGGGAATCTCCCGGTACCAGTAGTGCGGCCCGTAATAATAGCCCGTGGGCTGGAAGACTCGCCGCATAAAGTCGGGATCCTCAAACTGCCCATAACGGCTGCTGTCGGTGCGCGCAAAATAAGTCTCCAGGTCAATGCAGGGCCGGCCCTCGCTCTTGGCCAGAGCGACCAGGCACCGGGAAATGAATCGGGTGGCGCAGCGATTATGGCCAAAGAAGATCACGCTGGCGCGCCGGATGGGGCTGCGGCTGCGACCGCTCAGCAGTTTGGTGGTGGCCGGGAACATGTATTGGCTGACCCAGCGCGAAAACCGGATGTAGGTATGCGGGCAGGCCTGCATAAACTTCATCCGCAGCTTGGTGAGGAGCTTCTTCATGAACACTTAGGATGGTGGCGGCGATGGGGCTGCACTGTCGATCTGGAAAAAACCGCTCAGATCGGGCCAAATCCGCTCAGGAGTGAGCAGGGCCTGGCAGAATGGCCGCTCTAGGGGTGCCTCCGGCAACTCCCCTTCGTAGTCACAGGTCTCCTGGTAGCAAGGACGGCACGGCAGCCGGTTGTCCTCGTAAATGCGGGCCCGTTGCGTGCGAAAAGCGCCGGTAAAGCCGCTCTCCGTAGGTCCGAAAAAGGCGGCAGCGGGCACGTCCAGGCCCATGGCGATGTGGAAAAGCCCGGAATCGTTGCCCACCAGCCCAACGCTGTGACGGATGGCGGAAACGCTCTGGAGGAGGTTGGCCTTGCCCATCAGGCTCACGCCCCGGCCCTTGTACAGGGCGGGATCCAGATCGCCCTCCACCCCCAGCCAAACCACTTGCGTTGAACCCGAGGCCATAACGCGGTCGGCCAGTTGGGCCCAGTATTCCGGGGGCCATTTCTTCGTGTCCACCCGGGTAAAGGCGTTACCGCTGCCCGGCGCAAAACACAGGTAGCGCGACGGCAGGGGCGGCTCCAGCGGGGTCTCCGGCTCGGGCAGGTAGCGCAGATCGTAACCCCATCCGCGATCGGTCTTGCCGGTCGCCTTTTCCCAAAGCTCCAGGTAGCGCCTGCTTTGATGCACCCGCATCCCGGCCCGCCCCCCTCGGGTTTTCTCAATCCAGTGATCGTAAAGAAAGCGGCCGGGGGTGCCGCGGGTCACCTGCCCGGCCTTGATCCCGGCGCGGACGCGCCAAAAGTTAAGGTTGCGGTACCAGCGCGGCTCCAGTGTCAAAAAAAGATCCCAAGGCCCTTCGCGCCGCACCAAGCCCCACAGCTTGGCGTAAAGGGGCTTGCGTAAAAGCGGGTGCGGCTGGAACCACTCGTGCGGAAGCGCGTCAACGCGGTCCACAAACGGGCAGTCGCGGAAAAGCGGCCCGACCACGCGGTTGACGAAAAGGACGATCTCCGCTTCGGGGAAGTCGGCACGCGCCTGCCGCAGCAGCGGCGTCAGCTGGACGGCATCCCCGAGTCCACAGGTGCGGAAAAATCCAATGCGCATCTTCCGTACAATTCGTTACCACCAACCCTTTTTTGCCCACTGCGCCGTCCACTTAGCCCAGTGGTAGTCCACCCGTTCCAGTTGCCGGTGCACCGTGGGGTGGCGCTCGATCCAGTTGGCCAGCGCGGTTTGCAGGCCCACTCTCAGCGGACGGTCATCACCCTCGGCGCGGGGGTCGCAGTAGGCGCGATACAGTCCCAGCCATTCCGGGTAGCTGTACATGCAGAGCTTGTTGAGCAGGCCCACACTGTATTTACGGAAGCGCAGGCCAAAGCGGGCCGGCTCCAACACCACCGTATTGTTAGCCAACAGAAGCTGATGCGCCTCCACGTTGTGCGGACCAAAATCCCACTGGTGCTCGCAAGGCATCTTGTGATGGCTTCTCAGCAGATGCAGCCAAAGGTACTGCTCGGGCGCGTAGCGGGTGCGGGCGCCCTCCAACGGATGGGCCCGCTCCGGGTGACGCTCGTAGTAGTCCATGTCCTCGTCCGGCACCAGCGGCAGCGACCACACCCGGCGCACGTCCTCCAATCGGCCAAAGGTGGCCCAATCGCTGAGCACAAACCCCTGCCGCGCCATCCGATAGGGGCTCGGCGAAAAATGCCCCGGCACCAGCACGCGCTCCCCCAGCACCTTCCAGCGCTCCGCCCGGACCGGGTGCCGGCCCCAGTAGTCCAGAAAGCCGCCGTGGGAAAGCGTCACATCCGTGCGGAACTTGAGTGCCAAGGGGCGGCTGGCCGCCTGTAGTCCCGCCCGGGTGGAAACAATCTGGCGGTTCATGTTCAACGCCCGCTTGCGCCCGCCGCGCGTCAGGTAGGTCTGCCCGCCCGGATCGGCCGAGGTCACCAGCTCGTCAAAATCCAGCCCGCTCACGTCGGCGCCTTCCCAGGTGGAGAGGATCAGCCGCGCTCCCGGCAAAATCCGGCGGAAGTTGGCCAGGCACTGCTCCGTTAACCTTTGGTGCGGAGGGTCGCCCGGCCGGCCGGCCACGGCGCCTTGAACCACCACATCGATCTCACTCGGATTGACGGCTGGCGGGCTCATGCGGGCAGTTTGGCGAGGGTGGCTTGGAGGTCCTCCGGCGTGCCGAAGCAGTAAAGCTCGTCCGCCACGTAGTTGCGGATGCGCCCGCCCCGGGTGGCGATCTTGTTGTAGAGCGGGCCCACGTAGTATTCGCCCTTCTCGGTCTCGCCGCCCGCGATGGCCGCGTCCGCTAGGGCCACAAATTCGCTCCCGCGGCCAAAGTAGTAGGCGCCGGTCGTCGCCCATGGAGAAATCACCACCTTCTCCTTCACCTCGGTCACGTAGCCTTCCTCGTTCTCCCGGCTGTAGCTCCAGCGCGACTCGTCGGATTTAAACACCACCAGTGCGCCGTCAAGCTCTTCGCCGATGGCCTTCGCGCCCCAGTCTTCGGCAATGGCGAAGGCGGTATCCGCGTTGTGGATCAGCAACGGCGTGGCGTTGTCGATCTGCGGACGGGCGCGCAGCACCGTCTCCGACTGGCCGCGGGTGAGCTCCGGCACGTCGAGGACGAGCGGGTCGAACGTGGCGTAGCGTTCCTCGATGTCTTCCCGCAGCTCCTGGTAGCTGGGCATGGTGCGCAGCAGCACAAAGATCAACCGCGTGCTGTGCCGCAGTGGCAGGCTCTCCACCGCCCAGGCGTACATCGGGCGCCCCTCCACCGGGATGAGCGGCTTTGGCGTGGTGAATCCGGCCTCGGCAAAACGGCTGCCCAGCCCGGCCATGGGCACGACGATGTTCATGGCTCCTCCGGGGTGAGCTCGCGGGCCCGCTTGGCCTGCTTCTCCTTGCTCAGCGGCAGGCTGGCGCCGTCGGCGGCGATCTGGTCCCAGCTCTCAAAGCGGTAGGCGTTGTCGTCGATGTAGACGTCGCAGTGCGGCTTGCCGAAGAAAAGCTCGTCGTAGGGAATCTGGTGTTCCTCCAGCCAGTCCAGCAGCGTCTTGGCCTGCCGCTTGACGACCAGCCCGACGTTGTGGTTGCAGGTCTTCATGTGGCGGGCGGTTTGCAGCACCAGGTAGTGCCCGGCGGCGTGGAGCGCCTGCATCTTCTCCACCGCGCCGGGCAGCGGCTGGACGTCGGCGTAAGTCTGGTCGGGTTGGCGCAGCTCGCAGAGCACGCCGTCGATATCAATGCAGATCTTCATGGTCGAGCAGGCGGTTAAGCAATTGGAGGCCGATCGCGAACATCGCAATCTGGCGCTGATGGTGGTCATGATGCAACGGACACATGGAAAGGAAAAGCAGCGCCTCGATAAAACGCACCTCCTCAAGCGCAAAGTCGCCCCCCAGGCAATCCCGGTAAGTCCTGAGCACGGCGGGACGGATTTCCGGGAAAAATTGCTCGAGAGTTACCGCGTCGTCGTCTAGTTCCACCCGGAACATGTCGTGGATAAGGAAGTCGTACCCGCCGTGGATGGAGTGCAGCAGCTTGGCCGCGTCGTAGCGCGGGTCGCCGTAGAGCCCCGCCCCGGCAAAGCTACCCCGCACGTCGATCAGTTTAAAAGCGTGGGAAAGCGGATCATAGAGAATGTTCGGGAAACAGAGGTCGCCGTGGATGATCTGCGCCCGGCAGTTGGCGGCCAGCGCGGTCACCCGCTCCTGGGCGCTGTCGACCAACTGTGGCCAACCGCGCAGGCGTTTCCTGTTCACGGAGATGCTTTCGGCCTCGACCAGCCGCTGCGCCCATTCGGACTGCCGGGCAAAGGCCTCGACCCGCAGCAGGGTTTTCGTCCAGTAGAAGCGCGCCACGTCGCTGGCGGGCAGCTCAAGCCGGTACTCGGCGAAGCAAGCCAGGACTTCGCGCAGGCGGGAGAAAATGCGCTCCCAGGCAGCGGGCTCGTACTCCTCGAAGGCCCACAGCTCCGAAAGCGTGGGGTAGCCGTAATACTCGAGCGTGAGAAAGGTGTCCTCCGGCGCGATGCTAAAGTCGAGCACCCGGGGGAAGAAGCTGGCCAGGTTATTGGGCAGAAGGCGGTAGTAGTTGATTTCGTCGATGAACTTGTGCGTGTTGCGGCTTCGCTTGGTCAGCGTGCCGCGAAGTTCGTCCAGCTCCAGACTGTTGAAAGTACGGGCGCTGATCAGGCGCCGCCGGGAACCGATCAGCAGGTCCATGTTGCCGCAGTCGAGCCACTCCGCCGCCGGCAACGCCTGCAGGCTGCCGCGCGCAATGTAGGGCTCTAAAAAGTGCCGCAACTCGAGCCGCGCGTCGGCCGGCTGCGCCTCCAGACCGGCCCGGCCGGGAGTGGCGTCGGCCACCTCGTAGACGCCCATCAACACCGGCCAGTCCTCCGGCCGCTCGGCCGGTTTGTCGGCCAGGGAGAGGATTTTCCCGTCGGCGTCGGCTTCGGCAAAGCACCAGCGGTTGGATTCGGCGGCGCCGTCCGCGGTCAGCACGTAGTCCTGCCCGGAACCCAGCAGCGCGGCGTCGGGCGTCTTGAAGATGGTGTCGCCAAGCACGACCAGCACGCCCTCCTCGACCAGCTCCGCCTTGAGGCACTCCAGCAGCGTGGCGCCCGGCCCGCGGTCGGTGGTGATCTCGGGAAATTCCAGCTGAAAGTGGCTCGAAAAGACCTGCGTCACGAACCGGCGCAGGCGGTCGTCGCCGGGGTTGGTGCCAATCACCGCCCGGTCCACCCCGATCTCCTTCAGGTAGCTCAGGGACCAATGGATAACCGGGCGCCCGTTGACCGGCAGCATCGCCGAAGAGGTGTGGCCGTAGGCGGCGGCCAGCGAGGGCGAGAGGCGGCCGGCGGCCAAAATGACAGCGGTGGGGGCACTCATGAGGATGTTTCGAGGTCAGACGAAGGAACAGCGGGCGTCGATAAGTTTTTTACGGTTTTGGCCGGGCATTCGCCGCCTCCGGCCGGGGCCGCGCGAGGTCGGGCGGCGGCGTAAGCGCTTCCGGCTGGCTCAAGCGGTAGACCTTGAAGCCGTCACCGGCATGGACCGGCTTCACCCCCGGCTGGGTCGTCAGCCAACTCATGTCCTCGCGGATGTCCCGGCGGGCTTTGACCATAGTCTGCAGCCGCCGCAACAGGCCGGGTTCCTCGTCCGGCACCAGCTCCACAAACCAGTCGGAGGTCGCCAGCACGTGCTGGGGCTCCGCTTCGATGGCGCCGGAGTCCGTCATCCAGATCCAGGCCCGCCGCCCGCTGTAGTAGGGCAGCGCGGCGTAGTGCGGGTACCGGGCAAGGTGGTTGATGTGATTGGACTTGAGCAGGACAATGTCGTCCGGGGCGGTGTTGGCCTCCACCCACTTGGCCGCGCGGAAGACGGTCCACTCCGGCCGCACCAGGTAGTACGTGCCCGCCGCCGCCAGCAAGGCAAAGACCGCCAGCGCTCCGTAACGCAGCGCCAAACGCAACGCAGGCGCGCGAGCCTGCGTCCAGGCCAGGAAACCGACCGCGCCGATCCCGAACATCGCCGCCAGCGGCCCGAGGGAAGGCAGGTTGTAGTAGGCGTGGGTAAAGGCCGTCCGCGGCCCCCAAACCAGGTAAAAGAACGCCAGGGAAAAGAGCCAGAGCAGCGGCAGATAACGCCAGCCGCCGCGCCCCCAGGCCCGGATCACCCCCCAGGCCACCAGCAGCAGACCCACGGGCGTGAGGATGAACGCGGTGACGTAGCCGCCGACCGAAACGTAACGTTTGGGCTCCAGCAGCCGGCCGTACTTGCCCAGAAAATCCTGCAGGTTGCCGGAGGCCGACCACATCTCAAAGTGCGGGCTGTTGGCGGTGTCGAGGTACCCGCTCCAGAGCTTGGTCACCACCACCGTGACGATCAACAGGACCCAATAAGCGGGTTTTAAAAACGCCCGCCAACCGTCCTTGAGCAGTAGGAGCACGAAGAAAAGGACGTAGAGATGGGAAACCTCCGGCAACTTCAAGGTAATGCCGACGAGCCCGACCAAGCCGAGCAGCGTCAGCTTACCCAGCCCCGGCTCCCGCACGTAAGACCAGCCCAGGTAAAGGAAAAGAAACGCCGCCAACTGGATCGCCATCTCCGGCATAAAGGCCTGGCCGTAGGCGATCGAGAGCGGGGCGAAGACAAAAAGCACGTTGGCCCAAAAGGCCTCCGCCTCGCTTAAAAACGGCCGCCAGAGCAACTGCAACACAAAGAAGGACGCGAGCCAGAGCAACGCCGAAACGAGCCGGCCCGCCACATCCAGATTGCCGGTCAGCGTCGCCAGCCCGGCGGCGGCGTAGTTGTAAAGCGGCAGCTCCTGGAGGAAGCGGGCGTCGAGGTCGCCCCGCCAATTGGCGCGCGTCTCGGGCGGCCACCACCCGTTCACCAGGTAAGCTTGCGCGGCCACGGCCGTCTGCGTCTGGCGCACCTGGCTGTTGTCTTCCAGGATCGGCATCCAGAGCAACATCAGGCGCAGCAGCAACCCGACCAGCGCGAGAATCCAGAACGCACGCGGAAAGGCCCCGCGCGGCGGCTGGCTGCCCAGCCAAGGCTCGGACGGACTCGTGACGGCTGGGGAGGTCATTGGAAGAAGTCCGGCTCAGGCAAGCTCGCGCCCGGAAGCGCTGCAGGAGGCATACCCGAAGGTCATGAGGTTCCGAGGAATTTCCGGATCAGGGGAAAGAGCTGATGGGCCCGCTCGTGCCACTTGTTCAGCTTGTTCACCCGCTCGTCGAAGAAGACGCGCTGCTCCGCGGTCAGGCCGCCGTCCTCCTCCAGCAAGCGCTGCAAATGCGCCAGCCGGTCCTGCCCCTGGTTGAGCAGCGGGATGATGGCGTCGTCCAGGTAACCGCCGACCAGCTTTTTTAGGCTGGTCTCGGCGGTGTAGAAATCGCGGCGGTCGCCAACCTGATAAATCGGCCGGACCGCACCGAGGCCCTTGAGGAGGCGCAAGCCCTGGCTGGTGGAGCCCTTGCTCAGGTTCAGGCGGCTGGCAATGACGTCCATCGGCATCGGTTCGGGGCTGATGTAGATGAGGCCGTAAATCTCCCCCACGGACTTGGGCTGGCCAAACAGCCGCGCCAGCCGGACAAAGACCTCGATCGCCTCGGCCTGCAGGGGCAAAAGCGACTCCGCGGGCGGGGCGGGATCGCCGCCGGCGTTGGCCTTGGCGGGGGTGGGGTCGGGGGATTCCATGGATGGGCAAGCCAAGTCGGCTCAAGCGGACAGCATGGCAAAATCGAGAAGCTTTGTTCAATAATAATTGAACAAAGCCGGGCCAGTTATGGCCTACCCTCGAGCGCGGAGGAGTTGCTCCGCCTCGGCCAAATCGGCGGGCGTGTCCACCCCCACCGCGCGGTAGCGGGTGGCAAAAACGCGGATGCGCAGGCCGTGCTCGAGGGCGCGGAGCTGCTCGAGGCGCTCGTACTTCTCCAGCCGACCCGGAGGCAGGGAGACGAACCGCCGCAGCCCGGCGGCGCGGTAAGCATAGATGCCGACGTGCCGCCGCACCTGCCGGAGCTCGCGCGGCCCGAGGCCGTCCCGGAAGCAAGGCAGGGGCGAGCGCGAAAAGTAAAGGGCGTTGCCCTCCCGGTCGGTCACCACTTTGACCACATCCGGGCGCTGGTATTCTTCCTCGGAAGCCACGGCGTGGGCGAGCGTGCCGATCGGCGCGCGGCAGGCGGCCATGCCGCGGATTAGCGCGTCAATCTCGCGCGGGGGCAGGAGCGCTTCGTCGCCCTGTACGTTCACGTACAGCCGGGCGGGGACTTTCTCCGCCACCTCCGCCATGCGGTCGGTGCCGGAGGGATGGCGCTTGCTGGTCATGACCACCTCTCCGCCAAAGGCCTCCACCGCGCGGCGGATGCGGCGGTCGTCGGTCGCCACGACCACCCGGTCGGCCAGCCGGCTGCGGCCGGCCGCTTCCCAAGCCCACTGAACCAGCGGCTTGCCCAGGAGCGGAGCCAGCATCTTGCCCGGAAAGCGGGTGGAGCCCCAGCGCGCGGGCACGACAATCAGGGTCTTCATCGCGGCCGCAGCTTCTCGTACTGGGAAAGCGCCATACCCACCACCTGGTCCATGTTGAGATAACGGTAAGTAGCCAGGCGGCCGACAAAGGTCACGTTGGTTTCCATCGCAGCCAGTTCTTCGTAGCGGCGGTAAAGCTCGCGGGTGTCGGGCGCGGGGACGGGGTAGTACGGCTCGCGGCTGGGGTTGTGGTCCTGGGGGTATTCCCGCGTGATGGTGGTGACGGGCAGTTTCTGGCCGGTGGCGTGTTTGATTTCCAGAATGCGGGTGAAGTCGTGGTCGTTCGGGTAGTTAACCTGCATCGCTGGCTGGAAGTACTCCTGCTCGAGGGTTTCGTGCTCAAAGCGCAGCGAGCGGTAGGGCAACGGCCCCAGGCGGAAGTCGAAGTAGGCGTCAATCGGACCGGTGTAAATCAAGTGGCGGTACTTGATCTGCGAGCGCACCTCTTGGAAATCAGACTTCAGGCGCACCTCGATGTTGGGATGGTCGAGCATGCGCTCGAAGAGCCGCGTAAAGCCCTGGTCGGGCAGAGCCTGGAAGCGTTCGGAGAGGTAGCGGTCGTCGCGGTTGGTGCGGACGGGGATGCGCCGGCAGACCGACGGGTTTAGCTCCCGCGGCTCGCGGTGCCACTGCTTGCGGGTGTAGTTTTTAAAGAACATCTCATAAAGCTTGGGCCCAACCTGCGAGAGGATCACTTCCTCCGAATTGGCCGGCTCCTCGATCGGTACACGCCATTCCTGGAGGGTGGCCACCATCTCCTCGGAGGTGCTGGGGCGGCCGAGAAGCTGCTCGAAGGTGTTCAGGTTGATGGGGAACTGCCAGTAACGTCCGTCCACCCAGGAAAGAATCCGGTACTCCACGTGGTGCCAGCCGGTGAACTGGCTGAGGTAATCCACAATGGGCTGGGAGTTGGTGCGGAAGTAGTGCGGGCCGTAGGCGTGCAGCAGCACGCCGGCGCGGTCGTAGTAATCGTAGGCATTGCCCGCCAGGTGGGGGCGGCGCTCCAGGAGCAGGCAACGCTGGTTGGACTGTGAAGCCAGGCGCTCCGCTAAAACCGCTCCCGCAAAACCCGCCCCGACGATTACGTAATCGTACTCGCGGTTACTCATTCTGGCCGGGAAGTTTGATTTGATTGACCTGGGTCGGAGGTGCAGAGGGTTTTTTGGCGTGGCGCTTGTAGTAGTTGTAACTCAGGTAGCCGAGACCGAGAAAGGCGATCAGGAACATGCCGCCAAAGATGATCAGTCCGCGGCGAAACGGCTGCTGGTCGGTGGTTCCACCGCCCGGCCCGTCCCAGGAAAAGCGCTTCTGGAGCTCCCTGGGCGAGGAACGGATCCGCTTGCGGCGGCGGCGGCGCCCGGATCGCTGGCCGGAGGAATCCGGCTTGGAGGGGTTGGTTTCGTTCATGCTCTAAGGGCCGATCATGCGCCGCCCGGGCTCCGGCCGGAGCGCAATCCAAGACGGCGATTGGTAAGTATATGATTGAAAACGACGAAAGTGGCAAGCTTGCCGGTAAGAACAAGCGCGGCAGTTTTGGCGCCTTTTCGCTTCACATGCCTTAGAGTCCCCTTATAGCATGCAAGGATGCCTGCCGACGCGGCCAGCCCTCCTCCGCTGCAACGCCTCTCCGTCGTCATCCCCGCCCGGGACGAGGAAGGCTGCATCGAGCTGACGGTTTCCCATCTTCACTTGGAACTGGGCCACCACAGCATTCCGCACGAAATCGTGGTGGTGGACGACGGCAGCTCCGACGCGACCTGGGAGATTCTCACCCGCCTGCGGGAGAAAATTCCCGAGCTTAAGCCCATTCAGAACACGGACCTCCACGGCTTCGGCCGGGCCATCATCAAGGGGTTGGATAATTCCACCGGCGACGCCCTCGTCATCATGATGGCCGATGAGTCCGACGACGCCCGCGACGTGGTGCGTTACTGGGAGGAGCTCAACAACGGCTACGACTGCGTCTTCGGTAGCCGGTTCATCAAGGGCGGCGGCACCGTGGACTACCCCTGGTTCAAGCTCATGGTCAACCGTCTGGCCAACAAGTTCCTCCAGTTCCTCTTCGGCATCGGCCTCAACGATACCACCAACGCCTTTAAGGCCTACCGCCGCACGACGATCGACGGCTGCCGCCCGTTGATCGCGCCGCACTTCAACCTTACCGTCGAGATTCCGCTTAAGGCCATCGTGCGCGGCTACACCTGGAAGGTCATCCCCATCACCTGGCGCAACCGCCGCACCGGCGTGGCCAAGCTCAAGATCAAGGAAATGGGCAGCCGCTACCTCTTTATTGTCCTCTATATTTGGCTGGAACGCTCCTTTAGCCGGGGCGACTACCACAAGGACAGCTCCCAGCTCAAGGCCGCCGCGCCTCAGGAAAGCCCGAAACCGGAAGCGGAAAAAATTAGTTCGCTTTCTTCCTAAGCGGTCGTTAAGGGTCTCAACACCAAGCAGTAGTTTTCCCACCTCCCCCTCTCCACCCCATGAAAAACGTCCTGGTCACCGGCTCCGCCGGCCTCATCGGCTCCGAAACCGTCAAACGCTTCTCCAAGGAAGGCTACGCCGTACACGGCATCGACAACGACATGCGCGCCGAGTTCTTTGGCGAGGAGGCCAGCACCAAGAGCAACCGCGACAAGCTCATCTCGAGCGTCGAGAACTACACCCATCACAGCATCGACATTCGCGACCGCGACGCGGTGGAAAACCTCTTCAAGGACATCGGCGGCGACCTCGCCCTGATCGTCCACACCGCCGCCCAGCCCAGCCACGACTGGGCCGCCCGCGACCCGCACAAGGACTTCACTGTTAACGCCAACGGCACCCTCACCCTCCTGGAAGCCACCCGCAACCTGGCCAAGGACGCCGTCTTCATCTTCACCAGCACCAACAAGGTCTACGGCGACACCCCCAACCGCCTGCCGCTGGTCGAAACCGACACCCGCTGGGAGATCGAAAAGGGCCACCAGTACGAAATCGGCATTGACGAGAGCATGAGCATCGACCAGACCAAGCACAGCCTCTTCGGCGCCAGCAAGGTGGCCGGCGACGTACTCGTGCAGGAGTACGGCCGCTACTTCGAGATGCCCACCGCCTGCTTCCGCGGCGGCTGCCTGACCGGCCCGGCCCACGCCGGCACCGAGCTTCACGGCTTCCTGGCCTACCTGATGAAGTGCACCGTCACCGGCAAGCCCTACCGCATCTTCGGCTACAAGGGTAAGCAGGTGCGCGACAACATCCACAGCCACGACTTGGTCGAGGCCTTCTGGCAGTTCTTCCAGGCCCCGCGCGTGGCCGAAGTCTACAACATCGGCGGCAGCCGCCACAGCAACGGCTCCATGCTCGAGTCAATCGCCCTGTGCGAGGAGATCAGCGGCAAGAAGCTGGACCACACCTACGTGGAAGATAACCGCATCGGCGACCACATCTGGTGGATCTCCGATGTGCGCAAGTTCCAGGGCCACTTCCCCAACTGGCAGTACCAGTACGACCTGCGCGGCATCCTCAACGAGATCCACGAGGCCCTTACCGCCCAGCCGGTCAGCGCCTAAGCCGCCGAGTCATTCCTGCAAAGGTGCTCGGCCACCTAGGTCCTGCTCTGCGGGCGTGCCTAAACGCGTCCGCCGAGTTAGC
>JBCDLL010000050.1:0-25339 GCA_038745425.1 Verrucomicrobiota bacterium | reverse complement strand
GCTGATCATCCCCGTCAGGAGAAAGTAGAGGAACTTCCGGTTTTGCCGCGCGACCAGCGCCCCCAGGCCCCAGAAGCCGACCAGCGTGAAGTAGACCGGCCAGCCCCCGTGGGCGTTGACCCAGACCACCGCCAGCGCGACCAGCCCGACCAGCGCCAGCTTGCCGGGCCGGTCCGCCTCCTGCACGCGCCAGAGCAGCGCCACCGTCAGCGGCACCAAGAGCAGCGTGACCACCTGCGGGCGCACGGCGATCCCGGCCAGGAAGAGGGGCGCCGCCAGCATCGCCAGCAGGATTGTGAGCGGAAAGCGGCCGCCGTGGCGCCCGGCGACGAGCACGGGCAGGGCCACGGCGAGCATCCCAAGCAGCGCAACAAAAAGCGTGACGCCCCAGAGCCCGCCGTACTGGTAACGGTGGCTAAGCGCGACGTTGAAGAGCCAGGACGGATTGAACCAGTCCTGGCCCTCGGTGGTAAAGGCCCAGGGCTCGGACGGCCGCGGCGTCGCCTCCGCGCGCATGAGGTCGCCGGTGGCGATGTGGCGGAGGCTGTCGCCGTCGCGGTAAAGGATGCCTTCGAGCGTGTCCAGTCCCAGGCTCTGGAGCACGCCAAAGGCCAGCAGCCAGAGCGCAAACGCGCCCACCCAGCCGGCCCAGGGGTTGCCCGTGCGCGCGGCGTTCATCCCTCGGCCCGGCGCAGGTTCATCAGCTCGTTGGCCTCCTCCGGGCTGAGCTGGCCGGACTTGGACTGCTGCTCCAGCAACTGCCGCCGCCGGAGGCGGGTGTGCTGCTGGAGCGTGGCCAGGATGCCGAGGGCGTACTGTTCCGGCGTCACGTCCTCGGGCAGGGACTCGGGCCGCAGGAGGAGGGCGGAGAGCTCGTTGGCTTCGGCCGGCGGGCTCTCGCGCACGTAGGTGTCGGCGTCCTCCCAGGCATCGTCGGCGTGGGTCTGCAGCAGCCGCCAGAGCACATCCTGCCCGGCGAGCGCCTCGGTCCAGGCGGGATCGAGCTGGCCTTGAACGGTGGGCGCCGCCTCCGGATGGTGCAGCAGCAGCGAGGCCAGCCGGCGCAGCGCGGGGTCGAGTTCGATCCGCTCCACCGGCGCGGGGGCGTCCGCATCGTCGCCCTCGCGGCGATACTCGCGGGGGCCGCGCTGGCGCTGGCGGCGCAGCAGCTCGCGGAAGCTCTCCAGCGGGATTTGCAGCCGGGTGGCGATGCGCAGGGATTCGTGCTCGAGCTGCACGGGATCGGTAATCTTGCCCGCCACTTCGGCCATCCGGGCGGCGGCGTCGCCCCGGCCCCGCGCGGTGCCGAGGTCGTGTGAGCGCACCGCGCCCTCGAGCAAGAAGCCGATGAAGTCCGGCGCTTCCTCCAGGATTTGGAGGAACTCGTCCTTGCGTCCGGCGCGGAGCATGGAGTCCGGGTCTTCGCCCTCCGGCATGGTCGCGATGCGAATCTGCAGCCCGGCGGGCAGGAGCACCTCCACGCTGCGGGCGGCGGCGTTCTGGCCCGCGTTGTCGGCGTCGAAGCAGAGCATGACCTCGCCGGTGAAGCGCCTCAACAGGCGCCCGTGCTGTTCGGTAAAGGCGGTGCCCTGCGGCGCGACGACGTTCTTGACCCCGTTGACGTAGCAGCGGATGAGGTCGAGCTGCCCCTCCGCCACCACCACCCGGCCGGCGTCTTGGATGTCGCGGCGCGTCTTGTGCAGGCCGTAGAGCACCTTGCTCTTGTGGAAGATGGGCGTGTCCGGGCTGTTCACGTACTTGGCAGCCTTGGCTTCGGGGTCCAGCAGCCGGCCGGAGAAGCCGATCACCCGTCCGGTCTCGTCGCTGATCGGGAACATCAACCGCCCGCGGAAGCGGTCGTAGACGCGGCCTTGGTCGTTGCGCGTGGCCAGTCCGGCCAGCTCGAGCAGCTCCTGGTTAAAGCCATGCTGCTGGCCCCAGTTGAGCGTCGCGTCCCAGGCGTCCGGCGCGTAGCCCAGGTTGAATTCCTTGGCCATTTCGGCGGTGATCTCGCGGCCCTTGAGGTAGGCGCGGCCGGGCTCGCCGGCCGGGTCCTTCAGCAAGTTGCGCTTGAACCAGTTGGTCGCGGCGGTGTGGAGCTCGAAGAGCTTTTCGCGCTGGCCGCGGTCGGTGCCGCGCTCGTCCTCGGGCAGGGCCTCCTCCGGTACGGCGATGCCGGCGCGCTCGGCCAGCCGCCGCACCGCGGTGGGGAAGTCCACGTTCTCGTAGAGCATCACAAACTGGAAGACCCCGCCGCCGTGGCCGCTGCTAAAGTCCTTAAAAATCTGCTTGCTGGGCGAGACGAAGAAAGAGGGCGTTTTTTCCTGGTTGAAGGGGCTCAGCGCCTTGTAATTGGTGCCCGCCCGCTTAAGGGGCACCACGCTGTCGATGACATCGACGATGTCCGAGGCCTGGCGCACCTGCTCGATGACCTCTTCCGGAATCCGACCCATGGTCTTGTAGTTTTGGACGCGGCGGCGTTAAATGCAACGTTTAGAAGCGAGCCCATGACCAACCTCTATCTGCGAACCGCTCTGCTGGTGTTGCTGGGAACCGGCGGCGCCGGCGCGCAGCAGGAAGCCCAGCCCGTGCTGCCGCCCAAGCCGGTCGGCGGCCAGAAAAGCCGCGTGGTGCTGATTGAGCGCCCGCAGGCGGTGCAGGCCTTTACCGTGGACGGCAACGCCGTGCGCACCATGTTTTCGGAGGCGCTCAAGACGCTCACGCAGCAGTCCAGCGTGCCGGCCGCCTGGAAGGCGCTTGGCATTACGCCGCAGGACGTCGTCGGGATCAAAATCACCACCGAGGGCGGGCCGCGCTTTTCCACCAAGCGGGCGCTGGTCGGCACCATCGTGGCGGGCCTGCGCGAGGCCGGCGTCCCGGCCAGCAACATCATTATCTGGGACAAGCAGCGGGTGACCATGGAGCGCGCCCAGTGGCCGGTGCATGCCGGCGGCACCAACTCCCCCGCCACCATGGCCGTGCTGCCGGACACGCGCTGGAACGGGCAGACCTTCGTCAACCTGGAGACGGTGGGTAAGCTCATCTACGGCGACCACCTCTTCAAGGGCAAGGCCACCGGGCGCAACCCGCTCGACGCCGTCCAACGGGTGATGCCCGACGACGAATTCCGCGAGGACCTGGAACCGCCGGACGACCAGCTGAGCAACAAGTCCTTCTACGCCGACATCCTCGCCCGCCGCTGTACCAAAATCATCAATGTGCCGGTGCTGAGCGACAGCGCGCTGACCGGCCTCTACGCCACGATGGCCTCGCTGGCGGTCGGCTCGGTCGACAATCACCGGCGCTTCACCGGGCGGCCGCACTTTGGCGACCCCGCCATTGCGGAAATCCTGGACCAGGAGGTCATGCGCAGCAAGGTGGTGCTGCACGTGCTCGACGCGCTTATCGCGCAGTACGCGGGCGGGCCGCAGTTCAACCCGCAGTTCACCAAAAGCATCGGCGCGCTCTACCTCAGTACCGACCCGGTGGCGATCGACTCCCTGCTGGTGGACATGCTCAACCGCTGGCGCCGCGCCTCGCAAGTGGACCCAATGCCGCCGTCCAACTACATCCAGACGGCCGACAAGTACGGCATCGGCAACGCCCACCCGAACAACATCGAACTGATCCGGGTCGAGTAGGATGGAGACACCCGACCCCAATGTGCCGCCGATCGAGCGGCTGCGTGCGATCATGGCCAAGCTGCGCGCGCCGGAGGGCTGCCCCTGGGACCGCGAGCAGACGCACGAGTCGATCAAGCCACAGTTGATCGAGGAAGCCTACGAGGTGCTCGAGGCGATCGACGGCGGCCGCCCGGACGACCTGCGCGAGGAGCTGGGCGACTTGCTGCTGCACGTCGTCTTTCACGCCCAGATTGAAGCCGAGGCCGGGCGCTTCACCTTCGACGATGTTGCCACCGCCGTGGCCGACAAGCTGGTGCGGCGCCACCCGCACGTCTTTGGCGAGGTCCGGGCCGACACCTCCGAAGAAGTGCTGCGTAATTGGGATGAAATTAAGCGGGCCGAAAAGCCCGAGCGCACCGGCCCCTTCGACGGCGTGCCCCGCGCGCTGCCCGCCCTGATGCGCGCCCAGGAGGTGCAGAAGAAGGCGGCCAAGACCGGCTTCGACTGGCCCGACGCGGCGGGCCCGCTGGAAAAGGTGCGCGAAGAAGCGGCCGAGCTGGAGGCCGAGGTGCAGCGCGCCGCCGGCAGCGGGCTGGCCGGGCACGAGCTGGCGGAGGAGCTTGGCGATTTGCTCTTTGCGGCGGTCAACCTGGCGCGGCACCAGAAGCTCGACGCCGAGCAGTGCCTGACCCTGGCGGTGGATAAATTCATCCGGCGCTACGGGCGGATGACGCAATTGCTAGTTGCCGAGGGCAAGGACCCGGCGTCCACCCCGTTGGCGGAAATGGACGCCGCCTGGGACCGCGCCAAGGCCGAAGAGCGCAGGTAGACAGCGCGGTCCAATAGGATGCTGATTACCTGGTTCGTCTGGGCGACTCCGCCGCTAGGGTCGATGCCGACTGCCAAGTCCGGCGGCTACCGGGCTTCGGGTACACAGGTGATTCGGGCGGGCGGCTACCGGCCCAAGGTAGTGCGGGCAGTCCCTTGTCCGCCTCGCCTAGCGAGATGGGAAACGCGTTGGAGCCAGAAGAAATCAAAAGGGAAGCGCGGCGGAGCGGGAGCTCCGCCCTCCGCCTCGTTCCAATACATATTCCTTTGTGCGACCGCTGCCTTTTTCCGGCCTCCGTCTTGGTCGAAACCGCTTTCATACGCTCCTTAGCGAGAAGCCCAATCCTGTGATTTTGTGAATCCTGTTAAAGACAATCTGTGAAAATCGGCGTCATCGGTGGTTAAACAATTCCGCCGCCGGGGTCGGTGCCGACTGCCAGTTCCGGCGGCTACCGGGCTGCGGGTAAACAGGTGAAGCGGGCGGGCGGGTACCGAGACAAGGCGACGCCAAGCAAACGGAGGGCGGAGCTTACGCTCCGCCGTGCCCAGCCGCATGGGTAGCGGATTCCGCCGTTGGGGTCGATGCCGACTGCCAAGTCCGGCGGCTACTGGCACAAGGCGACGCCAAGCCAACGGAGGGCGGAGCTTCCGCTCCGCCTCGCCCAACCGGACGGGTAGCGGATTCCGCCGCCGGGACGTCGGCGGCTACCGGGCTTCGGGTACACAGGTGATTCGGGCGGGCGGCTACCGAGATAAGGCGACGCCAAGCAAACGGAGGGCGGAGCTCCTGCTCCGCCGCGCCCAGCCGGACGGGCAGCGGATTCCGCCAAGACGCGCGATTCCGCAGTTGGGGTCGGTGCCGACTGCCAAGTCTGGCGGCTACCGGGCCGCAATGTGCGACAACGCCGCAGTCTAATCCTTGTTACCGCCGAGCATCCAGCTGACGACGAAGATCACCGCCAACGCGATCAGGATCGGGCCCAGGTAGGCAAAGGAGAGTCCGCCGAGGACGCCGACAGCCGAGCGGGTGGTCGGCGGGCGGAAACCTTCGCCGCGGTGCACCTGCACATTGAGCCCGGTGCGGGCGGCCCGCTGCATGAAGTCGGTTACCACCGGTGGAAATCCGAGGTCGGCAATACCTTGGGCGTTGGGCGGCGGCGCGTCTGCCTCGGGCACCAGTACGGTCAGCGCTCCCGGCTTCGTCAGGGCAAGGCGCTGGAAGAACTTTTGGGCCTGGTCGGCGGTTCCCAGGAGTTCGTCATCATAGTAATAACGGTTTTTGTCGGTCGGCACGTAGCCAACGAACCCTTCGGGCTGTTCTTGCGGCTCGGGCGGAGGGTCTTCCATCGAAAAGGTTTGGTTCTGCGGTTCGGGCGGTGGCTTGAAGGCGGCGATGCGAGCTGCCTCCCGAGCGCGCAGCAGCCGGTTTTCTTCGTCAATTTCCTCGCGGATTTCCTGGGAGGTGGCGCGGCGCCAGGAGACTTGATGCACCGTCAGCGGGACGCCTTCAACGGCGTGGTAGTAGGTGAGGCCCTGCTGGTTCCAGTGGTGGAGGAGGCCGCTCCGGGCTCCCAGGTCGCTGTGCTTGGCGGCCGTCAGGTCGATGATGACTTCGGCGTCGTCGGGAATGGTCATCGCCAGGAGCTCTTCCTGAGTCACGTTGCGGCCGTTGAGTTCCAAAAACTCGCCGTCGTAGCTCAGGAAATTGGTTCCGGAGACGAGCTCGGCTGGGCGGGTGATGTAGAGGACAAGAACAAGGACAACCGCGATGCCGAGAACCAGCCGGAATACCTGCACAGCCTGAGCATCCTCGCCCCGGCCCGAAAAGTCAACGCAAGCGGCGGGGCTCAGTCTTTCGTGACGATGAAGAATTCGTCCTGCTCTTCCACCACGATGCGGCCGTCGCGGGCGTGGGGCTCCCACCAGGCGGCGGCATAGGCGTCGCCGAGCGCCGCGTAGTCCTCGCCCATGAGAAAGCGCGGGATGCGCAGCCGGTTGGCGGGCGTATCCTCGAAGTCGATGTGCAGGCTGACCTGCCGTTGCTCGTAGGGCAGGCCAAGGCGTTCGAGCGCGGCCTGGAAGTGGTCGGCGTTCAGGCAGGGCACCTCGCGGCCGAGGTGGCCGTAGGCGTCGTACCAGAACTTGATCGTCTGGCTGCGCGCGCGTCCGGCCAGGGAGACGAGCATCCTCCCGTCTGGAGCTAGGCGGTCCCAGAGTCCGCGCAGTTCGGCCTCCAGGTCGCGCACGTAGTAAAGCACGTGGTGGCTGGTGATGAGGTCAAAGGTCCGCTCGTCGAGTGCGCCCTGGCCGGCCACGGCGGTGACGGGCCGGGTGCTTCGGGAAGCCAACCGCCGGACGGCGGCGGCGCGTTGGGCGGCGTCGGGCTCCAGGAGGGTCAGCTCGGTTTTGTCCGGCGCAAGGCCCGCCCGCTGCAGGAACATTTCCAGAACCCGGCCGGAGCCGGTGCCGAAATCGAGCAGGCGGACGCGCTCGCGTCGGGGGAGCCATCCGGCCAGGGCCGCGCACCAGGCTTCCAGGTTGCGGTCGGCCTCGTCGGTGTGCGCCTCAAAGAAGGCATAGTCGTCCCAGAGCGGGGCGAAGGTGCGGCGGCTGTCGGGGGCGTCCGCCATCGGGCTCAGGCGGCGGGACGGACGGACTGGTCCTTGAGCTCGGCCACGATTCTGGGGATGACTTCCAGCGCGGTGTCGACCTCCGCCTCGGTCGTGTAGTGGCTGAGCGAGAAGCGCAGGCAGCTGCGGGCAAGGTCCGGGCTCAGGCCCATGGCGGTGAGCACGTGCGAGGGCTCGAGCGCACCGGTGGTGCAGGCGGAGCCGGCGGAGGCGCAGATGCCCTGGCGGTCGAGCGCGAGCAGGATGGCCTCGGCCTCCACGCCCGTGAAGGCGAGATTGGTCGTGTTGGGCAGGCGGTTTTCCGCATCGCCGTTGACGCGCAGGCCGGGGACGCGCTCGAGCAGGCCGGCTTCCAGCCGGTCGCGCAGGGCGCGCACGCGGGTCTGCTCGTCCACCAGGTTTTCGGCGGCGAGTTCGGCCGCGCGGCCCAGGCCCACGATGCTGGCCACGTTTTCGGTGCCGCCGCGCTTGCCGTTTTCCTGCCCGCCGCCCATCACGTAGGGACGCAGCTTGGTGCCGCGCCGTGCGTAGAGCACGCCGACGCCCTTGGGCGCGTGCAGCTTGTGGCCGGAGAGGGAAAGGAAGTCGATCGGCGAGTCGCTCAAATCGAGCGGGATTTTGCCTGGGGCCTGCACGGCGTCGGTGTGGAAGAGGATTTTGCGCTCGGCGCAGAGCCGGGCGATTTCCTCCACCGGAAAGAGGGTGCCGGTCTCGTTGTTGGCCCACATCACGGAGACGACGGCGGTGTCCTCGCGCAGGGCGGCCGCGACGTCCTCGAGGCTCAGCCGGCCGTGGGCGTCGACCCGCAGCCAGGTCACGCCGTAGCCCTGTTCCTCCAGCCACTCGCCCATCTTGATGTTGGCGGAATGCTCCACCTCGGTCAGCACCACGTGGCGGTGCCCGCTGACGCGCAGGGCGGCGGTAATGGCGAGGTTGTTGCTCTCGGTGCCGCAACTGGTGAAGTAAATCTGCCGGGGCTGGCAGTGCAGCAGCGCGGCCACCTGCTCGCGGGCGGTCTTGATCGCCTCCGCCGCCGCCTTGGCAAAACGGTAGGCGCTGGAGGGGTTGCCGTACTGCTCGGTCAAGTGCGGCACCATGGCCTCGAACACCTCGGGCGCGATGCGCGTGGTGGCGTTGTTGTCCAGGTAAATGAGCGGAGAGTTGGCGTCCATCTTGCGGCGGAGTAAGGTGCAATTGGCTCTATCAGAGCCGAGCCCCGTAGCTTACAGCCGATTTCATCCCCGTGTCATGAAAAAATCCGCCCCGGCCAGCCCCGAGCCCTGGCGCGAAGCCGCCACCACCCATCTGGTGGTGCAGCTCGTCCACGATCTGCGCAATCACCTCAACTCCCTGGTGCTGGAGGTGACCGACCTGGGCGAGCAGGCCGCCGAGCAGGGGATGGAGCTGGAAACCGACCGCTTGATGAACGGCGTGCGCGAGGCCGTTGAGCAGCTCCAAATGGTGCGCGACCGGCTCGAGGTCGGCCCGCTGCGGCCGGCCCCTTTGGAGCTGGCCCCCTGGGTGGAGGAGCTGCGCCAGCAAGTGCTGGAGGAGCCCGCCTACGAGGGGCTCGTCGACTGGCCGAAGACGGACCTGCCCACCGGAGCCGCCGCCGAGTGGGAGGCCGAGCTGGTCGGCGCCGCCCTGGGCGAGTTGCTCGACAACGCCGCCGACGCCATCGAGCTAAGCGCGAACGGAGCGGCCTCGCGCCCCCGGCGCATGCGGGTGACGGCGGCGCTGGAAGGCCCGGCGTTTGTTCTGCGCATCGTTAATCCTTGCCCGCCGGACAAGCTCACGCCGCACCTTGAACACCTTGGCGAGGCCCGCGGCCTGACCGATCGCCGCAGCAAGCTGGGCCTGGGCTGTGCCTTCGCCCGCGAGGTCGCCGAGGCCCACGGCGGCACCTGTTCCTATGCCTACGACGAGGGCGAGCGGGAGTTCATCGCCACCCTGAGCTTGCCGGTGGGTTGACCCGTCCGCGGCGCGTTTTTCATCCGCAGATTTTGCCGATTCACACGGATTAGTTTTGGGACAGGATTGACAAGATTAACGGGATTTAAAGCTGCGCAGCTTTTCCCGATGGAGGCTACCGGGCCCGCGGCGGAGCCTAGCCAGACGGAGGGTCGAGCTTCCGCTTGACCACGCATGATCTTACTGCTTCGCGCGGCGGAGCAGGAGCTCCGCCCTCCGCCTCGTTCCAATGTTTTCCTCTGTGCGACCGCTGCCTTTTCCGCCCAGCGTCTCGTTCCAATACTCTTCTTTGTGCGACCGCTGCCTTTTCCGCCCTCCGTCTCGACCCAATATTCTCCTTTGTGCTCTTTGTGCCTTGGTGAGAAACCCTGTCTCGTTAATCCTGTCTAAAGACAATCTGTGTGAATCAGTGGTTAAAGAATTCCGCCGCTGGGGTCAGCGGCGGCTACCGGGCCTAGGGTAAACAGGTGATTCGGTCGAGCGGCTACCGGCACAAGGCGAGGCCGAGCATAGCTAGGGCGGGCAGTCCCTTGCCCGCCTCGCATGGCCTATCAAAGATGCGTCTCACCCAAAGTTGGCGGACCTGGCGGCTTCATTGGGAAGTCCAACCTTCCGTCAATCCCGTCAATTCCGTCCAAACTCGCGGCGGAGCAGGAGCTCCGCCCTCCGCCTCGGTCCAATGTTTTCCTCTGTGCGACCGCTGCCTTTTCCGCCTTCCGTCTCGACCCAATATTCTCCTTTGTGCTCTTTGTGCCTTGGTGAGAAACCCAGTCTCGTTAATCATGTCTAAAGACAATCTGTGTGAATTAGTGGTTTAAGAATTCCGCCGCTGGAGTCAGCGGCGGCTACCGGGCCTTTAGGAAGAGAACCTTCCGTCAATCCCGTCAATTCCGTCCAAACTCGCGGCGGAGCAGGAGCTCCGCCCTCCGTCTCGATCCAAACCGTTTTTGTTCGCTCTTTCGCCGAAAACCCAATCCCGTCAATCGTGTGAATCCTGTCCAAAGAAAATCTGCGTGAATCGGCGGAATATGCGGATCGTTTTTAAGCCTGCGTTCCGTACTTTTCGAGGGCCTCGCGCAGCTTGTCCTCGACCAGGGAATCGGCCAGGAAGAAGGGCTTTTCCGTCACGGTGACCTTGCCGTGCTCGCCGGCCACCTCGTAGCGGCCCTTGATTTCGCCGAAGGGGCTGGGCACTTGAAAGCTCCCCGCGTTGATGTCGCCGGAGAGCGTGCCCTTGTTGTCGGCAATCGCCAGCTTGAGGCGCTCGTAGAGCTGGGCGGCGTTGCCGGGCATTTGGAAGTCGATGGTCAGGTCGGCCATGGCCCCATAGAGGCGGGGCCGGGTTGGGAAGTCAAAGCAAAAGGGGCGCGCGAAGCTGGCTTGCTCCCGGGCGCGGCTGCGGCTACAACGGCATGCTGTGATTTCCTCCCCCACCAGCGGTCCGGGCCGCCCGGCCGACGCCCCCGCCACGGCGATGACGCGCAATTTCTGCATCATCGCGCACGTGGACCACGGCAAGACGACGCTTTCCGACCGCTTGCTGCAGTCCACCCAGACGGTCTCTGACCGCGAGATGCAGGATCAACTCCTTGACTCCATGGACCTGGAGCGCGAGCGCGGCATCACCATCAAGGCCCACCCGGTGACGATGATTTACGAGGCCGCGGACGGGAGCAGCTACCGGCTGAACCTGCTCGACACCCCCGGGCACGTGGACTTCTCCTACGAGGTTAGCCGCAGCCTGGCCGCCTGCGACGGCGCCATCCTGATCATCGACGCCGCCCAGGGCGTGGAGGCGCAGACGGTGGCCAACGTCCATCTGGCCAACCGGCAGGACCTCACGCTCATCCCCGTCATCAACAAGATCGACCTGCCCAGCGCCAATGCCGAGCTCTGCTGCCAGCAGCTCGAGGACATCCTGGCCATCCCGGCGGAGGAGGCCATCCTGGCCAGCGCCAAGAACGGCATCGGCATCGACGAAATCTTGGAGGCGATCGTGGCGCGCATCCCGCCGCCGCAGGAGTACACCGACGGTCACCTGCGCGGCCTCGTCTTCGATTCCCTCTTCGACACCTACCGTGGCGTGGTCACCTACGTGCGCAACTTCGCCGGTGAGCTCGCCCCGGGTACCTCGATCAAAATGATGAGTACGGATCAGCGCTACGAGGTGAAGGAGGTCGGCATTTTCACGCCCAAGCAGCGCAAGGTGGAGCGGCTCAACCCCGGCGACGTCGGCTACATGATCGCCAACATCAAGGCCACCACCGATGTGAAAATCGGCGACACCATCACCACCGCGCAGAACCCGGCGCCGGGTCCGCTGCCCGGCTTCAAGGAGGTCACGCCAATGGTCTTCAGCGGCATCTACCCGATTGACACGAGCGAGTTCGAGCAGCTCAAGGGCGCCATCGGCAAGCTCCAGCTCAACGACGCCGCGCTGACCTACACGCAGGAGAGCTCGGTCGCGCTGGGCTTTGGCTTCCGCTGCGGGTTTCTGGGTCTGCTCCACATGGAGATCATCCAGGAGCGCCTGCGCCGCGAGTTCAACATGGACATCATCGCCAGCTACCCGAGCGTGGTCTACGAGGTGCACCGCACCAACGGCGAGGTGCTCATGATCGACAACCCGGTGCAGATGCCCGACCCCTCCGTCATCGATCACATCAAGGAGCCGATGGTGAAGGCCTTCATCATGGTGCCCAACGACAACATTGGCGACGTGATGAATCTGGTGATGGAAAAGCGCGGCTCCTGCGACCACACCGAAAGCGTGGACGGCTCGCGGGTCATGCTGCAGTGCGGCCTGCCGCTGGCGGAAATCCTGGTGGACTTCAACGACCGGATGAAGTCGATCACCCGCGGCTACGGCTCGATGGACTACGAGAACGCGCCCTACCAGAAGGCGAATCTGGTGAAGATGGACATGCTGGTCAACGGCGAGCCGGTCGACGCCTTCTCCTGCATCGTGGAGCGCGGCAAGGCCCAAGGCCGCGGCCGCGCGCTGGCGGCCAAGCTCAAGGAGGTCATCCCGCCGCACCTCTTCAAGATCGCCATCCAGGCGGCCATCGGCGGCACGATCATCGCGCGCGAGGACGTTAAGAGCATGGGCAAGAACGTCACCGCCAAGTGCTATGGCGGCGACATCACCCGCAAGCGCAAGCTGATCGAGAAGCAGAAGGAAGGCAAGAAACGGATGAAGTCCGTCGGCAAGGTGGACATCCCGCAGGAGGCCTTCGTGGCAGTGCTCAAGTCTGACGCGACTTAAGGCCTCTGCGTTTTTTTATCCGCAGATTTCGCCGATTCACGCAGATTGTCTTTGGGACCGGATTCACAAGATTAACGGGATTGGTTTCTCGCGAAGGCACAAAGGCATGAAGGTTGTTGAGGTTCAATCCGCAGATTTCGCCGATTTTCGCTGATTCTGGGTTTTTCGTAGCTCGGAAATCTGTGGTTGTAGTGAGGGTTTCTCACAAAGGCACAAAGGGCACCAAGGTCACTACGGTTTTAAAGGCGCGAAGCCGTAAGATCTTGCGTGGTAGAGCGGAAGCTCGACCCTCCGTCTGGCAAGGCTCCGCCCCAGGCCCGGTAGCCGCCGACGTCCCGGCGGCGGAATTCTTTAACCACTGATTCCGCAGATTCACACAGATTTTCTTTGGACAGGGCTTCTCACGAAGGCACAAAAGAGCACAAAGGAAAATATTGGAACGAGGCGGAGGGCGGAGCTCCTGCTCCGCCGCAAGTTTGGACGGAAGGAACGGAATTGACGGAAGGTTGGACTTCCCAATGAAATCGCCAAGTCCGCCAACTTTGGGTGAGACGTATCTTTGCTAAACCATGTGAGGCGGGCAAGGGACTGCCCGCCCTACCTTTGCTCGGCATCCATTTGTTCCGGTAGCCGCCGGACTTGGCAGTCGGCATCGACCCCAGCGGCGGGACGATTTCTAGTGGCGAATAGCTTCAGTGGCTGATTGCACCGTCTTACAGGTTTGATGGCGGTGGGCTCTTTGAAAGAAGCTGAGGGAACTACACCGATGTGCTTCCGAGGAAATGATCAGTCATACCACTTGTTCCTGTATCCATAGCAAACCATCAAACCAAAAGTGACGAGTGCCACAACGCTGAGTCCAAGAACAGTGATCTTCCTTGAAACATCATTACTTTCATATAGGCCGAGATAGACTCTAGCAAGATCGATCAAACAGACGACAACGAGGATGGCGCTCACAAAGAAAAAGAGCACTGAAACCAAGTACACGGTTTCTTTGAGTGACATGTTAAAATTTCGCTGTTTGAGCAATCTGCGAAAATCGGTGCCATCTGTGGATTAAACCCGCACCCTCCTCTGGCGCTCAGTACAGCTCCACTGGGGAACGCTTTCCGTCTTCGGCCGAGCGCTGGCCGCGGGCGTGTTCGCCCAGGACGGCGACGCGCAGCTCGGTGATGTGCTCGTTGATCTCCCGGTGTTGCTGGAGGGAGAACTCGGCCGGCGGGGCCAGCCGGGTGCGGAAGGCGCGCAGGCGGGCGCGGGCGGCGTCGAGGACGTCGTCCGGCAGGGCGGCGAGCGCCTCGGCCGCTTCGCGCAGTAGGTGCAGGCGGTGGCAGAGCAGGAGCAAATCCGTCCCGGCGGTGACCGCCCGCTGGAGGCTTTCGCCGAAGGGGCAGTAGTTGATCAGCGCGCCCATGTCGACGTCGTCGCTCATCACGATGCCGCCAAAGCCCCACTCCTCGCGCAGGAGGCCAGTGATGATGGGCGCGGAGAGCGAGGACGGCGTGCCGCTGGGGTCGAGGTCCGGGTAGAAGGCGTGGCCGATCATCATGACGTCGGTGACCGGGAGCTGCTCGCGGAAGGTTTTCCACTCGCAGGCTTCCAGCTCCTCGCGAGTGCGCTCGATCCGGGGCAGGTCGTGATGCGGGTCCAGCCCGGCCATGGTGTAGCCGGGGAAGTGCTTGGGGCAGCAGAGGACGCCCTCGGCCCGCATCGCGTCGGTAAAGAGCCGCGCCTTGGCGTTGACCTCCTCCGGCGTGCGGCCCCAGCAGCGGCCCTTGAGCGAGTTGTCCGCTTCGTCGTCAAAGGAGATGTCGAGCACCGGGGCCAGGTTGAGGTTGAAGCCGTAGAGGCGTAGGAGCTGGCCGGTGAGCTCGCCGTGGCGGTGGATGAATTCCTGGTCGTCGTCGTCGCGCAATTCCTGTGCGCTGGGGGGCTCAGCGCCGATTTCGCGCAGGCGGGAGACGCGCCCGCCCTCCTGGTCGATGGTGATGACGGGTTCGTGGTCGACCAGGCCGCGGAGCTCGTCGAGCAGGCCGCGAAGCTGCTCCGGCGCCTTGATGTTGCGGCTAAAGATGATGAAGCCCCCGGGCTGGACGTCGCGGATGGCGTCGCGGGTGGCGGCGTCGAGTTCCGGCCCCGGCAAGCCCATCACGATGAGTTCCCCGGCGTGGCGGTAATCCTTGGCGGCCATGGGGTGAAAGATGCCGGGCGGGCCTTAAAAAAACAACGCGAAACCGGCCCCGGGTAACATTCGGGGCTTGCACCCTCCTTGCCGGACCTATCATGGGGGGATGTCCTCGACTCCGGATCAGCAGCTGCAAAGCGCCGATCTGTCCAACGGCCGGGTCGTGGCGCGGCTGCTGGGCCTCTGCTGGCGCTACCCGTCCCAATGCCTGGTGATTCTGGGGCTGCAGGTGCTGCTGCTGACCATGGGCATGCTGGGTATTCTCTACACCGGCGTGGGGGTGGACGTGATCGGCAGCGCGGCCGATGCGGAGCGGGAGTCCCCGCGCTGGCCCGGCGGGCTGGCCCCGCCGGCGGACTGGGACACCATGTCGGTTGTCTGGCTGCTGGCTGGCTTCATCCTGCTGCTGGCGCTGGTGCGTAGCTACTCCAACTACCTTTACAACATGCGCCTGGCGCGCTTTGCGCAGGACCGGATCGTGGCGCCGCTGCGCTCGGAGATTTACGAAAAGCTCCAGCGCCTCAGCTTCCGCTTCTTCGACCAGAACGCCAGCGGCTCCATCATCAACCGCGTGACCGGCGACGTGCTCATGATCAACCTGTTCATGAGCCAGGTGATGATGCAGTCGATCATCATGGTGGTGTCGCTGGTGATCTACATCGCCATCATGGCGACGATCCACCTGCCGCTGACGCTGGCCTGCCTGGCCACCACTCCGGTCATGATGGGCATCTCGATCTGGTTCTCGGCCCGGGTGCGACCGCTGATGACGGCCAACCGCAAAACCGTCGACCAGCTCATCCTGAACCTGAGCGAGAGCATCCAGGGCGTCCATGTGATCAAGTCCTTCGGCCGTGAGCCCGACATCCGCGACAAGTTCCAGGGCCTGAATCGCCGCATCCGCCAGGAGATGCGCCGCATCTTCGCTTACGTCGCTTTTCTCAGTCCGTCGACCAGCCTGCTTTCGGAAATCAACCTGGCGGTGCTGCTGGCTTACGGCGGCTACCTCGTCTTCATCGGCGAGATCAGCATCGGCGCGGGCGTGGTCGTCTTCGCGGGGCTACTCCAACAGTACGCCCAGCAAGTCAGCGCGCTTTCGATGATCGCCAACCTGATCCAGCAGAGCATGGTCAGTGCGCGCCGGGTCTTCGAAATCCTGGACGCGCCGGTAGAGATCGTCTCGGACCAGCAGGCCGAGCGCGGCCACGTCTTCAAAGGCGAGGTCGAGTTCGAGCGTGTCTCCTTCGACTTCGAAGGCGGCGCCACCGAGCCCCGAGCCCGGGCAATCCACGACCTCAGCTTCAAGGTCAAACCCGGGCAGGTGGTGGCGCTGCTGGGGCCGTTGGGTTCGGGCAAGAGCACGCTAATGTCGCTCATCCCGCGCTTCTACGACCCGACCGAGGGCCGCGTGAAGCTCGACGGCGTCGACCTGCGCGAGCTCGCCCTTTCCGAGGTCCGCCAGAACATCGGGCTCGTCTTCCAGGAGAACTTCCTCTTTAGCATGACGGTGGCGCAGAACATCGCCTTTGGCCATCCCGGGGCCAGCCGCGAGCAAATCGAGCGTGCCGCCACGATCGCCGCCGCCCACGACTTCGTCATGGAGCTGCCGCAAGGCTACGACACCATCATCAACGAGAGCGGCGTAAACCTCTCCGGCGGCCAGCGCCAGCGCCTGGCCATCGCCCGGGCCATCCTGCGCGACCCCGCCATCCTGCTGATGGACGACCCCACCGCCGCGGTTGACGCCGAGACCGAGCACGAAATCCTTGAGGCGCTGGAAGGCGCGATCAAGGGCCGCACCGTCTTCATCGCCAGCCACAAGCTCAGCGCGCTGGTCCAGGCCGACATCATCCTGGTGCTCAACCGCGGGCGCATTATGCAGGTGGGTTCGCACCGCAGCCTGCGCGAGCAGGGCGGCTACTACAAGGCGGTGGCCGAGGTGCAGCTCTACGACGACGACAACCTGGATTTGGCCGGAGCCCTGGCCGAGGCCGAACGCGCCAGCCGCGCGCCGGAGGAGGCGCCATGAACCAGGCCGCCGCCCCGGGGCAGGCCGCCATCTCGCGCCAGCGCGGACCGGCCGAGCCCAAGCAGCGCCCGCTGGACTCCGGCATTTTCGTGCGCTTGTTCGGTTACACGAGGCCTTACGCCGCGCTGCGCAACGTGCTGGCCGGCCTGGCTTTGACCCGCTCGGTCCAGCTCCCCGTGTTAGCTTGGATTCTGGGCGAGGTCATCGGCGGGCCCATCTCCAACCGCCAGCCGGACGCGCTCTTCTGGGGCGTGCTCGGCTTCCTCGCTTTCTCCGTGTTCGTCGAGGTCACTTTCTATTTTCGCTCGCGGCTGGCGCTCCAGTTGGGCGAGTCCGTTGTCCACGACTTGCGCGCGGAGTGCTTTGCCCACCTGCATCGGATGCCGATGAGCTTCTTTCACCGCACCAAGCTCGGCACCATCATCAGCCGCCTGACCTCCGACATCGAAGCGCTGCGCACCGGCGTGCAGAACGTCCTCTTCATCAGCATCGTCCAGCTGGGCCAGGGCATCGTCTCGGCCATCATCATGTGCTGGATCGACTGGGCGCTCTTTCTCATCGTACTGGCGATGGCGCCCGGCCTCTACATCATGACGGACATCTTTCGCCACCGCCTCAGCAAGGCGTCGCGCGACGTGCAGGAAAGCTTCAGCCGGGTGACCGCGTCGCTGGCCGAGGCGGTCAACGGCATCCGCGTGACGCAGGGCTTTGCCCGCGAGGAGGTCAACGCCGGGCTCTTCCGCCAGCTCATCCAGGACCACTCCCGCTACAACATCAACATGGCGCGGGCCTCGGCGCTTTACCTTCCCATCCTGGATCTCAACACCCAGTTCTTTACCGGCGCCCTGCTCGTCATCGGCGCCTACCGCGTGCTCAGCCCGGAGATTGCCATGCCGCTGGAGGACCTCATCCAGTTCCTCTTTTTGGCCGCCCTCTTCTTTCAACCGGTGCAGGTGCTGGGCCAACAGTATAACGTGGCGCTGCAGGCGATGGCCGGGGCCGAGCGCGTCTTCCGCTTCCTCGACACCAAGCCGGACTGGGAAGACGACCCCGCCGCCCGGGAGGTGAAACTGACCACCGGCCAGGTCGAGTTCCGCGGCGTGAATTTTTCCTACGACGGCGAAACCCCGGTGCTGCGGGACCTCAGCTTTACGGCTCCACCCGGCACCACCACCGCCCTGGTGGGCGAGACCGGCAGCGGCAAGAGCACCATCCTTGCCCTGGTCTCCAAGTTTTACCTGCCGGGCGGCGGCGAGCTCCTCTTTGACGGCATCCCGGTCGAGAAAATCACCACGCAGAGCCTGCATCGCCACCTCGGTGTCGTTCAGCAGCAGAACTTCCTCTTTACCGGCTCCGTCTACGACAACATCCGCTTTGGCCGGCCGGAGGCGACGGAGGCGGAAGTCTGGGACTGCCTGGACCAGCTTGGCTGCAAGGACCTGATCGAGCAGCTGCCCCAGAGCCTCGCGACCATCGTCGGCGAGAAGGGCACCGGCGTTTCGCTCGGTCAGCGCCAACTGATCTGCTTTGCCCGCGCGTTGCTGCCGGACCCCAAGTTCATCCTGCTCGACGAGGCCACCAGCTCCATCGACGCCATCACCGAGCTGCGCCTGCAGAACGCGATGACGATGCTGCTGAGCGGCCGCACCAGCTTTGTGGTGGCGCACCGGCTCAGCACCATCCGCCGGGCGGATCAAATTCTGCTGCTTAGCCACGGCCGTCTGGTCGAGTCGGGCGACCACCGCTCCCTGCTCGAGCGCAACGGCGACTACGCCAAGCTCTACCGCCAGTTCACCGACGCGGCCGAATCGGTCAAAAATGAGCTTTAGCCCGGGCGGGTTTATCGGGGATACTCAGGCATGTGGCGGAACTTCCTGGCATGGTGGCTGGCGGGCCTGATGCCATTGGCGGCCGCCGGGCCCGCCAACCGGCCGATGGACGTCTCCCGCAGCGAGAGCGGTCAGTACCTGGCCGTGAGCCGCGACCGCACGCTCAACCGCAACCTGCTGGAACTGGCTTCCAAGCTGCGCCGGCGGCTTAGCGAGGAGCTGGGCCTGCCGCGGCAGTGGCGCCACCTCGTCCGCCTGGTGCCGTACGAGGCGCAGAACGAGCGGCTCGTGCAGTACCCGTTGCTCAAGGCCTTTCTGGACGACGGGCAGCTCTCCTTCGAGATCCACTTCCCCACCAACACGCCGCAGGCGCTGGAAGAGTTTGTTCGCACGCTAATTTATACTTACCTCTACGAGGCGGTGCTGATCGAGCGCGAGGACTTTAGCGGCGGGCAGACCCTGCCGACCATCCCCATGTGGCTGGCCGAGGGTGTGCTCCAGCAGCTCGACGCCGACCGGGCCGTCAAGTGGCGACAAATCGTGCAGCGGGCCGTGACCGCCAACAAGGCGCCGCCCCTGCGCGAGGTCATCGCCTGGAACGAGCTTTCTAGCGACACCCTGATGCGGGCCTGGCAGCAGGCCTTCACTTTCCAATTGGTGGACCACCTGACCGACAGCCAGCGCAGCGGCGAGTTCATCGCCTGGCTGCGCCGCGAGGCCGATAATCCCAAGCAGCCCTTTGCCTCGCTGCGGCCGATGATGGACGGCGAGATCGACTGGCGCCAGGCGCTCTCCCTGGCCGGGGAAAAGAGCCAAAAGCTCGTCTTTGATTTTGAGGAAACCGCTTCGCGCTTCGCCTCGATGCAGACGGTGCGGGTGCCGCTCGATCCGGAGGAAGAGGAAGCGGATGCCGACGAAGAGAAGGAGCCGCAAAGCGACGAGGCGGACGGCGAGGAAAAGGAAGAGGTGGAAACCGAGTATGCCGTCGCCAAGCTCAACGGCCTGGCGCCCTATCACGGGCAGAAGGGCCTGGCGTCTGTTTTGAGCGCCAAAAACGAGGAACTGCTGGACTTGGAAATCCGCGCCCACTTTGCCTGGAAGTCCGTCCTGGCCTGGTACCGCGCGGCGCTCGCCCGACTGAAGATGGAGGACGGCTCCGCCGTGGAGGACTACGAGATGGCCATCCGCAAGGCCGAAGCCAAGCAGCGCGAGCTGCAAATCTACAACGAGCGACTGGAGGACTATTACAACTGGTTCCGGGTGGCCAAGACCGCCAATGCCGAGGAGACCGCCTTCGAGGACTACTACCGCATTCGCGAGGAAATCGAGGCTTTTGCGCCTTCGGAAATCGACCCGCTACGCTCCCGGCAAATTTTGATCCAGAGCCGGCAATGACGTCCGCCGTTCCGCCGGAATTGCGGGCGCGCTTCGAGGTCGTCGAAGCCCTTAGCGTCGCGCCGCGCGCGGCGGTCTTCCGGGCGGTGGAGCGCACCACCGGCCACGTCTGCGGGCTCAAGTTCTACCCGGCCGAGGCGTCTCCGGGGAAGGATGAGCTGCACGCGGCAGTCGAGCGCAGTCAAGCCATCCGCTCCCCGTCTTTGGTGGCCTACCGGGAAGTGATCGCCTACGCGGGGGGAGCCGCCTTGGTTTGGGGCTATCGCCCCGGGCGGAACCTGGAGCAAGCCGGCCCCGCCGAGTCCGCCGGTCGGCTGACCGCGTGCGCCCGGGAGCTTCTGGAGGCGCTGGAAGCGCTGCACCAAGCGGGCTGGTGCCACGGCGATGTCTCCCCCGCCAACGTGTTGCTGGAGGATGCGCTCGACCCGCCGGCTGGCGGCGTGACCGGCCACGCCGTCCTGCTGGACTGGCTCCCGCTGCCGTGGCAGACGCGGGGCCGGCTCTTTGGGACCATCCACACCTTGGCGCCGGAGCGCTTGGAGGGCGCGCCGCCGTCGCCGGCCGGTGATCTGTACGGCTTGGGCGCTTCGTTGTACTACGCACTGGCCGGGCGGCACGCCTTCACCGGCGAGAGCGAGGCCGAAATCGCCGCGCGCCATCTTTCCGGGGATTACGAGCCCTTGGCCTCCGCCGTGCCCGCCCGTCCGCGAGAGGCCGCGCCGGGGCTGGCCGCCTTGGTCGAGCGCTGCCTGGCTCGCCGAGCGGAAGACCGCCCTGCCTCCGCCCGGGAGGCCATCGCCTTCCTGGCGAAGTGACCACGCTTGCCAAGGGCCGCCGCCGGGACTATTTTTGCCCTCAAGGAATGAAACCGACTACCAAGCTCATCCTTTGTACAACCATGGGAATCCTCAGTTTTCTCGGCCTCGTCCAAGCCGAAGACCGCCTCAGCGTGGGTGACGCCGCTCCGGCGCTGACCGTCACCACCGAAGAGAACCAGCCACTGGACCTCGGCCAGGTCTACGGGAAGGGCTACACGCTGGTTTATTTCTACCCCAAGGCGGACACGCCGGGCTGCACCAAGCAGGCTTGCAGCCTGCGCGACGCCTACGCCGAACTTCAGGACAAGGGCGTGACCATCCTGGGGGTGAGCACCGACAAGCCCGCCACCCAGAAGAAGTTCAAAGAGAAGTTCAAGCTGCCCTTCACGCTGGTCGCCGACACCGACGGCAAGCTGCTCAAGGCCTTCGGCGTTCCCAGCTTCAGCGGCTTTGCCGCGCGCCAGGCCTTCCTCATCAAGGACGGTAAGATCGTCTGGCTCGACTTCACTGCCAGTACCGGCAAGCAGGCCGACGACGTGCTTGCCTTCTTGAACTCCTAGCCGCGCCCGTCATGGCGGAAGCCGTTCCCGCTGCCGCCGCCTCCGCCCGGGTCCATTTTCTGGACGGCGACGAAACCGGCCTGTTGGAACGCGCCCGCCGCGGCGCCGGAGCGGCGGTGGAGTTCCACGCCTATCGGCGCGCGCGCGACGCCCCGCCAGCGCTGCGGGATCGCCTGACCCCCGCCCGGCTGGTGGTGGTGCTGGCCGATGGCCGGGAGTTTGCCGACGAGGCCGGCGTCGACGTGTTGCGCCAGCTTGGGCGGGGCGCCGCACCGGCCGAGCTGCGCCCGCCCGCCACCCGGCACGGTCTCGAGCAGCGGCTGCACGCTACCGGGGAGTGGCTGGCGGAGAGCCGCGAGCAACTCCCGGCCCGGCTGCGCTGGCTGCGACGCAGCCGCTTTGGCTTCGGCGCCTGGGCCTATCTGCGCCTGCTGGGCGTGGCTTATGCGCTCGCCTTCCTGAGCGCGGCCCTGCAGCAACCCGCCCTGGTCGGGGAGGGCGGCCTGCTCCCGGCGGCGGCCGTTTTCTCGGCGCCCGCGAACGGGTGGGAGGTGCTCTCCCGGCCGAGCCTGCTCTGGCTTTGGCCCGGCGACGCGATGCTCCTCGCGCAAAGCCTGCTCGGGCTGGCGGCGGCGATGCTTTTGATTTTCAACCTGGCGCCACTGCTGATGTCGCTCCTGGCGGCGACGCTGTTCCTTGGCGTGCTCCAGGCCGGAGGCATCTTTTACGGCACGGTGCCGGACAAGCTGCTCCTGGAGGCGGGCTTGCTCGGCGCGCTTTTGGCTCCGTTCGGCTGGCGCCCGCGCCGGCTGGCGGCCCCGCCGATTGCCGCCGTCTGGTGGGCCTGGCTGCTGTTGTTCCGCTACCTGAGCCTGCCGCTCTACTTCCGGCTGCACGTGTCGGACGACTGGTCCGGCCTGGAGAGCTTGCTCCCGCGCTTGCAGATGGACCCGCTGCCCTCGCCTCAGGGTTGGTGGTTGGCGCACGGGCCGGACATGGTGCTGGAGTTTCTGGCAGCGGTTGAAATCACCGTGCTCATCTTCGGGCCGCTGCTGCTCCTGCTGGGCGGCAATTTCCGCCGGATCGGCGGCAGCCTGCTGCTGGCCTGGCTGCTCTGGACCCTGGCGGTGCGCAACACCCACCCCGGCATTTTTGTGTTGCTGGGCCTGGCCCTGCTGACGCTCGACGACCAAGGCCTTTACCGTTGGCGCCGGCGCTGGCGGCTGGGGCGCTGGCCGCGCTTTTCGCGTTGCGAGCTACCCACCCTGGGGCGCCAGGGCGCGGTGCTCGGCTTTGTGCTGGCGCTGTGGACCGGCTCGATACTGGCGGTGGGCTTAGGCACCGGGCGGCTGAAGAATCCCCAGTTGCGGGAGGTGGCTCAGTTATTCGACCAATGGCACTTGCTGCCTCTCTACGAGGGAGAGGAACCCAAGCGTCTGCGCGAGAGCCGCCGGGAGTTTGTCCTGGAGGGCTCCAGCGACAGCAAGGCCTGGTACGCCTACGAGTTCCGCGACCGCGTCGGGTCGCTCACGCGCTGGCCGCCATTGTTCGGGCCCTACCTGCCACGCTTGGCGGCGATGTCCGCCCACTCGCCGCACAACCCGCCTTGGCAGTGGCTCGATCCGCTGGCGCAAGGGGTCTACGCCAGGGACCCCGTCGCGCTCTCCTTCTTCTCGCACAACCCGTTCCCGGACGAACCGCCCGTGCAGCTGCGCTTGCGCTACTACGAGTACCGCTTCGCACCGCTCGAACTCTGGTGGCTTACCGGCGAGTGGTGGCAGCGCAAACCCGCCTGGCCCGTCTACTTCGAGCCCCGCGGACCTTTCTTGCCGTAGAGGTAGGACGCGACTACGCGCCTAGCGAATCCAGCCCCAGTGGGAGGTGAAGGGCCAGTACACCACCAGCGCGGTGCCGGAGAGATCGCGCCGGGGCACGCCGCCCCAGTAGCGGCTGTCGAGGCTCGAGTCGGAGTTGTCGCCCATTGCCCAGTAGCGGTCGTCCGGGATGGTGTAGCTTTGGCCGGCCGGGGCCAGGTACTGCTTGGCCTCGTAGTAGTAGGAGTCGCCCGGTGTCGGCACGACGTAGCCCTCGTAGCCGTTTTCCATCGAGTAAATCTGCTCGAAGATGGGCGGTTCCAGGACGGGCGCCCCGTCGATGAAGAGCCGCGGCGGCTGCAGCTGGAGCGTCTGGCCCGGCGTGCCAGTGCAGCGCTTGATATAAAACTGCGAGCCTTCGAGGCCCTTGGACCGGCGGTCTTCCTGCAGCAGCGGGATGTGCCCGGTGGTGAAGACGAAGACATCGCCCACCTGCGGCCGGCCAAAGTGGTAGGCCATTTTGTTGACCAGCACCTGGTCGCCGGTGTCGACGGCGGCGCGGATTACGGTTTCCCCCGGCTCGAAGACCTTGGTTCCGGCGCTGGCGCGCCGGCCGAGCGCGTCCGTGTGCTGGGGCAGGAGCCCTTCCTCCAGCAGGTACTTGTAGACAGCCTGGGGGGTGGCCCAGATGCGGTGAGGCACGCCGCCAATGTAGAGGTCGGTGTACTCGAACCAGAAGAGGTAGTTGCCGCTGGTCAGGTCGTCGATGGCTCCGCGGTTGCGGGCCTTGAGCTCGACGTAACGGCGGCCTTCGATAAAGCGGCTCCAGATTTGCGCCGGATAGGAGGGGAAGGCCTCGTCGTACTGGACGAGCCGCACGCCGTTGAGGGTGGGCTCCATCGAGCCGGTGGGAATTTTGAACGGCTGGAGAAAGTAGGTGCGGATGGCCAGCGCGATGACGATGGCGACCAGCGCGACCTCCACGTTTTCGGTGATCCAGTCCGTGGCGCGGGGAGGGAAGTGGCGCTTGCGCAGGCGGCGGGCGGCTTTGAGGGCGGGCTCCAGGTCGGCGCCGGTCTTATCGCGGCGGGCAGTGTGGAGGTTGTGCTCGGCCTCGGCCAGCTCGGTCCGCTCCTCCTCGCTGTGGGTGTCGCGCTGGTAGAGGCGGTGCTTGCGCAGCAGGTGCAGAAGTTCGTCCGCCTCCCGCCGCCGGGCCTTGAGCTCTTTCTTTTCCGAGGGGCCGCCAAAGAGGGACATCCGCCGATGTTTCCCTCTTTTCCCGGCCCTTGCCACCAAAAAAGCCGGGCGGCGCGGCTTCGTCCCTTTCGGCATTGCCCGCGTACCCCGGCGCTGGCACACTGGCCGAATGGCCAAAAGTCAGGAGGAATCCGAGTTGCGCGAACGCCGGGAAAAGGCGGAAAAGATCGCGGCTAACCCGGGTGATTTCAAAGTGTGCGAGGGCTGCGAATCCATCGTCGTGCAGAAGGCCGCCTTCTGCCCCAACTGCAACAGCTACCGCTTTGACGAATCCGCCGAGCGGGTGGTGGAGCAGGCCAAGGTGCTCGGTTCGCGCCCCTCGATTTCCCTCTCGGCCCGGGACTTTGAGTAGAAGCGAACCTCGCGGAGGCTAGCGGTTGAGCAGCGAAGCCAGAATGACGCCGAGGCCGACGCTGGCTAGCACCGTCATCCAAAACGCGGCCACCGGGGCGCCTTCCAGCCCGTGCACCAGGTTCATCCCAAAGACGGTGCTCACCGCCGTGAGCGGAAAGAAGACCGCGATGAGCAGGTTGAGCCGCCGGGTGGTGACGTTGAGCTTGCGGTTGAGCTCGCTCTGCTCCATGGACTGCGAGGCCACCAGGTAGTCCAGGGTGGCGCGGGCGTCCTCGATCATGAGCTGGGCCTGCCGCGCGTTTTCGCCGGAGCGGTCGCGCAGGTGGATGACCTCGCGGGCGTTTTTGGCTTCGCGCAGGCCTTCGCGGGCGTCGACGAGGGCGGCGTGCAGGTTGCTGGCGGCGCGTTCCACGGGCAGGATGGCCTTGAGCGCGCGGTAGTAGTCCTGCCCGAGCTGGGCGCGCTCCACCACGCGCAGGAGCCGGTCGAGTTCCTCCGAGTAAGTCTCCAGCAGGCGCTCGAGCGCGGGGAGGCCCTCGCCGGCGCCCGTGCACTCCCAGCGGCCGAGGGCGTCGCGCCAAAAGAGCCGCCCAGCGCGGTCGACCTGGCCGGGCAGGGGCACCTCGTGCAGCACCAACAGCAGGTGGCCGTCGGCCAGCATCGCGCGCTGGTGGCCAAAGTGCTGGCTCAGCCGCTCGCGGAAAACGGGCGGCACCGTCCACGCCTCCGGGATTTGCGCGCGCTGGGGAGCGCGGCGCAGCGGGCCGGGCGAGCTCTT
>JBCDLL010000049.1:0-27599 GCA_038745425.1 Verrucomicrobiota bacterium | reverse complement strand
GCCTTCCCCATTCTTTCCTTTTGTTCGGAAGTCGGGGGTTTAAAGTCACGCTTGTGGTGGGGGAAGCGGAGATTCGGCGCACGCCGGTGCTGATTGTCGAGGACACCTCGATGATGCGGGTGCTGTTGGCGCGACACCTCAAGGCGGAGGGCTTTACCACGATTCTGGAGGCGCACGACGGGCAGCAGGCGCTCGACCAGTTGGCCGCGCACCCGGAGGTCGGGCTCATCCTGCTCGACATCGAGATGCCGGTGCTCAACGGCTACGAGACGCTGGCCAAGCTCAAGGCCGACCCCAAGCTGGCCGGCATCCCGGTGGTGATGGTCACCGCGGTGGAGGATATCGAGAAAGTCATCAAGTGCCTGGAGATGGGCGCGGAAGACTTCATGCCCAAGATTTTCAAGCCCGCCCTGCTCAACGCCCGCATCTACAACACGCTGGAGCGCCATTGGCTGCGCCGGAAAGTGGGCTGAGGCGGTTCCTCACAAGTCCAGATCAAGCTGGCCCGCCTGCCGGCGGCGGAAGTGCGCGGTGGAGAGCGGCGTGTGCTCGCGGTTAAGGCCGAGCCGATGGCAGGTGGCGGCAAACATGCTTTCCAGGTTGCGGGCGTAACCGCCGTCGACGGCAAAGCGTTCGCCGAAGGCCGACTTGTTCAGCCGCCCTCCCCGCATCTCGCGGATCAGGCCCAGCACCTTGGCCTTGCGCTCAGGAAAATGCTGCTCCAGCCAGGTTTCGAACATCGGCGCGACCGCCAGTGGCAGCCGCAGCACCAAATAGAAGGCGGTCCGCGCTCCGGCGGCAACGACGGCCTCGAGCACGCGCGGCACCTCGTGGTCGTTGATGCCCGGAATCAGCGGCGAGACCGAAACGCCCACCGGCACCCCGGCTTTGTGCAGCGTTTGCAGCGCCCGCAGGCGGTGACTCGGCCGGCTGGCCCGCGGCTCGAGGATGCGCGCCAGGTTGGCGTCGAGCGTGGTGATGGACAGGCAGACGTGCGCGGCGCGGTAGGCGGCCATCTCCCCAAGCAGGTCCACGTCCCGGGTCACCAGGTGGTTTTTGGTGATGATGGAGACCGGGTTGCGGCAGTCCGCCAGCACCTCGAGGCAACCCCGGGTAATGCGCAGCTTGCGCTCAATGGGCTGGTAGCAGTCGGTTACCCCGCTCATCGCGAGCACCTGCGGTTTCCAGCCCGGACGGGCCAGCTCGCGGCGGAGGAGCTCGGGCGCGCGGGCCTTGACCACAATGCGGGACTCGAAGTCCAGCCCGGCGGAAAAGCCGAGGTACTCGTGGGTGGGCCGCGCGTAGCAGTAGGCGCAGCCATGCTCGCAGCCGCGGTACGGATTCAGGCTTTTGTCGAAGCCGATGTCCGGGCTTTGATTGCTGGAAATGACGCTGGCGGTGTCGTCGCGGTAGAACTTGGTTTCGCGCTTGGGCTCGATGACGTCCTCCTCCTGCGCGTCCGGGGCGACCTCGGGATCGTACTCCAGGTGAAAGCGCTCGAAGCGGTTGCCGGGGCTGACGTTGATGCCGCGGCCGGGTTGGGCGGGAGGAAGCGAGGCCGGATTCATTAAATACATGTGTATAATTTATCGGCGGCGGCGTCAAGTTGCTTCCCGCTCTCGGCCAGCATTTTCGGGTAGCGTCGCTGGGCAAATGCCTTTAGACAGGTAAAGAAGGTGGCCGGCCCGCTCGCGGCGTGGCCGCCCCAGCCGCACGCGCCGTATGCCCACCACCGCCTCCTCCGCGACCATCAGTCACATCTCGTTGCGCTGGAAGATTCTCAGCGGCGGCCTGCTGGTTCTGCTCCTGGCGGTGGTCGTCTTCATGGTGGCGCTCTGGTTTATCCGCGACGAAATCCTCACGGTGGGCCGCGAGAACATTTCCCGCGCCGTCTCGGAAGTGGCCAACAAGATCGAGATGGAAAACGTGCAGAGCCTAACCGTGGCCAAGACCATGGCGCTGGCCCAGGGCAACGGCATGTTCGGCGACCGCGAAGCATCCGTCGCCTACGCCAAAGCGGTGCTGGAGGCCAATCCCGGGCTGACCGGGGCCTACTTTGGCTACGAGCCGGATGCCGACGGCCCCGGCCGCGACGCCGAGTTTCTGGCCGCGAGCTACAGCGCCGACAGCGTCCGCGCAATCGACGCCACCGGGCGCTTCCTGCCCTACTGGTACCGCGACCACCAGGACAACAGCCTGATTCTGCTGGAGCCGCTGGTGAACATGGAGACGAGCTACTACTACCAGGGCACCAAGAACCGCTTCCTGAGCCTGCCGGAGAGCAGCGGCATCTCCGAGGAGCAGAAGGCCCGCAACAGCGCGCTCTGGACGCCGGAGCGCGAAGACTCGGTGCCCACCCCGAACAGCGAGGGCGGCTGGCACCGCTACGCCGGCATCATCACCGAGCCCTACATCTACCAGGGCAAGTTCATCGTCGAGCAGACCTACCCCATTGTGATCGACGGCGAGTTTAAGGGAATCGCGGGCGTGGATCGCTCCCTGGCCTCGCTTGAGCAGTTTGTCTGGAGCATCCGCCCCTTTAAGGAGGCGCGCCTGGTCGTGCTCAGCCGCCGGGGCCGCATCGTCGTCCATCCGCACGACCGGGACGTACCCGCCCCGCTGATGGAGGACTACGGCGACATCACCCACTACACCAAGGAAGTCGACAAGCGCACCTACAAGGGCGACAACATCGACGACCCCGAAGTGGCCCACCACGATTTTCTGCAGGAAGTCTACGGACAGGCGGACGACCGGCCGGATCCGGTGGGCATCGAGCTCGACGGCACCGATTACTTTTACGCCAGCTACCGGCTGCCCAACCGAGCCGGCGGCTGGACGGTGCTGATGTGGGTGCCCAAGGCCCAACTTCTGCGGCCTTACGACAACGCGCGGATTGGCGTCGTCATCCTGATGGGCGGCGGAATGCTCCTGCTGCTGCTGGCCCTGATGTGGCTGACCAACTTCATCACCCGGCGCATCCAAACGGCGGCCACCGCCGCCCGCCGCGTGGCCGACGGCGACCTGACGGTGGAAATCCAGGCCGACGAGATGGACGAAACCGGCCAGCTCCTGACCGACATCGCCAACATGGTCGACGGGCTCAATTCCCTGGTCGGCCAGGTCAAAGTTTCCAGCATTGAGCTGATCTCCACCGCCACGCGAATCACCGCCGCCAGCAAGCAGCAGGAAAGCGCCGTCAACGACTTCAACTCCTCCACCAACGAGGCCACCGCCGCCGTGCGGCAGATTTCTGCCACCAGCCAGGAGCTCTCCAACACGATGGAGGACGTTACCGGCGTGGCAAGCGAGACCGCGGGCGCCGCCTCCGAGGGCCGCGACAACCTGGCCAACATGCAGAAAACCATGCGTAAGCTGGCCGACGCCACCCACTCCATCTCGACCCAGCTGGGCGACATCCAGGCCAAGTCCAACAACATCGGCAGCGTCATTTCCACCATCACCCAGGTGGCCGACCAGACCAACCTGCTGAGCCTTAACGCGGCGATGGAGGCCGAAAAGGCGGGCGAATACGGCCTCGGCTTTGCCGTGGTGGCGCGGGAAATCCGCCGGCTGGCCGACCAGACCGCCCAGGCCACCATGGACATCGAAAACATGGTCGGCGAGATGCAGAGCTCGGTCCGCACCGGCGTCAGCGAGATGAAGAGCTTTACCGAAGAGGTCGCGCTGGGCGCAATCGACATCCAGCGCGTCAGCGACCAGTTCTCCCGCATCATCGAGCAGGTGGAAACGCTCAAGCCGCGCTTCGAGTCGGTGGCCGAGGGCATGCACTCGCAGACCCAGGGAGCGGCGCAGATTTCCAGCGCAATGGAGCAGCTCACCGAGTCCGCTCGCCAGTCCCTGGCCACCTTGAACGAGTTCAACGCCGCCACCGGGCAACTCCACCACGCCGTCCAGGGCCTCAAGGAGGAAATCTCCCACTTCAAGGTGGACTAACCCGCTTGCCGCCATGCTGGTGCTTGTCTTCAAACTCGGCGACGACCGCTACGCGCTGCCCACCGCCGACGTCATCCTGCTGGTGCCGGCGGTGCCGCTGCGCAGCCTGCCCCGCACGCCGGACTTCATCGCCGGGGTGTTTGAGTACAAGGGGCTGGCCGTGCCGGTGGTGGACCTGCAGTTGCTCACCAAGCAACAGCCCTGCGAGCAGCGGCTCAGCACCCGCATCATGCTCACCAACTACACCGCGCCCAAGTCCGGCCGCAGCCACGTGCTTGGGCTCATGGCCGAAGACATCACCAACGTGCTCGAAATCGACCGCAAGCAGATCAAGGGCAACGCCGTCACGGTGGGCGAGGCTCCCTATCTGGGCGATATTGCCACCGGCGAGGAGGGTCTGATCCAGTTGCTGGAGCCCAATAAAATCCTGCCCAACGCCCTGCAGGACACACTCTTTGTGCGATAAGCGGGCTGGCGTCGCCCCGCAATCTGGAGTTAACTGTTCCCTGGCATGGCGGAAGAACCCGAACCCGGCGACCCCACCTTTGTGGACGAGCTGTTCCAGTTGCTGGAACAGCGCATCGGTCTGGACCGCGAGACCCTCGGCAACCGGGCGCTGGAGAGCGCCGTTTCCGAACATCTGGGCGAGTTGGGGATTCCGTGGGAACAGGGCGAGCAGTACCTGGAACGCCTCCGGTGCGAACCCCCGCTTCTCCAGGGCCTGGTGGAGAAAATCGTCGTCAACGAGACCTGGTTCCGCCGGGACGGCAAGCCCTTCGAGTTCCTGACCGCGTACGCGCGCGAACACTGGCGCGCTCAGCACAGCCCGCAACGCCTGCGCCTGTTGAGCATCCCCTGCGCCACCGGCGAGGAACCCTACTCCATCGCGATCAGCCTGCTCGAAGCGGGCCTGCAGCCGGACCGCTTCCGCATCGACGCTCTCGACATCAGCCAGGTGGCTCTCTGCAAGGCGGCCGAGGGTATCTACAGCTCCAACTCCTTCCGCCACAACACGCCGCTCTGGCGCGACACCTACTTCCGCCAGGTCGACACCGATCTCTGGCGCCTGGGCGAAGGCGTCCGCCGCAGCGTGCAGTTCCAGCAGGCCAACCTGCTCGATTTCTGGCTGACGCAGCCCGCCGGGATCTACCAGGTCATCTTCAGCCGCAACCTGCTTATCTACCTCAGTCAAGAAGCCAAGCTCCAGGCCCTGACCTGCTTCCGCCATTTGCTGCGCCCCGGGGGGCTGCTTTTTGTCGGCCACGCCGAGATGCTGCCGATGCTGCGGGAGCACTTCCAGCCCGTGCCGGAGGCCTCCACCTTTGCCTACACCATGGAATGCCCGCACCCGCAGCGCGCGCCCCAGCCGGTCGAGCTGCCGGAGATCGCCTCCCGCACCCGCGAGGCCAACGACAAGATCACCAGCCGCCTGCGCCGCATCGCGGGCAAACCGCCCCGCGCCATCGTGAAGGACGCCGCTCCGGTCACCCCGGCGGAGCCCGCTCCCGCCCTTCACGCCATGCCGCCGGTAAAGCTCCCGCCCGCCACCGCCGAGACCGCGGGAGGCGAGATGCCACCCGCCGAGGCGCGCCCGAACGCGGACGGGCTTTGCTCCGAAGCCCAAAAGCTGGCCGACAACGGCGAATACACCCAGGCCCTGTACAAGGCGATTGACGCTCTCCACGAGAACGCCACCCACGTGCCCGCCCGCCACCTTTGCGCGGTGCTGCAGCAGGTGCTCGGCGACCTGGCCGGGGCGGAAACCGAGTTCCGCCGCGTCCTTTACCTGGAGCCCGCCCATGAAGCCTCCATGACCCAGCTGGCGCTGCTTCTGCGCCAAACCGGCCGGGAGCAGGAAGCCGCCCAACTCCAGCGCCGGCTGCAGCGCCGCACCCGCACCGGCCGCATCCTGCCCGCCTCCTCCTCCTGATGTCCACCGCCAGCCCCCATCCCGAATCCAGCCAGGAGAACCTGCTCCACCGCCCCGCCCCGGCGGGCTATCTGGAGAACTGGAACCGAAGCCTGGCCGAAATGCAGGACGAGGCGGTGGAAAACACCACCTCCCTGCTCATCTTCCGCCTCTTCGACGAATGGCTGGCCTTTTCCACCCAAGCCTTCGCCGAGGTCATCGAGACCCGGCCCGTTCACCGGGTGCCCCACCGCAGTAACGACATCCTGCACGGCGTCACCAACGTGCGCGGCACCCTCATTCTCTGTTTTTCGCTTTCGCGGCTGCTTCAGGTGGAGCCCTCCGAGGGTAAGGACCGCACGCTCAGCCGCCGGGTCTACAATCGCTTTATCGTGATGAAGCAGGAAAAGCGGCGCTGGGTGTTCCCGTGCACGGAGATTTTCGGCGTCCATCAGCTTCCGGACGACGAGCTCGAGGAGGCGCCCGTGACGGTGGCGATCTCGCGCCAGCCCTTCACCAAGTCCATCTTCCGCTTTCGCGGGAACACGGTGGGTCTGCTCGACCACGAGCTGCTTTACTACAAACTCGACAAGGATGTGCTGTGAGCGGCGGTAATCTTGGCGATCTGAGCCTGATGGAGCTCTTCCGGGGCGAGGTGGAAACCCAGAACGAGACGCTCAACCGGGGCCTGCTCGAGCTTGAGGAAGGCGCCGGCGGCAAGGCGGTGGAAACCCTCATGCGCGCGGCCCACTCCATCAAGGGCGCCGCCCGCATCGTCGGGCTCGATCTCGCCGTAAGCGTGGCCCACGCCATGGAATCCGTGCTGGACAAGGCGCGCGACGGCAAGAAGAACCTCTCCTCCGACCAAATCGACGTGCTCCTCTCCGGGGTCGACTTCTTTACCCAGCTCGCGGGCATCCCGGACGCGGAGCTGGAGCCGTGGCTGGAAGAAAAGGAACCGCACGCCGAGAGCTTGATCGAGGCGCTTGAATCCGGCGCCCCCCTCTCGACCGAGCCTCCACCCGCCGAACCGAAACCAAAGCCGAAGGCCAAGGCAAAAGCCAACCCCAAGCCCAAGCCGGAGCCCGCCCCCGCCGCGGCCGAACCGGTGGAAGACGACGGTCCGGCGGACGAGCCGGACCTGAGCATGATCGACCTCTTCCGCGTGGAGGTCGAGACCCAGACGGAGACGCTCAACAACGGGCTCATCGCGCTGGAAACCGGCGCTAGCGGTGAAAAGGTCGAGCCCCTCATGCGCGCGGCCCATTCCATCAAGGGCGCCGCCCGGATCGTGGGACTGCACTCCAGCGTCAAGCTCGCCCACGCCATGGAAGACGTGCTGGAGCGGGCGCGCCAGGCCCAGCTCACGCTCGACTCGGGGGGCATCGATATCCTGCTGGCGGGCGCCGATTACTTCACCCAGCTCGGCCAGATTCCCGACGATGCCCTCACCGGCTGGCTGCAGGAGCAGCGCGCCCGCGCGGAGCATTTGGTGCGCCAGCTCCAGAGCGTCCAGAGCGGCGCCGCGCCCGCACCCGCACCCCCGCCGGAACCCGAGCCGGAGCCGCTTCCCAAGCAAGTCCCTGCCGCCTCGCGGGATTTCCTCCCGGAACCACCCGCGGCGGAACAGGCCGCCTTTGCACCGGATGCGCGGGAGCCGGCCAAGAAAGCCCCGCCGCCCGAAGCGCTCGCTCCGGCGGACGCGTCCTCGCGGGTCGTGCGGGTGACGGCGGAAAACCTCGACCGCATGATGGCCCTGGGGGCGGAGTCGCTCGTCCAGGCCCGGCAGTTCGAGCCCCTGCTCGCCGAGCTCAAGCGCTTCAAGAAGAGCCAGAACCACGTGGCCAAGTTCGTCGCGCGGCTGCGCGAAAACACCCGGGAGGACGGCTCCATCAAAGGCGACGACATCCTGAGCAGCCTGGACGACATGCTCGGCGCCATCCGCCAGCAGTCGTCCCACCTCATCAGCAACTTCGAGGCCTTCAACCGCAACTCGACTAACCTGACCGACCGGTTGTACCGCGAGATTATCTCCAGCCGCATGCGCCCTTTTTCCGACGCCACCGGCGGCTTTCCCCGGCTGGTGCGCGACGTCAGCCGCCAGCTGGGCAAGAAGGCGCGGCTGCAGGTGCTGGGCCGCAGCACCGAGGTGGACCGCGACATCCTCCAGCGGCTGGAAGCGCCGCTCAACCACCTGATCCGCAACGCGCTGGACCACGGGCTGGAGCCGCCGCTCGCGCGCAAGCAAGCCGGGAAGGCGGAGGAAGGCACCATCCAGCTCGAGGCGCGGCACCGCTCCGGCATGCTGCTGGTGACGCTGCGCGACGACGGCCGCGGCATCAGCACTTCCGAGTTGCAGAAGCGCATCATCGAGCGCGGGCTGGTCAGCGAGGAGATGGCCACCAATCTGAGCGAGACCGAACTGCTCGACTTTCTCTTCCTGCCCGGTTTCAGCACTTCTTCGGAGGTGACCGACATCTCCGGGCGCGGCGTGGGCCTGGACGTGGTCCAGTCCATGGTGCACGAGTCCGGCGGCTCCGTACGCGTCTTCTCCAAGGTGAACGAAGGGACCACCTTCCAGCTCCAGCTGCCGATCACGCGCTCGGTCATGCGTGCGCTAATGGTGCAGATTGCGGGCGAGGCCTACGCCTTCCCGCTGGCCCGCATCGACCGCGCCATCCACTTGCCGATCGGCCAGGTCAAGAGCATCGAAAACCGCCAGTTTTTCGACCTGGACGGGCGCTCCATCGGGCTGGTTTCCGCCGCCCAAGTGCTCGAGCTGGAGGACAAGTCCGGGCCGCGCGAGCACCTCTCCGTCGTGGTGGTGAGCGAACGCAACCACCGCTACGGTCTGGCGGTGGAGGAGTTCCAGGGCGAGCGCGACTTCGTCGTGCGGCCGCTGGACGACTACCTCGGCAAGGTCCCCGACATCAGCGCCTCCTCGCTGACCGAGGACGGCGAGCCCGTGCTCATCATCGACGTGGAGGACATCGCCCGCTCGATCGACTCCCTGCTCACCGGCGGCAACCTCCAGCGCATCCGGGGCGAAGGCGCCGCCCAGCGCACCGCCGCCAAGCGCGTGCTGGTGGTGGACGACTCCATCACCGTGCGGGAGGTCGAGCGCAAGCTGCTTGAGAACCACGGCTACGACGTGGACGTGGCGGTGGACGGCTCCGAGGGCTGGAACGCCGTGCGCTTGGGCAGCTACGACCTGATCATCAGCGACGTGGACATGCCCCGAATGAACGGAATCGAGTTGGTGCGCCGGATCAAGAACGACGCCAACCTGCGCGACCTGCCCGTCATGATCGTCTCCTACAAGGACCGCGAGGAGGACCGCCTGCGCGGCATGGAAGCGGGCGCCAATTATTATCTGACCAAGAGCAGCTTCCACGACGAGACGCTGATCGAGGCCGTCCTCGACCTCATCGGGGAGGCCCGCGGGGAGTAGTCCAGCCGGAGTTTCATGAAGATCGCGATCGTCAACGACATGGCCATGGCCTGCGAGGCCCTCCGCCGCGTGATCGACACCCGCCCGGACCTGGAGCTCATCTGGACGGCCCACGACGGCGAGGAAGCCGTGCTCCACGCCAAGACCCAGCACCCGGACATCCTGCTTATGGACCTGCGCATGCCGCGCATGAACGGCAGCGAGGCCACCGCCCGCATCATGGCCGAGGCGCCCTGCGCCATTATCGTCGTGACGGCCAACGTGCAGGACAACCTGGACCTGGTCTTCGAGGCGATGAGCAGCGGCGCGCTCGACGCGGTCAGCACACCCCAGCTCGGGCGCAACGGGGTCTTGCTCGGCGGCAACGAGCTCCTCCACAAGATCGACACGGTCGGCTCGCTCATCCGCACCCACCGCGCGCCGCTGGCGCCCTCGGTGGCGGATGTGCCGATGCCGTACGAGGCCAGCAGCTCCATCCTGGTCATCGGCGCATCCACCGGCGGGCCCCAGGCTGTTGCCACCATCCTGGGCCAGTTGCCGGAAAACTTCGCTCCGGGCGTTGCCGTGGTGCAGCACGTGGACGAGCAGTTCGCCCCCGGCCTGGCCGACTGGCTCGACACCCGTTGCGCGCTGGAGGTGCGGGCCGCCCACGACGGCGCGCCCATGCGCCGCGGCACCGTCTGGCTGGCGGCGACCAACAACCACATGGTGATGGAGCCGGACCTGACCCTGCACTACCACAGCCAGCCGCTCGAAAGCCACTACCGCCCCTCAGTCGACGTCTTCTTCAAGAGCGTCGCCCACCAGCCCTTTGAGCGCGGCTGCGGCGTGCTCCTCACCGGCATGGGCAAGGACGGCGCGGCCGGGCTCAAGCGCCTGCACGAGCAGGGCTTCCGCACCTACGCGCAGAACGAGGCCTCCTGCGTGGTCTATGGCATGCCGCAGGCCGCCCACAAGCTGGGCGCCGTCGACCACCTGATGCCGCCGGAGCAAATCGGCCGCTCCATCTTGAATTTCTTTGCCGCTAAAACTGCCTGACTGTAGATATATCTCACCATGTCCGAAGCCTCTTCCACCACCACCGAATCCGTGGCCGACCTCACCCAGCACCAGATCAAGGTCCTGCTGGTGGACGACCAAGCCATCATCGGCGAGGCCGTGCGGCGCATGCTCTCGGCCGATCCCGACATCGTGCTCGAGTACTGCGGCGACCCGACCAAGGCGGTCGAGACGGCGGAGGCCTTCGGCCCCACCCTTATCTTGCAGGATTTGGTCATGCCCGACATCGACGGCCTGACCCTGGTGCGCACCTTCCGCGGCACCCCCGCGACCGAGAACGTGCCCATGATCGTGCTCTCGACCAAGGAGGAGCCCAAGGTCAAGGCGGAGGCCTTCGGCCTCGGCGCCAACGATTACCTGGTCAAGCTGCCAGACAAGGTCGAGCTCATCGCCCGCATCCGCTACCACTCCAACAGCTACATCAACCTGCTCCAGCGCAACGAGGCCTTCGACAAGCTGACCGAAAGCCAGGAGGCGCTCGCCGCCGAGCTGGCCGAGGCCGCCGACTACGTGCGCGGCATCCTGCCCAAGCCCCTCGCGGCCGAGGAAAGCGGCCCCGTCGTCACGGACTGGAAGTTCATCCCCTCCACTTCGCTGGGGGGCGACGCCTTTGGCTACCACTGGCTCGACGACGACAACTTTTGCCTCTACCTGCTCGACGTCTGCGGCCACGGGGTCGGCGCCGCCCTACTCTCGGTCTCGGCCATGAACACCATCACCAACCGCACCCTGCCCGACGTGGACTTCACCGACCCGGGCAAGGTGATTGAGGCGCTCAACGCCGCCTACCCGATGGAGCGCCAGAACAACATGTACTTCACCATGTGGTACGGCATCTGGCACCGGCCCAGCGGCAAGCTCACCTACGCCAGCGCCGGCCACCCGCCCGCCGTGCTCGTCGGCGACGGCGGCGAACGGGTCGAGGAACTGCGTACCCCCGCGATGCCCGTGGGCACGCTCAACGGCCTCACCTTCAACTCGGCCGAAACCGAGATCAAACCGGGCGACTTCGTCTACGTCTTCTCCGACGGCACCTACGAGGTCAAGCGCCCGGACGGCTCCATGATGGAGCTGGAGGAGTTCGTCGCCCTGCTCGGCAACCTCAGCCAGTCCGGCTCGCCCCACCTCGACGGCCTCATCGCCGAAGTCCGCCGCCAGCAACATTCCGACAAGTTCGTCGACGACTTCTCCATCGTGGAATTCCGATTTGGGGAGTGAGGATGAAGCCTCACCCGGGAAAGGTCATCGCTTACTGCTGGCTACTGGAGGGCAAACCCACCGACTGTGTGAGATGGGCAATCGAGGCTCTGGAAGCCGGATACGATTCGAGGAATCTTCGCATTTTGGCGGGCTTGGGCGAATCGGCAACGTCCTGGGACGTCCGTGAGCATGGCACGAAAGCACTTGCTGAATTGGGTGTCGCTCAGCCGGCAACATCAGATGAGGCACGTCTCTGGTACGCACGTAGCTTGATTCTTGACCTCCAGGAAGGCATCGGAAAGCGAGCGCCCATCCTCTATCGGCTTCATCATATCTGTCACCACGATCCATATCGAGACGTGTTTGATCTCAATGCTTTCTCTATCTTTTACTGGGCTGATTACGATTTCCATTACGGAGAATCCAGATCTTTTTATTGCCTCGAAGCCACTCCCGAGAACTTCGACGAGATAATTGCGAAGGAATGCCAGAAGTGGTTGGCGAAGCACCCGGGCACGAATCTACCCCGCAGTGCCGCCTAATTTCCGCCGTTGGGATGCTTGCCGACTGCTAGGTCCGGCGGCTACCGGCACAACACCCGTCATTGGTTTTGCGCCGGGCGCGAAGCGTGGTAGGGCGGGCAGTCCCTTGCCCGCCTCGCGAAGTCGGCCGGAAAACGTGGCGGAGCAGAAGCTCCGCCCTCCGTCTCGTGCAAGCTATCAGGTTAGCCCCCTTAAGGGCTTCCGCAGCGATACTACCTCCTCACTCTGAGGCGGTCAAGAGACTGACCGCCCTACCCACGCAAGGAGAAGACGAAACAACCGAACTGGCTTTCGCCGCCTGGGGCCGTAGGCTTCGACTGGCCGCCGCGTGCACGACCTTCCGTTCCTTCCGTCCATTCCGTCTGAAAAAAACCGCGCCTCGCCGGCCCGGGTATCGCCAAGTCGGCGGAGGGCGGAGCTCCTGCTCCGCCGCGCTCAACAGACAAGAATTGACGGCAGCCACGCGTGAGATTTTGAAGGCGCATGCCGTCCGGTTTGCGGACCGTCGATGGGGACATCGACGGCTACCTTCAGAGACCGTCCGGGTAGGCTTGGCCTTGGACCAAACTGGGTGCAGCGTCACGCTGTCCGGCGCTGGGATGCTGCCGTACGCTAGTACCTGCCGAATCCCAAGTCCGGCGGCTACCAACGGATGTACTGCGCCCAGCTCGGACTCTTGCCGTTTCGTATCGTAACGATCCACTCCTCAATCTCTTCTTGGTGGTCGTTCCAGAACTTGGCGATTCTCTCCAGAAACACGATCACGGCCTTGTCCCTGCCCTTTGCCAGCATCTGATCCGCCAACCGAAGGTCCGGCCCAAAGGTATCCAACTGCGGGGAGCCGGGGGAATCCCCCGCCGCCAACAGGTAAGTCTCCGCCTCCTCCACCTCGCCGTTTTTCAAGGCCAAGTGGCCCAGGACCACATTGGCGTCATAGAGGGCGTTCCCGTAGTTCCAGTCTTCCCGGTATCCCGTCGACACCGAAAGCAACTCCTCCGCGTAAGCTTTTGCCCGGTCATCCTGATGCGCCTTGAGAGCGGTGCGTGCCACGGTTGGCAAACGATAAAACCGGATCAGACCCGCTGATCTCGCCAGAACCTTTTCATAAAGTGCCAAAGCCTGCCGATTCGCTTCGAGGTACTCATCGCGACTCGACGGACGGACGTCACGAACGATTTGATTCGCGAGTTCCCACCCCCATTCACTGTTTTCCGGTTCCAACTGACAGGCGAGCTCCAGAAGTTCCCGCGCCCGCTTGGGTTCATTCAACGCAAAGTAGGAAGCTGCGTTTGCCATCACGCGAGGATCCGTCGGGTAACGCGAAATTTGCTCGAGCCAGGCCTCCTTGCCCTCCGCGAAAAACTCGGGATGAGCGTCTTGGAAGATCATAAAGTACGGCGTTGCAAACTCGGTGGACTTGGGCCGGTTCCGGATAAACCACAGGAGATGAGGCTGCGCCAGTTTTGCATAAACGGGGTCATACCGTCGTCTCGTGAAGTAAAACCCCACGAGCTTCAAGCGTAGTTCCAGGTTCTGCGGTTCGGAGAGGACTTGCTTTTCCAGTTCCCGTGCCTGCGTTTCGGAAAGCTCACCGCCTTCCAGAATAAATTCCGTTGGATGCTCTGGCACGCGCCAAGAATATCAACGGTGCCGCGGCAGGTCGACTTCCGTTGATTGTGGGCAAAGCCGAAGCGTGGCCGGGCGGCGATGTCGGCTACCGCAACCTCCGGCAAGCAGCACCGGCAAGGCGACGGAGGGAAAGCCAAGTCGGCACCGGGCATCGCCAAGCCAGCAGAGGGCGCAGCTCCTGCTCGGCCGCGCTTAAAAAAGAGGGATCGACGCCGACCCGGGCATCGCCAAGCCAGCGGAGGGAAAGCCAAGCCGGCCTGAGCATCGCCAAGCCAGCGGAGGGCGGAGCTCCTGCTCCGCCGCGCGTAACAAACGGGGATCGACGGCGGCCCGGGAGGTCCGCCCTCCGAATCGATTCGGCAATGGGTCACCTTTGCCGATGCATGGGATCGACCGGGGTTTCTGGCGAGGAACACATAAAGAGGCGGTGGCAGAGCAGAAGCTCCGCCCTCCGTTTCCGTCCGGCCATGATGAAACCCTTTCTGATGGCTTGCGCCGCGGTTCCCGTTCGCCGAAGCGAGGCAGCCAAGGGACTGGCAGCCCTACCCCGCATCAACAAAAATCGGCGGGAATCGGCGCAATCTGCGGATAAATCGACCAAAATAATGAAATAATTCGTTGGCTTCTGCGTCTTATAGGGTAGACTAATCTTAAAATTCATCATAAATTTGACCATGATTGTACACAACCCAGCTCCGGAGACGCATCCCCGCAACAGCCTTGTTGCCGGGCGCCCGGGATGGGTAGACTCCCCCGTGCCCCCCGCCGCTGATCGCCCCGAAACGCCGCCACTGCCCCCGGAATGGGAGGCGGCCATCGACGGCTGCATCGGCTACCTGGCGACGGAAAAAAGCCACGCGGCGCGTTCGCAGGCGCTCAACCGGCTGGCGCTGGAGGGCTTCGCCCGCTGGTGCCAAGGCCGTCGGCACGCGGTCGACACGCTCCACCACGGCGACCTCGTCGCTTATCTGGGTGACTTGCGCCGGCAGGGCCTCGCGCCCGCCTCGCTCAAGATCCAGGTGGTTGCGCTGCGCCATTTTTTTGGCCGATTGCACCGGGAGAAGGCCATTCCATCGAACCCGGCCGAGTTGCTCAGCCTGCCCAAGCTGCCAGCCACCCTCCCCCACACGCTGAGCGAGGACGAGGTCGGCCGCCTGCTGGAGGCACCCCACGCCGACGGCCCGCTCGGCCGCCGCGACCGCGCTATCCTGGAGCTACTCTACGCGAGTGGCTTGCGGCTGGCGGAGATCGCAGGCGCGCGGCTGGAGCATTACCTGCCCGAGGAGGGCTTCATCCGCGTTATCGGCAAGGGCAACAAGGAGCGGCTGGTGCCGGTGGGGCAATCCGCCGTCGACGCCATCGGACGGTGGCTGGAGCACGGCCGGCCCGCGCTGGTCAAGCCACGCACCGGCGGCGAGGTTTTTTTGAGCCAGCGGGGCACCCGGCTTTCGCGCGAACGGGTCTGGCAGATTGTGAAAGCGGCCGCGCAGCGGGCCGGGATCAAGAAGTCGGTCCACCCGCATTTGCTGCGGCATTCCTTTGCCACCCACCTGCTGGCGCACGGCGCGGATCTGCGCGTCATCCAGGAGATGCTGGGCCACGCCAGCCTGGCCACGACCCAAATTTACACCCACGTGGAAGCCGACCGCCTGCGCCGGATCCACGAGCAATTTCACCCCCGCGCCCGCCTGGGCAGCCCCGCCCAATGACCGAACTGGAAACCCAACTCGACTACCGCTTTGAGGACGCCGCCCTGCTCACGCAGGCGCTGACGCATTCCTCCGCCCTGGGCGAGACCCCCGGCATCGCGGACGACAACCAGCGGCTCGAGTTCCTGGGCGACGCCGTGCTGCAGCTCTCCATTACCGAGGTGCTCTTCCGCCGCTTCCCCGCCCTGCCCGAAGGCAAGCTGACCGTGATGCGGCGGCAGTTGGTGCGCACGGAGACGCTCGCCCAATTGGCCGGCCGGCTGGACCTGGGCCGACACCTGATTCTGGGCAAGGGCGAGGAACTCAACGGCGGGCGCGCCAAGCCGAAGCTCCTGGCCGACGCGTTGGAATCGCTCTTTGGCGCGGTTTACCTCGACCGGGACTGGCACGCCGCCACCCGGGTGGTGCTGCACATCTACGCCGAGCACATGGAGGGCCTCCAGCCCGAGACCATCGGCGGCAACCCCAAGGGCGCGCTGCAGGAAAAGCTGCAGGTGGACGGCTCGACCCCGCCGGACTACCGGATCGAGAGCTCCGCCGGCCCGCCCCACGAGCGCACCTACACCGCCAGCGTGCATTGGTGCGGACGCGAGCTCGCCCGCGGTACCGGCCCCAGCAAGAAGGACGCGGAGATCGCCGCCGCCGCGGCCGCGCTGGAGGCCATCGAGGCGAAAGGCGCGTTGCCAAGCGGCGCCGAGGAGGTAGATTCAGCGCCATGATTCCGGACCTGCAATGCAGCTTTGCCTGCGAAGACGTGCGCGTGGAAGCCGCCGGCGCCCACACCGTGGTTGGCATCCTCAACGGCATCGCCACGCCCAAGCTGCCCGTGCGCCTGCTCAAGCTCTGCGTGTGGACGCGGTGGTGCTCCGGCACGGGCGACTACACCCAACACACCCGGCTCGTCCTGCCCGACGAGGCCACCGTGCTGGCCGACATCAGCACCAAATTCACCCTGCCGCACGTCGATCAGCCGACCACGAACGTCAACATCTTCCCCGGCATCGAATTCCGCGAACCCGGCGTTTACCACTTCGAAATCCTCCTCGACGACAAGCTGCGGCTGCGCTATCCACTCCAGGTACGCCAGCTCCAACCGAAGGCATGAACGCGACCATGAGCTCCCCCTTCCCGGCAGGTAACAAATTTCTGCGAATGGACAAACTTTTTACTTTTCAAAGCGTAAAATAAGTTGTTACGCTCTCCCAAACATGCGATTTCACGAGACGCATTTCCCCCTAGCGCTGGTTTTGGCCGGATCGCTAGGCGCCCTGGGCCCCGTTCAGGCGGATGACGACCTGCCCGCCTGGAGCTCGCGCGAGGCCGCCCAGGTGAAGCAAGCCAAGGCCGCCCCCGCCGCTGAAAAGCCGGCGCCCGCTCCGGTCGAACGCGAAACCATCATCTACGGCGAGAACACCTCGGACGAGGCGCCGGTCGAAGTCAGCGGCCCGGTCGACGCCGATCCGGAAGTCGAAGTGGTCGAGCGCAAGGTGCGCGTCATCCACGTCAAATCGCATCAGAAGTCCCTTAGCAGCAAGAGCAAGCCCCTCCTCAACCAAAACGTCACGACCAAGGTCGTCCGCGAGGAACGCCCGGTCGAGAGCGAGGCGGACCGCCTGCCGCAGCCGGTTTCCCGCCCGTCAGCTCCGGCCGCCTCCCCCGAACCGAAAACTCGCCCGGCGCCGGCCGCCCCCGCCCGGATGCTTGTCTATACCATCAAAAAGGGCGACACGCTTTGGGGCATCAGCCGCCAGTTTAAGGTCACGGTCGACGCGATCAAGATCGCGAACGGGCTGACCGACAACCTGATCAAGCCCGGCCAGCAGTTGTCCATCCCCAGCGGCGAAACGAAGAAGCGCGTGGCCGCGACGCCGCGCCCGCAGTCCACCACGCCGGTGGCCAACTCCCCCACGCCTCGCGCGGCATCCCTGCCTGCCGAGACCGCCCGCAGCGGGTCGTCGGTCAACACCGAAGGTACCGTGCTCAGCGCCAACGAGCGCGTCCGCCGCGCGCAGCTCAAACTGCGCGACACCGCAATCAAGCTCGCGCGCCACGACATCAACTACAATCAAAAGTGGCGCCCGCCCGGCGAGAAGGAAGCCTGGACGATGGATTGCTCCAACACCTCGCGTTACCTCTTCAAAACCGTCGGCCTGAAGATCCCCCGCACCGCCTCCTCGCAGTACTGGGAGCTGGACAACCAGCGGCTCGTCTGGCGCGCGCCCAAGGATGACGAGGGCCGCCCGAGCAAGGACTGGCTGGCCCGCAACCTCAAGGTGGGCGACCTCCTCTTTTGGGAGCACACCTATAAGCCCGTTCGCACCCCGCCAGTCACGCACGTCACCGTCTTCCTGGGCCGGAACAAAAAGGGCGAGTGGATCATGGCCGGCTCGCAGTCGGCCCAAGCGGGCGAGCTGACGGACGACGCCGGCGGGCCCGACCTTTACGTCTTCAATCCGCACGCCTCGTCCGGCGGCTACTCCACCGGTTTTCTCGGGATGGAGAAGGTCAAGGGCCGCTTTGTCGGAATCGGCCGTCCGCTGGGCCTGCTGTCCAAAGACGACGGCATCCGGGTGTCCTCCCGCTAGAGGCGGACCCGCTTCGCAACAAGGGGCTTTTCTTTTGGCCCTGTTGCCTTATGTTCGTCCCTCCCCACCCGGAAACCACCGCATGAATCTCCCCTTCACCAAGATGTCCGGCGCCGGCAACGACTTCATCGTCGTCGACAACCGCGACCTGGGCCTGCCGCTTAACCCCGACCAGGTGGCCCGCCTCTGCGACCGGCACTTCGGTATCGGCGCCGACGGCCTGCTTGCGGTCGAGCCTCCCGCCAACGGCGCGGACTTCCGCATGCGCTACTACAACGCGGACGGCGGCGAGGCCGACATGTGCGGCAACGGCGCGCGCTGCTTCGCCCGCTTTGTGCGCGGGCTGAACGGGGAACGCGAAGCGGTCAGCTTTGAGACGCCCGCCGGCCTCATCCGCGCGCGCTACCACGGGGACGAAGTCGAGGTGAATCTGACCGAGCCTTTCGACCTGCGCCTCGGGATGGAGATCGACCTCGCGGGTGGTCCCGCCACCGTGCACCACATCAACACCGGTGTGCCGCACGTCGTCCAGTTCGTGCACGACTTGCCCGCCTTCCCCGTGGTTGAGCGCGGACGCGAGCTCCGTCGTCACGAGGCCTTTGCCCCCAGCGGTGCTAACGCCAACTTCATCCAGTGCCTGGAAGGCGGCGTCTACGGTATCCGCACGTACGAACGCGGTGTCGAGGACGAAACCCTCGCCTGTGGAACCGGCGTGTCCGCCGGCGCCATCATCGCCCATCTGGTCGAAGACGCCGCCCTGCCGGTGCGCGTCCAGGTCCGCGGCGGCGACCTCCTCGCGGTCAACTTCTCCCGGGACGGCGACCGCATTCACGACGTCTCGCTCCGCGGCCCGGCGGATATCAGCTTCACCGGTGAGATCAACCTTCAGACGCTGCACCAACCGGTCCGCTAGCCTCCGCCCGTCATGACGTTTTCCGGCACCTACACCGCCCTCGCCACGCCGTTCCGTGAGGGCGCCTTCGACACTGCGGCGTTTGACCGTTTGCTTGCCCAGCAGGTGGAGGCGGGCGTCGATGGCGTCGTCGCGGTCGGCACCACCGGCGAGTCGCCGACGCTCAACACCGAGGAGCACCTCGCCGTCATCAAGCGCGCGGTCGACGTGGTCGGCAAAGACGTCACCGTCATCGCGGGCACCGGCGCCAACGCCACCTCCGAGGCGGTGCACCTCACCCAGCAGGCGGAGGCACTCGGCGCGCACGCTTCGCTGCAAGTCGCGCCCTACTACAACAAGCCGAGCCAGGCCGGGCTCGTCGCCCACTTTTCGGCCATCGCGCAGGCCACCCAGCTTCCCATCATGCTTTACAGCATCCCGGGTCGCTGCGGCATCGAGATCGGCGCCGGAACCACCGCGGAGCTGGCGCGGACCTGTCCCAACATCGTATCGATCAAGGAAGCGGGTGGCTCGGCCGAACGCGTCAGCCTGCTGCGCCAGGCCGTACCCGAGAGTTTCCAGATTCTCAGCGGGGACGATTCACTGACCCTGCCCTTCATGAGCCTGGGCGCGCGGGGGGTCGTCAGTGTCGCTTCCAACCTCGTTCCCCAAGCGGTGGTGGAAATGGTCAGGGCCGCCAACGGGAACGACTTCACCGTCGCGGAAGCCATGCACCGCAAGTACTACCCGCTCTTTAAGGGCCTGTTCCTGGAGCCCAACCCCGTCTGTGTCAAGTATGCGCTGGCCCGCCAGGGCTGGATGACGGACGACGTCCGCCTCCCGCTGACGCCGATTTCCGACCCAGTCCGCGAGCAGCTCGACCCCATCCTGGAGGGCCTGGGCCTGTGACCCGCATCGCCATCATCGGCGCCCGGGGCCGCATGGGGGTCACGCTCTGCCGCTTAGCACAAGAGGACGCCGACCTGGAACTCGCCGGCACCGCCGATCAGGGCGACGATCTGGCCGCCGCGGTCGAATCCGCCGATGCGGTGATCGAGTTCGCCCACCACAGCGCCACTGTCCCGACGCTGGAAAGCGCCCTGGAATTGAAGAAGCCGCTGGTGATCGGCACGACCGGGCACACGCCGGACGAGCTTGCGGCCATCCGCCAAGCGTCGGAAAAACTGCCGGTGGTTTTCGCGCCGAACTACTCCGTCGGCGTCAACACGCTCTTTTGGCTCACGCGGAAGGCCGCGCAGATTCTTGGCCCCTCGTTCGACCGCGAAGTCGTCGAGATGCACCACAAGATGAAGGTGGATGCGCCCAGCGGCACCGCCAAGCGCCTGGGCGAAATTCTGGCCGAAGCGCAGGGTTCCGACTACGAGGAGGTCATCCGCCACGGGCGTTCCGGAGAAACCGGGGCTCGCACCGCGGAGGAAATCGGGATGCACGCGCTGCGCGGCGGCGACGTCGTCGGCGACCACACCGTTTACTACGCCGGCACCGGCGAGCGGGTCGAGCTGACCCACCGTGCCACCAGCCGCGAAACCTTCGCCGCGGGCGCCCTGCGCGCGGCCGTCTGGATCATCCCGCAGCCCACCGGGCTTTATTCGATGCAGGATGTCCTCGGTCTGGGCGATTAACCCCGATCCCTTCATGGCCACCCTGCCCAATCCGCACGAGGCCGTGGGCATTGCGCTCGGCTCCAACCTGGGCGACCGCCACGCCGAGATCCGCGCAGGCTTTGCTTTTCTAGATAGCCTCGACATCAACGCCCACGCCCGGCGTTCCGGCGTGATCGAAACGCTCCCGGTGGACTGCCAGCCTGGCGATCCCGTCTTCCTCAACGCGGTGGCGGAAATCCACTTTTCCGGCGAACCGCGCGAACTGCTCCGGCGCCTGCAGGCGTTTGAGAGGGAACGCGGGCGGCTGCCCTCGGGCGAGCGGCCCGTCAATGCACCGCGCTCGCTCGATCTCGACATCCTCTACTTCGGCCAGCGCCGGATTGACGAAACCGACCTCACCGTGCCGCACCCACGTACGACACAGCGGCGTTTTGTGCTGGAACCGTTGGCCCAAATTCGGCCTGATCTGATTCTGCCCGGGCAGAACAAATCAGTGGCCGAGTTGCTGGCGGACTGCCCCTGAGTCCTGGCCATTCCCCTCCCCGCCCATTAACTTTGCGCATGAGTGACCGCGAAAGAATCACCCCTGCCTGGTGCCGGCAAGCCAAGACCCGGAGCGAGCGGCTGGCCTGGCTGACGGCCTACGACTACCCGACGGCGCGCCTGCTCGACGAAGGCGGGGTGCCGGTGTTACTGGTCGGCGACTCCCTTGGGATGGTGGTGCTCGGCTTCCCCGACACCACCCAGGTGACCATGGAGCACATGAGCCATCACGTGGCCGCCGTGGCGCAGGCGCAGCCGCGCGCCCTCGTGGTCGCGGATCTCCCCTACCGCAGCTACGAGACCCCGGAGCAAGCCGTGGCCAACGCCCGCCGCTTGATCGAGGCTGGGGCGGACGCGGTCAAGCTGGAGGGCGGCCAACTCCGGGTGCCGCAAGTGGAGGCGATCCGGGCGGAGGGCATCGAAGTTGTCGGACATCTGGGAATGCTGCCGCAATCGGTCAAGGAGGAAGGCGGCTACCGCATCAAGGGCAAGACCGAGAACGAAAGCGCCCAGCTCCGGGTCGACGCCTCGGCGTTGGAAGCGGCCGGAGTCTTTGCCATCGTGCTCGAATTGGTCGTCCCCGAGACGGCCCGTGCGATCAGCCAAAGCCTGCGCATTCCAACGATCGGGATCGGTTCAGGCGGGCGCACCTGCGACGGCGACGTGCTCGTCATCCACGATCTGGTCGGCGCCTTCCCCTGGTTCACGCCCAAATTCGTCGAACCCCGCGGCGATGTCGCCGCCGTCATCCGCGAGGCGGTGGAAGGCTACCGGCGCGACGGCGCCTGAGAGCCTGCTTACACGCCGAACCACTCGTCCCAAAGTGAAGGCGAAATCTCGTCGAGGCGCTTCACCACCAGGTCGGCTTCGGTCAACGTGTCGCGCGGATGGGTCGTCTCCAGGGCGATGACGCGCATGCCACCCGCCTTGCCCGCTTGGATCCCCACCTGCGCGTCCTCAAAGACCACGCAGCGCTCCGGCGCCATCCCGATCTTCTCGGCGCCCTTCAGAAAAACCTCGGGATCGGGCTTACCGTGGGAAACATCCTCCGCCGTTACCAGCGCGGTAAAGTCCCGTTCCATGCCCATGGCCGCGAGCGAAACCTCAATGTTGGCGCGGTGGGTGGAACTGCCGACCACCCGCGGGACGTCGTGCTCGCGCAGCCAGTCAAAGAACTCGTGCACACCGGGCAAGGGCTCGATGCCGTTTTTCTGGATGATCTCCCGGTAGAGCTCTTCCTTGCGCAGGGAAAGCCGGTGGACCTCATCGGAGTCGTCCGTCCACTTGAGGATGTTGGGGATGATGTACTCATTTTTCATCCCGAAGCCCTGCTTAAAGTGGTTGGCGGGCAGGCGCAACTGGTTCTCGTGCGCGAGGTGCTCCCAGCTTTCCTCGTGCTGCGCGGCCGAGTTGACGATGACGCCGTCCCAGTCAAAGACGGCTCCCCAGGTGGTGGACATGGCTTAATCTCCTGGCCGGCGGCCGGTTTCAAGGATGAGTTGGTTGATCCGGTTGACGCGCTCGCGGGTGGCCGGGTCGTTCTCCAGCTCTTCCATGCTGTGGTCAAGGCGCTGCGTCCAGTTGTCGTCCGAGCTGGTGCCCGGTTGGTTGAAGCGCTGGGTGCTCCCGATGACGTCAGTGATCATGAAAACGGTCAACCAGCACGGTGTGCGCAGGGCGGCCCGATTGAGCGCGTCGTGCAAATCGCGGGTGAATTCTGCGGGCGGATGGGCGTCGTCCCAACCCAGGAAGCGCATCAGTTTGCCGAGGTCACTGCGCGCCTCGTCGCCGTTTTCTTCGCGGCTTCGGCGGACGAGGTCTTCGTAGTAAGTGCGGAGGGGAAAGTGGTCGTGGGTGGCGTAGGTGCAAAGGTTAATGGCGTGATAGTCTTCCACCGGAATGAACTCGCCGGTGCCGTCCCAGTCGCGCTCGAAGATGGGGATGCTAAAGCCGGGGATGCCCATCTCGCGCAGCGCGGGCCGGACGTAAAGCGGCACCATCCCGAGGTCTTCCGCCACGAGAGAAGTCGGCTCGGCCGCGTCCTGTATGACCGCGAGCAGCTCCCGGCCCTGGGCCTCGTTGCGGGCGCCGGACTCCGCCGGATCGTCGGGCCCGGGCATAAATTGCGGGAGGCGGCCGCCGGTCTTTTCCTTGGCCTCCTCGTCGCTCAGACCGACAAATTCGCCGTTGTGAGTGGGTAGCCAGGGGAAGGAGTAGATGCGGAAAAAGCCAAGCACGTGGTCGATGCGGAAGTAGTGGAAGCAGGCGCGGAGCGCGTCGGTCCGGCGCCTCCACCAGGTGAAATCCTCGGCGCGGTGGGCCGCCCAGTCGTAGAGCGGAATGCCCCAGTTCTGCCCCCACTCCTTAATGAATTCGTCCGTGTCAAAGAGCGGCTCGGGCGGGGCGCCGCCGCACCAATCCAAATCGAAGAGATCCTGATGGCTCCAAACGTCCGCGCTGTAACGGCTGACGCCAAAGGGGATGTCGCCCATCAGTTCAACCCGGCGCTCGTCGGCGAAGGCCTTCGCGGCGCGCCACTGCCGGTAGGCCACCCACTGCACGTAGGCAAAGAACTCCATGCTGCGGACGGCGTCTTCGCGCTCCGCGTCCGGCAGGCTTTCCAGCCAGGCCTTGGCGGCCTCGTAGCTGCGGTGCTCCTCTTTCCAGTCGGGCCAGACATCGCTGCCCTCATACTCGTTAAGCAGGTGGCGGAAGAGGCAGTAGGCGTCGAGCCAGTCGGCTTCCTCCCGCTCAAAGGCGAAGAACTCCTTGGCCAGTGCGGTTTGGCGCTGCAGCTCGTTGGCCTCGAAGTTGGCGTAGGCCTCGGCCAGGCAGGCGAAGGTGCGGGGCTTGATCTCGCGGTACTGGACCGGTCCTTCGCTCAAACTCGCGCGGATGTCTTCCGGGAGGTGCCGGTCGCGGATGTCGGGAGTGAGGCCCGGCACGTCTCCCGGCCGCAGAGAGATGGTGGTCGGATCCAACGCAAAGGCGCTGATCGCGTTGTAGGGGCTGTTGTCGGCGCCGGTCTCGTTCAGCGGCAGCAACTGCAGCACGCCGAAGCCATTGCGGTGGCAGAAGTCGATCGTCTCGCGGACGGCCTGTGTGTCGCCGATGCCGTCATCCTCGCGGCCGCGCAGGGCAAAGACCGGCACCATCAGTCCGGCGCGCTTGTGGTCAACATCAATCGGCATGGGAAGACCGCCTCGGGCTCATTGCCGCATAACGTGGGGACAATCCGGTGGGTTGGCAAGGCCCGGTTTGCAGATATTTGTCGCCCGGCGTAGGTTGGCACCGTGTATCGGTTCGAACGCAGCATTGTTATCCGCGCGCCCTTGGAGAAGGTCTACGATTTCCACCAGTACACGCCCAACGCCCGGCTGATCCAGCCCTGGGGCATCCAGGTGCTGGAGGTCGAACAACCGGAGGAAGTCCGCCCCGGCGTGGAGTTCAACCTGGTGGTGCGCGCCTACGGCATGACCCAGCGCTGGCGCGTGCGCTGGGCGGAAGTCCAACCCCCGCGCAAGCTGGAGGGCGAGGCCGCCGCGGACGGCCTCCGCCAGGCCCACCTCACGGACGAATCCCTGCGCGGCCCCTTTGCCGCTTTCCGTCACCGCCACGAGTTCACCGAGACCGAGCCCGGCGTCACGCGCCTGCGCGACGCCATCGAGTACCTGCCGCCGTTCGGGCCGCTGGGCCGGCTGCTGGCGCCGTTCTTCCATTTCCAACTCGACGGCATGTTTTACACCCGTCAGCGGATGACCAAGCGCATCCTGGAGGCCAGCCTTGCGCCGACCGAAGCGCCGCTCGACCTCGCCCAGGCCAACGCCTTCTTCAGCGTGCAGGCCGCGGCGGACAAGTCCAAAGGCGAGTAGCCGCGCCCCCGGGCCGGCCTTTCCCGCTTTCTGCTCCGACGGGCTGTGCTATCCTTTGGCCATGAACGAATTCAGCAAGGGCTTCGTGGCGTTGTTCGACGCGCCGGTCACCCGGGACCGCGTGGTGGAGTTCGTCGCCATCTGGAACGACAAGTTCGACCGCGTGGAGCAAGTCCCGCCGCGCGACCCCAACAGCATTTCCACCCTGCTGGTGGAAAAGACCGAGGACCTGATGTGGGAGGACAACCTCCAGTTTCGCGTGCTCGATCACGGTGAATTCGCCTGGATTTACATCACCCTCGGCAAGCAGGCGATCGAGTCGACCGGCATGCCCAGCGAGCAGATTTCGCTCTGCCTGGAATGCCTCCTTGCCCTGCCCGATCTCACCGAAGTCATCGACCACGTCAACGAACGCCGGCTCGACCAGCTCGAAGCCGAAGGGGTGATTTAGGCGGCGAGCGCGGCAGAGCAGGCGCTCTGCCGCGATTCCCATTCGCCCACGCGAGGCGGTCAAGGGACTGACCGCCCTACCCACGCAAGGAGAAGACGAAACAACCGAACGGGCCTCCGCCGCTGGAGGCGGCCGACCACTATGTCCAGCGGCGGCTACCGGATGAAGGCCACGCCACCCAGCGGAGGGCGGAGCTACTGCTCCGCCACATTTTGCCTGCGGGGGCTACCGCCAAACGACCCTCTTCCGCCGTGGTTCCGATTCGCCGACGCGCGCGCAACCTTTCGTTAATTCCGTTCTTTCCGTCAGAAATCCAGCTCATTCCGCTGCTCGAAGCAGCCGACCGCAAGGTCCAACGGCGGCTACCGGATGAAGGCCACGCCACCCAACGGAGGGCGGAGCTCCCGCTCCGCCGAGGTTGAAATCTTCCGTTCATTCCGTCAGAGAACCATCATCGGGAACCGTCGGTCGCCCTACGCGGCGGCAGCCGATTCCGGGGCCTGCCAGCGACGCTTGGCGATCTCGCGGGCGGGGGCGAAGCGCCCGTGCTCGAGAAAATGGACCATCTGGCGCAGACTGCCCTTGGCCGAAAGCATGCCGAAGTGGTTGATGTGCTGAACGACATGGTCGGTCGCATCCTTCAGGCGCGTCTCCTCCACGCCCACGGTGCCGTCGTTTGGGCCGGGGAAGCCACCGATGAAGCGCGCGACGCCGAAGGAGAGGTCCCCGGCGATGACCCCGAAATCGACGTCGGCATCCAGCCGGGCCTCGTGCGGCTCCATCACCTCGGTGATGCTGCGGCCAATCGTGACGCCCGCGAGCGGCCAGCGGGAAAAGCGGCGGGCCGTCCAGGACCCGTTGAAGGGCGAGCCCATCGCGACGACCCGCCCGGTGCAGGCCTTGGGGTGGCGGTTGAGCAACTGCTGGATCATGACCCCGCCCAGGCTGTGGCCGACGAAGTTAACCTCGCCCGGGGGCAGTTGGCGGACAAAGTCGTAAAGCCGATTCACGTTCCAATCCAGCGGCTTGGAGACGGAGGGATAGCAAAAGCGGTAGGTGCGGTAACCGGCCCGACGCAGGTACTGGCGCACCAACCCCATTTCATAGCCGGTCATCCAGAGGCCGTGGACGAGCACGGCCAGGCGCGGGTGGTCAGGGTCAAGCCGACGGCTGACATTGGCGTTGGGATCGGGGGTCATCGAATTCGAATATTGTAACATATTTGTCACATGATGCGACGGAGATTGTTAGACGGCGACGCGAGGGGAGTTTTCAGCCTTTGTGCGGGGTTTTCCCTCTCCAGAAGAAAGCGGCTCCCAGGCCTCCCGAAGCCAAGAACCCCAATCCCCAAGCGACGGAGAGCAGAATGTCTTCGAAGTTCTGGCGCACGCCCATGAGCATGAGCATCAGAATGGATGCCGCCATGAGCAGTTGCCCGGCTCCCCACACCAACAGGTAGAGAGGCACCCGGCTGCGGTGGCGCCGCTGGGTGATCAGGCGGTAAACCCAAAGCGTGACCCCTTCCAACGCCAGGCAGAGCGTACCCAGCAGGAAGATCAATGCGAACGTCAGCGGCAGCAGGGCGACCGGAACATCGGACTCGGCGTCCAACTCCGGCGCCGGCAAAAAGAAGGAGACGAGAAAAAAGAAGCCCAGTTGAAAGGCAAAATAAACCCTCAGGATTCGGTCCCAAACCGACCGGGATGCGGGCATCCCGCTCACTCCTCCAGCTGCGCGTGTTGCAGCCAGGCCTCGGCGATGAGGGCGTGCCCGGCGGGGGACGGGTGGACGCCGTCCGGCAGCCAATGCTCAGCCGGGGCGCGGGTGGCGGCCTGAGCAAAGAGCCCGTCCAGCGGGACCAGCTCGCAGTCGAACTCCACGGCGACCTCGCGCACGGCGGTGATGCGGGGGTCCAGGTCCGGGCGCCAGGAGCGACGGTCCTCCGGCACCGGCAGGAGGAAGGGCTCGAGCAGGATGATCTGGGGGTCCACCTTGTGGCGCACGGTGGCGAGAATGCGGCGGTAACAATCTTGGAAGTCCTTGGTCTCGCTGACCAGGTTGCTGTCGAAGCGGCGCCAGGTGTCGTTGATCCCGATGAGGATGGAGAGCACATCCGGGCGCAGCTCGAGCAGGTCCGGCTTGAGCCGGTCCTCCAAGTCGTAGATGCGGTTGCCG
>JBCDLL010000048.1:0-28243 GCA_038745425.1 Verrucomicrobiota bacterium | reverse complement strand
GCCAGCATGGCGAGGACAGCAGCGACTTGGCCCGGCTGGCGCCAGTAGAGGCCGAAGACCACCGGGAAGATGGCGCTGGCGACCAGCGGACCGGAGAGAAACAGGACCTGGATGAGGTCGCCCAGCCGGGGCAGGCACAGCAGCCAGGTCGCGACGCCCAGGCCGACGACGATGTGATTCGAGAGCCAGCGCAGACGCGGCTCTCCGGCGTGCGGCAGGATCAGCCGGTGGACGACGTCCTCGGCGATGAGGTCGGCGGTGGCGGCGAGCAGGCTGTCGATGCTGCTGGCCAGCGAACAGAAAACTACGATGAAGACGACGATGGCCCCGGCCCAGCCCAGCACCTGGCTGGCCACCAGCGGGCCGACCATGTCGGCGTCGGGGATGTTGATGCCCAGCGCGGCCGCGCAGAGGCCGATGAAGCCGGCCGCAACCGGGATCGGCAGCCAGAACAGGCCCGAGAGCAGGAAGGCCTTGAAGGGAACGCCCTCGCGCATGGCAAAGGCCCGGCTCCACCACACGTTGTTGTGGAAGACCTCGCCAAAGCCGAAAAACATGTTGTTGAAAAGCGAGAGCAGGGCAACCGGCATGAATACAGCCAGCAGCATGGGCTGTTCCGCTTCCAGCGTTTGGTAGACGGCGGTCATCTCGATTTGGGAAAGCACGCAGAACCCCACCACCACAACGCCCACCAGGATGACAATGCTCTGGATGAAGTCCGTGCCGATAACCGCGTAGAGCCCGCCGAAGAGGGTGTAGAGCACGCACACCAGCAGGATCGCCGTCATGCCATAGGCGTAGGGGATGCCCGCGAGCGCGTTGAGCAGGATGCCGCCCGCCATGCCCATGCTCACCAGCCAGGCCATGGAGTACACCATCGAGATGAGCAGAAAGAGGCCCCAGGCGACCGGCCCGTAGCGCAGGCGGATGAAGTCGCCGCTGGTGTAGGCCTTCGGCATCAGCCGCCGGATGCGGTAGGCCATCGGCGCGAAGAGGAAGAGGCCGAAGCTGGCGGTGGCGTAGGCGACCAGCCCCCAGACGCCGAGCTGAAGAGCGAACTTCGGCGCCAGCATGATGGTGTTCGAAGTCACCCAAGTGGCCATGGCGGTGGCCGCACCCAGGGCCAGGCCCACGTTGCGCCCGGCGAGCATGAAACCCTCCAGGTTCTTCGCCTTGCGGCCCCAATAGATGCCCAGTGCGACCCAGATGACGCCGAAGATCAGCAGCAGGGTGTAGCCCGTTTCCGGGGTGAGCAGGGCGGAGTTGAACGAACCCATGGCGCTAGACGATCTCCCGGTCTTTGGTGTTGACGTGGCCCGCGACGACGGCGGCGACGGCGATGACAAAAACGATCGAGCCGATCACCAGCCAGGTGACCACAAAATCCGCCTCCGGGTAGGCGACGACCACTTCCATCGGCGCGGACCAGGTGGGGATGGTTTCGTCTGCCGAAAGCATCCGCACACGGAACCAGGTTCCTCCCTCGGGCAGGCCGGAGACGAACGAAGCGCGGTCCGGGCCCCGGTAGATGGTCCGGGCTTCGGCGAAGCTTTCCGACCGGCTTTGTTGAAGCTCAAACTCGGGGCTGGTCTCGCTGCGGGGTTCCTCTTCCATAGCCCAGTTGAGCTGGGCAAAGCCCTGGTCCGTCTCGATCGGGGAGTCGCCCTCAAAGCTCACGATGGACTGCCCCCAAACGGCTGAGCACGACGCGACGGCAAGCAGGATGGAGAGAAGCATCCTCCGGACTGGGGTGGGGAAAGGCAGGGTTCCGGGTGGCGTGGGGATTCCAGTCGACGGGCGGAAAAAGAAAGTCTTCAGCGTAGCCGTCCGGGCACCTGGCGCAACCCCAAAAGCCCGGCGCGTGATGGACACAGAGGGGGATTCCGTGGTTGACTAGAAGGGATATGCCGGTGACTTCCCGACCCCAGGCTCTCTCGATCAACTTCAAGCGCCTGCAGAACGACCTCAACGAGTTGGCCAAGATTGGCCGGCGCGGCGACGACCCCGGCATCTACCGGATGGCCTTCACCGAGGAGGACATGGTCGCGCGCGATTGGCTCATCGGCAAGATGAAGGCGGCGGGCATCCCCTACCGGGTGGACGGCGCCGCCAACCTGATTGGTCACTGGCCGCCGGACAACCAGCGCCCCGCCGTCCTCATGGGCTCGCACATGGACACGGTGCCCTGCGGCGGGCACTTGGACGGCAGCCTGGGCGTGCTCGCCGCGCTGGAGGTTCTGCGCTGCCTGATCGAGACCGGCCGTGAGTACCACTATCCGGCCGCGATGATTTCCTTCACCGACGAGGAGGGGCGCTTTGGCGGCATGTTCGGCTCGCAGTCCTTCGCCGGGCTGACCACGCCGGAGACGATTCTCACCTCGATGGACTTGGACGGCGTGCGGCTGGAGGACATGATGAAGCGCCGCGGCTTCGACCCGATGGAGGCGCTCGACGCCCGCCGCGATCCCAAGACGGTCAAGTGCTACCTGGAGCTCCACATCGAGCAGGGGCCGGTTTTGGACGAGGGCAAGATTCCCGTCGGCATCGTGGAGAACATCACCGGGCTGTTCCGCTGGTCGGCGGTGCTCTCCGGCAAGCCCAACCACGCCGGCACCACGCCGATGCCCATGCGCAAGGACGCCTTCCAAGGCCTGGCCGAGTTCGCCAACTCCATCCCCCGCATCGTGGAGGAAAACGGCGGCGAGGACAGCCGCGCCACCATCGGCAACGTCACGCTCCTGCCCGGCTCCGCCAACACCATCCCCGGCCGGGTGGAGTTCTCCCTGGACGTGCGCGACACCTCCGCCGATACGCTCGAGGAGCTGCGCGACGCCTTCCGCAAGGCGCTTTCGGCCATCGCCCGCCGCCGGGGCCTGCACTTCGAGTTCGAGGAGGTCAGCGACATTGAGCCGGTGCACTGCTCGGATCGGATCGTGGAAACCATCGCCGGGGAGTGCGAGCGCCTGGAACTGGAGGCCCGGCGCATGCCCAGCGGCGCGGCCCACGACGCCCAAGTCATCGCCACGATGGCGCCGGTCGGGATGATCTTTGTGCCCAGCAAGGGCGGCCAAAGCCACTCCCCGGCGGAGTGGACCGCCTGGCACGACATCGAGGCCGGCGTGAACCTGGCCTTGAACACGATGGCCCGGCTCTGTAGCAAGGAGGAAGAGGATTGAGCATGAGCATCCGAAAAACCCGCAAGCGCCCCGTCGGCAAGAACGGCAAGGCCAGCCGCACCGGGGGGCCGGTCAAGAAGCTGCGCAACGGCCGCCACCTAAACGTTGATCCGCTCAAGACGGTCTACCACGACCGCGTGGTGGACGCGCCCGAGCACTTCCAGCATCTCATCACCGGCTCGACCGCGCTGCTCTGCATCGACCTTCAGTACCTCGACGCCGCCCGCGGCCACGGCATCTTCAAGGACGCGGCCACCTCCGGCGTGGCGATCGAGGCGCAGGAGTACTACTTCGACCGCCTCGAGTCCACCGTGGTGCCCAACATCCAGCGGCTGCAGGCCTCCTTCCGCGAGCACGGCCTCGAGGTCGTCCATACCCGCATCCAGGCGCTGACCGCCGACGGCCGCGACCGCAGCCCCGGCCACAAGCGCCTCGGCATCCTGGCTCCGCCTGGGTCGAAAGAGGCCGACTTCCTGCGCGAAATCCGGCCGGAGGGCGACGAGATCGTCGTCAACAAAACCGCCAGCGGCGTCTTTAATTCCACCAATCTGGATTACGTTCTCGATAACCTCGGTGTCAGCGCGCTCTTCATCGTCGGTGTCTACACCAACGAGTGCGTGGAAACCACCGTGCGCGACGCCAGCGACCTGGGCTACCTTGTCACCGTGGTGGAGGACTGCTGCGCGACGGTCACCCCCAAGCTGCACGAGGCCTCCCTGGCCACCTTGCGCGACCGCTACGCCCGCGTCATCACCGCCAAGGAAGCCCTCGGCGACCTCGAGCACTTCGGCTTGCGCCAGTTCGACGCCACCCCGGCTCGGTAGGCGTTTGGGCCGCTTCCGCAGGCGTGCTAGCTTGCCTGCATGGACACCATCCTGATCACGGGCGCCAATCGCGGCGTCGGCTTGGCCTTGGCCACCAAGTTTTTGGAGGAAGGCTGGCACGTGCTGGCGACGGCGCGCGAGCCCGAGCACGCCACCGAGCTGGCCGCGCTTGGGCGGGCGGAGGGGAGCCGGCTGGACATCCTGCCGCTGGACGTGACGGCGCCGGAGTCGGTCGAGCGTCTCCCGGCCCGGGTGGCCGCCTGCAGCGAGCGGCTCGACGTGCTCGTCAACAACGCGGGAGTCTTCCCGGAGGAAGGGCGCGAGCGCTTCGAGCAGTACCGACCGGAGTGGTTCGAGCAGGCCTTGTCGGTCAACGTGGTGGGCACGGTCCGGGTGACGCAGGCGCTGCTGCCGACGCTGCGCAAGGGCCGCCGCCCGCGCATCGTCATGATGAGTTCGGGCGCGGCCACCATCACCACCAAAGAGGACAACACCAAGCTGGCTTACGCCGTCTCCAAGGCCGGGCTCAACATGCTGGCCCGGGGCCTGGCGGCGGACCTCCGGGAGGAGGGCATCACCGTCACGCCGGTCAGCCCGGGCTGGGTTAAGACCGAGATGGGCGGCGAGAACGCCAAGCTGGAGCCGGCCGAATCGGCGGCCGGGCTTTTTGGAACCATCACCGGCCTGAAGCCGGAGGACGCCGGCGTTTTCCTGGGCCCGGACGGCCGCCGCGACACCTACAAGTGGTGAGCCTCCTGCGCTAGCCTAAGCCTGCACGTCGGTCAGGCACATCAGCTCGGAGGTCACGTCCTTCACGCCGCAGGTGCTCCGGGCGAGTTGCTCGATGATCCCCTTGATCTCGGGGTTGGGCGTGACGCCGCGCAGCTCCAGGTGGCCGTGGCGGCAGTGGCTTTCGATCCGGACCTTGCGGGCAAGCTTGAGCAGCCGCAGCCGGGTGTGGAAGTAGGTCTGGATGGAGTCGTTGTCGACCGGGCGGTGGCAGCAGTCGCCTTGGTTGATTTCGGGATTGGTCTTGATGCGCAGCTGGATGCGCCCGGCGCCCTCGAACTCCTGGCAAAGGGTCTCCACCCAGTCGAGGTGTTGCTCGGTCGGGACGGTGCCGGTCACGGTGGTCTTGTCGTCGCGGACCTCGACCTTGAGGCCGCAGGGGCGCAGCGAGCGGTCGGTCTCCAGCAGCACCTCCATCCGGTAACGCAGCTCCTGGTCGGTTTCGGCGTGGACGGCGCTGCGGTGGCGGCGGATGGCGTAGGTTTCGTCCTGCACCTTGGTGGTCTCGTTGCAGACGCTTTCGACGCCCTCAATCAGGAGGGCAAGCTGTTCGGCCATGATCACCACCACGTCCGCCGGGACGTTGCCGTGCAGGTACACAACCTCGTTGACGACCTCCACCTGGAGGCCGTGCGGGCGCAGGTAGTGGCGGAAGGCGTGCGCGGTGGTCATGAGCGCCTTGCGGACAAAGACGTTGTTACCAATGGGAGGATGGACCGGGCCAAAGTGGAAGATGCCGGTGCCGTAGGGCGCCAGGTGCACCAGCCAGTTGTTGCGGGGATCAATCTCGTGTTGGGCGCTCAGTGAGACCGTGGTGGAGTGGGGAAAAACGTGGATGGCGGGCATGGGAATATTGGGGTTGATGAAGAGCGGGGCGGGCGAAAATGGTGGGGGTGGCTAAGAGCCGTCAGGGGTGTGTTCGATACGGATTATTGGGATTGATAGCTTAGCCTTCCAATTAATGTGACGTTCCAGAAGGCTGCAGCTTTCGAACCAAATTCCGACGGCTAGGACCACTGCGTCAGATTCTTGGGCCTTTTGCGCGAGATGCTGACCCCCACGTACTCGGTTTCCGGCAGGATGAACTTCCGGATGTCCACGTAGACGGACTTGACCGGATAGCGGCTGAGGATGTTGCTGGCCACGTCCTCCGCCAGGGTCTCGATGAGCTTGCGCGGGCGTTCGCCGACGATCTCCTTGACCCGTTCGGCCACCTGGGCGTAGTCGATGGTGGTGGAGACCTCGTCGGTCAGCGCGGCGGACTTGATGGATTCGACCTTCAGCTCGATGGTGATGCGCAGGCGCTGCTGGCGCGAGCGCTCCTTTTCCGTCACGCCAATGTGCGAGAAGGTCTCCAGGCCGCAGATTTTAATGATGTCGGACATAGTCGAGTAAAATTCTGGTCGGGCGGTTGAGGTCCAGCGCCAGGGCCTCCTCGGGCGTGCACCAGCGGTATTCCTCCGCTTCTTCGTTGAGCCGGACCTGGCTAGAGCTGGCGCGAGCCGAATAGTTTAACAACAGAAAGTGGGCGCGTCGGTAAAATTCTTCCGGTTCCCGGCAATCCTGTACGATTTCGAAACGCACGTTGTCTATTTCCAAGCCAGTTTCCTCCGCGATTTCGCGACGCAACGCGTCTTCGCTCGGCTCGTTATACTTGATCTTGCCGCCAGGGATGCCCCACTTGTCGCTCCACTTGTGGGTGCGCACCAGTAGCCACTTGTCGTCCGGTCCGGTGATGAGCGCGCCCACCGTCGGCACCACCGCGGCGCCGCCGCCGAGCTGGAAGTCGTGCTTTTCCAGGAAACGCTGCAGCCCCCCGATGTCCGGAAAGAGCAGCTCCGGGTTGGCCGTCTTGAGCTTGTGCACGTCGTCGTAGCCGGTAAGCACGGCGCAGGTCACGACGCCGCCGTGGTGGCCCGCTTCGATGTCGTGGACCATGTCGCCGACAAATAGCGTCTCGTCGGCGTTGAGGTCGTGGTCGGCCAGCAGCTCCTTGATCACGTGGCGCTTGTCCATTGTCTGGGCGTAGGCCTGGGTAAAGAAGCGGGCGATGTCCAGCCGCTCGCCCTGGATGTCGTAGTGGCGCTGGCTAATGGAGCTGAGCAAAAAGAGCGGCACCCCCCGGCCGTGGCAGAATTCCAGGAAATCGCGCGCGCCCGGCAGCATTTCCACCTGGTTTTCCAGGTCGGTGAAGGCCGTCTGGTAGTAGTGCTCGATCCGCTCCATGCTCACTTCCGGGAGCACCTCCGCGTACCACTCCGTGAAGGGCAGGCGGAAGCTGGCCCGGAATTCGGCCAGGCTCATTTCCGCCTTGCCGTATTCGCGCAGGATCGAGTTGGTGGCCTCGACCACCGGATGGAGGTCGTCCACCAGGGTGCCGGACCAGTCCAGAATGATGTTTTTGAGCTGCGCCATGAGGGGTTCTGCCGGAACCGTCGAGCATAGCGCATCGTGCGCCCAACACAAGGCGCTCCCACTCAGCCGCTTTTTCCGCGTAGCGTCCCTGCAAACGCCGTTGGCGTGCGGGTTTCCCCAAGGCCTTGGTTTAGTTTCCCGCGGCGGCCGTTTTCGGCGGCAGCTTCTCCACGGTGACGCTCTGGAGGTAGTACTTGTTGAACTTCTTCCCTTGCGAGTCGAAGGAGAAGTTGAAACCGTACATGTAGACAAAGTAGGCATCGGGGAGGTCGAAGGTCGCCGTGTGCCACTCTTTGTTGTCCGGGATCTCGTACCAGTCGGGGGCCAGCTTGTAGCCGTTGCGGTTGCCGGGGCCTTCGTAGTTCAGGCGGAAGCCGGCCGGGTCGTTGTTGTCGTTGCGGCGCACGACCGCGGAAATACGCAGGGGGGTGGGTTGACCGCCCAGGAAGCTTGGGTCCACGATGAAAGTGGTGCCCCCGGGGACAGTGCCCGCGCGAGCACTGCCACCGTAAGCGATCACGTCGGCGGCCACCTCGTCGGCGGCGTTCGTGTGCAGGCCCCGTTCGACGCTCTTGCCGTCCTTAAAGTGGATGGAGACGGTCTGGTCCTCGGAGTAGTCATGGCCATCCCAGAGCATCGGCTCGTCTCGTTTGGCCTTGGCTTCGGCTAAGAGCTTCTCCGGCGGTCCGAGCACGATGGCGGGCGCGCGGGTCAACTGGTACTTGGCCCTGTTCGTGGCGTTTCCGGTTAGGGGGTCGACGATCTGCACCTCCTGGCCAAAGTCGAGCTGGTCGGGCTGGTTGCGGTAGGCCCAAGTAATCATGGCCGGGCCGGCCGGGCCCTGGAAGAAGAAGGCCCAGTGCTTGCCGTTGAGCCGCGTCCAACCGAGGAACTCTGGATGGTGGCCCAGGTGCTTGATGAGCTGCCCCATCGCGGTGTAAGAGGGCCGGGGCGTACCGTCCTTTTCCAGCAGCCCCATCGGGCCGCTGTCACCGTCCCGGGCCTGGAACCAATTCACGCTGGTCACCCCCTGGGCGATGCACATCGCCATGGCTTTGACCAGGCCGTAGGCCTGGCCCTCCGGGCCGTGGCCGTGACGGGTGCTGGTGGGCGCCGCGCTCACGCCCAGTTCGGTGTAAATCACGGGCACGTCAGCCTTCTCCGGGTTCACCCGGCGGAGCATCGCGCGGACGTTCGGCACCACGCTCATGAACACCGCCTCGGTGCCACGGCCGCGCAGAACACTGCCCAGCATCTCGTAAGGATGCAGGGTGACGTAATCGAACTTATTTTTGGCGCCGGCGTTGATCGCATCCTGCAGATACTGGATGTGTGCGGATTTGGTCGCCAGGCCGATCTTGGCGCCCGGGTCGGCCTTCTTTGCTGCGTCGTACGCGGTGGCCACCACCTTGCCGTAGTCTTTGGCGGTCTGGTCTTGGTAGGTAAAGTTGGGCGGCTCGTTCCAGATTTCCCAGTACTTGATTTGATCCTTGCAGTGCTTGACCACCTCGTAAACGTAGTTGGACCAGGCGGGCAGGTCCGACACCGGCAGGCCGGGGCCTTTCTTTTGCTTTTTCCAGCCCTTGACCCATTTGGGATTCCCCATCAGCGTTCCCCCAACCCGCATCTTGTGGTCGGCAAACACTTGGCGGCGCTCGTCCGCCTTTTCCCAGGCCCACTCGCCCTTTTTCGGCTCCATCACCTCCCAGGAAAGCCGGGTGTTGCGGCAGTCCTGGATGCCAATCGCGGCCATCTGCGGCACCCAGAATTCGGGGACGAAACTAGTCCGGCGGCAACTGCCGATGCCAAAGGGGCTCATCTGGGCAAAAACGGGGTCTTCTTCGGCTGGTGCGGGAACCGCAGCGCCGAGGTTGCCTGCCAACAAGGCGAGGCCAAGGAAGGACGACCTAAGAGCCGTGGAGATCGAAACGAAGACCGAGGCGAAGTCGCGGGAGGAAGCGGGGTAGTTTGGCATCAACTTGAGATCGTAGCGTGCTCGGGAGCGGCGGCAAACAAACCGCCCGGCGAAGACCTGCAGCGCGTTGCACGCCCCGGGTTTCCCATTCGCTGGGCTAAGGACTCGGAATCAATCCAGACGAGCCCGGATGGCTGACCCAAAGGCGGCCACGCCCGCGGCCCCGGTTTCGTCTTGAGCTCACCGCCAACCGGATGCGCAGTGGCCTGGCCTCGGTGATGTCTACGGACTAACCTTGAGGCGCTCTTCCTCGCTCTCCTCGAGCATGAGGGTGTCGAGCTCCTTATAGGGCTTGAGCACAAAGTGGGTGGCGGTGCTGAGCACGCCTTGGATGGTGCTGAGCTTCTCGCTGACGAAGCTGGCGATGTCGCGCAAGTTCTTGCCCTCCACCAGCAGCATCAGGTCGTAGCGCCCGCTCATCAGGTAGGCGCTCTTTACGGCGGGGTACTTGGCGATGCGCGCCGCCAGCCGGTTGAAGCCGCCGCCGCGTTCCGGGCTCAGGCTTACCTCGATGACCGCTTTGACCACGTCGCGCCCGGCCTTGTCGTCGTCCACGATGGCCTTGTAGGCGAGGATCACGCGGTCGTCCTCCAGCTGCTTGATGTGCCGGGCTACTTCTTCGGGGTCGCGGTTCAGGCGCTGGGCCAGATCGGCGGGGGAACTCAGCGCGTTCTCCTCCAGTAGCTTCAACAACTCGTCCATAGAGGGGCAATGTTACGAAGCCCGCGGGCCGGGGGCCATCCCAAAATCGCAGCGGGGGCTTCGATCTCCTGGTGTGAATAACTATTTCCGCATTGTTAACGAAAGCTTCGTGCGTTCGGGCAGGCGCTGTGGCTAGATTAGCAGTCCCATGGCCCGAAAGAAGAAAGCCGCCCCCGAAAAAAAGGCCAAGTCCGGCAAGTCCGCGCCCAAGGCGGGCTCCGAGCTGGGGGCCCTGCGCAACATCGGGCGCACCATCCAGCGGCGGCTCGTGGCTGTGGAGATCACCACCGAAAAGCAGCTGCGCAAAACGGGCGCGGTCGAGGCCTACCAGAAGATCCGCGAGGCCTTTCCCAAGGAGACGATCCCGGTCTGCTACTACCTCTACTCCCTGCAAGGCGCGCTCATGAACTGCCACTGGGACGCGCTGCCGGAGGAAACCAAGAAGCGCCTGCGGCGCCGCGCCGGCGTGGATGAAAAGCGCCCGGGCAAATAGGGCCGCCTAGTTGGCCGGCTTTTCAAAGTCGCTGAAGTCGAGGTCCAGTACGGCGAAGGCACCGGCGTTGGCCAGCTCAAAGTGCCACCACTCGCTGCGGATGGTGGCGAAGCCGTGGCGCCGCATCACCGTTTTAAGTTTCTCCCGATTGTTTTTGATGGTGCCGGGCAGGTGCGGGTAGCTGGAATGGGCGCGCTCGCTGAAGCTGTCGAAGCCGGTGGGCATCTCCAGCTCGCGGCCGGTGGCCAGATCCACCAGGGTCAGGTCCAGCGCGACGCCGCGGTTGTGGTTGCTGCCGACCCAGGGCGGAGCCAGGAAGCGCGGGGAGATGCCGAGCCGTTGCCGCGAGTTCCACATCCGCTTGGTGACCGACCAGGGGCGGTAGGCATCGAAGATTTTCAAGCCCAGACCCTCCGCGGCCAGATCGCGCTGCACCCGGGCCAGGCGCTCGGCCACCTCCCGGCGCGCCCAGGGCTTGGCGTCGGGCGGGTAGAGCGCCTCGCGCATGAAGTTGCGGCGGGTGGTGTAGCGCAGGTCGAAGACGACGCCGGGCAGCTCCTCGGTCAGGTCGACCATCTCGTGGCGGGGGTCGGCCCGGGCGGTGCGCCGGTAGGCCTCGGCGGAATCGCGGACCACGACTTGCGCCCGCTTGCCCGAGGCGCTCGGGCGCGAGGAGGCGGTCTCCTTCTGCTGCTGGCTGCGGCGCAGGCTGGTGGAGGGATCGCCAAAATCTCGCTGCGCCTGGGCTGCCCCGGATGGGTACAGAGTAAGCAAACCGACGATGGCCGCGAGGCGGAGGGCCGGAGTTGACGAAGAGAGCGCCACGAGTCGCAGCTTGGCCCAGAACCGGAGGCAGTTGAAGGTAATTCGGCTGGCCGGCTTCGGACCGGCGGGGCGCCGCCCCCCGGATTTGCGGGCTTGAGGTTCGACGGCGGCCCGTGTTTGAATATGGGTCGATGTCCCGGCGCTTGTTGAATTGTTCCGCCCGCGCCCCGCTCGCGCTGGCCGCCCTGGGCCTCCTGCTCGGCCTGCTGCCCGGTTGTGGCGGCGGGGATGCCGCCCCGCCCAGCGGGGAGGCTTCGGCCGAAGCCGAGGCGCCCGTGATCGCGGAAGAGGAGCCGATCGTGCCCGACGCCAAGGAATTCATGGGCGTGTGGGTGATCGGCGACGTCCCGGAGCAGCGCTTTGATTTGGTGGTGCTGCCCAACGGCACCGCACTTTCCACCTACATGGAGGGCGACAACGGCGTGCGGGGCGAGTTTGGCCGCTGGCAACACGAGGACGACCGGCTCATCATCACCTTCGACAGCGGCTGGCGCGACGTGCTCAGCCGCCAGGAAAACGGCTACACCAAACAGAGCTACGCGCCCGACATCGAGCTGACGGACGAGGCCAGCAACACCGGGGTGGCGGAGGAATTCTTCGGGCCCAAGCTGCCCTTCATCGGCGTCTGGCAAGGCAACGACCACAACGGCGCGCCGCTCTTCTTTATGGCACTGGCTTCGGACGGGTCCGGCCGCAAAAGCAACAACCTGCAGGCCTTTGCCGACTGGGTCGTGTTTGAAAACGCCGCCAAGATTGCCTGGACCGACGGCACCTACAACGAGCTCCACCCCGAGTCCCGTACGGAGGCGATCCTGAAAGTCTGGCGCAAGGACACTCCCCGCGACCAGGATCCGGACGCTTCGTTTAAGATCTTCATGGTGCAGGACGCCACCTCGCAGGTGCCCACGCCCGGGGAGGCCGGCACGCCGGGCTGAACCGGGGGGCAAGCGGCACGAATCTCGCGTCTTGCACGGTGAATCCAGCGTCTCTAAAGAAGGACATGCCCAAGCATCTCAATTTATCCAGGTGGTTGCCGGTGTTGCTCTTACTGGGGCTGGCCGGCTGCGGTGGCGGCGAAAGCGGCACCTCGGACGCGTCCCCGGAAGAGGGCGAGGCCGCCATCCCGGTGGACCGCATGTTGCCGACGCCCGACCAGGTTGCGGCGGAGGAGGAGCCCGAGATGGCGGTGCCTTCGACGGAATTTGTCGGTACCTGGGCGGTCCAGGACGACGACGGCAAGATCTTCAACATTGTCGTTTTTCCCGATGGTCGCGCGATCACCAATTTCACCAAGGGAGTGTCCGGCACGCGGGGCGAGTTCGGGGAATGGTCCGCAGAGGACGGCACCATTCGCCTCCATTACGACAGCGGCTGGAAGGACGTTCTGCTGAGGCAGGACGATGGCAGTTATCTCAAACTGGGCTACGCACCGGGCATCACGTTGAACGACCAGCCCTCCAACGAAGACAAAGCCGAAAAGGTGACCGGTCCAGCGGAAGCTTACACCGGAGTGTGGTACCGGGCGGCCGCACCGAAGGGGCAGCCCTGGTTTCTGGTTCTGCGCAGCGACAATAGCGCGGAGCGCTCGGATGCACCCGACGTCGCCGGCAAATGGCATGTGAGCGCCCCCGGGCAGGCCGAGGTTCGCTGGGAGGACGGCTTGGTCACCGCGCTCCAAGCCCTCGACGAGCCGGGCGAAACCGTCCTGAGCGAGACCACCTCCAACGGCGAAAACGGCGCGGCGGTTTCCGCCGGGAAGCTGTTGATGGTGCGGCAGCAGATGGGCTCCACCCCGGAGCAACCAACGACGCCCGACGATCCCGATAGCATGGAAGACGTCAGTTTGGAGCCGGGCGGTCCGGCCGGCTCATGAGCCGGCCCCGCGGCACCACGAGCGGTTGGCTGGCCGTCCTCTTGCTGGGCGGCCTGGTCGCCACTGCGCAGGCTGAGATACCTGTGATTAAGGTGGATGAGGCTCACCAGGCGATGGCGCAGTCCGGGCGGCAGGCCGTTCCCAACCTCGTCTACGAGATCCCGGCCGGGCAGGGAGTGCTGCTGGACATAAGCAAGCCGGTGCGGTTCAAGTCAGGGGACGTCAAGTTCAACCGCTACAAGCCCAACCGCCTGGACCTGCAGTTCGCGGATAACAGCAAGGCCCGTTACTACCGGATTTATTCTTCCAGCCAGAAAATGCTGGAGCTGGACCGAACCACGCTGCGCCGGGAAGAGGACGCGCCGCCTTTCCCCGGATTCCGGGCCGGGGACCGCTTTATCATCAGCCTGGGCTACGAGTTCCCCCGGCCGCACCGAGACGAGAAACGCACCGTCGCCACGGCCTGGGTCGGGGTGGTCGATGTCGTCGGAGCTCCCGAGAAGGAACCAGCGCCGGAGGTTGAGGGAATCCCGGTCGACCAGATGGGCGACCGCTAACCTCCCGCCCAAAAAGAAATCGGGGCGGGCCCCGAAGGACCCGCCCCTTTTCCTCACTTACTCACTCAAAAAAAAGGTGCTTAGCGGCGGCGGCGCAGAGCCAGCAAGCCGACGGCGCCAAAGAGCAACGCCGCGCTGGTTGGCTCGGGAATGGCGTTGAAGATCACCGTGGGGCGCCGGGCGGAGCCGCGGGTCGTCGTTCCTTTGGGGTCGAAGAGGACGGAGTCGCCCACCACATCACCCGCCACCAGGGTGCCGAACTCGGCCTGGTAGGTGCGGGTACCATTAACGCTTTGCGCATCGTAGAGGAGTTGCGCGGAATCTTCCGGCGTCTGGTAGTTGGGCGCGCCGATCGTGTTGAAGGCGGCCTGGCCCTGGATGAAAAAGTCGCCCGCGCTGAGGGCCGGATCGGAGTAGGTTTCCCCACCCGTAGACATGAGATCCGTGACCAACACCGGGTTGGACAAATCCACGCCGTCGAGGCTGAAGATGCCCAGGCGCCAGGAGGAGGTCGCGTCATCTGCGGGATCGGTGATGTTGGCGTTGAAGTTGAAGTCGAAGGTCCCGCTGCCGGCGGCCGGACTCTCCAGGAGGTAAATGGCCGACCAGAAGGAGTTATTGGAGTAACCGCTGTCGAAGGCCGAAGCAATGGTAACGGGGGTGCCCGCGAACGTCACGGACACGCCGGTCCCATTCGACGGAAGGTTCAAATTGTTGACGGAGACGACGGTCAAAACCACGGCCATGTAATTGGCGCCCATGTTGTCGTAGGTGGTGGAGAAGGAATCGTTGGTGCCCGTGTTCCCGGCATTGTTCGTTGAGGTGAGGTTGCCGCTGTCAAAAGTGTTGACGAGGCTGATCTGCCCTTGCGTGGGCAAGGCCAAACCCAGAAGGGCGGTGACGGCGAGCGCCGGAAGTGAGAGGAGTTTTGATTTCATAGTGATTGCAGAGCTGTATTAATCGCAATTGTCCAGATGTGGCTGGTCAAAGGAAGCGAAACATGGTGCAATGAGTCGCATGAGCCAGGATTCTCCCGTCCGACTCGCCCAAGTGGCCGCCCGCGCCGGGGTGAGCCGCTCCACCGCTTCCCGCGCTCTTAGGTCAGACCCCCGTATCTCGTCCGCCACCACCGAGCGGGTGAAGAGCTCCGCGGCCGAGCTCAATTACGTGCCGGACCCCGTCATGAGCCGCTGGGCAGGCAACGCTTGGCGCAAGCGCCGCTCCAGCCAAAGTGGCTACGAGATCGCCTTCGTCAGCGAATTGCTCACGATTGATAAAGTTGCCTGCTATCCGGACGCACGGCGGCGGGCGCAGGAGCTTGGCTACGTTTTGCGCTTTTACAGCCTGGCCAAGCTGGAGAGCTGGAAGCGGCTCAACCAGATTATCGCCGCCAAGAACATCCCCGGAGTGCTTCTGGATAAATGGCTAACGACGGCGGCGGTGGAATTGGACTCGAGCCGACTTGCCACCGTCTGCTGCGGCGTGGGCTACGAGCTGCCGCACCATGCCGTACGGCTCGACACCTTCGCCCAAATGGAGCTGATGTGGAGCCAGGTGCGGGGCCGAGGCCGGCGCCGGATTTTTCTTTGGCTGCAGGAGCGGCGGCAAAGCCTGCACGGGCGCTTGCACTATGGCGCGGCCCTGGAATGCGCCCGGCGCTACGCCCCCCATGTCAAGCTGGCCGGCACCGAGTTCGACTGGACCCTGCCCGAACGCCTCATTGACAACATCCTGGCCAGCAAAGCCGATTGCGTCGTCAGCCAAGTCAGCAACAACGCCCGCGAACTGCACAGCGGACTGCGCGCCAAGGGCTGGGCGGGGGACTGGCTGCTGCTGCGCACCATCCCCGGCATCGGTTTTTCCGGCATCCTTCCCCACGATGACTTGGTCGGCGTCCAAAGCGTCAACCTGCTTGACCGGCTCATCCGCGACTTTGAGACAGGCCCTCCCGCCAACCGCATGCAGGTCATCATCTCGCCCGACTGGCACGAAGAACCCGGGGCCGACTAGTTTCCCTTCCGGCGTCAGAGGCACCATGGGTTTTACCGCTCGTCTATCATGCCGTGTTCCGAGCGGTTCGCACGATCAGCCCCCGGGTTCTCCTTGCCAGCCGGGGCGGAGGGCCGTTATGATGCGCAACTTTCCCCCCGCTACAGGACAGGTGGCTGAGTCCGGTTGAAGGCACACGACTCGAAATCGTGCGATGGAGCGATCCATCCGTGGGTTCGAATCCCACCCTGTCCGCCAGTCGAATCGGGTTTTCCGAGAGCGAAACTAGCCACTCGCATAAGTCTTTGACGTCACCAGCGTTGCGCGCATGCTCCGTCGCTAACTTCCCCTAGCAGAGCAGATCCCGAGAGCAAACCAAGCTCTGCTTGGGCCTCACGATTAGGCCCGGACTTAATGGAGTGATTACCGGATGTGTTTGGGTTGTAGGTTGGGTTCAAGGCTGCGGCGCAGAGTAGTCTCGCCAATCGGCGGTCACGACTCGAGCCTCGCTTAGGGTGTGGAGCACTTCGCGATCCAGGCACGCGGCCCGTCGGCCAAGAGTCTATGAGACGTTCGGGCGGACGAGATGATGGTAGAGATCAGTACGGCGGTCTTGTAAATAATCGCCTTCCGGATGGGTAGGGCCGAACTCGCCGGGCAAGCAGTCGCCGATGAGCAGGGTCTCCTCTGCACGTGCCTGCAGAAGCAGTTCACCGTGGGGGCTGGCGATCATCGAGTTGCCCCGGTAATGCCAGTTTTGTGCTCCCACGTGCTCGTAGCCGCAACGATTGGAATAGGCGATAAAGCAGTGGTTTTCGAACGCGTGCGCGGGGATGAGGTTGCGCGAAATATCGGGGTAGGGAACGCGTGTGCGTTCGCCGGTGGTGAGCGTGTAATAATAATCCGCAGCGGTGGGTATGACGATGACCTTGGCGCCTTCGATTGCCAGGATTCGCGAAAGCTCCGGGAATTCTGCCTCGTAACAATTGAGGATGCCGAGCTTGACTCCATTGATAGAGCAAACTTCGTAAGGTCCGTCTCCTGCGGAGAAGTTATCACGCTCTGCCTGGCCGAAAAGGTGGGTTTTGCGGTAATTCTGCAAAATTTCGCCGCCCGGTCCAAAAAGCGCAATGGAATCGTAGAATTTAACGTTGCCGGTATCCGTCGCTTTTTCGGGATAGGGGCAAATGACCGCGATGCCATTGGCCGAGGCGATCTTGGCTACGCGACGCATGGCGGGACCATCGATTGGTTGGGCAAACTGGGCGACAAGTTCGGGATTTAGCGCGTAGCCGGTGACGTAAAGCTCAGCAAAACTGATCACGTGGACATCGCGAGCCTTGGCCATTTTAACCACGGACTCCAGTTGCTCAAGGTTGGCCTCAATGGCATCCGCGCTGCCGACCTCCGTGGGGCCTTGGTAGACGGCTAAACGCAACCCTTTGCCGGCTTCAGGAGCGGTTTCATGGCAACGGCTGAGCAAAATCATGCAAGTATCGGTGATCGAGAAATAGGATTGCGTACGTCTACTAAGGAAATTGTAGATTCCACTTTGAATCCGTCAAGTTGACGAACTCAGCAGTCATAGATTTCGATGAGTGTTTGGGTAGAGGTTCGCCCAAGCCATTACGATCCGTTCAAAAGCTGAGTCCTTAAACTTAACATTAGACTTCAACCACAGCTTCTTGCTGCTCCCAGCCGGCTTGTGCGGGTACGGTTTGGTAATCTCCCGAAATGTCAACGAAAGAGACCTGGCAGTCGGCACCCCACTTCTCACCATCCGCTGTTCCCAATAATCTTGAGCTATGGCTTCTTCAAACCACCTGCCTCACCTCGCTAAACGCTCAAAGCAACTGATACAGAAATCCGGGCTCGATCATGAATTCTCAAATCCGTTCTGCCTCCGTTTTCCTGTTACTCATCGATGAGTTGGGACTCGTTCCTCCGCTGCTCCATAGGAGTGTCTGAAGAAGAGAGCATCAACGCGAGAGCTTTGTGGTCGATGCTATGGCGTGTGTGAAATGATAAAAAATAGCTTCCTGCGAGGGCAACGCAGCTGGGCAGAGAAATTGGTCCCCAGCCTGGGGGATGGTCAGAAGGGTTCGATGCCAACGCAAATATCTACAATAGCGAGTTTTTCGCCTGACTGCTTTAAATAGATATCCGTTCAATTCTGACAAGAAATATCTCACCGCAGACATTCTCACTTTAAGTTGCGATTGCTACGATTCTAACCCAAGCGCAATCAACCCTTGCCATAAAAGTAATTGCAAGTGTCTGTAGGCTCACCAAGTAAGCCATCTAATGTTCACTATAATTTTAACCTAACAACAACACCTCACTCACTAACCGAACCAAGCCATGAAACAGATTAACGTCTTTACACTGATCGTTTTCCTCATCGGATGGGTAAGCACATCAGCATTAGCTCAAGATAACGTCACACCGGAGGAATTCTCAAGCGTAGAGGAAGTTGGTTCTACGGAGGAATCCAGTGTTCCGGAGGTGTTGGTGCTGGATGAGCAGTTGATCGTCAAATACAAGGACGGCTCCCTTACTCGAGCCAACCGTGTCAATGGTCGCCAGGGCACGGTCACCAAGCAACGGCTCTCTGCTCGTCTGGGTATTGATTTGGTGGAGTTGCCTCGGGGAGCCGACTTGGTGGACATGCTGGCCAAGCTCAACGCCGACCCGGACGTGGAGTATGCGGAGCCCAACTTTATTGTCTCCATTCACGCGCTGCCCGATGATCCCTTCCTGGCCGATGAGAAGCTATGGGGGTTGAACAATACGGGCAATTTTGACGGTAAAGCGAGCACGCCGGATGCGGACATCGATGCACCGGAGGCTTGGGATATTCGGACCGATGCGGAGAACGTCATTGTCGCAGTGGTGGACACGGGGGTTAATTACAACCACAACGATTTGACAACCAACATGTGGATCAACGCCGCTGAAATTCCCAATAACGGGATTGATGACGACGGTAACGGTTGGATTGATGACGTCTACGGGGTTAATACGATTTGGGACCAGGACAACCCTCTTGCTGGGGATCCGATGGATGACCACGGCCATGGCTCGCACGTGGCTGGAACTGTTGGTGCTCAGGGGGACAATGGCACTGGCGTGGTTGGCGTGGCCTGGAACGTCCAGCTCATGGCGGTTAAATTCCTGAGTGCGAGCGGATCTGGCACCACAGCCGACGCGATTCAGGCGGTTGACTATGCCCGGCAGATGGGGGCCGACATCCTGAACTGCAGCTGGGGGGGCGGCGGTTACTCACAGGCCCTCTTCGATTCCCTCAAGGCCTGTAACGACGAAGGCATACTCGTAGTATGCGCCGCCGGCAACAGCAACAACAACAACGACAGAGCCCCCTATTACCCGACGAGTTATGCGCTGGGCAACATCGTGACGGTGGGGGCTTCGGATAAAGACGACATCAAGGCATCCTTCTCTTCCTACGGGAAGAAAACGTGCCACCTATTCGCTCCCGGAGATAGTATTTACTCGACCGACGATAAGCAGAACAAGTACGTCAAACTGAGCGGCACTTCCATGGCGACGCCACATGTGGCGGGCTCCCTGGCTTTGCTGAAAGCCGAGTTCCCGACGGACTCGCCCTTTGCCTTGATCAACCGCATGGAGAACGCGGTGGACAAACTCGACGGCTTAACCAAATACACTCGCTCTGGTGGGCGCCTGAATCTTTTTCGAGCCCTCACCCTTGGCGATGCAACGCCCTATAACGATGACTTCGGGGAAGCAATTTTTCTTGGCAAAATCGGTGGTGCCTTCAGCCGTGGCAATAACGGTGGTGCCACCACCGAAGGAAATGAACCAAGCCATCCCTTGGGCAGTGGTAAGACGGTTTGGTACAAATGGAAAGCTCCGACGACTGCCCCGGCTTATGTCACCACGATCGACAGTGGTTTTGACACCACCGTTACCGTTTACGAAGGCAACTCAATCGGCAATCTCACTCTGGTAGGCAGCAACGACAACGATCCCTATGGCGGTGTACACAGTTGGGTCGATTTTGAAGCCAATGAAAATAAAAACTATCACATTGCCATCGACGGCGCGAACGGCGAGACGGGTGGCTTTACGGTCGAAGTGGGGCAGCCGCCATTAAACGATTACTTTGAAGATGCCGAGGTGCACAGCACGGCTAATGTAGAGAGTATTACGCACAACTATGGTGCCCGTGCCGAGACGGATGAGCCCGATCATGCTGGCATCCCGGCGAGCGCCTCCATTTGGTATGACTGGACCGCCCCGGCCGACGGCACCTATCGTCTGGACACGTACGATTCCGTGATTGATACGGTTCTCGGGGTATACTCCGGCGACCAAATCGACAGTCTGACGGAGGTGGCTTCCAACGATGACATCTCCTTCGGGGTCTATCGGGACAGCCATGTGCTCATCTCGGCAAAAGCCAATGACAACTTCCGTATCGCGGTCGATGGCTGGGAAGGAGAATTCGGCAATCTGAATTTCAACATCACAGGCGGAGACGCCTTCGTGGATGCGCGAATCGGCGTGCAGAGTGACGGCACCTTGACCAAGCATGGTACTGGTAGTTACACGATGGAGTTCAGGAAAGGAGCCATCGACAAGAAAGAAGGTGCGGACCAAGCGTTTGGATTGCTCCGGGTCGTCGAGGGGGATGGCGAACTGGTCATGCGTGTGACGGATGTCCAGCAGACGGTGGCCCACGGCGAGGTCGGCCTGATGATTCGGCAGAGCCTCACCGATACCGATCCGCATGCGACTATCAGCCTCTATGACAACGGCGGGACCTGGAATCCGCGATGGATACGTCGTTCGACTGCGGAAGGCAAAACTGGTGTTTCCGAAAACGAAACTGCGTTGAGCCTGCCCGCGTGGCTGCGCTTGAGGAAAGAGGCCGGCAAGCTGCAGGCGTTCTTTTCACAAGACGGCACGAACTGGACTCGCATCCAGAACCGAGACTTTGAAATGGGGGGCGAGTTCCTGGTTGGTGTGGTTACAGTCGGCAACGGCAACCAGAACACCGTGACGGCAACCTTTGACAGCTTGCAGTACACCTCGTTCACCAATCCAGACGATTCGACCGACCCGACTGACCCGACTGATCCGACCGACCCGACTGACCCGACCGATCCGACCGATCCGACCGACCCGACTGATCCGACCGATCCGACCGATCCGACCGATCCCGTATACGGCAATGTGGCTCTGAACAAGCCGGCAATGGGCAGCAACGAAAACAGCACGGAAAAGTTGACGGACGGGTTGGCCACTACGGGAAGCCGCTGGTTCTCCAACGAGTTTGCCGTGGCGGGCCCCCAGTGGCTGGAGATCGATCTGCAGAACCTGCACGACGTGGATAAGTTCGTGTTGGTTCAGCATGGGCAGCGTGTGACGGACTGGTACCTGGAAATCTACGACGGCACCTCCTGGCAACAGGTGGCGGGAGGCACTGGCTACGATGGGAACCAAGCGATGGAGGTGACGTTCCCTACGGTTGCTGCTAGCAAGGTGCGCCTCACCGTCACGGATGGCATCGACCGGTTAAGAATCAAGGAAGTGGAGATCTACGGTGTGCCGCATCCCGAACCGGATGACCCGACAGACCCAACCGATCCCCCAGAACCAACTTATGGCAATATCGCCTTGAGCAAACCGGCAATGGGCAGCAACGACAACAGTACGGAGAATTTGACCGATGGCGTGGCCACTACGGGTAGCCGCTGGTTCTCCAACGAGTTTGCCGTGGCGGGCGCCCAGTGGCTGGAGATCGATCTGCAGAACCTGCACGACGTGGACAAGTTTGTGCTGGTTCAGCATGGGCAGCGCGTGACGGACTGGTACCTGGAAATCTACGACGGCACCGCCTGGCAACAGGTGGCCGGAGGCACTGGCTACGATGGGAACCAAGCGATGGAGGTAACGCTCCCTACGGTTGCTGCTAGCAAGGTGCGCCTCACCGTCACGAATGGCATGGACCGGTTGAGAATCAAGGAAGTGGAGATCTACGGCGTGCCGCAAAACTGATAACCTCAGAAAGCAACCATCATGAAACAATCAATTGTATCTCTGATGTTCCTACTTGCCGCGACGGTCTTGGCCGTTGCGGGCGAGCCGGGGGCCACGATCCAATCTTCCAATAAACATACCCTGATTGTGCGCTTCGACCGCGGTGTGACTAAGGAACAGGCCGTCAAGATGATCGAAAAAGCCGGAGCCAAGGTGGCCGAAGTGATCTCCGCCGAGCGCGCCACCTACCTGGCAGCAGCGAAGGACGACAAAACCATGCAGGCGGCGGTCAATGCACTCGGCAAGAGCAAAAAAGTGATGTACGCCGAAAGCGAGAAGACTTACCGGACCAACCAGAGCAAGCGCCAGCCGCATCCATCGGCTTCGCAGGCGAACAAGAGGTTCCGTATTGTACCGGATGTCGATGCCGCGAATGAACCGAAACCAACCGCGGATTAGGCAAAGCAGCACCGGCTCTATCGGGCCGATGCCATTGCTTTTCAGAACCAGGAGAGGTTAAGGTGTAGCTTATCACTCGATTGGTGTGACATGCACGAACTCGACCCGCACTCGGTAGCCACAACAGATCTCGACATCCCCAAGGTCTGCCCGGCCAGTGAATATTTCTTCTACCTCAAGCTCCCCGGGGGGGAGCATACTTGTCGGACCGGCTATTGGGTACCTGATAGCTTGCCAAGCAGTTTTACCGGTTACAAATCGGGTTTCACCCTTCAATACACGTTGCAAGGGGAGGGGCACTATGAAGACGAAACGGGTACGCATGTCAGGTTCCGCCCCGGGGTTGTCCTCTTCCGCCAAGGGACGCTGCATCATACCGTGGCCAGAGGCTCGGCATCGCCATGGAGAACTTTCTTTCTGGAGCTACCGCTGCAGTTTTTTAATGGCCTGCGAGAAGTAGGCATCATGGACCCCATGTTGCGTAGCTGCCACCGGCCGCTTACTTCTGACGTCGTGGTGATGCTCAACACGTTTATTGAACGGGCTCGGCACCTCACTCTTAACAATCAGATTTTGTTTCTGGCCAATATCCATCAGCTCTTTATCGACATAACGCCCGAGAATTCCGTCCCGGTCGAAGAGGACGCACGCTTGCAGGAGAAGCTCACCCTCGCCCGGGAAATGCTTGCCGACCCGGAGCAGCGCGACGCTGCGATTCCAGAGATCGCGAGACGAGTAGGCCTAGGGTATCATCACTTTCGCAAGGCGTTTGTGAAGTCGGTTGGAATCTCACCCAAAGAATTTCGGATTCGCTCTGTCATCTTGTGTGCCAAGGATATGTGTCTCCGTCGCTGTTGGACCATAGCCGAGATTGCCGAAAAGCTTGGGTACCCAGACGCTGCTACGTTCTCCAAGCAATTTAAACGGATCACCGGCCATTCACCGCGGGAATTTTGTAAACGCAGTTTACTCACTCGGGACGAGTCGTAATACTTGTCCTCGATTTGCCCAACCTGGCCATCTTGGCTAGACTCCTACCACAGTGGAGGATACCAAGTTAGCGTCTCGCTGCCACTAAACGGTACCCATCACATCTTCTTCCTACTGCCGGCCGGCTTACGCGGGTACGGTTTGGTCATTTCCCGACGCTTCAACGGAAGCTGCTCAGCCAGAACGAGAGAGCTATAGAAAAAGAGGCCGGTGGCAATAAGTGGAAGTGTTGTTTTCACATCTAGTTTGTAGTTATCGATTTTCAATGACGACTTTGCCCATGCCACGCTTGCTTTCGAGTCGGGTGTAAGCTTGGCCGGCTTCATCAAGCGTATAGCGGTTCTCGTCGAGAACAGGCTTGAGTGCGCCGGCTTCTGCAATCTTGGCCAGCTCTTGGAGGATCTTGGCATGAGCTTCGCGATGGAAGTTGTGGAGCATGGGAATGAGCATGAAGACGACGTGGAGGGAAAGGCCCTTGAAGTGTGCGCTCGTTAGATCCAATTCGCACATTGAAACCGTCGAGGCGATCTGGCCATTGAGCGCGGCGGCCTCAAACGAGTTCGCCATGTTGGCTCCTCCGACGGAATCAAAGACGACCTCAAAGCCGGCGCCATTTGTGTATTGGGCGACATACTGCTCGACCGATTCAGTCTTGTAATTGATCCCGGTCGCACCGAGCTCTTTGATGAGCGCGAGTTGCCTGTCGCCACCCCCGGTCGCGTAGACGTCCGCGCCGAAGTGCTTGGCCAGTTGAAGGGCAACATGACCGACGCCACCCGAGCCTCCGTGGACCAGCACGTGTTGCCCGGCTTTGATCCCAGCGCGCATGAGGCCTTCGTACGCCGTGATGCCAACCAAAGGAAGAGCCGCGGCTTCCCGCATGGAGAGATTGGTTGGTTTTTTGGCGACAAGATTGACATCCGCCACGATGTACTCGGCCAAAGTGCCCGGTAAATCGGCCAGGCCACCTGCACAGCCATAAACTTCATCACCGATGGCAAAGTTGGCACCTTCGCCTATGGCCTCCACCGTGCCAGCGAAGTCCATCCCTAGTAAGGCGGGTAACCCAGGGGAGAGGGGGAGTTCTTGGCCCATGTTTCGTATCATCGTATCGACCGTGTTAACACTCGAAGCGGCGATCTTGACCAAGACATGACCGGCCTTGAGTTCGGGTTGCGCCACCTCGGCAGCCTTAAAGGCGGCGTCGGGTCCGTAGGATTGGAGAAGCATGGCTTTCATAAAAGAGAGACCGTTGTGGGGACTAGTTGATTTCCTGGACCTGCATGACCAGATCGCTCCAGTTGCGCTGATTCTCCAGGTCGTGCTCCAGGCCTTTTTCGTCGGCGATGGTGAAGCGTTTGATCGCGGGCGTTTTACTCGTCGCCTGATAAAGCCAGTAAGCTTCCGACTTGAGCGCCTGACCGATGGGCTGATCAATCGATTCGTAAACGGCACGCTTACAGGCGTTGATGGACGCTGCCGGGAACTTGGCTATCCGTTTGGCCAGGGTGTCGACGTAGTCGCCGATTTCTTCAGGATCGAGCGCCTTATTGATCGTACCGAGCGCCTCGGCTTCATCGGCATCATAGTCACGAGCGCTGAGAATGATCTCCAGGGCCTTGCCCAAGCCAACTTGTCGGGCCATCCGGGAAGCCCCGCCGCCGCAGGGGAGGATACCCATGCCGACTTCCATCTGCATGAACTTGAATTTGCACCGAGCCGCGAAACGCATGTCGCAAGCGAGGGCAAACTCATGACCGCCGCCCCGAGCAAAACCTTCCAGCTTGGCGATAGTTGCCTGCGGAACCTTGCTGATGCGTTCCAGGATCGCTTGTAGATCGAGCAGTTGGGCTTCGTCTCGAGCTACCGCCTCGGTCGACATATCCTTGAGCAAATTCGTGTCGTAATGGCAGACCCAGATCTCCGGATGGGCCGACTGGAAAACCACGACTTTAGTTTCACTGTCCCGCTCCAGCCGCATGGCCAGACTGTTCAAATCGGCCAGCATCGCTTGGCCTTGGAGGTTGACCGGTGGGTAGTCAATCGTGACGGTAAGGATACCGTCGTTTTGTTCTGTACGGAATGTCGTAAAGCCTTCGTAAGTCATCCCAACTTGATACACTATATTATTATTCTTGAGAAGTACGCACAATTTGGGCTAGTAGTTACATAATGGTAACCAATCAAAAGAAACAGGCCACCCGTCACACGGTTTACAATCGGCCCGCTTGTCCCGTCGAAGCCACGCTGGAAATGATCGGAGGCAAATGGAAGGGCATGGTTCTCTACTACTTACTCAACGGGAAGATGCGCTTCAGCGAACTAAGGAGGGAGATTGGCTGTGTCACGCAACGCATGCTAACCAAGCAACTCCGCGAACTCGAAGCCAGTGGCTTGATTAACCGGATCGTCTACGCCGAAGTTCCGCCCCGGGTTGAATACGAGCTGACCAAGGAAGGTAAATCCCTCAAACCCGTTCTTCTTACCCTCAAAAAGTGGGGCGAAAACCATGCCGTTAAACTGCTCGATCAAGTTAGCAAGTAGAATACATCAAGGCGATCCACTGAGTTAGACTCGACCCAAAGCAGGGAGAAAGCCAAGTAGCCTCCTGCCGCCAAAGAACGGTACCGATCACAGGTTCCTGCTATTGCCATCCGACGCATGGGTACGGTTTGGTCTTCTCTCGAAATTTCAACGAAAGGGACCTAGCAGTCGGCATCCCACCACTCACCATTCGCTTTCCCCGATCAACCTTGGGCTACGGCCTGCGGCTTCCTCAATCGACCGCTTGCTCCCCGGCGAGCGAGATCCAGAGCATCAGTGGGCCTTCGCTTTCTTGCGTGGTCGGCGCGAAGACTTTCCGTTGGCAACCACGTGGGCGGGCGGAGAAAGCCGCACCGAAACGGGAGAAGGAGCCTTGGGCTCAGGGAGGGTGAGGCTGGCTCCTTCGCTGGGTAGTACTGATGAAGTCGGTTTAATGCCAAGGAAAAGGGTGTAGAGCACCGGGGTCAAACCGAGCGAAACAAGGAGCGTTCCGATCAGAAGGCCGAAAGCCATGGCCGAGGCCATCCCGTAAAACAGAACGTCCTGTGAAAGGATCAACGGCAAGAGCCCAGCGGCGGTGGTGATGGTGGTCATCAGAACGGGCCGAAGCCGTCGCTGGCAGGCCCGGATGACGGCGAGCATGTCCTGGCTTGGATCGTTGGCCAGGCGGCGTTCGATGTCACTGCGGTCAATGAGGACGATGGAGTTATTGATGATGATGCCCATGAGTGCATAGAGACCGAGGATGACCATGAAGCCGAACTCGGCTTGCATCAGCACCAGCCCAATCGATGCGCCGATCACGACGAAGGGTAGGGAAAGCAAGATGACCGCGGGTCGCCGGTAGCCGCCAAACTGGAGAATGAGCAGCAGCACAATCAGAAACAGGACGAGGGGGCCCGTGGCTGCGAGGGCCGCGTTGCTTTCGACGGTGTCTTCCAGGATGCCGTCAAATTCCGCGAAATGACCGGGAGCCAAGGAGGCGGAGAATTCTTCGAGAGGCCCCTGGAGGAGCGGCTGCATGTCCTCGGGGGTGAGTTGCAGGTTGCGCGCTTCCACGGTCACGGTGCGGATCAAATCCTCGCGAGCGATGACGCCGAGTCCGGTTTCGTAGCTCCAATTGGCCACCTGGCTAAGAGGAACACCCGGACCCCCATTCGCGGGAAAGACCGTCAAGGCACCCAGGCGATCCAGGCTGTTTCGTTCGGCCTGGCGTCCACGTAAGACGATCGGGATGAGATCGTCCCCGGATGCGAGTTCCGTCACTTCCTGCCCCGACACGCGACCGGTCAGGGCATTGGCGACATCCGTCGCGGTCACCCCGGCTGCTGCGGCGAGGTGGCGATCGACTTCGAGTTTCAGTCTTTTTGTGCGGCCATGCCAGTCCGACCAAACATCAATCGTCCCATCCAACGAAAGCAACATCTCCTCCAGGCCGGCGGTCTTTTGCATCAGGTAGTTGGCGTCGGGGCCTTTGACTTGGAGTTGAATCACGTTGGGGTCAGCGGGGCCGAGAAACATGCGCGACACCCGGGCGTTCACTTCCGGCAGCGCTGCCCGAAAGGCGTCGCGGAGCCGGGGTAGCGCCGCTTCGGCACTGGAGCGGTCTTTGGCGTTGATCATCAAAAAAGCCGAGTGCGGAGAAGGATCGACGGGATTCAGGGAAAGGACAAAACGCGGACCACCAAAGCCAACGTAAGCGGCGTAGTCGATGAAGTCGGGGAACTGTTCCTTGTCACCAACGAGTTGCATCATCTTCTGCACCGCTTGGTCGGTGGCGCGGCTCGTGACGCCCACTGGCAAGTCCGCGTAAACCAAGATTTGAGCGCGGTCGCTGTCCGGGAAAAATTTCTTGGGCACCAGTCCCATCAGCCAGCCACCGAAGCAAAACAAGATCCCCATCAAGCCTAGGTAAGCCCAACGGCGACGGAGAATGGTGCGAAGAACAAGTTCATAGACTCGATCCAGGCGACGAAACGTCCGGCGCACAAGGCCGGGATGCTCACGGCTTTCGCCTCGATTCGTGGCCGGGTCTGGCAGCAAGCGATGGCAGAGGGTCGTCGTCACGGTCATGGCAAAAAACCACGACACCCCGAGGGAAATCAGGACCACATAAGTAATCGAGCGGGTGTACTCACTGGCTTCCGTGTCCATGATCAGCAACGGAAGGAAAACCACGATGGTGGTGAGCGAGGAGGACAGGAGTGGGAAGGCGAGCTCGCTCGAGGTTTCGCGCAGGGCGGCATCGCGATCACCCGTATCTTCGAGCCGACGCTTAAAGTCTTCGGCGATGACGATCCCGTTGTCGACCAGCAGCCCGAGGGAAATCACCAGGGTGGCGAGGCTCATGCGTTCGAGCGGCAGCTCAAAGAGACCCATCACCGCCAGCGTGGCCAAGACTACGGACGGAACAATGGCGCCGACGATCAGCCCGGTGCGCCAGCCGAGGAAAAGAATGACAATTGCCAGCACAATCACCAGCGTTTCGAGGATATTCAAGGAGACGCCGTAGACCGCGGCGGCCACTTGCTCCCCTTGGACGGTCAGCCGAGAGAGCGTGACGCCAACGGGGAGAGTTTGGCTGACCGCATCGATTTGCTCGTTC
>JBCDLL010000047.1:0-29107 GCA_038745425.1 Verrucomicrobiota bacterium | reverse complement strand
GTGTCCGCCGCTTTGGTCGGGAGAATGCGGCTTTCCCAACCGAGCGGAGGCACGACACTCACTTGCTTGGCGTCGAGTCCGCCGATCGCCAGGGACACCGTTGCCTCAGAGCCGCGCACGATCGACTCCGGCATTTCGGTCACGCGAATGGGCGAAGCTTCGAGCTTGGGTGCAAGCTTACCGTCCCCGCCGTTGAAGCTCAGCAGGACGGGATCGGCGCTCAGCCGCAGGGCGATGCCCTTGCCGCCGGCGTCCACCTGCGTGGTGACGCCGTCCAGAGACGTGACGGTGACCTTGTTGACACCGGGGAGCGGCACAAACACATCCTTCACGCCTTTGTCCTTCCAGAGGGACTGGAAGGATTCGCCCGCGTCATCGGCGAAGAGAAAGCCTTCGATGCCGTCCTCGTAACTGCGGTGCTCGCGGAACTTTTTGATTCCGATGCCGTTGATCATGTTGTAGTAAGCGAGGGCGTCGAGCCGGGGAGCGTAGTTGCCGTAAAGGCCGTTGAAGATGTTGAAGGAGTCGTCGGTGCCGCCGCGCAGCTTGCCCTGGCGGTCAGGGTAGCAGATGCCAAACCAGCAGAAGTTGGCTCCACCCAGCGCGAAGAACCAGGAGGTCTTGTGGACGAGATCGGCCGCGATGACGCGCCGCGAGAGACCCTGGCTGTTGAGGCCGGTTTCCGTTGTCCAAATGGGCTGCTCGTGCCCGTACTTTTCAAAGAGCTCTTGGTACTTGGCAAAGATGGATTTGAGGCCTTCAACGCTGCCGTAAGTGTGGAAGTCGACCGCGTCGCTGTACTTGTGGAAGCCGAGTTTAAAGTACTTTTCCACCGGCCCGACGGAGGTTCCCAGGACGAAGGACTCGGGGTTCATCTTTTTTACCTCCTCGTACATGAGCTTGTAGAAGTGGACGTTGTTCTTGACGGTGGGGCCCTGCGGCCGCGGCTCGTTGCCCAGCACGATGACCCAGTTGCCGTCGCCGCCAAACTTCTCGTAGAAGACTTGGTAGCCCTTGCGCATGACTTCGTCGGTGTACTTCTCGTAGTTTTTGCGGTGATGCTCGATTGTGATGAGCGGCGTTCGCGTGACCACGCGCATGCCCAGCTCGCGGCACAATTCGATTTGCGGCGCGGATGGCTTGTACGGCGGCTCCGCCTGCCAGTAGCCCCAGATTCCGGCCTGCCGGATGCCTAGGCGGTCGGAGAGGCGAAAGTACTCCGGCAAACGGTTGTCCCAGTTGCGGGCGTTGAAGGGAACGTCCAGTGGATCGTACTGCCTGTTGGGCGACTCCGGTACGATGATGAAGGAACTGGTCTCGCGTGCGACCAGGCCCTCCGCCTCGGCCAGCGAGACGCGAACATCGTAGTACTTGATCGGCTCAACCTTCACGTTCGAAAAATCCAGGGTGCCGGTGTAGACGAAGAAATCCTCTTGCTTGCCCTGCGGGGCCAATTGGATACCCACTGCCTCGCCTTGTTCCGCGCCCCAGTAGTCCGTCACCACGCCGGTCATTTCCAGCCGGTCTGCGGGCAGTTCCGAGTCGGTCTTAACGGTGACCTGGAAGACCGGTTTGTCGCCGGGGAAGAGCATATTGCCAAGCGTGTCGGTCTTGAGCTCAATGCGCTTCACGACCGAGCGTGTCTCGCCGGTGTCGCGCACCGGCGCCAGGCGCAAACCGTCGATGAAAAAGCTGCCGTGCGTCTTGCGGAGCTCGGAGAAAACGCGGGCTTGGGCCACGCCGTCGGGAATTTCAAACTCACTTCGCACCAGCCTCCAGCCGGTTTGGCCGGAGAGATCCGTCAGTCTCTCTTTACCGATGACGTTGCCGTCGGCGTCGAGGTATTCAAGCAGGACGGCGCCCTGAAAGGAAGTGTCCGGCGAATGCAGGCGCGCGCGAAAAGCCCCCTGAAATTCCACCAGCCCCGGCGCAACCGGAAAGGCCGCGCCAGTGACGTTTGTTTTGACGTCGAGCTTGGCTTCGTCGCGCTGCAGCTCCAGGGATTGGCGGCCGTTAAAAGGCTTGAGGGTTGAAAAAATGATGTTGCCGTTTGCCTTCCAACCGTCAGGAAGCTGGCCTTCGGTTTCGAAGGTTTCTTCGTAGACGGCGAAGCGGGGCGCGTTTTCTTCGGCGGCGAGGGGTGCCAATCCGAGGGCGATGAGGGCAAAGGTGAGAGAGAAGAGGGATCGTTTTTTCGGGGATATCATTTTGCAAGAGTGGGAGTTGAGGCCAAGCGGGTACTAATAGCAACAACGCTCAACTTCGCAAGCGGATGAGCGTAAAGGGTAACCGGAAGTCGCAGTCAGGACAGTTGCCAGAATCCGCTTCGAGTTGATCGCGGATGAGGATGCTGGGAGGAAGCCCTTTTGACACACTTGACATTATTTTACTTTTAGCTTCATATACATTTTGTTATCTTTTTGCTATGGATACCCTCGAACAAGCCGGTGTATGCCCCCTCTACCGCTGGTCCAGTTTACGCACCGAGTTGCTTTGGATTTACGAAGGCGAGATTGCGGCGGGATCCTTCCGAGAGCTAACCGACCACCGCGTGGGCTATTGGATGTGGCTGATGAAACAGGGCCGCGTTTCGCTCGAGATGGACGGCAAGGTCTGGGAGGCCGGGCCCGGAGAATGGATTCTTTCGCCGCAAGGATCAGTCACCCAGGACTTTACGCATGACGCCAAGCTGCTTTCCGTGCATTTTCGCTGCCAGTGGCCCACGGGCGAGAACCTCTTTTCCGGCCAGGACGGCGTGGTTTGGTCGGCCCGGGAAAACACCCGGCTGGAACGCAGTGCCACCAAACTAAACAGCCTCATTCACCGGCACTTCCCCAAGGTCAAAATCGACCTGACCGAGCATCACGCCAGTTACCCGGTGTTCCAGCGTTTTGAGCAGGCCTTTCGCAGCTGGCTGATCGAGTTTCACGACGCCATGCAGGACAAGGGCCGCATGCTGGCCCACGCCGGAACGGGTGACGATCGCCTCTATCGGGCGGCGCAGATTCTGCACGAGTCGCCCTTCAACGAGTCTTTCCCAGCCGAGCGGCTGCAGCGCGACACCGGCCTGGGCCGCGCTCACCTCGACCGGCTTTATTACCGGCAGTTCGGAGTTACCACCCGCGAGTATTGGGAGCGCTTGCGCCAGGAAATGGCCCTGCGCAAGCTGGAAAGCAGCTCCCACTCCGTCAAGGAAATCGGCTATGAGCTTGGCTTCAAGCAGGCCAGCCATTTTACCAAATGGTTTACCCACCGCGTGGGCAAAAACCCCACGGCCTTCCGCGAGGAAAACTACTCGCTGCGGGCGTGAACTGACTCTACCCCAGAGGCTCGTCCGGCCACAGCCGCAGACGGCCGTCCGGGGTGCGCGCCTCCAGCAGCTTCACCTGGAAAACCGGCTCCAGCGCTTCCGGCGTCATCACCGCCGCGGTTGGCTGCATTACTTCCAGCCGGCCCCCGTGCATCAGCGCAACGTCGTGGGCACAGTCCAGAACCTCATTGAAGTCATGCAGCACAGCGACGACGGCGACGCCTTCGCGGCAGAGCTTGCGGGCGGCGTGCAGGAGCCGGGTGCGGTGGAGCGGGTCCAGGTTGTTGGTTGGTTCGTCCAGAAAGAGCACGCGCGGCGCGGTGGGGTCCATGCCCTCGACCTGCGTCCACACCCGCGCCAGGTGCACGCGCTGGCGCTCCCCGCCGGAGAGGGTCAGATAGTCGCGCCCGGAGAGGCCGATGATGTCGGTCTGCTCCATCGCGCGGCGTACGGCCGCTTCGGTCTCTGCGATGGTTTCCGCAAATGGCCCTCGGCCCATGGCCACCACTTCCTCCACCGTCATCGGGAAGGCCAGGCTGGACTGCTGCGGCAGAACGGCCCGGCGTCGGGCCTGCTCGTTCTTGGTCAGGTAGACGGTTTCACGCCCGTCGAGGAAAGCGCGTCCCGTCGAAGGGGTCAGGTCGCCGCAGAGCAGGCGCAGCAGGGTTGTCTTGCCCGCGCCGTTGGGGCCAATCAAAGCCGTGAACCGGCCGGTCTGGAAGCGTGCCGTGACGCCGCGCACCAGCCACTTGCGGCCCACCTGGTAGCCGACTTCGTCTGCGCTGAGCACGGCCACCGTTTCGCGTTCACTGGGGGTAGAGTCCATCACGCGCTTAACCACCGTTGGCGCCGCATGAGGTAGAGGAAGAAAGGCGCGCCCAGCACGGCGGTGACAATGCCGATAGGCAGTTCCGCCGGGCCAAGGTTGCGGCAAATGGTGTCGGCCAGGACGAGGATGGTGCCGCCGAGCAGGGCGGAGGCCGGCAACAGCAGGCGGTGGTCCGACCCGTAGGCCAGCCGGATCAGGTGTGGCACCACCAGGCCGACAAAGCCGATCACTCCGGTGAAGGAGACGGCCAGGCCTACAATTAGTGCGGTCAGCATCACCGTCTTGCGCTTGAAGCTTTCCACCTCGTAGCCGAGATGCCCGGCCTCGGCCTCCCCAAGTAGAAAAGCGTTGAAGACGCCGGCCTGGCGGCAGAGCCAGACCAGGCTCAGCCCGACCGCAACCGCCATCCCCGCCGCCCAGGTCCAGTTAGAGGCTCCCAAGCTGCCAAGCATCCAGAAGGTGATGTCGCGGAGCTGGTTGTCGTCGGCCAAAAACAGGATAAAGCCAGTGAGCGCGGAGCAGAGCGCGTTGATGGCGATGCCCGCCAGTAGCATGGTTGCCACGGAAGTGCGGGCGCCGTGGCGGCCGATCGCTTGGACGATGGTGACCGCAATGAGGCCGCCGACGAACGAAAACGTCATGATGACCAAAGAAGAGCCGATGCCCTGGACAAGGAGGATTCCGGAAAGCGTCCCCGCCAGCAGGATGCCCAGGGCCGCGCCCAGGGCGGCTCCCGAGGACACTCCAATGAGCGCGGGATCCGCCAGGGGATTGCGGAAAAGCCCCTGCATCGCCGCGCCTGCGAGGGAGAGCCCGCCGCCCACCAGCAGGGCGCAGACCACCCGCGGCAAGCGCAGGTTCCACAGCACCATTTCCTTGGTCAGGAGGTCGGCTGGCGGGGGCTCGACGGGACTGAACTGCTGGGAGAGGAGCCGCAGCCAGTCGTAAGGGGAAATGCTGACGGCGCCGAAGGCGCAGCCGGCCAGCATGGCGCCAAGGGCGAGCAGGCCGAGGCCGCCCAGGCGCCAGAGGTTGCGTTGGCGGCGCTGGGCAAGGTAGTCGCCTTCCAGGCGTGGCGTCTCAACCGTCGATACCATCCCACTCATTTATCATGAGAAGGGCCGGAAGGAAAAGCATTGGCCACGGGGCTGCCTTCCTCCTCAAAGTCGAGGGCGCGCGCAAGCTCGGCCAAGGCGGCCGGAGTGCGCGGACCAAAGCCCAGCAGCGGAAGCTGGCTGGCGGTGAGGACGCGCTGGTCGCGGCCCGCCGGGGTCAGTGAAATGCCGGGAATCTGCAGCAGGCCCTCGAGCCCGCCTTGGGATTCCAAGCCGCTCTCGGAAAGGAGGATCACATCCGGGCTCGCTTCCACGACGGCTTCTGCGGTGAGTGGTTTGTAGCCCTGGTAGCCCGTGACGGCATTCTGGCCGCCGATGAGGGCGATGACCGCGTCGGCGGCCGTGCCGGTGCCGCTCACGCTCAGGATGCCCCCGGCGCGCGCATAAATGAAGAGGACCTTGGGCTTGGCGGGCTTGGCGTCGGCGCTGGCTTTGACGGCCGCCCATTCCTTTTCGAGCCGGGCTAGCAGAGGCTTGGCTTGCTCCTGCTTCCCTACCGCTTCCGCCACGCCTTTAACGGTGGCCGCAAGGCTTTCCGGGCTTTTCTCGTTCGGTAGAAGGACGATGTTGAGTCCGGCCTGGCGAAGCTGGTCCACCACGTGCGGCGGCCCCGCATCATCCGAGCCAATCACCATGGTCGGGTTGAGCGAGAGCACGCCTTCGGCGGAGAGCTGGCGCAGATACCCCACCTTGGGAAGCTCGCCGGTTTCGGGCGGATAAATGCTGGTGGTGTCGACGCCGACCAGGGCATCGTCTTCGTCCAAGAGGTAGAGGATCTCCGTGATCGAACCGCCCAGGCTGACGATGCGCTCGCTGGGTTTGTTGCCCGGTTCCGCGACGGCGGCGCCGGGAGAGGCAAACCAGCCCGTCGCGCCGAGCAGGGCGGCCGCGAGCGCTTTGGTCCAAAGCGAGGCGCTCATGCCTGGGGTAGGGAGGAGGCCAGTGCGCGCCAGGTTTCGTTCTCTGGCATGCCGGGCTTGCGCTTGCCAAAGAACAGGGCGATCTCGCTCTGGTCGGCCGCGTAGAGCTCCACGGAGGTCACGTCGCCGTCTTTGGTCGGCTTACGCACCAGCCAGGCGTTGTCGACGCCGGTCTCGCGCAGGTGCAGGTTAAAGTCGGGGTCGAGCACGTTGTACCATTCGCCGTATTCCTTGAGGGTGTGGACCTCTCCGGTGTGGATTTGGTAGAGCCCGGCGTTGCTCACAAAGACCATGATCGGCAGGGATTTTTCCGCCGCCGCGTCGAGCACCCGGCGCGGTGCATCCTTGGCCAACGGCTGGGCAAACTCGGTGCCAACGAGGCGAAGCGCCTGGGTCCGGCTGACGCCGAAGCGTTTGAGCAGGCCGAAGAACTGGTGGGTGTCTTCCATCTTGGCCCAGGCTTCGCGCAGGCCCTTCACGTCGATCTCGGAGTCGGGCAGCTCAGGGGAATCCGCCTCGAGGGACTTCACGGCCTGGTACGGACTCTGGTCCTCGCTGGTGTAGGCTTCCACCAGCTTTTCGAAAGCGCCCAGGTTGGACTCCTCCGTCAGGTAAACCTTGTGGATGGCGGCGCCATCAAGATCGAAAAACTGCAGGCTGCGGCGGACGTTGCCACGCGCCTGCTCCTGCACGGCGAAGCCGAGGTGCCAGTGGCTGTAAAAGAGGCGCAGGTCAATATCCGGCCCGACGACCTGACCCATTCCGTGGAAGCTTTCGACGCCTCGGTACTCGCCGTAACGCTCGTGCACGGCGTGCTCGTTGCGGGTCAGGGCCATCACGCGGCCAAGATCGCTCAGTTGGGCGATCAGGGCAGGCCAGTCGCCTTCCAGGCGGGTGACGGTCTCGCCGCATCCGGTGGCCAGCAGTTGCGCTTCGCTCACGTCGAGCTCTTCGGCGGCGTCGCGGATGCGGAGCTTGGGTTTTTTCTCCTGGAGTTGTTTCCACCGCTCGCGCAGTTGAAGGGCTTCGTTCTTCAGGCCTTCGCTGACGTAGGCGCGCGGGCTGGTTTTGGGGGCTTGGGTTTCGGTCGGGGGCATGTCGCTTTGCTCCGGAGGGGGGAACGCGGAGGCCCGTCGCGTTCGAGGGGTTAGGTTCGAGCCGGGGGCACGGCTGTGGAAGTGTTACTTGGCCGTGAGTGTCCAGTCCGGGTCGCCGGCTCGGGCGGCTTGGTTGGACCAGCGGGTCATGTCCAAGAGCTGCTCAAAGTCGAGCACATCAACGCTGCCGTCAAGGTGGGCGACCACGGCACGCTCGTTGTAACGGGGGTGGACATGGCCGAAAGTGCGTGGGTTTTTCGACTCATCATAGACCCTCTCCCAGGTAACAGATGCGGAATTTGGGGCGTGAATGTAAAAGTTTCCGTAGGTCAACTCGCCTCGATCAATGGAGGTAGCGGAAGCAAAGACGATCAACTTGTTAGGGGCGACCGCTTGGTTCATGCGAGTGACGGCAAAAGCGCCGTAGGTGGCCTCATCGATACCCACTTGCGGTTCGCTGAAAAACTTATCGTGATTGCCACCTACGAACGTGGTGTTGAGCCCGAAGGTCGGCCAAACGCTAAGATAATATTCAGCGAAGCTACCGCCTTCGTTATACTTATCAAGCCTTTCGTTGGTCACAACTGAACCCGCGTAGTTTCCTTGTAACGTTTCTTTGATCCGGAACGGATACCTTTTGGCGAACGAGCCTCCAATTGCGGTTCCGTCTGAAAATTCGATGGTTTCTGTGCTTGAGCCGGGCATGAGCCGGCCACCGTTGTCCGCCGCATAGGCGTGATAGGCCGTGATGAGCTGTTTGGCGGCGCTGACTTCGCGCGTTTGTTTGGCTGTATCAAACGCGGCGGAAAAGGCGCTCACCGTCAAGGCAGCGAGCACCGCAAGGATGACTATCGCGACCAGCAACTCGACAAGGGTGAATGCCCGGTGGCGACGGAAGGCTTTCCAATTTGTGGACGGTAAGTTCATCAGGGCAATGCGGTTTAACGGTTCGCAGTGGAAGCCCGGCGGCGACGCAGGGCAAGCAGGCCGAGCCCGCCAAAGAGCACGGCGGCGGTGGTGGGCTCCGGAACCACAAATTGCGTGGAGGCCAGGAAATCACCGCCGGGAGTGAAGCCCGAACCGAAATCAATCCGGGCGGCGTCCAGGCTCATGCTGGTGTTCAAGGCATTAAACGACAGCGTGAAGGCGTCATCGCCCAGAATGGAATAATCGCCCGTGTCGAGGGGATCGCTTAAGTCCCACTGCACCGCATAGACTTGGTTGAGGCTGGAGAAAGTTCCAATTCCTGGAACCTCGAACACATCGGGCACGTTCTCGACTAACTCGATGAAGTTTGGCGCCATGGTTTGCATGGCCCCATCGTTGTCAGTGTACGCCAACATGAAGCTGTCGGTGTCGACCGTTGCACCGAGGGTTCGGATTTGCAGAACCAAATTGGAAGGCGTAAAGGTGTCCAGAGAGCTGTCGATGGTGAAGCTCGTTAGGTCCGAAAAACTGTAGATGTTTCCAGAACTCGCTAGGAGGACGTTAGGTTGGGTGCCAGTCAGGACAAAACTGCCGGGATTCGTTGTCGAGACGTCCGGTTGGTTGCCGGGAGGGCCAAAGATGACATCGAAGTCCTCCCACTGCGCGCTCGCGCTGTCGGAGGCGTCGCTGAAGTCAATTGGCAGAAAGCCAGCAAATTGGGCGTGAAGGTTGCCCATCAAGGGCAACAGTAGGGCTAGCGAAGCGATGGTCAGTTTTCTCATTTGGATTGGGAGGATGGTTCCTTCTGTCTCAGGGAAGGTGGGGATTCTGTGACGATGGATCGCCTTGCTTGTTTCCGGCTTCGCAGAGTTTTCGGCGTTCGCCGGGCGCGAGTGGAATTGGCAAGGACAGAATTCCTGTCACGCTACAACTGTTAGGCGATTCAAGGGGCTTCCAGCTACCCTTCGGTATTAAACAATTGTCGTTAAATTGACCGCGCGGGAAATGGCGTCACTGACCAGAAGATCAAGGTCTTAGCTACGATTGCGGCTGCGCCGCTCGAAGATTTTGGCGCCCTGGGGATAAAGACCCGGACAGCATCCAAATTCCTCGTAGAATGCTTTGCTGAAGTGGCTCAAGCTGCTGTAGCCCACGTCAAAGGCGGCCTCGGTCACGTTGTGACTGCCCTCGCGCAGAAGTTCGGCCGCGCGCTGGAGGCGGATTTTGCGCAGGTACTGGGGTACGCTCATGCCGGTTTCCGCGGCAAAGATCCGGCCCAGATAGGCAGCGCTACAGCCGATCTTCTTGCCCAGCTCGGTCATGGTGGGCGGGTCGGCCAGGCGCTTTTCCAGCAGCAGCTTGACGGCCTCGGTGCGTTCGCGGGCGATGCGCTGCTGGCGGCTGCAGAACATTTCCTCTTGGGCCTCGGCCTCAAAGAAGAGCAGTGAGGCCATGGTCAGAATACGTCCCTCGTACCAGAAAGGCAGAGCCGCACCGACCACGGGAGGCTTGCGCAGCGTGGGGAAAAGGCGCTGAACCGTGGGGGCCATGGGCTCGCGGTGGATGGGCACGGGGCCGGTTTCGCGCTCCCGCAGGTAGTCGCGCATCCAGGGGCGCAGGCGGTCCAGGGATCCGGCAAAGGTGCGCTCCAGATATTCACGTGACATTTCCAGGGTAATGAAGCAGTGCCGCTCGCCGGGCAGGCGCTGCGCGCGGGGGTGGGTCTCGACCGGCGTGTAGCCCAGCACGCAGCGGCCATCGACCGGCGTTTCCTCGCCCGATTGGCGGAAGAGGCTCGAGCCCGACCAGTTCAGGCAAATCTCGCAGCTGCCTTCGTGAAAGCTGTGATGCCAGGCCAGGGATTCCTCCAGGACAAAGTCGTGCCACTCGATGCTCACGCCTTTGAAGGCGAGATTACCGTAGAGCTGCTCCCAGACGCCGTTGACCCGTTTCCAGATGTTGGATTCAGCGGGCTCGGCGACGGGCGATTGGAGTTGGGAATCAATCACGTAGAACTACCATTACAGGTCGGCACCATAGTTATACGATGCCCGTTGTCCGGGTGCTTGCGGCGTTTTGACACATCATGGCGTTGATTTGTTATCAAGATTGTCTGGTTGACGGCGAATTCGGGTGTTTTTGGCCCGGTTTTGTGACGTCTGAGAAAGTCCCTCGGAGTCATTCGCGGGTTTCCCACACCGCTTGATGCAGAGAAATCCTCGCTTCCCGCTTGCGGCTCCAGGGATAATCGGCGAAGGATAGGCTGGTAGACGGGCTCGGGATGGCCGGCCGAAGAACAGCACTTTGCACCGTTGGTTTGATGACAAAAGCGCCTCCGAATGTTGCGACCACCGTGATGGCGGGCGATGCCACTCAGTGGTATCGCGATGCCATCGTCTACCAGCTTCACGTCAAGACGTTTGGTGACGGCAACGACGACGGCATCGGGGACTTCAAGGGGCTCATCCAGAAGCTCGACTACCTCCAAAATCTGGGCGTGACGGCAATCTGGCTGCTGCCGTTCTACCCGTCGCCGCTGAAGGACGACGGTTACGACATCGCCGCCTACACCAAGGTGCATCCGCACTACGGCAGTCTGACGGACTTTAGGAAGTTCCTGCGCGAGGCGCACGAGCGGGACCTCCGCGTCATCACCGAGCTGGTGATCAACCACACCAGCGACCAGCACGAGTGGTTTCAGAAAAGCCGTCGCGCCAAGCCAGGAAGCAAGTGGCGTAATTTTTACGTCTGGAGCGACACGGTCAACAAGTACCAGGACGCCCGCATCATCTTCCAAGACTTTGAGAGCAGCAACTGGACTTGGGATCCCATCGCCCAGGCCTACTTCTGGCACCGCTTCTACTCCCACCAGCCGGACCTGAACTTCGACAATCCCGAGGTGCTGGAGCGGGTGAAACAGGTGATGGACTTCTGGCTGGAGATGGGCGTGGACGGCCTGCGCCTGGACGCCATCCCTTACCTGATCGAACGGGACGGCACCAACTGCGAAAATCTGCCGGAGACCCACGCCATTCTGCGCGACTTGCGCGCCCACGTGGACAAGCACCACTCCGACCGCATGTTGCTGGCGGAGGCCAACCAGTGGCCAGAGGATGCCGTGGCCTACTTTGGCCAGGCGGACGAGTGCCACATGGCCTTTCACTTTCCGCTGATGCCGCGGATGTTCATGGCCCTGCACATGGAGGACCGCTACCCGATCGTCGACATCCTCGAGCAAACGCCGGACATCCCCGAGGGCTGCCAGTGGGCTAGCTTCCTGCGTAACCACGACGAGCTGACCCTGGAGATGGTGACCGACGAGGAGCGGGACTACATGTATCAGGTCTACGCCAAGGAGGAGCAGGCCCGCATCAACCTGGGCATCCGTCGGCGGCTTTCCCCTTTGCTGGGCAACAACCGGCGCAAGGTCGAGCTGATCAACGTGCTGCTGTTTTCCCTGCCGGGCACGCCCATCATCTACTACGGCGACGAAATCGGCATGGGCGACAACATTTATCTGGGCGACCGCAACGGCGTGCGCACCCCCATGCAGTGGAGCCAGGACAAAAACGCAGGCTTCTCCCGCGCCAATCCCCAGCAACTGCTCCTGCCCATCATCATCGACCCCGAGTACCACTACGAGCGCATCAACGTGGAGCTGCAGGAAAACAACCTGAGCAGTCAGCTGTGGTGGACGCGGCGCGTCATCGCCATGCGCAAGCGCTTTCCCGCCTTCAGCCGGGGCGACGTCACCTTTATCCACAGCGAGAACGCCAAGATGCTCGCCTTTGTCCGCGAGCATGAAGGCGAGGCCATTCTGGTGGTCATTAACCTATCGCGCTTCACGCAAGTGGCGGAGTTCGATTTGGCCGAATACGCCGGCTACGTGCCGGAGGAGGTCTATAGCCACAACCAGTTCCCGGTGATCCGCGCCGAGCCCTACACGCTGACCATGGGACCCTACGACCACTTCTGGCTGCTGTTGCAGAAGGAGAACGACGAAACCCTGAGCGTGGACGCAACCAAACCGCTGACCCTGCGCCACAAGCCCGACGCCCGCTACTGGAGCAGTGACCGCAGCCGGGACTTTGCCCAGCGCATCCTGCCGCGGTATCTGCGCAACTGCCGTTGGTTTAGCGGCAAAGCCCGCAAGATCACCCGGGTCTCGATTGAAGACCACGTGCCGATGCCGCTCCTGGACGGTCGGCACGAGCCCGCTCAGCTCCTCATCGTCGAGGTGCACTACAGCGAGGGAGCAGAGGACTACTTTGCGGTGCCGGTCCAGTTTCTGGAGGGCGGAGAGGCCGCCACGTTTTTGGCCGCTTACCCGGCGGCGCTGATTGCCCGCTACGAGGGCCTGGGCGCGTCGGACGGCGGAACGCTCGTGGACGCGGTTTACGATCCGCTCTTCCACCAGGCGCTGCTGCATTTGATGGCGGGCAACCGGCGTTTCCGAAGCAAGACGGCGGTGCTGCAAGGGGTGGCCTCGAAGAGCCTGGAGCAGGAAAACCGGGCCGCCTCTTTGCCGGAAAATTCCCAGCTCTTGCGCGCGGAACAGAGCAACAGCTCGGTCATATTCGAGAACCGGCTCTTCCTTAAGCTTTACCGCCGCCTTCAGTCCGGCGCCAATCCGGACATCGAGATCATTCGCCACCTCTCCGAAGTGGCCGGCTACCAGAACGTGCCCGCTTTCGCCGGCACCATTGAGTACCGCTTTCGCAATCAACGCTCCGAGCCCATCGCGCTGGGTTTCCTGCAGGGCTTTACGCCCAACGAGGGCGACGCCTGGACGGTGGCCCTTGGCGCTCTGCACCGCTACTTCGACCGCGTGCTTGCCCAGCGCTCCCAGCTTCCGGAGATTGTGGACACCAGCCCCGCGGCGCTTGATAACCTGACGGTGGACCTGCAGGCCCTGCTAGAGGGCTCCTTCGTTGAGAACACCCGGCTGCTGGCCCAGCGCACCGCCGAGATGCACCAAGCGCTGGCCTTCGACGGGGGCAACCCCGAGTTTAAGCCGCAGCCGTTTTCGCTGCTCTACCAGCGCTCGATCCACCACGCCATGCGCGAGCAGCTCATCCGCACCTTCCGCGTGCTGCGCAAGCAGACGGCCAAGCTGACGGAAGAGGCCCAGCCGATGGCGCAAGAGGTGCTGGGCCTGGAAAGCGCGATCACCAAATGCTACCGCGCCCTTAACCGCCGCAAGCTCGACGCCGAGCGCATCCGTATCCATGGCGACTACCACCTGGGCCAGGTCCTCTTCACCGGGCGCGACTTCATCATCATCGACTTCGAGGGTGAGCCGGTCCGTCGGCTGGGCGAGCGCCGGCTTAAGCGCAATCCCCTCCGCGACGTGGCCGGCATTCTACGCAGCTACCATTACGCCGCTTACCACGCGCTGCTGCAGTCGCGCTCGATCCGGACCGAGGACAGCGCCTTTTTAGCGGGCTACGCGGACCTGTGGTATGCTTTTACGGCAAGGCATTTCGTCTCGACCTACTACGCGACGCTGGGCGAGGCGGCGTTCCTGCCGCGGGAGGAGGAGGATCGCGCCATGTTGTTACGCAACTTTCTTCTCGGCAAAGCCGTCTACGAGATCGGCTACGAACTGAACAACCGGCCCGACTGGATCAAGATTCCGCTGCGCGGCGTCCAGCGCCTCATGGCCGAAGCCGAATTGGTCTAACCCCTGAGCCACAGCCCTGCTATGACGACGACACCGACTCCGCCCGAAATCAGCTTTGACCTGAGTCTTTTTGGTGAGATCGACACGCACCTTTTCCGGGAGGGCAATCACTTCCGCCTGTACGAGAAATGCGGCGCGCAGGTGGTGGACGACGGTGAGCGAAAGGGGGTCTACTTCTGTGTTTGGGCGCCCAACGCCAACCGGGTCGAGGTGGTGGGGGATTTTAACCACTGGGACGGCAGCCGCCACCAGCTGGGCGCGCGCTGGGACGGCTCCGGGTTGTGGGAAGGCTTTGTGCCTGGCTTGGTGCCGGGCACGACCTACAAGTATCGCATTCACTCGAACCACTTCGGCCAGGTGCTGGAAAAGGCCGACCCGTTCGCCTTCCAGTCCGAGGTGCCGCCCAAATCCGCCTCGGTAATCTCCAACCTGGATTACGACTGGGGCGACGGCGACTGGATGGCCAACCGGCACGAACGCAACGCGCTGAATGCCGCGTGGTCGGTCTACGAGGTCCATCTGGGCTCCTGGCGCCACCGGGTCAACGAGGACGGCAGCCATGAGAGCCTCTCCTACCGCGAGCTGGCTCCGCAGCTGGCCGAATACGTCAAGGATCTCGGCTACACGCACGTGGAGTTCCTGCCGGTGATGGAGCACCCGTTCTATGGCAGTTGGGGCTACCAGATTACCGGCTACTTTGCGCCGACAAGCCGCTTCGGCACGCCGCAGGACTTCATGTATTTGATCGACTACCTCCACCAGGAGGGCATCGGCGTGATCCTGGACTGGGTGCCGTCCCACTTCGCCAGCGACGGCCACGGGCTTTCGCGCTTCGACGGCACGGCCCTTTTTGAGCACGAGGACCGCCGCAAGGGCTACCACCCGGACTGGGGCAGTTACATCTTCAACTACGGGCGCAACGAGGTGCGCTCCTTCCTGATCTCCAACGCCTGTTACTGGCTGGACAAGTTCCACGTGGACGGCCTGCGCATCGACGCGGTGGCCAGCATGCTTTACCTCGACTACAGCCGCAAGGAAGGGGAGTGGATCCCCAACGAGCACGGCGGCAAGGAGAACCTGGAGGCCATTTCCTTCCTTCGCCGGATGAACGAGGTGGTTTACGAGCAGTTCCCGGACGTGCAGACCATCGCGGAGGAGTCAACCAGCTTCCCCATGGTGAGCAAGCCGCTTTACGTGGGCGGGCTGGGCTTTGGCTTTAAGTGGAACATGGGTTGGATGCACGACACTCTCTACTTTATTTCCCGCGAGCCGATCTTCCGCAAGTACCACCACCATTCGCTGACCTTCAGCATGCTCTACGCCTTTACGGAAAACTTCATGCTGCCGTTTTCGCACGACGAGGTGGTGCACGGGAAGGGCTCGATGATCGGCAAAGTGCCGGGGGACGACTGGCAGAAGTTTGCCAACCTGCGCTTGCTCTACGGTTACATGTTTGCCCACCCCGGCCAGAAGCTGATGTTCATGGGCGGGGAGTTCGGCCAGTGGCGCGAGTGGAACCACGACGCCAGCCTGGACTGGCACCTGATTGGCTGGAACCACCACGGCGCGCTTCGCAACTGGGTGCGCGATCTCAATAACCGCTTCCGCACGGAAAAGGCGCTGCATGACAACAACTTTAGCCCCGAGGGCTTTTACTGGGTGGACTTCAAGGACTGGGAGCAGAGCATCGTCAGCTTTGTGCGCCGCAGCGCGGACGGCCGGGAATCCATTCTCTGTGTCCTGAATTTCACCCCGGTTCCGCGCGACAACTACCGCGTGGGCGTGCCCGAGGGCGGCTTCTGGGAGGAGATCCTCAACTCCGACGCGGCCGACTTCGGCGGCAGCGGCCTGGGTAACTACGGCGGGCTCGAGGCGGTGCCGTTTGCCTGCCACGAACAACCCGCCTCCATCTGCGTCACCGTGCCGCCGCTCTCAATGGTGGCCTTTAAGAAAGTCCATGCGGGTTAGAGACAGGTTTTGCTCGGCGTTCGGGTGGCTGGCGCTGGTGGTGGCTGCTCTGGTGGCGACGAGTGAGAGTTACGGCCAGGCCCGGATCGATAAAATCACGGCCGAAGGCAAAACCTTCGTGCAGGAAGCTTCCGGCACTCAGTTCCCAACCGAGATCGGAAATTTTGTCCGGTCCGATCTTTTTTCCTACGGAGACGACCCTAATGACGTCAGCGCCGGCTACGATCCCAAGGCGAAGGAGTGGTTCCATCTGACGGTCTATTCGTTCCTGGCCAAAAAATACCTTCCCGCAAGCGATGAGCCGTACACGGCGGAGGAAATTGCCGTTTACTCCTTCGAAGACGCGGTTAAGGCGATCAAGCAGTACACGCCAGACGCCCGGGAGATTTCCAACGGACCCTACACGATTGAAGTCGGCGGGAAGGAGATCAAGGGCTGGAGGGCGGAGTTTGAGATTCCCGGTGGCCGCGGCGGGATTAAGGGGCCGGCGGGATCGCAGCTCTATATTTTTCAGCAGGGAGCCTGGCAAATTAAGTGTCGTGCAACCTACGCACTTGATGTTCCGAAGGTCGACGAGGGCATCCGGGAGGTGCTGCAAGGGATTGGCTGGCCGACGACGACGAAGGCTCCCGCGACGGAGCCTTGAGCTCGTCTCCTTCTCTCTTTGTCGGAGATTCCATTAGGCGCCCTGAAACAAGAGCTTGCGGTTGCGGGCGGAACCTTGTAAGCATCGTCGATAGCCCGCCGCTCCCCCTCGACGACGATGATCCATGTTTTCTCTGCCCATCGGGCCCTCACCGTTTGCTTGGCTGCCGCCGGAACCCTCCTTGGAGTCACGGACTGGGCGCAAGCTGATCCCTTGAACCGGGCGCGAGTGACCCAGGTTTTTAACCAGGTCGACATCAGCAACGCCCAGGGCGGCAACGTCCGCAAGGCGAACGCGGGGGCGACTTTCGCCATCCCCGAGCTGCTGCGGACCGGCCCAAACTCCCGCGCCGAGCTGATCGCGCCGGATAAGACCGTCACCCGGGTGGGTTCGAACACCGTTTTCTCCTTCAAGCAGGGCAAGCGCGGCATCAACCTCGAGCAGGGCAGCGTGCTCTTCCACTCGCCGACAGGCAAGGGCGGCGGTGAGGTCAAGACCGCCTCGGCGACCGCTTCGGTGCTGGGAACGACCATCATCGTGGCGGCAACCAGCAACGGCGGGTTCAAATTCATGGTGCTGGAGGGCCTGGGCGAGGTCATCATGCCCAACGGTTCCTCGCGCCAGATCGACGCTGGCAACCTCACCTTCATCATGCCGGGCGGGGGCACCAATCAGCTGCAAATCTTCGAGTTCCGCCTCTCCGCCCAGACCGCGAATTCGCTGCTTATCCAGGGCTTTAACAACGAATCCGGCCCGATCCAGTCCTTCCTGAGCAAGGTGGAGCAGCAGACCCAGGAGCAGGAGGAGCAGATCGCCGAGGGCAGCAAGGAAGGCACCAACCTTAAAATTGGCGATGCGATCGGCGATGACATCCTGATCACCGACCAGGGTTCGCGCTCGGCCCTCTTTGAGGAAATCGTGGCGCAAACCCTCCTTGAGGGTACCGAGGTTCCCTCAACCCCGCCGGGTGGCGTCTGCCCGCCGAATCCCTTCGACCCCGACGAGTGCCCGCTGGCCTTTCAGGCCTTTGAGGGGCTTTGCGAGGCCCTGCTCATTGACTCGACCACGCTGGATCCGGACCGCGTCGTCTACTTCGACAGCGACAATCTGGACGAGCTCCAGAAGTTCCTGGAAGCAATCGGCATTGAGCCGGACATGATCGATGAGGACGACTTTTTCCCGCTTTCGGAACTGAGCAACGGCCCGACCTTGGCGCCGACGTCGCTGGCGACCGGCAGTACCATCACCTTTGACACGCCGGAGCTGGACCTTTCCGACCAGCAGCCGGGAGACTTCGCCTTCCTCGCCGACAGCATCATGACGTTCAACCAACTCCTGGAGGTTTCCAACGTGCCGGGAGACTTTCTGATCTTCGTCGCTGGGGGGACGATCGGTTTTTCCAACGGCAGCGGGGTGATTACTTCCGCTCCCCAGATGGAGTTTATCACGCAGGGGCTGCTTGGCGGCACTGACCTAACCTTCACCAACTGGGGCGGAGGGATGACCTTCGACAGCAGCGGGGTCACGACCTTCTCCGATACCACCTTCACCTTCCTCGAAGGAAGCGGACTGGATTTCTACGGCGAGACCGCGGTGGAGATCACCGATTCTTCCTTCGTCGCCTACAGCCCTCCTTCTTATGTTGGCGGCGGTACCGGCATTGTGGTGATTGGTGGTGGCACGCTAGTCAACGGCGGCCAGGTTATTGACGGCGGAGGCGAGGGTATCTATTTGAACGATGGCGGTCTTGTTTCCGGGGACGACGACGGGTATTCGATTTCGGATTTCGGCACGACTTTCGTCGACATCGATTCCCCTGGAAGCATCCTGCTCGAGAACGTGGATTTTGACGCCTCCACCGCAACCCTCGAGATTGGGTCCTTTGACTTTAGCTCCGAGTCCACTGACCAAGTCAGCCTTTACAGCACAGAGTTCAACGTGGACCTGTTCTCGGTCAACGCCTCTGGCGATATCGTCATCATGGAGACGGCGGGCGGCTCGAGCGAACACTGGGCCAACAGCTACTTCCTTGATAGCGGGGAAGGCAACCTCTGGCTGCAGGACCACACCATCAACAGCCCCAACGCCAGTCTTTCCGCCGCCGGTGACATTACTCTGGAAAACGTCAACCTGAGTGACTTCTTCGGCTTTTTCACCCTGATCGGATCGGGTGTCACGAGCTTCGGCGACTCTTCGGTGTTTGGCAGCGACCTTTTCGTGGATTCCTCGAGCGGCATCGATGCCTTTAACTCCAGCTTCAACACCGACACCACCACCTTCTTGACCGACGGAGATATTGTCCTGACCATTTCGGACTTCAGCGGTTCTTTCATCAACCTCACCTCCGACGGGGGCTCGTTTGACAGTTCCGACACCAGTATAAGCAGCTCGGGCGACGTAGAGATTTCGGGGCAGCAGGGCGTTACCATCACGGGAACGGAGGAGGCGACATCGCACGAAGCCTCGGGCGTTTACGCCGTCAACAGCGGCAACGGCAAGATCACGATCGAAAAGCTCGATGTGACCAACTCGGCGGACTTCGGCAGCTCGACCGTCCTGGCCACCTACGATCTATCACTCACCGACGTCACTTTCCAGACCGGCGCCACCTACGACTTCGATCCGCAAAACCCGGACAACACTCCCAATCAGTTTGCCAGCGCGATGGCCAACGTGGCCGTCAAGGGAGGCAGCTACGGACAGTATGCTGGTGGCATCACCAACGGCGGCTCGGCCGACGTCTACTATTACTGGAACGCCGAAAACGGCGACGTCACCGTCAACGTGAACGCGGACGGCACCACCTACGGCGTGTTCGATCCCGGCGGCGAGGGCTCCATGGGAACGACGTACTTCGGCACCACCGATTCCAACGTCTCCAACAGCTTCAACTTCAATGCCAACATGGCAAACGGCAAGGTGGACGTCCGCAACGCCGAGTTCCTGACCAGCTCCGGCAGTGGAGCGATGAGCTACATCAACATGGCGGCGAACACCGTCGTGGTCCGTGATGTCGTCTTCGGCGAGAACGCGATTGTCAATCTCGATAGCGGTCTGGGCGGTCTACCCTACTTCATGGCGAGTGAGTCGGACTACATGCCTGGGCGGGTTAACCTCGGTGGCTTGATCCAGCATTTGGCTTCGCCGACCCACAATCTCGGAACGGAATCCGGCTACAATGCCTTCCAGAACGATGAAAATACCGCGGGTCTTGTCAACGTCAACGGAAGCGATGCCCCTACTACCGGGTCTATAAACAGCAACCCTTACAATTAATCGCTTGGTTGAGCCATCAACCGGGAAATCGGCGGTCTTTTTGAACGGGGTTAGCGTTTTTCCACGATTTGGATTCCGGCTACCCCGGCCCAGCCGCCGCCCGCCTGCTTGCCGTCAAAGTCGAAGGTAAAGTCGTCGCCGCGAAGATCCTTAAAGAGGAAATAGTTGGACGGCACGGAGGCTTTTGATTCCTCCAGGTCCTTCGCTCCGCCTTGCACGAACTGCCCGTCGTTCCAGGCGTAGTTCAGAAAGTAGGTCTGCTGTACCGGGTCCTTGCCAAAGGTACCGCCCATCCCCAGGATCGAGCCCTTGGCGTGCCCGCCCTTGTTTCCTTGGCCCGCGTACACATAGACGTCGTATTTGTCGTAGGGGATGTTGGAGACCACGATGGTTGGCTGCGGGTAGGCCAGGCCCTCGATCAGCTTGGCGTCCCCGTCGATAAAGCCCCATTCCACCCCCTTGGCGGGAAAGAGTTGGGTACTGGAGGACGCCTGCACGTCCACCCGCATCTTGGCCACTTTATCGCCGTTGCTGTCGACCAGCTCGGTCAGCTCGCCGCTGTTGGAGTGCCCGTTCGGGTCATCCCCGTTGATGCTGAGGTTGTTCCAGTTGGCCTGGCGCACCCCCTCCACTCCGGCGGTGGTTGCCGGCTCCATTTTTCCGGTGCCGTCGTCCCGCATCATGCTGATGCCGATGCTGTTCGCCGCCGAGGCTGCTAGCGGTAGGGAAGCCACCAGAGTAAACGTAAGAGCGTAGCGGAAAAGATAAGCCATACAATCTGTCTTCATAACGGTACAATATATCGTTTGCGACTAACTTGCTGTCAAGACGGGACCGCCCCTCGCGCAAAGTGCACGCCGTCCTTCGACCCGGGCCTGGAACACTGGATGATTCCGGCTTAAGGGAGGCCTCTCTTGCACGCTTTGTCGTTCTCCTATTGCCCCCAGCATCAGCGCTTTCGAGTCTGACGCAAGCAATCACGGAGTACTTGCACTGCCGGGAGTTTCTGGATGGAGTGGCCCTGGCCAAGGCGACCGAGTGGTATGCGCGCCATCATCCGACGGTCACCGATGACATGACCGTAGAGGGAAGCATGCAAGAGTTGCTCTTTAGCAAAGCCAAGGACGGCGCCAGCAAGCGGCATTTGGAGGATTTGTGTTTGGAGGAAGGCCATGTCTGGGTGAGGGCCGCCAAAGCCAAGACTTCGCAAAACCGACATGTCCCCATCGGCCATCGCTTGAGGCAACTGAGTGGTTTGATTCTGACGAAAGAGAATGAGTGGCAACGGTTTGCGTATGAGGGAATGGGTGGCAAACCTCCGCTTAACTGATAGCGATATGATTTTTCATGTTTTCGCCTTGGCGGAAGCTGAAGGAAATGGCGGTGGACTTTCACTGCCAGCTTAACAAAGCGCCGGTACAGGATTTTTACAAATGGCCAAGTGCCTTTTTTCAAGAGTGTTAGTCAGCTATTTTAGAGGTCTGAAATCCTTTTGGGTTGCGGATTTTTGATCGATTGGTAACACATGGCTCCAACAAGGATGTAAAAGGAATGCGTTTTTATACAAAAGAGTCACAAGCCGATGTTAGGCTGCTGTGGCTTTTGTCATTCTGTAGTTTTTTCCTTGGAGTTTTTGTTCTCGGGGCGGCGGACTACGACGCGGACTTGTTGGAGGATAACTGGGAGTCTTCCCACGGATTAAGCACCAACGCAGTGGCGGCTGGCGCGTTGCGCGGTTGGTGGCAGATGGACGAAACCAACGGGACGACGGTGGCTGACCGCAGCACCAACGGCCTGGCTCTGACGATTATCAACGCGGGCCCTACTGACTGGCAGGACGGTGCGTTCCATAACGCGGTCCAGTTCGACGGAGTGGCGCGGTATCTCCAGGCCCAAACCAACGCTGCCTACCACCTGAATGACTTTACGTTTTCGGCCTGGGTGAACACCGGCACCAACACGACTCTGCCGCAGGTGATTGCGCAATGGATCAACGCGAACGGCCACGGCTGGGAGTTTGAGGTCGGTGATGACGGCCGGGCACAGGTTTGGTTCACGACCGCAGGCGCAACCAACCAGCTCCTGGCCAGCACCAACAACCCGGCCTATCGGATCGATGATTCCGCCTGGTATCACGTCGCGCTCACTTACGAAGGCGCCAACACCTACGCCAAACTCTACGTCGACGGGGAACTGGAAGCCGAAGGCACGGTGACGGGCGGCTACGACACCAATGTGGCCAGCTTCAGCCTGGGCCAGCCGGGAACGACCAACGGCACGTTCTTTTCGGGCCGATTGGATGAAGTACGGCTCTACGGAAAAGTCCTCAGCGAAGTCGAAGTGAGTCAGCTTCCCGAAACCTACTCAGATGTGGATGGCGACGGGCTGGTGGCGATCCAGGAGCAGACGGCCGGGACCGATCCCGCCGCCGCTGACACCGACAATGACGGACTTCTCGACGGCGACGACCCGTACCCGCTCGACGCCAACAACAACGCGGCGGTGAGTGCGGGCCTGCAGCTCTGGCTGAGGGCCGATGCGGTCGAGAAGAATCAGAATGAGCAGGTAAGCCGTTGGTTCGATCTGTCCGGAAACCATAAGCATGCTGATCAGACTGTCAGTGACAGCCGACCTACCTGGCTCCCTTCCACCATTAATGCGCAACCTGCGGTGAGTTTCGACGGCATCGATGACTTCCTGCAAGTGGTGAGTGACGTTGCCCCGTTTGACCAGGGCATGACCGTTTACATCGTCAGCAAAGCGGTCATGAACAATCGGTGGGAGCGGTTCTTTGGTTTCGGCAACGGACCCAATGCGGACAATATCTGGATGGGAAAGTCTAACAACACGCGTAACATGATCCTCCAAAGGCGAGACAGCTCCGGCCCTTTGAGGGACGTGGTGGCTTCCGGGGTGCTAGATGCCAGTGATTATCAGCTCTACTCTGCTGAACTCGACGCCAGTAGTTATTTGGCCTTGGGAGTGGCGGGGGAAGAGGTGGCGCGCAAGACCGTCGCCTACTCCATCACGCCCACGACCCGCAGCCAGAACTACATTGGGAAGAGTAACTGGGCCAGTGATGCCACCCTGAGTGGTGAGATCGCAGAAATACTTGTTTTTGACCGCGTCTTGAACGAGGAAGAGCGACTTCAAATTGAGGCCTATTTCAGTCATCGCTACGGTTTTACCAATCTCCTGACGCTTCCCAGTTTCGATCTGAGCGAAGCCGCGATCTATAACACCACCCAATCGGTCGCCCTTTTTTACCCACTGGCCGGCACGGAAATCCGTTATACGACGGACGGCTCGACACCAAACAGCTCGTCGACTCTCTATTCGGCCCCGATCGCCGTTTCCGCCACCACGACCATCAAGGCAAAGGCTTTCCTGAGCAACGGGCTGCAAAGCGAAGTGGCCGAGGCGACCTATGTGATTGATGCGGGTACTACGGAAGTTCCCTCCAGCGGCCTTCAATTGTGGTTGCGAGCCGATGCGGGAGTGATCAAGGATGGAAGCGGCCAGGTGGAAGCTTGGCGGGATTTGTCTGGCAACGGCCAAGATTTCACGCAAACGACAGCGGCCTCGAAACCGGCTTGGCGGGAAACGGGGCTGGGAAGTCAGGCGGCCCTGGAATTCGATGGTTCGGCGGACTCCCTGGTCAATGGCAGCTTGGGATTGGGCACCGAGGTGACCGTGATCGCGGTCGCCTCAACCGACACGCTGAGCGGCACTCAACGGCGCATCATTAACAATGAAAAGAACCTGTACCTTGGGAGTCGCAACGGTGCATTCGCTTCATTTTACGGCAATCAATCGAGTTGGGGCATAACCGAGAGCCACGGAAGCGAGGCCGGTCTGGTGGTTGGTCAAGCGCACCTCCTTAGTTCGGTCAATGACGGCGAGGATACGGCTTATCTCGACGGCATCGAAGTGGGCCGGCGCAGCAATCCCATGGGCGCCTTTGCCGACGGGATGCGGGTTGGGCGCAACCACGGTGGGGCCAACCAGTACTGGGACGGTATGATTTCCGAGGTTTTGGTTTACGATCGTGCGCTGAGTGAAGCGGAGCTCTTGCAGGTCGAAACCTACATGGCGCTACGCTACGGCATTGCCATTGTGCCACCGCCGCAGATTGAACCGGATTCGGATTTGATTTCTTCGACCGATCCGATCGTGTTGACGCCGCCCGAAGATGGGCTCGCGATCTATTACACCTTGGATGGGACGGATCCGTCCCCGGCTCATGGCACGCTTTATTCTGGGCCGTTTACGATTACAGCAAACAGCACCTTGAAGGTTCGCGCGTTTCGCTCCACGGGGGCATACTCGCCGGTGGTGACTCGCGAGTTGCGGGTTAGCGATGGGGCGGTCGCGTTTCCGCACGAAGGCCTCCGCCTCTGGCTGCGAGCCGATCAAGGAGTGACAAAAGACGGCGACGATCGCATCTCCGAGTGGAATGACCTTTCGGGCAACCAAGTTGACTTTCAACAAGCCAATGCGGACCTCCAACCGGTCTGGTTGGAGACCGGTTTGGGAGGCGTACCCGCGGTCAGTTTCGACGGCAACGATGACTACCTGAATGCGGGTGACCGGGAGCTGCATTCCAACTCCACGGGATTGACCGTGTTTCTGGTTCGCAAATCCAACAACACGGCCAATCGGACGATGCTGAGCAAATTCGACGCCGCGAACAACGAGCGGGGCTGGGCCTATCTTGCTCAACAGTTCAACGTGCAGGAAGATCCGGACAAAGCCAACAGCGCCTTTGCCGCGTCTTACGCCACCTCGACGGCGATTCAGATTAACACGGGAACATGGGAGCCGGGTGGTTTGGTGCAGACGTGGGTCGACGGCGTCGTTTCTGGAACGGCTACGAAGAGCGTGGTCGACATCGGCGACACGAACGCGAATCTCTACCTTGGCTGCATGGGCAATCTGAGCAGCTACTTTCACGGCCGGATTGCCGAGGTCATGGTTTTCAACCGTTCCTTGAGCGAGTTGGAAAGAACGGAGGTGGCGGTTTCTCTCGCGCTGAGGTACGGCGTCGACTACGAACTGCCCTTGCCAACAAGTCCTCCGGTGCCTTACTCCGACCAGGCAACGACACAAACGATCGAACTGCAGCATATCCTGAGCGGCACTGAGATCCGCTACACCACCGACGGGTCGGAACCGATCGCAATCTCCGCGCTCTACCAGGGGGGGATCACGTTATCGGAGACCACGACGATTAAGGCGAAGGCTTTCTATAACGGTCTGGAGAGTGACGTCCTGGTGGTTCCGGTTGTGATCGATGTCGGCGCGCAAGCGATGCCCTCCGACGGGTTGCGGCTCTGGCTTCGGGCAGATCGTGGCGTCGTCAAGGACGACAGCGATAAGGTGAGACGGTGGCACGATCTTTCGGGACACCGAGTTGATTTTTCCCAATTTTCTTCCAACCGGTACCCAACGTGGGAACCCTCCAGTATGGGGAGCGAGCCGGCCATCGATTTTGACGGGGGCAACGACTTCTTGACGGCGGATGACGCGGAACTGCATTCCAATAGCGAGGGGATGACGGTGTTGATCGTCCGGCAAGCCGATGTAGGGGCGAACAAGGGGATTTTATCCAAATTTAACGCGCCGGAAGGACAACGGAGTTGGATGCTGCAAACCCAGTACTTCAACCTGCAGGAGGAAGCCACCTCGAATACGGACACTTCCAATGCGAAGTACACCAACGACACCGACCTCCAGATCAACGCCGGTCGCTGGGTGCCGGGCGAATCCGGTGAGGTCTGGGTCAATGGTGAGCTTTCCGGGAAGGCCAGCCTAGCCGTCACCGATCTTTCGGACACCGCAGCCGATCTCTACTTGGGGTGTGTTGGCAACGTTTCAAATTTCTTCAACGGAAGGATTGCCGAAGTCCTGGTCTATAACCGGGCTTTGAGCGTGCAGGAACAGGCCGAGATCGCGGCCGGGTTGGCTCTACGCTACGGAGCCGACTACCGGTTGCCCGCCCCTTCTCATGGACCAGTTCTCTACTCCGATCAGGCGACTTCAAGGGAGGTCGAACTTGGGCACGTTTTGAACGGCTCCGAGATACGATACACTCTGGATGGATCCGAACCCACAGCGACTTCCACCCTTTACACGGGAGCTTTCCCGGTTTTGGAATCGAGGACTGTGAAGGCGAAGGCCTTCTACAATGGTCTCGAAAGCTTTACCCTGGAACTACCGGTCATGATCGACCCTTCACCGGTGGCGGTTCCCTCGGACGGCCTCAAGCTGTGGCTCCAGGCCGAGTTTGGAGTGGTACGCGATGGGGATCAAGTGGTGACGTGGAAGGACCTTTCTGGAAATGAAGCGCACTTTCATCAGCTCGACACGAACCGCCGGCCGATTTGGCGCGACCAGTTCATGGGCGGCCGGCCCGGGGTCGACTTTGATGGCAACGGGGACTACCTATCGGCGGGTGACGTCGAACTGCACTCGAATACGCATGGCCTCACGGTCATGGTCGTGCGACAAGCGGCAGCTACCGCCAATGACGCCTTGATCTCCAAATTCGACGCCCCTGACGGTCAGCGGCAATGGGTCTTGCGGACGATCAATTTTGACGTGCAGGAGCAGGCAACCAGCAACAATGGGGCTAACGTGGCAGCTTACTCCAACTCTTTGGACCTCCAGATCGACACGGGAATTTGGAGCCCCTCTCAACCCGCAGTCGTTTGGGTAAACGGAGAGGTGATGGGAACGGCGGCCTCGCCGACGGATACGATCACGGATACCGACTCCGAGCTGCTTCTCGGCTGTTTGGGCAATTTTGACGCTTCCTATAAGGGTGGGATTGCCGAGATTTTGGTCTACGACCGAGCTCTGACCGAGGCTGAGCGCGTCGCGATCTCGGCTCAACTTGCGTTGCGCTTTGGAATTGCCGATAAACTGCCGTTGCCGACGGTCACTCCGACGGCTTACTCTGACCAAGCAGCCAGCCAAGCCATCACTTTTGAGCACGTGCTTGAGGGCGTGGAAATACGCTACACGACGGATGGGACCGAGCCAGACGCGAATTCAACGCTCTACGTGGGAAGCTTCCCGGTATCGGCGACCACCACGATCCTGGCCAAAGCTTTCTACCAGGGACTGGAAAGCGAAACGCTAAATCTCCCGGTGGTCATCGACAACTCAAGCGCGGCAATCCCCTCGGACGGCCTGCAGCTTTGGCTGCGGGCGGACCTAGGTGTGCGACAGGACGAAAACGGTTACGTGCAACAATGGAACGACCTCTCTGGAAACCAGGTCAACTTTACGCAAAGCAACACGAATCGCCTGCCTCTTTGGGAGAACGCCTCTTTCGACGGACAACCGGCTGTCTTCTTTGACGGAAGCAATGACTATCTGGAGTCGGGCGACCACGAACTGCATTCAAACGCCGAGGGGCTAACGGTGGTGGTGGTGCGCCAGGCGGAAAACACCGCCAATCGCGTAATGATCTGCAAGTTTGCAACCTCGAACGGAGGCCAGCGGGCCTGGATTTCCCGAACGACGCTTTTCAACGTCCGGGAAGACCCGACCAATACCGGAGATGCCTACAATGCATCCTACCAAAACTCGACGGATCGACAGGTTAATGTGAGCCGATGGGCACCATCCGGAGCCGCCGAATCGTGGGTGGACGGCTCTTTGCAAGGCACCGCGGACCTACCGGTCACTGATGTGAGCGACACGGCGGTGAACCTCCATCTCGGCTGTATGGGCAACGTCAGTGATTACTTCTACGGGAGGATTGCCGAGGTGCTCATCTATAACCGGGCCGTGAGTGACCAGGAGATTCAATCAATCCAGGCCTCCCTGGCGGCCCGCTACGATAGTTCCTCATCCCTAGCGGTTCCGGAGGCAGACCTTGAGACAAATCGCCTTTACACCTCCGCGCAGACCCTGTCGCTGACTCATCCGGACCCGGGTGCGGAGATTCGCTACACGCTGGACGGAACCGATCCGACGGCTTCTTCCACTCTTTACACCGGGCCGATTCCGGTGGAAGCCTCCCTTTCGATCAGAGCTCGTGCCTTCAACGGCGCCGTTGAAAGCGGCGTGTTCAGCGCTTACTACACGGTGGATACCGCTGCTTCGGAGGTTCCCTCGTCTGGGTTGAAACTCTGGGTGCGGGGCGATCTGGTCGAAAAAGACGGCGGCGACCTCGTGGAGCGTTGGTACGACTTGTCTGGGCAAGGAAACGATGCGCTTCAAACCAACGGCTTGACCAAGCCCCTCCATCTAATTGACGCGGTGAGCGGAGCACCGGTGCTGAAATTTGACGGATCGAACGATCATTTGATCGGGGCGCTCTCGGCGGATGCCGGGTTGACGGTGATGGCGGTTGCTTCGACCGATGTCCTTGGCGGTGATCTCCGTCGAATCATCAGCAACGAGTACAATTTTTTCCTAGGCTATGACAACGGTGAATTGGCCTCGTTTTACGGTGACGGAGCCGTCTGGGATTTGATGGATTCGCACGGCAGCGGCGCCCTGATGGAGACAGGCAACCTCTCCGTGCTGTCTTCCACCAATGACGGCGCCACCGACACGGCTTACCTCAACGGCGTACAGGTGGGAAGCCGGGCCGAAGCTTTTGTTCCCTTTGCTGATGGCTACGTAATTGGTCGGCGCCATCAGGACGGTAACCAGCAAGTTTGGAAGGGCCAGATCGCCGAGGTTTTGGTCTTCGACCGAGCTCTGACACCAACGGAACGCACTGCTGTCGAAGACTACCTCGCAACCCGGTACGGGATTGCGACCATCCCGGTGCCGGCCGCGGAAGCGGTGGTCCATGAACTCGATCCCACCGCGATCTTGTCCTTTACTCCGCAATCGGACCGCCCGGCGCGGATTTACTACACGACCGACGGTTCGGACCCTACCGCCGGTTCCACTCTATATACCGGTCCGGTCATGTTTGAGGAGGACGCGACCGTCAGGTACATCGCCATCAGCGAAAGCAACGGCGCCATCTCCTCCCGGATTGGGACGGTCGAAGTCGACATTGATGAGAGCCTGGCCTGGATCCCCCGGACGAACATGCAGTTGTGGCTTCGGGCGGATCAGGATGTCCAACTTACCGAAGGCAAGGTTACGCAATGGAGTGACCTTTCCGGGCAGGGTCACCACGCCCAACAGACGGCGCTAGATCAGCAGCCCGCTTTGGCCGAGGGAGCCGAGGGGATCAACGGCCATCCCGCGCTCACGTTCGACGGAGTGGACGACTTGCTCGATCTGGGCGACATCGAGATGCATTCCAACGTGGACGGGTTGACGATCGTGGCCGTTTACGAGCCAGTAGGCCTTTCGTATCCG
>JBCDLL010000046.1:0-29626 GCA_038745425.1 Verrucomicrobiota bacterium | reverse complement strand
GGTGTAGTTCTCGCCCTCGTCCCAGAGGCCCTCGGGGCGCTTGGTGTTGTAGTCGGTCTTGCCCGGGTTCAGGCGGTAATAGCCGGCCTCCTCGAACAGGAGCGGGTAGAAGTACTGGTCCGCCGGCACGCGGTAATGCTTCCGGTGGACGTCGGTGCCGTAGGTCGTGGCGTAGGCCCCGCTGATCAGCGTCGAGCGGGCGGGCGAGCACTGCGGCGCCACCGACGAGGCGTTGGTAAAGAGCGCGCCCCGCTGGGCGAGCGCGTCGATGTTCGGCGTCTTGACGTGCTCGTTGCCGTAGCAGCCGAACTCGTAGTCGCTGGTGTCTTCGATGGTCAGCCAGAGAATGTTGGGCCGGTCCGCGCCGGTCTCTTTGGCGTAGGCCCACATACCGCCCGCAACGGGGAGGGCGGCGATCATTCGGATAAAGTGGCGTCTGCTGTGTGTCATGTTGTTGGGATGGGGAAAGGGATAAGTCGTTCGACGAACGAACCTCTCCAATTTAAGCTCAAGAACAATGATGTCAACAAATTATTGTTAAATGATTTCTTAGCAGCACCGATCAGATCAATTAGTTTTTAAAAAAGCAACAAGATCATTCTTAATTATCAAATTTGTGCGAATCCTTGTCGGTTGGCGATGCCGGTGGGCGCCGGTGCTAGCGCACGGCAGCTTCCCAGCGGCGGAAGGCGTAGACCGTTGGCGACCGACGAGACACGGAGGGCGGCAGTCCTCTGCCGCCGTCGGAGACGGAACGAAGAAACGCGGCGGAGCGATGCCCGTTCGGCTTGGCGCGGCGGAGCGACGACCGTCCGGCTTGGTGAGGCGGGCAAGGGACTGCCCGCCCTACCGCTGCTTCGCTTCGCCTTGGTCCGGTAGCCGCTGGTTCGGCGTCGCCTTGGCCCGGTAGCCGCCCTTGTCCCCAAGGGCGGATCGCTTCGCCTTTCAGAAACGCAAGGAACACCTCCGTTGAGGACAACGGAGGCTACCCTGGCTTGGCGGTGCCTCCGGCCCGGTAGCCGCCGCTGACCCCAGTGGCGGAAGCCCGTTCGGCTTGGCGAGGCGGAGCGGGAATGCCGACCGCTAGGTCCTCCGCCCTCCGTCGTCGGTCGGTGCCCGTCCGGCTTGGTGAGGCGGGCATGGGACTGCCCGCCCTACCGCTGCTTCGCTTCGCCTTGGTCCGGTAGCCGCCCTTGTCCCCAAGGGCGGATCGCATCGCCTTTCAGAAACGCAAGGAACACCTCAGGTGCTTGCGCACGGCAGCTTCCCGCGCGGTCCTTCGTAAATTCCGTCCATTCCGTGAAGAAATCCTTCATGCCTCGCCAGCGTCGGCGAGCCGCTGGCGGTAGCCGCGGGGTGTGCGCTGGTAACGTCGCTTGAAGCAGCGGTTGAAGTGGGAAAGGTTGCGGAACCCGCTTTGAAAGGCGACGTCGATGATGCGCAGGTCGGTTTCGGCCAGCAGCCGGCAGGCGTGGCCCAGCCGCACTTCGGTCAGGAACTCGGTGTAGGTTTTGCGGGTGGTCTTCTTAAAGAGGCGGCTGAAGTAGGCCGGGGTGGTGTGCAGGCGCCGGGCGAGTTCGGCGTGGGAGTGCTCGCGGTCGAAGTCCTCGAGCAGGCTTTGGCAGATTTCGTGGAGGCGCTGGGAGGAGGCCAGGCCGGTCGCGCCCGTGAAGCCGACGCTGGCCAGCGGGGTCGGCGGGGGCGCGGACAGCAGGCACTCGATCAGTTCAAAAAAGAGCCGCCAGCGCCGCGGGCCCACCGCCTGGCGTAGGGCCACCAGCAGCCCGCCCGCCCGCTCGCCGGTGCGGGCGTCGAAGCGCAGGCCCTGCCGGGCCGCGTCCAGGAGCGCGCTCCAGGCGCCCAGCTCCGGCGCCTGGTCAAGCAAGCCGCCGGCCAGCTCGCGGCGGAAGTGGAGCACCTCGGAGGCGGCGCCGCCGACCGGGGGCCGGAGGTTGCGGTAGATGTGGGGCAGCTTGGCGCCGATCAGGCAGAGGTCGCCGGGCTCGAAGCTGCCCACGTGGTCGCCCACGATCCGGGTGCCGCGGCTGCGGGTGATCAGCGTCAGCTCGATCTCCGGATGGTAATGGAAGGGGTGGGAGAAGCCCGGTTCGCGGAACTGCCGGCAGAGAAAGCTGTGCTGCTCCGGCGAGACAATCTGCTCGATATGGGGCTTCATTGTGAAAAAAGGAGGCTAAATCAGCCCAAGAAAGACAATAGAGTACTAAAAATGGCCTTTGGGGGCAAAGACAACGGCGGGCTAGCCCATTAGGTTGGATCGAAACTTCATTCCACCCCCTTATGCCTGACCACGACGATCCCTTCCGTGAGGCCCGCGCCAAATGTCCGGTGCTGGCGGCCGACTTCCAAAACGGCGAAACCATTCCGATGATCCTGCGCCTGAAAGACGTGCGCCAGGCCGCGCGGGACTGGAAGACTTACAGCTCCGACGCGCCCCGCCGCGTGCCGATCCCGTCCGAGGAGAACGTGCGCACGGTCGCGCAGTATCCGCTCGAGGTCGATCCGCCGGTCCACGCCGAGTACCGCAAGCTGGTTGAGCCGTTCTTCCTGCGGCCCAAGCAACCGGAAGTGAAGGCGAAGATTGAGCGCCTGATCGATCGCCTGATCGGCGAGGCGTGCGAGCGCGGCACGGTCGAAGTCGTGCGGGAGTTCGCCATTCCGCTCCAGTCCCACGCGCTAACGTACCTGCTTAACGTGGACGAGAAGGAGGCCGAGACCTGCATCGGCTGGGGCGTGCACGTCTTCAAGGAGGGCGACGGCGAAAGCAAGGGCATGTTTATGGAGAATTACTGCCGCGAGATGTTCGAGGCAGCGGAGGCCAACCCGGGGGAGGACTTCTTTAGCGCGCTCAACCAGGCCGAGTTCCAGGGCCGCCGGCTGACGATGGAAGAGAAGCTCGGCTACGCCAACATCGCGTTCGCCGGCGGGCGCGACACGATCATCCACACCGCTACCCGCATCCTGGCCTACTTTGCCGAGCACCCGGAGGGGCTCGACTTCATCCGCCAAACGCCGAACAGCAGCGTGCTGGCGGCGGAGGAGTTCTTCCGCGTCTTCATGCCGCTGACGCACATCGGCCGGGTCTGCCCGCACGCGACCGACGTGCACGGGCACCGCGTCGAGGCCGGCGGGCGCGTCTCGCTGGCCTGGTCCTCGGCCAACCGCGACCCGGAGATGTTCGACCAGCCCAACCGGATCAAGCTCGACCGCAAGCCCAACCCGCACATCTCCTTCGGCTACGGCATCCACCTCTGCCTGGGCGCCCATCACGCCCGGGCCATCATGCGGGCGCTGATCGAGAAGCTGGCCGAACGGGTGGGCGCACTCAAGGTCCTCGAAGCGGAGGAAAACCTGGAACGCGAAGCCGACTACACCCGCATGATCGGTTACGAGCGCCTCCTCATGCAGTGGACCGGGAGGTAGGCGGTAAGTCGGCGCTTACGCGTTGCCGAATTCCTCGGCGGCGCGGCGCTTGAGCCCCTGGCGGTCCATCTTGCCGGAGGGGGTGTAGGGCATTTTCTCCAGGAAGACGACGCGCTCCGGGCATTTGTAGTGGGCGATGCGCTGGCGGGCGTAGAGGATGATGTCGTCCGGGGTGGGCGGGGCGCCGGGGTAGCCGTGGAGCACCACCCAGGCCATGACCGTTTCGCCGTACTTGCGGTCGGGGACGCCGACGACGCAGCAACTGCTTACCGCCGGGTGGTGGTCGATGACTTCCTCCACCTGCTGGGGGGAGATGTTGCTGCCGCCGTGCACGATGATGAGCTTGCTGCGGCCGACGAAGCTGTAGTAGCCCTCGGCGTCGCGGGTGGCCTGGTCGCCGGTGTTAAGCCAGTCGTCGACGATGGTCTCACGGGTGGCTTGGGGGTTGTTCCAGTACTCCAGCATGTGGGCGGGCGACTTTACCCACAGGTTGCCGATTTCCCCGTCCGGGACGAGCGTCTTGCCGTCGTCCGCGCGCAGTTCGCAGCTGACGCCCGCCACCTCCTTGCCCATGGTACCGTAGTGTTTGGGCCCGTAGGGCTCGTTGCCGATGACGTGTCCGAACTCGGACATGCCGTAAATCTCGGTGACCTCCAGCCCGGTCACTTCCTGGAAATCGTGCTGCGCGTCGACCGGCACCTTGTCGCCGCCCGCGCCGACCCAGAGCAGCGAGCTCCAGTCCGTCTCGCGGAATTTCGGATGCTCCAGGAGGTTGATCAAATCCGTCGGCAGCAGGACGGTGTAGGTGATTTGGTACTTGGGCACGGCGGCCAGGAACTCGTCGATGTTCTTGTCGTGGATGAGGACAAAATCCTTCCCCATGTAGGCGGCATTCATCACCAGGTAGAGCAGCGCGCCGATGTAGCAGGCGGGCAGCAGGGCGCCGCCGGTGCCGATCTGCGGGCTGACCATGTATTCGTTGAGGATACGGGCCATCTCCCAGAAGGTGCGGTGGCAGTGCAGCACGCCCTTGGGCATGGCGGTGGAGCCGGAGGTGTACATGAAGTTGGTCGGCGTCTCCAGCGTCACCTCGGGCCATTCGATTTCCTCCGGCGCGCCGGCCAGGAAGTCCTCCCAGTCGGGAAAGTCCGTCAGGCCGTTGAGCTTGGCGTCGATGAGCACGGTGTGGTCGTGCAGGTGGTCCTTGCGGCAGAGCGGCTCCACGATCGGGAAGTAGCGGCTTTCGCAGATGAAGGCGACGGAACCGGAATGCTCCAGCGCGTGGGCGGCCTCGCGGCGCTGGTAGCGCGTGTTGAGCGGGACGATAATCGCGCCCAGCTTCCAGCAGGCGAAGTAGCACGGGATCAGCTCGGGCCGGTTGCTGATCATCACCGCCACGCGGTCGCCCGGGCGGACGCCGGCGCCGGCCAGCGCGCGCGCCAGGCGTTGGCTGATTTCCTGCGTACGGCCGTAGGTGAAGGTCTCGCCCTGGTAGTGAAAATAGGGAGTGTCCGGCGCGGTCGCGGCCACGCGTTCGATGAGTTCGTGGAGGAGCTGCATAAGAGGGTGTCGGTGGTTGAGACGACTGCTGATTCAAGGCCGTCCCGGCAAGAATGGCGAGCGCAAAGAAGCCTCGGCGAAGTTTGGTAACGGGTACGCGATCAAGCCCTAGCCGCGGAGCTCGGCCGCGGCGGTGCGCAGCCAGAAGGCGGCCTCAGCGGTTTGGTCCCAGCAGGTGGCGGGCGGCTGGTCGGCAAAAAAGCGGCCCTGGTCGTCCTGCTGCTCCACCAGGAAGTCGAGGATGCTTTGGGCCAGGGTGGCGGCTTCGGTGTCGCCGCTGGCGCGGTGGTAGACGGCGGCGCCCCAGGCCACCTTGTGGCTGAAGTGCTGGCGGGCCACGCCGGGGCAGGTGGCGAGCAGCTCGAAGTAGCGCCGCGCGTTGGCTAACTCCGGCTCGCCGCCGGTCGCCCGGTGGAAGAGGCTGAGCAGCGCCAGCGGGTAGCCGAGCATGAAGTAGAAGTGGTCCGGAGCGGACGTGTTGAGCACGAAGAAGGGCCGGTCCTCGTCGCTGAATTCGGTTACGGGGGAGCCGTCCGCATGGAAGCGCAGGTAGAAGCGGCGCTCGCGCTCGGGCTGGTTCTCGAAAAACATCTGCAGGGCTCCGCAGGCCCGGCGGGCGCAGGCGACGTCGCCCAGGTAGAGCGCCACGTGGCCGGTGTGGGCGGTGCTGACCAGGTCCAGGTAGCGCGGCTCCCGGCCCTCGGGCAAGTTGAAGACGGCGCCGGTTTCGGCGTCGACCAGCCCGTGCATGAAGCGGTAGGCGGGGTAGGAGAGGTCGAAACGGCCGAGCTTGTGCGCGGCCAGGGCGATCCAGCCGTTGGGGTAGCTCCAGAAATGGTTGAGGTAGTCCACCTCGATCGCCTTGGCGCCCTCGCCCGAGAGGAAGTCGCCGTCCGGCTGCAGATGCTGGGCGGCGAGCTGGTCGAGCAGGCGGTTGGCTTCGAGCAGGCAGCCGGCGGAGGCAAAGAGGCAGGCCGGTTTGGCGAAGAGCGTCAGATCACACGGCGCCGACGGCAGCGGCGCCCCCGCGCCCAGCACGCCGCGGAGAAAATCCACCCCCAACTGCGACCGCGCCTCGTACGCCGCCAGTTCCCGGTCACTTACCATCCTTCAGCCATAGCAGCGCGGGCGCAGCCTGTCTACAGGGATGGGGATTGGCAGGGGCGCGGGCGCCCGGCTAGCATGCGGCATGGTGTCGAAGGAACCGCCCGCCTGGTGGCGCGGGCTTTGCTGGCTGCTGCCGGGGCTGGAGCGCATGGCCGGTTACCGGCGCGCGTGGTGGAAGTACGACCTCGCGGCGGGCCTTTCCGTCGCCGCGATCGCCCTGCCGGTGGGCATCGCCTACGCCGACTTGGCCGATGTCCCGCCGGTAGTCGGCATGTACTCGGCCATCTTCCCGCTGATCGTCTACGCCTTCATCGGCTCGTCGCGCCAACTCATGACCGGCCCGGACGCCGCCACCTGCGTGATCACCGCGGCCAGCCTGGGCGCGCTGGCCGGGGGCGACGGCGAGCGCTACCTGGCCCTGCTCATGGTGCTGACGTTGCTGACCGGGTTGGTCTACCTGGCGGCGGGCGTGCTCCGGCTCGGCTTCATCGCCAACTTCCTTTCCCAGCCGATTCTGACCGGTTACTTGAACGGCATCGCGCTGCTGATCATCGTCAGCCAATTGCCCAAGCTCTTCGGCGTGGCGGGCGACAGCGCCAAGTTCTTCGAGGGCATCTGGCATTTTGCCGAGCAGCTTGGACAGACCAATGCGGTCACCCTGGTGATGGGGCTGATCCTGCTGGCCGTGCTGGTCGCCTTCCGCGTTTGGCTGCCGCGCTGGCCGGCGCCGCTCGTGGTGGTGGTGCTTGGCATCGGGGTGGTGTTTTTCTTTGGCCTGGAGGCGAGGAACGTGGAGGTGCTCGGCCATGTGCCGGCCGGCCTGCCAAGCTTCCACTGGCAGGTCTTTGCCGGCTCGGAGTACCTGACCCTGTTGCGCGACGCCCTTGGCATTGGCCTGGTCAGCTTCACCAGCGGCATCCTCACGGCCAAGAGCTTCGCCCGCCGCAACCGCTACGACCTCGACGCCAACCGCGAGCTCTCCGCCTACGGCGCCAGCAACCTGGTCACCGGGCTGCTCTCGGGCTATCCGGTCACCGGGGCGGATTCCCGCACTGCCGTCAACGACGCCATGGGCGGCAAGACGCAGGTCACCGGCCTGGTAGCGGCGGGGGCGATGCTGCTCATCCTCTTCTTCCTGACCCAGCCACTGGCCTACGTGCCGCAGGCCGCGCTGGCGGCGGTCATCATCGTGGCGGCGGTCGGGCTCTTTGATCTCAAATCCTGGGTCAAACTTTTCCGCATCAGCCACCTGGAGTTCGCGTTTTCGGTCGGCACCACTCTGGGCGTGCTGGTGCTGGGCGTGTTGCCGGGCGTGCTCCTGGCCGTCCTGCTCACCGTGCTCAATCTGCTGCGCGAGATCGCCACGCCGCACGCCACCGTGCTCGGCCGCGTGAAGGAGCTCAGCAAGAGCTTCCACTCGCTCGAGGACTACCCCGACGCCAAGACCTATCCCGGGCTGCTCCTCTTTCGGTTTGAGAGCAGCCTGGTCTTCTTCAACGCCGAGCACTTCCAGGCCAAGCTCAAGGAGGCGGTGGTGGCCAGCGATCCAAAGCCCAAGTGGGTCATCGTCGATGCCAGCACCATCAATCTGGTTGACCTCACCGCGGTGGAAAAGATCGACGAGCTGCGCGCCGAGTTGCAGGAGGCCGGGATCCGCTTCGGCTTTGCCCACCTGCGCCAGGACACCGCCGTGCTCTTCCGCCGCGCCGGGGTGCTCGAGCGCATCGGCCCTGACTACCTCTTCCCCAGCCTGACCGCCGCGGTCAAACGCTACAAGCACCTGGGGTTGGAACAATGATTGTGGACCGGCCGCTCGGGTCGGTTTGGTATGACGCCAACGACGCGCCTCTCCGGAGCGAACGCTGGGTTTACGGTGAGGACGGCAAGATCAAGGAGACCATCTTTTCCAACCCGAACGGTGAGATCCTCTTCATCGAGACCCAGGATTCCGACGGAATGATGGTCATCCTCGACGCCGACCGCCGGGAGATCCCCTACGAGCAGTGGGAAGAGGCCGGCGTCGAACGGTTCGACCCCTACAACCTGTAGCCGCGGCGGGCAGGGCGGAGGCGGGAAGTTGCGAAGGGATGGATCCGCATTGATTTTGCGGCGCATTCGCCAGATAGTGGATCTATGGATTACACGGGGCTTATCAACGTCCAGCCGGGTAAACGCAGCGGCCAGCCCTGCATCCGCGACCTGCGGATAACGGTGGGAGACGTCTTAGACTACTTGGCCAGCGGGATGAGCGTGGAGGAAGTCCTGCGGGATTTTCCCGAGTTGACGCGTGATGATATCAACGCGTGTTTTGCCTACGCGGCCGAAATGCAACGGCGAGTCGTTGTGCTCAAGTCGTGAAGCTGCTTTTTGACGAGAACATTTCCTACCGGGTTGTCGGCGAACTGGGAGATTCCTTTGCTGGCTCCAACCACCTCATCCCGTTGGGGCTGCAAACTGCGAGTGACCGGGAAGTCTGGGATTTTGCTAAGAGAGGAGGCTTTTGCATCGTCACTAAGGATTTGGATTTTCTCGCGTACAGTACGATGGAAGGCGCGCCGCCAAAGGTGATCCACCTGGCCATCGGTAATTGTACGACCGTAGAGATCGTGGGACTATTGCGGGATCATCAATCGGAACTCGAAGCTTTCTTGGCGAGTCCCGACGAAAGCTACTTGGAGTTGACCTAAACCATGCCCGACCCCATCTCCTTCGATCCCGGCCCCGAGGCCGACGGCCTTGGCCAGCCGGACCTGCCCGCGGACGCCAACCTGGAGCTCTCCCTGCGCCCGCCCAAGCTGGCGGACTTCGTCGGGCAGCGCGCGGTCAAGGAGCGGCTGGAAATCCTCATCGCGGCGGCCCAGCAGCGGGGCGACGCCATCGAGCACCTCCTCTTCTCCGGCCCGCCCGGGCTGGGCAAGACCTCGCTCGCCCACATCATCGCCGACGCCATGGGCGCGGGGCTCAAAATCACCAGCGGCCCGGTCATCGAGAAAGCGGGCGACCTCGCCGGGCTCCTCACCACCCTGCAAAAGGGCGACGTCCTCTTCATCGACGAAATTCACCGGCTGAACAAGAACATCGAGGAGTACCTCTACCCCGCGATGGAGGACTTCCGCCTCGACATCATCATCGACCAGGGGCCCAACGCGCGCAGCGTCCGGCTCAACCTGCCCAAGTTCACCCTCATTGCCGCCACCACCCGCGCAGGCATGATCAGCCCGCCGCTGCGCTCGCGCTTCGGCATGGTCAACCGGCTGGACTACTACCCGGCCGAGGACCTGGCCAGCGTGGTCGCGCGCTCCGCCGCCATCCTGGGCGTGGAGACGGACGCCGCCGCCGCCACCGAGGTGGCCCGGCGCTCGCGCGGCACGCCCCGCATCGCCAACAACCTGCTGCGCTGGGTGCGCGACTACGCCGCCGTCAAGGGCGACGGGCGCGTCACCCCCGAGCTGGCCGACGCCGCCCTGCGCAGGCTCGACATCGACGCCGACGGGCTCGACGAGATGGACACCCGCCTGTTGGAAACGCTCATCGGCAAGTTCGGCGGCGGGCCGGTCGGCGTGGCCTCCCTGGCCGTCGCTGTCGGCGAGGACGCCGGCACCATCGAGGACGTCCACGAGCCCTACCTCATCATGGAGGGCTTCCTCAAGCGCACGCCCTCCGGCCGCGTCGCCCTCCAACGCGCCTACGACAAACTCGGCCTCCAACCCTCCGGCACGCAGAAAGAGATGTTTTAGGCGGGCCGGGCGCACAGGATGAAGGCGCTAGCTATCATTTTTCTGGCGGTGTTGGCTGCGATAGTCTTTGGAATTGTGCATGACCAAATTACGGCGCGCGTGAGCATTGAATACTTTACCGTGGCGCATCCACCGATGATCGGTTTGGGACGCTCGGATTCACCCACCATCAACGGTATCTACTGGGGAATCGTGGCGACCTGGTGGGTTGGTTTGCCCTTGGGGATTGGGTTGGCCGTGGCCGCCCGGGCAGGGAAGCGGCCCAAGTTGTCGGCCCGGCAGTTGTTTCACCCAATTCTGTTCCTATTGATCTGCATGCTTGGGATTGCTGCCATCGCTGGGCTAGTGGGCTATATACTGGCCGAGAATGGATCGATTGAGTTGAATCGATGGCTGGCACGAAAGATTCCAAGTGAACAGCACAGTAGTTTCATTGCAGTGGGTGCCGCCCATTTCGTTTCCTACCTATCGGGTGCTATCGGTGGAGTTGTGCTTTGGGTCTGGGTGTGGTTCAGACGAAAGCGCTTGGAGCCGCTAGCTGGTCCGAATGCGCTCGACAGCACTTGAAGCACCCTGGCGTCCCCGATTCCGCAAAGGTCACCGCTTAAACCGGTCGGCGAATCCCACCTTTTTGCCCCGCGGTTTGACTCCCCGGCGTGGGCGGCTAGTTCTGGCTAGATGAATCGCTTTCAAAACAAGATTGCCGTGGTGACCGGCGGGGCGGAGGGCATTGGCGCGGCGACGGCCCGGCGGCTGGCAGCGGAGGGGGCCAAGGTCTACGTCCTGGACATCCAGGAGCCGGACGATTCGAGCCTTGTCTACCTGCCCTGCGACGTGCGGGATTACGCCCAAATCCAGGCGGCGGTGGCGCGGGTCCGGGAGGAGGCCGGGCGCATCGATTGCCTCTTCGCCAACGCGGGGGTGCACTTGCTGGCCACGTTGGAGGAGGCCACCCTGGAGGACTTCGAGAACGTGCTGGCAATCAACGTAAAGGGCGTTTTCTACACCCTCAAGGCGGTGATGCCGGTCATGCGGGAGCAGCGCGGCGGCAGCGTGGTGCTGATGGGGTCGGACCAGGCCTTTATCGGCAAGCCGCGCAGCTCGGTTTACGGGCTGACCAAGGGCGCCACCAGCCAGTTGGCCAAGAGCACCGCGCTCGACTACGCGGAGTACGGCGTGCGCGTGAACTGTATCTGCCCGGGCACGATCGAGACGCCGTTGGTGGATCGGCTCGTGCGGCGCATTGGCGAGCTGACCGGCCAGGACGAAGCCGCCATCGTCCAGTCCTTTCATGACGGGCAGCCCCTGGGCCGCATGGGCAAGGCGGAGGAGATTGCCACCGTCGTCTGCTTCCTGCTTTCCGACGAAAACAGCTTCATGACCGGCAGCCTGATCGCCTCCGACGGCGGCTACGTCGCCCAGTAGCGTTGACGGCTAGATCGTGAAGCGCGGGCGGGACCTATAGGTTTGACGACCGGGCGGGTAGCAGGACCATCCTGGTCCTGTTCAGGAGCTGGAGGCTCCCGCTAGGCCGCGTTCCCCCCGCCCCGTGTTCGGCGGCGGAGCAGGAGCTCCGCCCTCCGTTTCTCGTTGTACAACCACGGCCGTTCCATTCCGCCGCTGGGAGAATTGCCGTGCGCTAGCACCGGCGGCTACCGGCACCGGGCGATGCCAAGCCGACGGAGGGTCGAGCTTCCGCTCGACCACGCTATGGGTTCGTGTGGCGGCGGCGGAGCAGGAGCTCCGCCCTCCGTTTCTCCTCGTACAACCAGGGCCGTTCCTTTCCGCCGCTGGGAGAACTGCCGTACGCTAGCACCGGCGGCTACTGGCAAGAGAGAGCCGTTTGACTGGGCGAGAGTTGGTCGCCTGACCGCCTTGGTGTCCTTGTTGCCCTTCGTGCGAAACCATCGCAGCAGCGATTTGCGTCCGCCTTGTTTACTAAACCCCCAAACTGGGGTTGGCGGCTTCGGTCGCGCCGGTGTCGGAGCGGAGCCGGTCGAGCTTGACGAGTTCCTCCGCGATTTGGACCGCGTTCCAGGCGGCGCCCTTCAGGAGCTGGTCGCCGGCGATGAAGGCGGCCAGCCCGTTCTCGAAGACCGGGTCCTCGCGGAGGCGGCCGATGAGGACGTCGAGCTGGCCGGTCGCTTCCAGTGGCATGGGAAAGTGGTTGTGCTCGCGGTCGTCGATCACCCGGATGCCCGGGGAGGCGGCCAGGATTTCGCGCGCGCGCGCTTCGCTCAGCGGGCGCTCGAATTCCATCACCACGCTTTCGCTGTGGGCGCGCAGCACGGGCACGCGGATGCAGGTGACGGAGAGCTTGAGGTTGGGCGCGTGGAAGAGCTTGCGCATCTCCTCGATCACCTTGGCCTCCTCCACGTTGAGCCCGTCGGCGCCGACCGGCGTGTTGTGGCTAAAGAGGTTGAAGGCGATCTGGTAGGGGAAGACCTCGGCGTCGATGGCCTCGCCGGCCACGTACTGGCGCACCTGGTCTTCCAGTTCGGCCATGGCCTGGGCGCCGGCGCCGCTTGCGCTTTGGTAGGTGCTCACCGCCAGCCGGGTGAGGCCGGCCTCGGCGTGCAGCGGCCAGAGCGCGGTCGCCAGGATGGCGGCGCAGCAGTTGGGGTTGGCGATGATGCCGCGGTGCTTTTTGAGATCACCCGAATTGACCTCCGGGATGACGAGCGGGACCTCGGGGTCCATCCGGTAGGCGCTGGAGTTGTCGATCACGACCGCGCCGGCCTCGACCGCGCGGGGGGCGAATTCCTTGCTGCGGGTGGCCCCGGCGCTGAAGATGGCGTAGTCGACACCTTCGAAGGCTTGGGCGGAGAGCTCCTGCACCTCCAGATCGCCGCCGCGGAAAGGCAGGAGGGAGCCGCGCGAGCGTGCCGAAGCCAGCGCGCGCACTTCCCGGGCGGGGAACTGGCGCGCCTCCAGCATGTGGAGGGCTTCGCGGCCGACGGCGCCGGTCGCGCCGACCACGGCCACGGTGTATTGCTTGTCGTGCGGCATCTTGGGACTAGGAAGTGTGCCGCAACCGGCAGGGAGGTCAAGGTCGGGAGAACCGGCGCGGTTCCGCTACTTGACGCCCAGGCAAAAGAGGTAGCGTTGGCCGCGGAAGTAGAGGCGGTTGCGCACGGCGACGGGCGCGGCCCGGGTGGGCTCGAGCCGGTTGGTGCCGACCTGGTCGTAGCGCTCGCCGGGCTTGACCACGCGGGTGAGGCCTTCGTCGCTGGTCAGGAAGATCATCCCGCCGGCGTAAATGGGGCTGGCCACGATGGCGGTGCCGGCCTGGAGGTCGAGCTGCTGGGAGTCGGTTACCCTGCCTTGGTTGTTGATGACCGAGAGCCGGCCCGTGGTGGTGACCGCGTAAACCAAGTTGCCCACGCGCAGGGGCGAGGCCACGTACTCGCCCGCGGGCAGCTCGGCCTCCCAACCGGGCTTGAGATCCTTGAATGATTGCTCGCTCCACTCGCTCGGCGGCAGGTAAACGGCGCCTTTCTCTGCGACGTAGAAGAGGGCCCCGCCGCTGAAGAGCGGCGCGTTGAGCGGCAGCGTTCCCAACCGGTCGGTGTAGCGGGTACCGGTCAGCACGTCGATCAGGTAGCCGGACGGCGTCGCCACCGCGGTCTTGCCCTCGCCGGTGACGGTCACCACCGAGCCCGGCGCCTCCGGGACTCGCGCCCGCCAGAGGGACTCGCCCGTCGCCGGGTCCAGCCCGCGCAGGTTGCGGTTGATCCCGACCACCAGCTTGCCGCCGGCCATCGCGGGCGAGGCGCGGTAGCCGGTGTCGCCGCGCGGCCGTTCCAGCAGGCGCTTCCAGATGAGGTTGCCGTCCAAGTCGTAGGCGGCGGCGATGCCGGTGCCGAAGACCACGTAGACGCGTTCGCCGTCGGTAACGGGCGTGGCGGAGGTGTAGCCGTCGGCGGCGGGCACGGGCGGGGGCAGGAAGTCGCGCACCTCTTCGAGCGACTTCTCGGTTTCCTCCAGCTCGGTCTGCGCGTCCTTTAACAGGGTGTTGAGCTGCTTGGAGCCGGTGCTGTCCTTCTTCATCCGCTGCCGCAGGCGCAGAATCTTACCGCGCAGGTTCTCCGCGCGGCGGATGACCGGCTCCAGGTCGGCGAGTTTGCGGCGGAGGGCCTCGCCTTCTTCCGGCGAGAGCACGTCCGGGTAATTGAGGGAGCGGGTCCAGAGGATATCGCCGTTGGTCTTCAGGCAGACGAGTTGGTCGGGCTCGGCGGTGACAAAGATGTGGTCGCCGGAGACGACCGGTGCGGCGTTGCTCCAGCCGGGCAGGCGGGTCTTCCAGATGACGTTGTCGGTCTCGCTCCAGACCAGCGGGGGGACGGCCTTCGAGAAGGAACCGGTGCCGTCGCCCCGCCAACCGAAGGCCTCCGCCGCAGCCGGCGCGGGGGCCACGAGCAGCCACATTGCGGGCAGGCATCGGAGCAAACGGGACATCCGCTAAGCTTCTAGCACGGCGCTTCCCAAAATTAAAATGTCGAACTTTGACCCGGGGGCCTCCAGCCTGCGCAGATGCGTCTGCTGGCCGTCGACTTCCCCTTCGCGCCGAGGCGCTTCCCGGTTTTTTACGGCTGGGTGGTCGCGGTGGTGGGGACGATCGGCGTTTGCGCGAGCGTGCCCGGGCAGACGACCGGCTTTGCCGCCTTTCAGGCCTTTATCGCCGAGGACGCCGCGGTGACCGACGAGCTGCTGAGCACGGCTTACCTCTTCGGCACCGTCGGCAGCGGTTTGATCCTGCCCTTCTGCGGCCGGCTCTTCGATCTGATGGGCGCGCGCCTCTTCACCGTGCTCACCGGGATTTTCTTTGGCCTGTCGCTGCTTTACATGGCCGCCGTTCTCTGGATTTCGGAGACGATGGAAGCCCTGGCGGTCCAGCTCCATCTGGCTCCGGAGTGGGGCGACTTTGCCGCGCTGGCGGTGGGCATTTTCGGCATCCGCTTCTTCGGGCAGGGCACGCTGACGATGGCCTCCCGCGCGATGATCGGCAAGTGGTTCAACGTGCGCCGGGGCTTGGTGATGAGCCTCAGCATGATGCTGATGTCGCTGGTTTTCCCGATTTCCACCTGGGTGTTTTTGCGCGGCATCCTCTGGGTGGGCTGGTCCTGGGTTTACGTTATTCTGGCCATCCTTTGCGGCTTTCTCATGGCGCTGATCGCGGCGCTTTTCTTTCGCGATAACCCGGAGGAATGCGGCCTGCGGATGGACGACGGCGCCGAGGCCAGCGCCAGTCAACGGAGCAACCCGGAGCTGACGGTGCGCCGCGAGATGTCCCTGCGGGAGGCCCTCTGCACGTGGTCGTTCTGGTCCTTCAATCTCACCGCCGCCTTCGGTGCGTTTTTCGTGACGGGCTTCACCTACCACATTGTCAGCATCGGCGCCGAGAGCCTGCACAGCGCGGAGGAATCCGTGCTGCTGCTGTTGCCGATGGCGGTGATCGGGTTGATTGCCAGCTTGGGGGTGGCCTGGCTGCTCGACCGGGTGCGGCTCAAGTTCATGAATATCGCGATGAGCCTGGCCCTCGCCGCCACCGCGCTGGGGATCGTCTTCCTCCCGAATCCGGCCGGCTACGGCCTGCTCTACATCGGCGGGGGCGTCGCCATGAGCATCTTCCAACCGCTGACCGGCACGGTCTGGCCCCGCTTCTTCGGTCGCCAGCACCTCGGCGCGATCAGCGGGTTCAACATGTCGTCCATCGTCATCGCCAGCGGCTTTGCCCCGCTGGTCTTTATCGCCCTGTCTAAGGAATTTGGCTCCTTCGACGCGCCGCTGGTGGTCTCGGCCGCCACCGCGGTCCTCCTGGCGGTGGGGGCCTTTTGGGGCGAGAACCCGCAGCGCCACCTGGGCGAAGCCATCGCGAAGCCGGGCTAGCCGATTGACCGGGAAATCCTCCGGCCGGAAAAAAAGCGCTCGTCCTTTGGGCGGGATGCCAACAGGTTAGGGGTTCGCACCGATGAGTGACCGACCGCACATCCTGCTGATTACGACCGACCAGCAGCGCTTCGACAGCCTGGGCTACAACCACAACCGCGTGCTGGAGACGCCCAATCTGGACGCCATCGCCGCGGGCGGCGTCAACTTTACCCGCGCCTATGCCACCTGCCCGGTCTGCATCCCGGCCCGGCGCACGTTGCTCTCCGGCCAGCACCCCGCCACCCACGGCCTGCGGCACTACGAGGACGGGCTGGACTGGGACCCGCCCTTTACCCTGCCCGGGTTGCTCGGCCAGGCCGGCTACCAGACGCAGCTGGTGGGCAAGCTTCACATGCACCCCCAGCGCAAGCGTTACGGCTTCGACCACATGGTGCTGAGCGATTCGGCCAACCTCCGCCCCACCTCCAGGTACGCCGCCCATAATGACTACACGGACTGGCTGCGGTCCCGGGGCATCGACACCCACCCGCAGCTTAACGGCATCAGCGGCAACGGCCGGCTGGCCCGCCCCTATCATCTGGACGAGCCGTTCCACCACAACGCCTGGTTGGTGCAGGCCGCGGCGGAGTTCCTCACCAAGCGGCGCGACCCGAGCTGCCCCTGGTTCCTGCACCTTTCCTTCACCGCGCCGCACCCGCCGTTGACGCCGCCGGCCGTCTACTACGAGCGTTACCGGGGTAAGGAAATGCCCGCGCCCGTGCTGGGCGAGTGGGTGCCGCGCGCGGAGGAAGCACCGCGCGGGTTGCCCCCGGACTCCGGCTTCGGCCCGTTCGATCCCGAGATCATCCGCAACGCCTGGGCCGGCTACTACGGGCTCATCAACCACATCGACGACTGCGTCGCCTTCCTCCTGGAGCAGTACCGGGAATACGGCAACCCGCGGCAGGGCGAGCCCATCTGGGTGCTCTTTACCAGCGACCACGGCGAGATGCTTGGCGACCACCACCTCTTCCGCAAGTCCCTGCCCTTTGAGGCCTCCGCCCACGTGCCCTTCTTTCTGGGCGGCTACAACGTGGAGAAAAGCGCCGGCGAGTGCGACGCGCTCGCCTGCCTGGAGGACGTGCCGCCGACCCTGCTCGACCTCGCCGGCGTGGACATCCCCGAAGGCATGGACGGGCATTCGCTCGCCCCGGCCATCCGCGGGGAGCAGGCGCCCCGGCGCGAGGTTCTCTTTGGCGAATGCGGCGGCGGGGCCAACAACCACCACTACGTCGTCCACGGTGACCACAAGTACATTTGGTGGCTGGCCTCCAACGAGGAGCAGCTCTTTGACCTGAAGGACGATCCCGGCGAATGCCGCGACCTCTCCGGCGACGCCGCCCGGCTCGCCCCGATGCGCGCGCTCCTCGCCGAGCACATGGCCGGGCGCGACCACGCCGCCTACGATCCCGCTCAGCTGCGCCCGCTGGACAACCGCCCGCCTTCGGCCTTTCCTTACCGGGTCTGATTCGTTTCCATGAGTACCTCCCAGCCCCCCAACATTGTCATGATCCTTTCGGACGATCATGGCTACGGCGATGCCTCCTGCTATGGCGGCCCGCACGTGCAGACGCCGAACATCGACCGCCTGGCCGCCAGCGGCGTGCGCTTTACCCAGTTTTACGCCAACTCGCCGGTGTGCTCGCCCAGCCGGGCCGCGCTGCTGACCGGGCGCTACCCGGACACGGTCGGCGTGCCGGGAGTCATCCGCACCGACCCCGGCCATAGCTGGGGCTACTTCGACCCCGCCGCCGTGACGCTGCCCACCATGCTGCGCCGGGCCGGTTACCACACCACCATCGTGGGCAAGTGGCACCTGGGCCTGGAAGAGGAGAACCACCCCCTGCGCCGCGGCTTCGACGAGTTTCGCGGCTTTCTGGGCGACATGATGGACGACTACTTCACCCACATGCGCGACGGCCACAACTTCATGCGCGAGGGCTACGAGACGGTCGACCCCGAGGGCCACGCCACCGACATCTTCACCCGGTGGGCGGTGGAAACCATCCGGACGCAGGCCGCTGCCGAGACGCCGTTCTTCCTCTACCTGGCCTACAACGCGCCGCACACGCCCATCCAGCCCAAGCCCGAGTGGGTGGAAAAAGTCCGCGCCCGCGAACCGGAGGCCAGCGACCAACGCGTGCGCTACCTGGCCCTGACCGAGCACATGGACGAAGGCATCGGCCAGGTGCTCGACGCGCTCGAGGCCGCTGGCGTGGCCGGCAACACGCTGGTGGTCTACGCCTCGGACAACGGCGGGGAGGAGCGGGCCGGCGCCTGCAACGACCCCTGGCGCGGCCAGAAGGGCGACGTCTACGAGGGCGGCATCCGCGTGCCCTGCGCCGCCACTTGGCCCGGCCACATTGCGCCCGGGCGGGTGGACGCCACCCCCGGCCTGCTAATGGATTTCTTCCCCACCTTTTGCGCCGCTGCCGGGGTGGCGGTGGACCACGCGATCGAAGGCCAGTCCATGCTGCCGCTGCTCGAAGGCGAGCCCATGGACATGAGCGAGCGCACGCTTTACTGGGTGCGGCGCGAAGGCGGCGGGGCGTTTGGGCGCTTCATGACCGGGCAGGATTACCACGCCGTCCGCCAGGGCGACCTCAAGCTTCTGCACAACTCGCCCTACTCGGAGCTGGAGATGTTCAACTTGGCGGAGGACGCACTGGAAACCACCAACCTGGTGAGAGAGGACGACCCGGACTTTGACCGGCTGCGGAGCGCCATGCAGGCCCGCATCCAGGCCGGTGGCGGCGTCCCCTGGCAAAAAAGGGAGTGAGGACCCGTCGCGCGAGGCGCGGTGCGTTTACTCGAAGTGCTCGCGCTGGATTTCGTGCAGGCGCGGCACCAGCAAGCCGGCGAGCGCATCCAGCTCGGCGGAGGTGATCCTCAAGTCGGCCGAGTGCGACGGAGCGGCGAAGTCGGGTTCGGCCGAGATGTCGTGGCCCATGACCTCATCGTCTTGCCGCGCGTCATTGCGACCGTGATTGTCGGGGTTATGCTTGGCAGGCATAAGTGATTTTATCGGCAAAGGCTCCGGTAACTTTACCAGAATATGCGGTTTGGCCGCATATTTTTACCGAACGCTTCGTAAAAACTACCGGTTCCACGGCATCTTGGCCAGGAGCATGCCCATGCCGCAGGTATCGGTGATGCCGGCAAAGACCAGGCCCGCGCCGACAAAGCCGGGCAGCAGTAACCACCAGGGATCGACGGTCATGCCCAACGCGGTTCCGGCGAAGACGAGCGCGCCCGCCGCGATGCGTACCTGTCGCTCGAGGGACATCGTCGCGCGGCCGCGCACCACGGGCAGCCCGGCGCCGACCCAGCCTAGGGTGCCGCCCTCCACCACGCGCACCTCGGGGATGCCCGCCCGGGCGAGGCGCTCGGCCGCCTGGGCGGCGCGCTGGCCGCTTTGGCAGAGGAGGAGCAGCGGGCGGTCCGGGCCGGGACGGTGCTCGCCGGCCAGGGCGACGGGGTCCAGGCGATCAAGCGGCACCAGGTGGGCGCCCTCGGCGTGCACTTCGCGGTACTCGGCGGGGGTGCGCACGTCGATCAGCGCGCAGCCTTCCCGCGCCATTTTCTGGGCGGCCACGGCGGGCACGGGCGGGTCCAGCACGATGGTGGTCATGGAGTTAGTTTCCCCTGGGAGCGGTCGGCACGCAACCTGGTTTTACTCCCGCTTGGGCAGTTGGATGACGAAGGTGCCCGCCGCCAGGTCGTGTAGTGTTTGCCGCCGCGCGGTAAAGAAAGCCACCACAAAGCCCAGGCCGTAAAAGTAGACCGAGAGGTAAAAGCAGGAAGCGCGCAGCAGGGAGCGGCCGGTGCTGACCGTTAAGCCTTCGCCGTCCACCACCCGCAGGCGAAAGGCAAGCATCCCGGGCGTTTGGCCGTCGCGGCCCACGAAAAACCCCATGTAGCCCAGCACGACCAGAATGTAGACGATCTGCACCGTGAGCTGGACCGCGAACAGGCTGGCCGGCGGGTCGGATCGCTCGCCCCGCGCCCATTCCATGAACTCGGTCATGAACTGGTTGAGGTCGATCTGCGTCAACCAAATGATGGGAATGAGGATGAGCGTGGCGATAATGTAAATCAGCAGCAGGTCAATGAGCGTGGCCAACGCGCGGCGTCCGTAGCCGGCCAGCGGCTGGCCGCCGACGATGTCCGGGCGCTGGCGTTTGACTTCGTCCTCCGCAATGAGCACCACCAGCTCGGGGATGGTCTGGAGCGGCTCCCACTCGGCGCCTGGCCCGTCCGCGCGCACCATGCTGTCCAGCCCCAGCCGGTTTTCGCCGATCCACTCGCGCAGTTCCTCGCGGCTGCAGGGGCCGTACTCCTCGCCGTCGTCGCCGCGTACCCAGTAGCTTGTCATGGAGGGGATATCAGAGAGCAGATCGCGCCCGCAAGCAAGGCTACATCTGGTCGAGCATCTTGAGCACGGGACTGAAGCGATCGACCACGAAGGTAAAGACGAAGAAACCCGCCGCCAGAATGAGGGCAAAGTAGAGAAAGGTGGACATCCCCCGGGCGAGCACGTCCTGGGCGTGTTTCCAATTATCCAGCGCCAAGGCTTCGAGCTGCCCCAGCGTTTCCACGATCTTGCCGGATTCCTCGGCGGTGGCCATGTACTCGGCCCAGTCGGAGGGCAGCTCCGGCCAGCCGACCATGGCGGTGCTCAGGCGCTCGCCCTCCTGCAGTCGCGCCACCACCTCCCGGGCGCGGTCCGTCCGCCGGGCAAAGCCGGTCGCCGCCCAGGCGTCGGCCGCCGCGGGGGCAAAGCCGATGCCGGCGTTGAGCTCGATGCGCAGGGCCACGATCCAGCGGTACTGGTAGGTGGCGCGCAGGAAGCCGCCCACCAGCGGCAGCCGCAGCCAGAAAAACTGCGCCGCCTCCAGGTTCCAGGTCGAACGCACCAGCACGTATACGCCAATCAGCAGGCTCCAGATAACGAACAGGCTGGTCAGCGCCGAGGCGAGGTAACTCCAGACGCTCTTCAGCACCAGCTCTGGCAGCGGGCCAATCAGCGCGATCAGGTTGAGCACCGAAATGGGATAGACCAGCGCGGTCTTGATCGCGCGGGAAACGGCCAGCTCGCGCTGGTAGTAAAGGGAGAGCGCGCGGAAGACGTCGTCGAGCCGGCCCCCGCGCTCGCCCGCGTTGACCAGGTTTTGCTCGAACTCCTCAAACCCCGCCGCCGCGAAGGCTTCCGCCGCGCGGTCGCCCTGCAGCAGTTGGTGCAGCAGCACGCGGAGCTCGCTGGCCGGGTTGCTCGCGAGCACTTTCTCCACCGCCTGGTGCAGGGGGATGCCCGCCCCCAGCATCGTGGCGAGCCGGTCAAAGACGCGGATGCGCAGTTGGCGGTTCATCCCGCCCAGCCTACGTCCCCCGGGCCAGAAGACAATGCCGCGCTCTTGCCTTGGCCCGGCCAAACGTTATCATCCTGGTCTGGCCAAGCCGGTGTGGCGAAATTGGTAGACGCGCTTGACTCAAAATCAAGTGGGCGCAAGTCCGTGTGGGTTCGAGTCCCTCCACCGGTAGGCGGTCAGCTTTCGCGCTCGTAGAGCACCGGGTTGAGCGGGCTGTCGATGACTTCGCCCCGCCGGGCGCCCGGGCACCAGCGCTCCCAGTCCTTGCGCTGGTTTTCGTTTTTTGGCTCGGCCAGCTTCATCTCCGAGTCCATGTAGATCACGGTCATCACCTCGCGGGGGTATTCCAGCCGGTTGGGGCCGGCGCGGTGGAAGGTGTAGCCGTAGTGGAAGCTGACCTCGCCCAAGTCGTAGGGCGATTCCTCCACCGGGCAGTCAGAGAGCTTCATCTGTTCGGCGATTTGCTTCTCGCTTTCCTCGCTGATGACGAGGTCCCGGTTGGTCCGGATTTTCTGGCTGCCCACGGCAAAACTGAGCGGGCCGTTCTCCAGCGGCACGGCGTGGAGCGGTACCCAGGCCGTGACGGTGTTCTCGTTGGAAAGCGGCCAGTAGACCTGGTCGACGTGCCAGGGCGTATAGCCGCCGCCGGACTCCTTGTAGAGGGCTTGGTCATGGTACATCCGTACGCCGCGCGTGCCCAGCAGCTCGGTGGCGATGCGCGCCAGGCGCCGGCCAAAGGCGAACTCGCGGGCCAGCGCGCAGTGTTCCCAGAGGTTGCTGATTTGCAGAAAAGCCTGGTCGTAGGTGGAGCGTTTCTCCAGCGGCGCGTAATCCTTGCTCAGCTCCTTGACCTGCCGGGTGATCTCGTGGCGGTAGGGCTCGAGCTCTTCCTGGCTGAAGACGTTCTTGAGCTTGATGAAGCCGTCGCGCCGGAAATTTGCGATTTGCTCGGGGTTGAGGGGATAGGCGGTGCCAAGGTCGATGGGGGAGGAGGTGGGAGGTGTGGTCATGGTTGGTCACAATAACCGGCAACCGCCAGGGCTGGCTCCTATTCGCCAACCAAATATCAGTACTTTGTTGCTCATTATTTTATTCTATGCGCAAATACAAAGCATGAAAGTGCAACTGGAACTGGTGCCCCGGCCGCCCTCCAGCTCGATCCTGTGCTTGTCCCGGCGGGCGCGGGTCTTCGACTGCCCCTTCCACTACCACCCGGAGGTCGAGCTGACGCTGATTCAATCCGGCCGGGGGACGCGCATCGTGGGCGACCGGGTGGAGAACTTCGGGGCGGGCGACCTCTGCCTGCTGGGCTCCAACCTGCGGCACATTTACTTCAGCCACCGGCCCGGCAAGGCGCACGCCGAGATCATCCAGTTCTTGCCGGAAACCTTCGGCGGCTTGCTCGCGGCGCCGGAGATGGCGGGCCTGGCCAGGTTGCTGCGGCGGGCCGGTCGGGGGCTCTGTTTCCCGGCCTCGGTTGCGCGTGAGTTTGACCGGCTCATGCCCGCCTGCCGTGAGGCGAAAGGCCCGGAGCGGATGCTGTGCTTGCTCGAGATGCTCACTCGCTTGGCGTCCCGGCGGGACGGCCGCGTACTCGCCAGCCCCGGCTTCGAGCAAGGAGACCTGCCGCCGACCCATGCGCGGATCGACGCCGTCTGCCGCCACATCCTGCGCCGCCACGCCGAGCCGCTACCGCTAGCCGAGACCGCGCGGCGGGCGGGCTACTCGCCCTCGGCGTTTAGCCGCTGGTTCCGGCGGATGACGGGGCAGAACTACAGCCAGTTTCTCGAGTCGGTCCGGTTGGGCCAGGCTTGCCGGCGGTTGGCGGAGTCCGACCTGAGCGTGGCGGAGATTTGTTACGCTTCGGGTTTCCGCAACCTTTCCAACTTCAACCGAAGGTTCCGCGCGGTCCATGGCCGGAGCCCACGGCAGTACCGCGAATTGTCGCGCCGAGAAGACCAGCAAACGGTGAGCGCCCGGTAAGCACCAACCCCGTTCCCGCCTCGTGATGTGGCGAGCCCCGCGAGGCTCAAGGGCGAGCGCTAAATGCCGCTGGTCTGGGTAACCTGGTCGCCAATGAGGCTCTTGGCGCGCTGGAGGATTTCGGCGGCCTCGCTGCCGCGGCCGGAGGCCTCCAGGCTGGAGGCGAGGTCCTGCCAAGCCTTCAAGTCATCCGGGTGGAGGTCGGTCTCGTGGCGGAAGGCCTCGGCGGCGGTGGCGTAGTCCTCGTGCTGGCAGGCCATCTGGCCTATCTCGTGCCAGGCTCGGGCCGCGTCGGTCTGAAACGTCACCGCCTGATTGAAGCAGCGCATGGCCTCGCCGCGGTCCTCCAGCCGCAAGTGCAGCCGACCGGAGGCCAGCCATGGTTCGTGCGCCTGTTCGTTGGCAAAAGTGGCTTGCTGGTAGGATTCCAGGGCTGTGGGGAAGTTCTCCTCTTTCTCGTAGGCACGGCCGATTTCCATCCACGCCATCCAGAGCAGGAGCGGGTCGGGCACGATCTCGGCCGCGCGGCGCACGATTTCCTTGGCCTGGAAGGCGCGCCCGGTGCGGGCCAGAATCATCGCCAGGTAGGTTTGCACGTAGGTCGAGCGCGGGCGGATGCGCTGCGCCTCGCCGAAGGCCTTCTCGGCCTGCGGGAGCGAACCGGCGTGGTAGTAAATGATGGCGAGCTTGAGCCAGGACTCGAAGTAGTTGGGCCGGTACTCGATCGCCTTCACGCAGCAGCGGGCGGCGTCCACCAGTTGGTCGGTCGCGCCCAATGCGGCGGCCAGGTTGTCCCAGGCGCGGGCGTAGTCGGGGCGGACTTCCAGCGCCCGGTGCGAGGCCTGAACGGACTGCTCGAAGTCCTCCAGTTGGAAGTAGAGCGCTCCCAGGTTGCACCAGACCTTGGGGTGGTTGGGGGAGATTTCCTCGGCTTGCTGGTAGCACTCGAGCGCTTCCTCAAGCTGGCCCATCGCTTGCAGCGAGACGCCCAGGTTGAACCAGGAGGCCAGCTCGGCATCGCTCAGGCCGATGGCGTGGCGGTAGGCGGTGGCGGCGTAGGGGAAGGCTTCCGCGTTGAAGAAGGCCTGGCCGATCTCGGTCCAGAGGTTCCAGCTGGTCTCCGCCTCCTGCAGCCGGTTCTCGAGCAACTTGCCGGCGGCCAAGGCCTGCGGGTAGCGCTTGGCCGCGATCCACTGGAAGATGGTGTGCTTGGCGCTGCGGTTGTTGGCGGGCAGTTCGGCTTCTACCTCGGGCGGCGGTGCCGTGTCCATGCCGATGGCCTTCTCCGCCTCCTCCAGGAGCTTGCGGGTGGCATAGCCGCGCGGAAGCTGGAGCCGGCGGGTGGCATCGCGAATGGCGATGGAGGCGGGCGACGGCAAAGCGCCGTCAGGACCCTGGCCACGGCCGAGTTGGTCCAGCTGTGAGGAAGGCGCGAGTGAGCGATCCATATCCTTCTCCCATTGGCTACTCGACAGTATCGTTGAAACCAGTGCCGGGCGCAAACCATACAAGTGCCTTTTTGCAGGGCAAATATTGCCTGATTGGCTGCGCCTCGCCCGGTCTAAAACAGGCCCTTGACGATGTTGATCACCCCGCTGGCCTGGCTCATCAGGTTGCCGTCCGGGCTGCTCTTGTCCACCACCTCGGGCACGGCGGCCCGCAGCCCCTGCACCGCTTCGTCCTTCTGGATACCCAGCTGGGAGGCAAACTCGCTGAGCTTGCCGCCAAAGAGCTTCTCGATGGCGCTGGCGTCGATGCCGTGATTTGACCCGCTGCCGAGCCAGGATTGGGCGATCCCGGCCAGCCCCTGCAGATCCATGTCTTTTAGGATGGCGCTCAAGTCGAGCTTGCCTTCGGAGTTGGTAAAGAGTTTCTGCAGGGCCGGGATTACCGTGCCGGTGGCCAGTTTTTGACCGGTTTCGCCGGAGAGGGCGCCCTTAAACTTCTCCGCCGCCAGTTGGAAGATTTCGTCCATGTTCATCGGCTAATATAAACGCTCAATGCGGCGATGCTCCGGTAACTTTTTGGTGACGTTTTTTTCGGCGGCTGGCAAATGACGCGTCGGCGCCGTGGTCATCCCGAACCCGCCTCCGCCGCGCGGGCCTCCTCGCGCGCGTCGACTTTTTCCAGTCGCTCGCGCAGCTTGCCTTTGCGGTCCAGCAGCTCGAAGGCCTCCAGCTCGGGGATGGACAGCCCGGGCTGCTCCCGCTTCTGCTGGCGGTAGACGCGCAGCACCTCCAGCGTGCCGGCGTAGGAGTTGGTGCGCAGATCGCCGGTGGCCAGGATGGCCCGGACCGCGCCGGCGACGAAGGCGGCCGGCAGGTCGGGTGAGTCGGCGGTGATGACCCACGGCGTGGCCTCTTGGTAAAAGATGACGTGGTCGCGCAGGTGCTCGCTGGCAAAGGCGTTGATCTCGCCGAGGGCGGCGCGGCCTTCGGGGCTCAAGCCCTCCCGCTCGTAAAGGGCAAGGGCGGCTTCCAGTTCCGCGCGCACGGCGGGATCGGCCAGGACGGATTCGGCCGGGGAGAGCGGCTCCACCGGCGGCCGGGCGGCGTGCTCGTCCGCAATCACCTTCCAGAGGATCAGACCGGCCACGGCCACGGCAGCCGCTATCAACAGGTTGCGCACATAGACTTGGCCCTTGGAAGTCTTAACGAAGGCGGTCATCTCGCGGAAGTCTTTCGGTAGGTCGAGCAAATTTCCGGCCGCATCGATTAAGTTTATAAGAAGCATAACTCCAAAGAAACTCCCGAGTGCGGCCAGCACCGGATCAACTCCAAACACCAGCCAGGCAATCAGGACGATCGGCACCGCCAGCACCAGGACCAATAGCAGGTACATCAGGCTGCCCATTGCCAGCAAGCCCAGGCAACCAAGGCAGCCTCCCGATTTGGATGTCTGCTTCTCTTTTTTCTCCGGGCTCGGGGTCGCCATCTTGAACGTCACGCAAAAGGGATGTACACACGCTGGCCCCGGCGGCAAACTGCCCGGTGATGGCGGGTTGGCTTGCAACGATGACTCTTGCCCAAGCCAGCTCGGGCGGCGACACCAGCCTGCTGCTGGTGATTGCCATCGGCGGCGGGCTGACCGCCTCCAACGTGATGGTGCATGCGGTCGGCTCGGCTATCCTCATCCAGTGGGTGCCGGGCCTGGCCCACCGCTGGATGGCGCGGGCCAAGCACTGGGGGGCGATTGGCATCCTGCTGCTGGTGGCCAGCGGCATGCTGCTGCTCCACATCATCGAGGTGGTGATCTGGGCGCTGGCCTACCTTTTTCTGACCCCGATCACGCAGATTCCGGACTTCGAGACCGCGCTTTATTTCTCCGGCAGCACCTACACCACGGTCGGCTACGGCGACATCACCCTCGAAACGGATTGGCGCCTGCTGACCAGCTTCGAGGCCATGGCCGGCATGCTCCTGCTGGGCTGGAGCACCGCCCTGCTCTTCGCCACCCTGCGCGAAATTCTCCGCAAGCTCGGCCACGAGACCAAGGCGCTGGAATAGGATCAGCATTTCAGCTCCTTGCGTTGCTCCTCGATAAGCGAGCCAACTTTGGCGGCCTCGGCCACGCTTTCCATTTCCTGGTAGAGGACCATTCCATACATGAAGTTAAGCTGTTGCAGCCAGCCGGAGCTGTTCGCGGGGCCTCCAAAGCGCACATCGCCCGTACCGTCCTCGGGGTGGGTGGGAGTATTCATCCCTGGTTTGATCGTTGTTGTTGCAGAAGTGCGAAGACTCGGGCCGCGTCCGGCAGGTCGTTGATTGCCGTCGGTTCCGGCATGCCCGGCCAGCCGCCAAACCCGCCCCACCAAGGCGTGGAGTAGCCCGAAGAGCCGAAGGTAAGATCCCCGCTCCTGTCGCGGTGCTCTTTTAGAGCCAGGTTCGTCATGCTTGCCAGGTCGTAGCTTTTGCAGGTTCGGCCCCAGCCGTCCTCGAGCACCACCAGGCGCTTGCGCGTGAGCGCGATGATCTGTCGCGAGCGGCGCCGCGCGTCCCACCAAATCCGCCCGAACATCAGGTAAAGGCCGGCGAACACCAGCAGCAGCATGATGAAGAAAAGGGCGAACAGGGCACCGGGTGGTGTCTTTTCGGCCGTTTCTCCGTAGACGATCATCAGGGTGCCAAAGAACAGCCCCAAAAGCGGCCCGAAGGCGAGAAGCCCACCCATCAGAATGTAACTCCAGTCCATCCCGCGGACCCGGAATTTGCCCTGCGGCCGCCCGCTCCAGAGGATTTCCTCGTTTTCGCCGAGGTAGCCGCGGAGCTGGTCTTCGGGGTGGGCGGTTTCGGCCTTCATCTACTCGTCCTCGAAGGACACCATGGGGGTACCGGTCATTTCCTTGGGTTGGGCCAGGCCCATCAGCTTGAGCAGGGTGGGGGAGACGTCGGCTAGGATGCCGTCGCTGATCGTGGCCTCGCCGGCGTCGTTGCCCACGTACCAGATCTGCACCAGGTTGGTCGTGTGCGCGGTGTGGGCGCTGCCGTCGTCTTGGACCATGCGTTCGCAGTTGCCGTGGTCGGCGCAGATCAGCGCGCAGCCGCCCAGCTCCAGGATTTTGTCCACGACCTGTTTCAGGCAGCCGTCCACGGTTTCGACCGCTTTGACCGCCGCCGCGAGCACGCCGGTGTGGCCGACCATGTCCGGGTTGGCAAAGTTGAGGATGAGCAGGTCGTAATCATCGGTGCCAAGCTTGGCCAGCACCTTTTCGGTCAGCTCCGGCGCGCTCATTTCCGGCTGCAGATCGTAGGTGGCCACCTTCGGGCTGTTGACCAGCAGGCGGTCCTCGCCGGGGAAGGGCTCCTCCTCACCGCCGTTGAAGAAGAAGGTCACGTGCGGATACTTCTCGGTTTCGGCGCAGCGGAGCTGCCGCTTGCCGGCGGCGCTCACCACCTTGCCCAGAATGTCGTCCATGCTTTGCGGCCCGAAGAGCAGGGGAAAGCGGAAGTCCTCGTGGTAGCGCGTCATGGTCACGATCTCGACCTTTGGCGCGGGCCCGCGGTCCCAGCCCTCCCACTGCTCCTCGGTGGCGGCGCGGCAGAGCTGGCGGCCGCGGTCGCTGCGGAAGTTGTAGAAGAGGATGCCGTCGCCGTCGGCGATGAGCGGCCGCGGCGTCTCCGCGAAAACGGTGGCGGGGATAAACTCGTCCGTCTTGTCCTCGGCGTACCATTCCTGGATGACCTCGCTCGGCTTTCGGCCGAAGGCCTCCTTCTCAGCCACGCCCCGGAAGACGAGGTCGTAGGCCAGCTTGGTCCGCTCCCAGCGCTGATCCCGGTCCATCGCGTAGTAGCGCCCAATCATGGTAGCGATGGTGCCGAGGCCGATCGCCTCGATCTCGGCCTCCAGCTCGGCCAGGTACTGCTTGCCGCCGTGGGGGGAGGTGTCGCGCCCGTCCATAAAGCAGTGGATGTAGGCGGTCGCGACCCCGGCGTCCTTGGCCGCGCGCAGCAGGGCGTAGAGGTGCTGCTGATGGCTGTGGACGCCGCCGTCGCTGAGCAGGCCCCAGAAGTGGAGCGCGTCGCCCTTGTTGTTGACGTGGGCAAAAAGCTCCTGCAGGGCGGGGATGGCGGCCAGCTTCCCGTCCTTGATCGTGTTGTTGATGCGGAGGAAGTCCTGGTAGACGATGCGCCCGGCGCCGAGGTTGAGGTGGCCGACCTCGCTGTTGCCCATCTGCCCGTCCGGCAGGCCGACGTCCTCGCCGCTCGCGCTGAGCGTGGCGTGCGGGTACTGCGCGTAGAGCTTGTCCTGGTAGGGCAGGCGGGCCAGGAGCGGGGCGTTGCCCTCGGCGTCCTTGGCGGTCTCGCCTTGCGGGCTCAGGCCCCAGCCGTCGCGGATGATCAGGGCTACGGGTCGGTGTGTTTGCATGGTCGGGTCTCTTTTGGGGGTTGGGTTCTGTCAAGGGTTTTGGTTGCGGGGCGGTGCGTGCGGCTTCGCTTTGGTCGGGTTCGGCTTGTTGGGGGCGGATTCATCCCGCCCGGGCGGCGGAGTTTCCTTTCCGCCGTAGGCGGTCGGTTCCGGCCCTAGCTATGCGGCCTGGGCCCGGGGCCGTCAAGGCACCGCAGGGCAGAGGCGCCATTTTGGCTTCATGCCGGCTGGCGCCATGTCGCCGCTTCTGGGGTGGCGCCGGTGATTGGCTCGGTCCCACTCGATCTTCTTGGTTCCGTTTCCGGCTCGGCCTGGGGTTTGTGGACTTTGGCCGGTTGGGAGTGCAATCGAGGGGGCTCTTTCCCCGGTCCACGGGACGCGGCGGATGAGCTAATCGGGCTTTAATCCGCGCAAGGGTTACGCTTACCATCGCTCAACGCGCATTTTTTGTCAACATAAAAATCTTGATAAATTTCGGTATTTGAAATTTTAGCAGCATTTTAATCATATTTTTAAACGCAAATGCAAGGAAACTAAGACGTGTGGTCGTTTGCCGACGGAGGGCGGAGCTCCTGCTCCGCCGGCGAAGATCGAACGGGGAGCGCGGCGGAGCAGGAGCTCCGCCCTCCGCTG
>JBCDLL010000045.1:0-29786 GCA_038745425.1 Verrucomicrobiota bacterium | reverse complement strand
TTAAAACGAAAAAGGGAGGCCGCCCCGGCCTCCCTTTTTCGTGTCCGGCGTCCCCGCCCGGCTCGCCTACAGCCTGTTACAAAATTCCCACGCGGCCCGCGTTGCATGGAGTTTTCCGCCGTGGCTAGAAGAGAGGAAGGAGCAGGTATCAAATATACCTGTGACTGACGAACGACAACGCCACGGCGGAAAAGAACCGCAACCTTGTCAAGGCCAGTGTCTTTTGGCCGCTGGGCGCTGCTAGCGCAGGGCAGCTCTTAACCGTTTGAAAAAACTGCCCTCCGCTAGGAGTCGTTGCGCCTAGCCCAGCGGCCAAAACCCAACTGGCGCGGGTACGCGGGACTTTTGTAATAAGCTCTAGCGCATGACAACGCCGACCTGCACGCGGCGGTTCTTGGCGTAGTCGTTTTCGCTGATGCCGAAGGAAAGGGGCCGCTCCTCGCCGTAGCTGATGGTGTGGAGCTGGGAGGGATCGCAGCCCAGTCCGGTCAGGTAGTCGCGCACCGCCTGGGCGCGGCGTTCGCCCAGCCCGCGGTTGTACTCGAGCGTGCCGCGGTCGTCGGTGTGGCCGGCCAGCAGGATTTGCCTGCCCGGGTTCGAGCTCATCCACTCGGAAATCTGGTCGAGCTTGCGGCGCTGGCTGGCGGCGATCACGGTGCTGTCAAAGCCGAAGTAAATCGTCTGCGCCTTGAGCGTGTCGTAGTCCACGTCGGTCTCCGGGTTGAAGCCGGCGATGCGCTGGGGCAGGATCATGTCGCTGCCGTCGTAGGCGCCGCTGTCGTTGAAGCCGTAGGTGGGCTTGCCGTCCTGGCTGCTGGAGCAGGCCGTGAGCGCAAGCAGCAAAAGGCCGAGCGCCGTCAGCAGCAGCAGATGCGAGGCGTGGATGGGGCTGTAGTGGGGTTCGTGCTGGGTGTTCATCGTGGATTCGGGGGGGCGGTTTTTTCTCGGGTTCGGGGTGGGGGATTTGGGGTTAGTTGACGTCGTTGGCGGGGACCGCGTTGCTGGCCACGCGCGGGGCCGGCGCCTGGTGGGAGACGGCGGGCTCGGTGATTTTGCCCAGGCCGGTCTCAATCGGCATGGCTTGCTGGGTGGCGGTGTCGAGCACGTAGAGCTTGCCGTTGCTGGTGTAGACGGCGTGGCGACTGTTGCGCGTCCAGGTGGAGTCCTCGCCGCCGTTCTTTGTCACCGTGGCGGTTTGCTTGGCCTTCAGGTCATAGACGGCAATCTGGAACTGGCCGTTGAGCCGGGTGGTGAAGGTGATCTTCCCGCCGTCCGGGCTCCAGCACGGTTCGGTGTTGAAGGCCAGGTTGGTGTAGACGCGGTCGGGGTCGCCCGCGCCCACCTTGGGCATGATGAAGAGCTGCGGGCTGCCGCGGTCGTCGGAGGAGTAGACCAGCCGCTCGCCGTCGGGCGACCAGCTCGGGCTCGTCTCGGTGCCGCGGGTGCGCGTAACGCGCACGGGCTGGCCGCCGCTGGCCGGCATCGTGTAGATTTCGGGGTTGCCGTCCTTGCTCAGGGTCAGCGCGAGCTCCTCGCCGTCGGGCGAGAACACCGCCCCTGTGTTGATGCCGGGGAAGAAGGCCACCCGCTTGCGCTGGCCGGTGCGCAGGTCGATGACGAAGACGTCCGGATAGCCCTCCTTGTAGCTGGTGTAGGCGATGAGGTTGCCGTCGCGGCTCCAGGCGGGCGCGTTGCTGATCGTCTCGTCCTGGGTCAGCCGCTGGAGGTTGGCGCCGTCGATGTCGGCCACGTAAAGCTCCTTGTGCCCGGTGGCGGCGGAGATGAAGGCCACGCGCGACGTTGCGAAGCCCTCCACTCCGGTGACGGCTTTGGTCACCGCGTCGGCGAAGGCGTGGGTGGCCTGGCGCCACTCGCCCTGGAACATCTGGTTGAAGATCTCCTGCCCCGAGCCGTCCGTGAGCCGGCCGCGCACGCCCAGGCCGTTGACTTCGGCCGTCGCGACAAAGTCCGTGCCGCTGGGCTTGCTTACGTCGATCATCATCGTGCGGTTGAGGTCGTTGCGCAGCACGTTGGTTGCCTCCGCCGCCTGCAGGCCGCTGAAGGGCTGGACGGCGACGGTCGGCTTGCCCTTGACCACGTCGACCTGCGCGGAAGCCGGGGCGGCCACGCTCAGGCCGAGGCAGAGCGCCAGCGCCAGGAAGGGGCGGTGGGCCAGCATTTGGGAGATGGAAAACGGGGAGGCGGAGTTCATGTCGTCGGGCGGAGTGTTCCGGGTCGGGGCGGGGGGATTCGTGGGTTGGGCGTTCGCCGTGGAGGCCTTTGGGGCGGGCGGGCGAGGCCGGGCCGCGGGAGGCGTTTGGGAGGCGGGTTTCATCGGTTAACGGGTCAGGCGGAAAGTGATGTTGACTTGCGGGTCCATGCCCGGAGGCAGGGGACGGGAGATTTTCCGGACGCTGCGCGCGGCCGCCAGCGCGCTGGCGTCGTGCTCGTCGTTGCCGGAGGACTGCTCAAGCTGCACGTCCAGGATGCGGCCGGACGGGTCCAGCTCGATGCGCACCACCGTCACCAGCCGCTGGTCCATGAGGTGCAGCGGGTGGTCCCAGGCGCCGAACATCTGGTTGCGGATGAGCAGGTAATAGGCGCTGAAGTCGTCCTCGGTGCCGTCCGGCGCGCCGCTGCGGCGGGGGCGGTCCGGCGCCGCGATGGAGCCGGCCTTCTTCAGCACGGCGTCCAGCTTGGCCAAGACCTGCTCGGGCTCGGACGGCGTCCGCAGGGCGACCTTTTTTGGCGTGTCGCTCGGGCGCTTCACTTCCTTCAGGCTGACCTTGATCTTGGGCCGCTCCGTCTTTTTCGGTGGGACCGGTTCTTTCTTGGCGACCGGCGGGGCGGGCTTGGGCTCCGGGGTGGGCGCGGGCCGGGGCTCGGCCTTCGGCTTGGCGACTGGCTGGGGATCCGGGGCTTCGGTCGGCTTCACCACCAATTTGGGCGCGGCCGGTTTCGGCGAGGTCGTCACGGGTGGGGCCGGTGTGGGCTCGGGCGCGGGAGCCGGGGCCGCCGCGGGCGCCTGGGCGGCCTGCGCGGTGGCGGTCGGCGTGCCGCGGACCAGCTCGCCCATCGGGACCAGGTTGATGAACTTAGTCTCGCGCGCGCGGGCCGGCGTCCACCAAATCGCCAAAAGCAGAATCAAAATCAACAGCGCGTGGCCCGCCGCCACCCACATCAGGGTGCGGCTGAACGAAGGCTCATAGGAGGCTACGAGGGAGGCCATGGATCGGAAAATAATAGATTTTACAGAATAAGCGATAAAAAACTTTACAAAGCACATTATCAAGTAATGTGAACAACTTCAAGCACAACTTGTGGGGCATTCGAAATAAATTTGTCCACATGGGCTCGCGGGACGGGTTGGCGGGAAGGCCCTACTGGCGGGCGTTTTGAACCATGCGCACGGCCAGTTGAATGGCCGCGAGCATGCTGCGCGGGTCGGCTTGGCTCAGCCCGGCAATTTCGAAGGCGGTGCCGTGGTCGGGCGAGGTGCGGATGATGGGCAGGCCGAGGGTGACGTTGACCCCCGTCTCGAACGCGATGAGCTTGAAGGGAATTAGCCCCTGGTCGTGGTAGAGGCAGATGACCGCGTCGAAGTCGCCCGAGACGGCGCGGCGAAAGACGGTGTCGGGCGAGAAGGGGCCGTCCAGCCGGCGGCGGCGGGCGCGGAGTTTCTCCACCGCCGGAAAGAGGATGCGTTGCTCCTCGTAGCCGAAGTGCCCGCCCTCGCCGGCGTGCGGGTTGAGCGCGGCCAGCGCCAGGTGCGGGTCCTCCTTGCCCATGCCGCGCAGGAATTGCCAGGTGGCCTCGACGGTGGTCTCGATCCGCTCGGCCGTGACCAGGCCCAGCGCGTCGCGCAGGCTGCAATGGGTGCTGACGAGCGACACGGTCAGCTTGGGGTCGTACATCATCATCACCGCTTTTTCGACCGGCGTGCCGCAGGCGTCGGCGAAGAACTCGGACTGCCCCGGGTACTCGAAGCCGATTTGGCGCAGCGTCTCCTTGCAGATCGGCCCGGTCACCACCGCGTCGATCACGCCGGTGCGCCAGGCTTCCGCCGCCGCCTCCAGCGCGGCCAGCGCGGCGCGGGCGGAATGCTCGGTCGGTCGGCCGGCCACGATCGAGCTCCCGTCGGGCAACTGGCCAAAGGCGCGGAATTCCGCCCCGGTGGGCAGCTCCGGGCTGGTCAGCGCCTGGGAGACGACCTCCGGGCCGATGCCGGCGGGATCGCCCATGGTAAGGCCGATGGTAATGGAGCGGGACATAGCGGGCGGGCGCGAACCCGGAAAGTCAACATACCCGCAGTCGCGCGCGGCGCGAACGGAAACCGCCTAGAACATCTTGATGAACGCGTTGGCGCGAAGCCCGTCGATCCAGTCGTCCATCAGTTGGCGGCGTTCTTCCTGGATCAGCTTGCGTTCAATCTTGGAGCGGACCTCCGCCATGGGCTCCATCTGGCGGCGCTGAATGTCCTCCACCTTGACGACGTAATAGCCGTCCTCGGTCTCGATGATGCGGCTGTGCTGACCGGGCTTGAGCTCGAAGGCGGTGTCGCGCAGGTCGGGCCGCAGCATGTCCTGCTGCACCCAGCCAAAGTCGCCGCCCTTGTCGCGGTTATTGCCCTCGCTGTAGTTGCGGGCCAGCTCGGCAAAGTCCGAGCCCGTGTCGAGCTTGTAGAGGATTTCGCGCAGCAGCTCCTTCTGCGGATCGTACTCCTCGACCGAGCCGTCCGGTAGCGTCCGCTCTTCCGGGAAGAGCGCCTTCTTGACGTAGATGAGCCGCAACTTGACCTGCTGCGGCTGCACGAACTGCTCCACGTTGTCCTGGTAGTACTGCTCGATCTTGAAGGGCGACACAATGACGGCGTTCTGCACGTTGGCCTGGCGCATGTACTGCACCACGATGTTGTCGCGGATTTCCGACCGGAAGGACTCGAGCGAGATGCCGTTGGCCAGCAGCGTCTTGATGAAGGCGGTGCGGTCGCCGTTGTAGTCGGAGTTGATGATGTCCTTCATCCGCTGTTCGACGAAGTCGTCCGGCACGAAGCCGACGTTTTCGTCGAACTCCTGGATGATGAGGTCGCGTTCGATGAGCGACTTGAGCGTCTTCAGCCGCGCCTCTTTTACCTTCTCCACCAGCTCGACGCCGGCGTAGCTTTCGCGCAGCAGCTCCTCGGTCGCCTTCACCTGCTTGCGCACGTCGGAGAAGGTGATGACCTTGTCGTTGACGATGGCGGCGATGCCCTCCTTGGTGCCCTGCGCGCCGGACGGCAGCGCGGGTGCCAGGCCAAGCACGGCCAGGAGCAGCCAGGAGTGGAGGGAGCGGGCCTTCGCGGAAACGCGGGCGAGGGGTGAGGGGCCGGTCGACATGATGGAACCAGGGGTTCTAGGTTTTGCCTTCATGGGACAAGGAGCTGAGCCAATGGAGTATTTGTTTCAGTTTAGAAAGAGGGTCGGAACCGGTCAAGCGGGGAAAGCGCCCGCCGGTCATGATGTAGTCCTTGCCTTGGTGCAGCATGAGCTTTTCTCCCTGGGTCTCCACCAGGCGGATGTTTTGACGTGCGGCCCGCAGCCGAATGTCAGTCGCCAGGCCCAAAAGCCGCAGCGGCGGGGGAAAGCGCCCGTAGCGGTCGCGCCATTCGCGCTGCAGCGCGCGGCCCTCTTCGGGCGTGCCCAGTTCGGCTAGGCGGCGGTAGGCTTCCACCCGCTCGCGGCCTTCCGGGATGTAGCCGCGCGGGATGAAGGCGCCCGCCCGGGCTTCTTCACTGCTTTCCTCCTGGCCCTCCTGGAAGCTGAGGAAGTCCAGGTCGAGCCGCGTGCGGATCATCGAGACGGGCCGGCCGTCCTTGAGTTGGGCCACCGCCGTCTTGAGCAACTGGCAGTAGAGCTCGAAGCCGACCGCGCCGATGTGGCCGCTTTGGGCCGTGCCGAGCAGGTTGCCCGCGCCGCGGATTTCCAGATCGCGCATGGCGATCTTAAAGCCGGAGCCGAGCTCGCTGTACTGGCGGATGGCGCTGACCCGCTTGCGCGCGTCGCCGACGGCCATGAGGTGCTTGGGCAAAAAGAGGTAGGCGAAGGCCTTGTTCTGCGCGCGCCCGACGCGCCCGCGCAGTTGGTAAAGGTCGGCCAGGCCGAAGCGGTCGGCCCGGTCGATCAGGATGGTGTTGGCGTTGGGGATGTCGAGGCCGCTCTCGATGATGGTGGTGGCCAGCAACACGTCGGTCTCGCCGGCGACGAAGCGGGCCATCACCTCCTCCAGCTCGCCTTCGCTCATTTGGCCGTGGCCGATGTCCACCCGGGCTTCCGGGCAGAGCAGTTGGAGCTTCTCTTTGACGTTGAGGATGGAGTGGACCCGGTTGTGCAAAAAGTAGACCTGCCCGTCGCGGGCCAGCTCGCGGTGGATGGCCTCGCGGATGACGCGCTCGTCGTAGGGCGCCACCATCGTCTCGACCGGCACGCGGTTGGGCGGTGGAGTCTCGATGGTGGAAAGGTCGCGCGCGCCGGTTAGCGAGAGGTAGAGCGTGCGCGGGATCGGCGTGGCCGAAAGCGTAAGCACATCCACCAGCCGAAAGCGCTGCTTGAACTTCTCCTTCTGCCGCACGCCGAAGCGCTGCTCCTCGTCCACCACCACCAGGCCCAGGTCGGAGAAGACGACGTCCTTGGAAACGAGCCGGTGGGTGCCGACGACGGCGTCGACCGAACCGTCCGCCAGCCCGGCGATGGCGGCGCGCTGCTCCTTGGCGCTGCGGAAGCGGCTGAGCACCTCGACCCGGATGGGGTAGTCGGCAAAGCGCTCGCGCAGGTGGTGGTAGTGCTGCTGGGCCAGCACCGTGGTGGGCACCAGGAAGGCGGCCTGCTTGCCGTCCATCACCGCCTTGAAGATGGCGCGCACGGCCACCTCGGTTTTGCCGAAGCCGACGTCGCCGCAGATGAGCCGGTCCATCGGGCGGGAGCGCTCCATGTCCGCCTTGGTGTCGGCGATCGCCTTGATCTGGTCGGCCGTTTCCTGGTAGAGGAAGCTGTCTTCAAACTCGCGTTGCCAGGGTGTGTCGGTGCCGAAGGCGTGGCCGCGGGCCGTGTCGCGCTCGGCCTGCACGGCCAGGAGCTGCGCGGCGTAGTCCATCACCGCCTTGCGGGCGCTGGCCTTGGCGCGCTCCCAGCGCGAGCCGCCCAGCGTGTCCAGCGGCGGGTGGCGCTTGCCGGTGCCGACGTACTTGGAGACGAGGTAGGCCTGCTCGACCGGGACGTAGAGCCGACTCTCCTCGGCAAAGAGCAGCTCCAAGTTTTCGGCGGTGCCACCGCCGGCGGCGGGCAGGCTCTTGAGCCCGCAGTAAAGCGCGATGCCGTGGTGGAGATGTACGACGTAGTCGCCGTCGGCGATGTCGGTAAAGTCGAGTGGCCCGTGACCGGAGCGCAGCGAGGCCAGCCGCTCCTGCCGCCGCAGGGAGCGCAGCGTCTGGTAGCGGCCGAAGATTTCCGCGTCGCTCAACACCACGCGCCGGGCGGCCGGCCAGACGAAGCCCCGCAGCAGCGGGCGCAGCACGAACTGCAGGCCGGCCGGGTCGATGCCGTCCTCGCGGATGATTTCCTCCAGCCGGGCGCGCTCGCCCTCGTTGTTGCAGAAGACGGCCACGCGCCAGCCGCCACTTAACCAGTCGCGCAGATGCCGCAAAAACAGGGCGCGCCGCTGCTCCTGCAGGATGACGTCGCCGCGCGCGCCGTGGAGGAAGTCGTGGGCGTAAAACTCCAGCAACGCGGGCAGATCGGCCGCTTGCGCCTGCGTCTCGGGGCCGTCCGGCTCGAAGCTGACCCGCCGGGTGTCTGCGGGCAGGTAGTCCGCCAGCGAGGCGCCGTCGCCGGTCCCCGGGGCGGTTGGCGGGCTCAGGCTGAGGACGGCGCGGTCGAGCTCGCCGCGGGAGCACTGGGTGGCGGGATCGAATGCGCGCACGCTTTCGAGCTCGTCGCCCATCCACTCGGTGCGGACGGGCGCCTGCGCCTGCCAGGAGAAGACGTCCACGATGGCGCCGCGCACGCTGAAGGCGCCGCGTTCGCTCACCTGCGCCTCCGGCTGGTAGCCGGCCTCGGCCAGTTGGGCCAGCCAGGCATCGCGGTCGGTCTCCATGCCGGGCAACAGGGTCAGGCGTTGGCCGCGCAGGTCGGCGGGCGCGGGCACGGGCTGGTCGTGGGCGGCGACGGTGGCCACCACCGGGCGGGCGGCGCCGTCCTGGCTGAGGGCGTCGAGCACGGCGAGGCGTTCGGCCGCCTGGTCGGTGTCGGGGCTTTCGCCGGGCCCGGCGTCGATCTGGGGGTAAAACCAGAAGGGCGCGCCCCAGGCTTCCAGGTCGTTGGCCAGTTCCTCCTGCTCGCGCACGCCGGGGGTGAGCGCCAGGAGCCGGGGCTTGCGCCGGGCGAGCGCGGCCAGGACGAAGGCGCGGGCCGGGCCGGGCACCGCCGCCAGGTGCAGAGGCGTGTCCGCCACGGCCAGCTCGTCCCAGCGGGGATCCTCCAGCCAGTCTTCCAGCGGCGGGGCGCCGGCGGCGAGGGGGGGCGAAGGCGAGGCGTCCACGGAAGTGCGATGGCCTCAAGCGGCCACGGGGTGGGCGGCTAGCGGTTCCCCTTTTGGGCGCGGCGCATTTTTTCTTCCACCATGCGACGGCCGTTGACGTCGAGCATCATCATCGGGGATTGAATGGCGAAGGGATTGGTCATTTCCATCCTGGGGCGGAGCATGCGGGTGCGCTGCTCTTTGATTTCGGCCCTGCGCTCCTCGATGCGCTCGGCCCGGCGGACTTCCTCGGCTCCCACCGTGGCTTGCTCGATGAACTGCTCCATTGGGATGTCGAGGTTGGGGCGGTTAAAGTTCTCGCGGTGCAGTGTCAAGTCGGCGGGGTCGGCGTTTTGGTCGGCCAGCAGCTCGTCGTTGGCGGCTTTGATTTTGTCCCAGTAGAGTTCGAACTCGCCGGGAATGAGGCCGTGGCGCATGGCGGCGCCCTCGGCGGTGTCCGGTCCGGCGATGGGCAGCGTATCGCCCTCGGTCTCGAACCACTGGAGTTCACCCGGGCCGAAGGTGGCCTTGGCGGGGTCGTTCTCGATCACGGCCACGCGCTGGTCAAAGCCGTCTTCGTCCGCCGCCCGCAAGGTCAGCATTTCGTTGCCGCCCTCGGGATTTTCCGCCGGCTCGAGGCTTTCGTCCTCTTCCTCCTGGCGCATTTCCTTGTAGCGCTCGCGGTTGTAGCGGATGCGCTCGGCCAGCGGTAGCCGGAGCAGCTCGGCGGAGGTCAGTTCCTTGACTTCGAGGGCGGTGCCGGTTTTGGGGTTGCTCCGGCCGCTGATGCGGTCGACCGAGTCCTGCCACATCTTCATGAATTCTTCCGGCGTCTTGGCTTCGTCCCAGGCGTTTTGCATGGCGTTGCGGTCGCTGTCCTGCTGCGTCATCTCTTCCGGGGTTTTCAGATCTTCCGGAATCGGTTCGCCCTGGCTGAGGTAGACTTCGCGGAGGTTCTTGAGCATCCAGTTGTTCTCCAAGATGCTCTCCTGCCGGGCTTCCTTCATGTCCTCTAGTTTCTCCTTGGCCGCTTTCTCGCGTTCCTTGGCAAAGAACCGCTCCACCTTTTGCCGGATTTCCGGGTTGTACTTCATCTCCTGCTCGAGCAGGTGCAGCGCAAAGTCGCGTTCGCTCATTTGCCGGAAGCCGGCCGGCGCGGCCACGCCGGGGTCGATCAGCTGCGGGCGCACCTTCGGCTGATCCTGGTCGGTGAAGGTGGGCTTGGGCTGCATCGCTTCCGGTCGGGCGACCGGAGCCATCTCCGCTTCGTCCGCGGCGGGAACGGTGCCGGGTGCCAGGACAACGGCACCTGCCAATAGCCAAGACATCAGGCTGAGTTTGGAGTTCAGTCTTACCACAATGACAGTTTACGACGCCGGCTCGCGGGCGTCAATCGTCCCGGCGACGTCTGGAACCGGAGTGCGCCACAGCGTAAAAAAAAGGATTTACCACGCGGGGAAGTGCGGCTACCTACTATACATGGCAACTAAGAAGAAACGTAAAGCGAACCCGGCGCTCCTCAAACCGGTGCAACCCGACGCGGTCCTGGCTGAGCTGGTGGGCAGCGCGCCCCTTCCCCGCCCGCAGATCACCAAGAAGGTTTGGGACTACATCAAAAAGCATGATCTCCAGGACAAGGAGAACAAGCGCAACATCAACGCGGACGACAAGCTCAAGGCTGTCTTCAACGGCAAGAAGCAAGTCACCATGTTTGAGATGACCAAGCTGGTCAACGACCACATCGTCAAGTAACCCCCTCATAGACTTTTCGCCTAAAAGCGCGGGAGCCTCACGGTTCCCGCGCTTTTTTTTTGCGCCTGGGCGGATCGCTGGAATCCGGCGCCGGGCTTGCGCTGGCCGGGGCCCGGGGTACCTTCTTAAATGCGCCGCCGCACCCAACGCCTGCTTCCCGTCCTGGCCGCTTTGATTTTGCTTCCGGCGGCCGCCGCTCTGGCGCTGAGCTACGGCACTCCCAACGGCGGTGCCCCGCCCCTGTGCTACATCAACTCCCCCGGCAACGGCGCCACCGTGCCGGCCGGCCGGCCGCTTACCGTCAAGGCTGGGGCCAACTCCTTCAACGGCGTGGCGCGGGTCAGCTTCTTTGTCGACGGCCGGGAGGTGGCCACCGACCATTCCCGCCCCTACGAGTACACCTTCACCCCCGGCTCCGGCAGCCACACCGTCCGGGCCAAGGCCACCGGCTACATGGGCAACTGGAAGATGTCCAACCCGGTCACCTTCACGGCGAGGTAAGGCGGCTAGGCAAAAGCCGATGCCCAAAGCGCGAACTTTTCGGAGCCGTGAGCTTGCCCATGGGCAACGACAAGCCAACGGAGGGCGGAGCTCCTGCTCCGCCGCGTTCCTTCGTCCCATGTTTGGCGGCGGCAGTAGCCTTCCGCCCTCCGTCTCTTGTCAGTGATCAACGGCCTTCCCGTTCCGCCCTTGAGGACAAGGGCGGCTACCCCCAAAGGCCGACGGAGAAGGAAATGCCCAAGCCCTACCAAGCTGCCCAGCGTAGCGGATCCGCTCCGGCAAAGGCCACCGACCTCCCGGCCCGGCGCTTTTCTGAGAGAGCACGGATGGCTCAAACCAGCCCGAAAACGCCGAAAAACGCTTATTTTCGAAAAAAAGAACGCACCTAGCACACCTAGCACACCTAAGGCTAACGCCGGTCTCATTTTTCGGGGAAAATGGCGGCATGTTGACCACCCGAAATCGCAACCGAAAGGCCGCCCCACGCTCAAAATGCCCTTGGCGCGCCCGGGACCGGTTTGCCCCGGCGGCGCCGTGGGCGTTCGGCCCCCTTCTTTTCCTTCTTTCCTTCGGCTCGGCCGCGGCCCACTCACATCTCGAGCTGGCTGCCCAGCTCGACGACGTGGTTGGGAGGGATGTGGAAGTAGCCCTCGGGCGGGGCGCTGTTGCGCAGGAGGAAGGCAAAGATGATCCGCTGCCAGGCGAAGAGCTTCTCCTTCTTGTGGACGTTGACGCGCAGGTGAAGGTTGCCGAGGAAGAAGGTGGTCTTGAGTTCGTCGATCTGGAGCACCTCGTGGTCGCTGCCCTTGAGGATGCGCGGCAGGTTGGGGCGCTCGGCAAAGCCGCTGTGGACGGACGCCGCCCAGAAGCCCTGGCCCAGCTCGGTCACCTCGATGCGCCGGTCGCGCGGCACCCGTGGAACCGGCTCGGTGTGCAGCGACATCAGCACGACCTTTTCGTGCAGGATTTTGTTGTGCTTGAGGTTGTGCAGGAGCGCTCCGGGCACGGTGCCGGCGTTTTCCGTCAGGAAGATGGCGGTGCCGGGCACGCGCACCGGCGGCTGCAGCACGATGTTCTCCAGGAAGGTGCGGGTGGCCAGGTGGGTCGGCCGCAGCTTGTTGGCCAGCAGCTCCCGGCCCGCCTGCCAGGTGGACATCATCGTCACCAGCACGGCCGCCACCACCAGGGGAATCCAGCCCCCGTCGGCCACCTTGGTCAGGTTGGCGGTAAAGAAGAGCACGTCCACGATCAGGAAGCCGAAGCTGGCCGCCGCCGCCCAGTACCACTTCCACTTCCAGATGCGGCGCATGCAGAAGAAGAGCAGGAAGGTGGTGATGAGCATGGTGGTGGACACGGCCACGCCGTAGGCGGCGGTCAGGTTGGCGCTGGACTGAAAGTGGAAGAGCAGCGCCAGCGTGCCCAGCATCAGCAGCCAGTTGACCGCCGGCACGTAAATCTGTCCCTGCTCCTTGTCGGAGGTCTGCTGAATGAAAAGCCGGGGCAGGTAGCCCAGCTGCATGGCCTGGCCGGAAAGGGAGAAGGCCCCGGCGATGACCGCCTGGCTGGCGATGACCGTGGCCAGGGTCGCCAGGATGATCATGGGGATGAGCAGGAAGTCCGGCGTGAGGTTGTAGAAGAGCTGGTCGAGTTGGTCGTGGTCGCGCAGCAGGAGCGCACCCTGGCCGAAGTAGTTGATGACCAGCGCGGGCAGGACGAGGCTGAACCAGCCGATGCAGATCGGTCCGCGCCCGAAGTGGCCCATGTCGGCGTAGAGCGCCTCGCCGCCCGTCACGACCAGGAAGACCGTGCCAAGCACGGCGAAGGCGACCCAACTGTGGTCGTAAAAGAACTCGACCGCGTGCCAGGGCCCGATCGCCCAGAGGACTTCCGGGTTCTGCGCAATGGCCATGAAGCCGAACACCGCGATGGTCCCGAACCAGATGATCATCACGGGGCCAAAGACGACGCCGATGCGCGACGTGCCGAAGTGCTGGGTGTAGAAGAGCACCAGCAGCACTACCGCCGCGATCGGCAGCGCCCAGTCGGCCAGGTCGGGGCTGAAGGCCTCGATGCCCTCGACCGCGCTCAGCACCGAGATCGCCGGGGTGATCATGGCGTCGGCGAAAAGCAGGCAAGCCCCGGCCACCCCCACAAACAGCAGCACCAGCCGCAGGTTGGGGCGCTTGCGGTCGCGGGTGCCCGCCACCAGGGCCATCAGGGCCAGCACGCCGCCCTCGCCCTCGTTGTCGGCGTAAAGGACAAAGAGCAGGTACTTGACGGAAATGACCAGGATCAGCGACCAAAACACCAGCGAGAGCACGCCATAGATGGTGGCCTCCTCCAGCGGTACGCCGCCGGGCGCGCGAAAGCATTCCTTAAAGGCGTAAAGCGGGCTGGTGCCGATGTCGCCGTAGACGATGCCGAGCACCGCCAGCACGGCGGCCGGGGTCAGCTTGCGCTCGGGGCGCTTGAAGTCCTCGCCATCGTCCATCCCGTCCCGTTACTACCGGCTGCCGGGCCGGGTGGCAATCCTTTGGGCCGGCCCCTGCGGCGCGGAAAAAGGAATCTCCCCGTGGCGCAAGGACTTGGCCCGGCGGCGACGCTTTTGGGCTTGTGGCCACCGGCGGGCTTTAGTTGGGTAGGCGGCTCCATGCAGCTCAACGCCTCCCAACGCGAAGTCGTCGCCACCCGGGATTCCCGCATCCTCGTGCTGGCCGGAGCCGGCACCGGCAAGACGGCCACGAGCGTGCACTGGGTGGCCGAGATCATCCGCGAGGGCGCGCCCCGCTCGAGCGTGCTCATGATCACCTTTACGCGCAAGGCGGCGCACGAGATGAGCCGGCGGGTCGAGCGCTTGCTGGCCGGCCTCCCGCCGCAGGACCCGCAGGACCGGCTGGCCGTGGGCACCTACCACGCCATCGCCAGCATCCTGCTGCGCAGCGACGCGGAGGGCTTTGGCCTGCCCAACCGCAACTTCTCCACCCTGGACGAAAGCGAGGCGCAAAGCATCTGGAAGAGCGCGCTGAAGCAGTGCGGCCACAACGCCAAGAGCGCATTGCACGTCCCCGGCCGCTTGCACGGGCTCTACTCCCTGGCCCGCAACACCTGCCAGCCGGTGCGCACGGTCATGGCCGACTTCTTCGGCGAGGCGCGGGTGGGCGAGGTACTCGCCGTCGTCGACCACTATGAGGACCTCAAGCGCGCCGCCAACGTGGTCGACTACGACGACCTGCTCACCATCTGGGCCGACCGGTTGGAAAAGGACGAGGCCTACGCCGGGCGCTTGCGGGAGCGCTTTCGCTACGTGCTCGTCGACGAGATGCAGGACAACAACCAGCTCAACCAGCGCATCCTCGACGGGCTCAACCCCGGGCACCTGCTGGTGGTCGGCGACGCCAACCAGAGCATCTACGGCTTCCGCGGCTCCGACGTCAGCCTCATCGTTGAGTTCCCCCGCCGCCATCCCGGGGCCAAAATCCTCAAGCTGGAAAACAACTACCGCAGCGGGCAGAGCATTCTGGACCTGGCCAACCAGGTGGTGAGCCGCAGCGCGGCCGCCCTGCACCTGCAGAGCGCGCGGCACGGCAACTTCGGCCACGGCGCCGTCAGTTACCGCATGTACCTGACGCCGGAGGACGAGGCCAAGGGCGTCATCGGTTGGATCCGCGACCGCGTGACCGCCGGCGTCAAGCCGACCGAGGTGGCCATCCTGGCGCGGGGCTCCAAGGTGATGACGGCGCTGGAGGTCCAGCTCAACGTCTTCAAAATCCCCTATAAAAAGTACGGCGGGCTGACGCTGGCCGACGCCGCCGAGGTCAAGGACTTCATCGCCTTTCTGCGCGTGGCCCACAACCCGCAGGACAAGATTGCCCTGCTGCGCGCGCTGACGCAGTTCCCGGGCATCGGCGAGGGCACGGCGGTGAAGGCGATCGCCGCGCGGGGCGAGGGCCTTTTTTCGGAGGACATCTGGCCGAAGTCCGCCGCCGCCATGGCCACCTGGACCCGCGAGCTGCGCGGCGGCGCAAGCCTGGGCAAGGCGGGCCGCTACCTGCAGGGGGAAATACGTCCGCTGATTCTGCAAAACTACCCCCGCGACGGCGAGGACCGGCTCGGCACGATCAACGCGCTGGTCAACTCCATGGAGCAGACCCGCGCTACGCTGACGGAATTTCTCGACGGCTTCAGCATCGACCGCACCACCGACAACCGCCACCCGGACGACGCCGTCACGCTGTCCACGGTGCACAGCGCCAAAGGCCTGGAGTGGGACAGCGTGTGGCTGGCGGGGGCGGGCTCGACGACCATGCCGCACCCGCGCGCCGAAACCCGCGACGAGATCGACGAAGAGCGTCGGCTTTTCTACGTCGCCGTCACCCGGGCCAAGCAGAACCTGGTCATTTCCTACCCCGCCATGAACGAGCGCAAGCAGAACCAGAGCTACACCATGTTCATCCCCGACGGCGTCGAGTGGAGCTTCTGCCGCCCACCCGAGGCGTTATAGCATCGGTCGGAGGTAGGCGCCGACGAGTTCGGGCAGGTCGCGGCTGTAGCCGCCTTCCAGGACGGAGGCGACCGGGAGGTCCGCCTCGGCGAGCCATTTGCCGCAGGTAGCGAAGTCCGGCACGCGCAGGCTGAGATGGGTGATGGGGTCGTCGATGTAGGCGTCGAACCCGGCGGAGACGATGACCAACTGCGGCCGGAAAGCGAGCACTCGGGCGAAGGACGCCTCCAGCGCCTCCAGGTGCTTGGTGTGGTGCGCGCCGGGGGCGACCGTCCAGTTGTGCAGGTTGCGGCGGCTCTGGGTGCCGGTGCCGGGGTAGCCGGGATACTGATGCACGCTGCAGAAGAGGGCCCCGTCCACGCCGTCGAGGATCGCCTCCGTCCCGTTGCCGTGGTGGGCGTCGATGTCCCAGACGGCGACGCGTTCCAGCTGGTGGTTGCGCAGGGCGTCGAGCGCCGCGATGGCCACGTGGCTCAGGTAGCAAAAGCCCATCGCCTGGTTGGCGGTGGCGTGGTGGCCGGGCGGTCGCATCAGCGAGAAGGCACGGCGGCCTTCCAGCGCGGTGGCGACCGCTCCGAGCGCGGCGCCGGTTGCGCGGGCGGCGTGTCCGCGGATGCCGGGATGGTAGGCGGTGTCGCCGTCAAAGTCGGCCGGCTCGGCGAGCCGCTCCCAGTGCTCGGCAGTGTGGGCCAGCCGGGCGGCTTCGGCGCCGGCCGGCTGGGGCCTGCGCCAATCCAGCCCGGGCAGGGCCTCTTTCAGGTAGGCCGCGGTGCGCTTGGTGCGGCAGGGCGCTTCCGGGTGGCCCGGAGTCGCGTAGCCCTCGCATTGCGGGTCGTAGTAGATGACCATGCCTGCCGCGTTCCTCTCCAGACAAGATCACGCGGAATCGCTCGGGCGCAAATTTTCCGTCGTTTCGGCCGGTTGGATCGTCCAAAGTGGCGAGCATGCCCGCCCCCGACCAGAATCCGCCCTCCAAGTCCCTCTCGGCGCGACGGCGGCGTGGGGGCAAGGGCCGCACCCGGCCGGGCCTGTTTTGGCGGATCATGTGGGGCCCCATTCGCTGGGGGTTCCGCCATGGCTTCATGCTGAGCATGCTGATGCTGGCCGTCATCATGCCGCTTTGCCTCATCTATGGCGTTCGGGCGATGAAGGTGGACCTGCGCCTGGTGCGCGAGATGCCCAAGGCCTCGATCGTCTACGACCGCAACGGCCAGCAGCTCGGGCGCTTCTTTGAGCAGAACCGCGTGCCCCTGCCAGAGGGCGAGCTACCCGCCCTGCTCAAGCACGCCATCATCGCGACCGAGGACCAGCGCTTTTACTACCATCCGGGGATCGATCCGCTCGGCATCGCGCGGGCGGCCATCGCCAACCTCACCCCCGGCGGCAACCGGCAGGGCGGGAGCACCATCACCCAGCAACTGGCGCGCAACTCGATCAATATGCTGGAGCGCACCTACGACCGCAAGATGCTGGAAATCTTCCTGGCGATCCGGATCGAGGCCGGCTACAGCAAAGACGAAATCCTGCGGCACTACCTGGACCGCATCTATTACGGGCACGGGCTCTATGGGGCGCAGACCGCTGCCCAGGCCTTCTTCGGCAAGAGCGTGCATGATCTCTCGCTGGGCGAGGCCGCGCTGCTCGCGGGCATCGTCTCCGGGCCCAACACCTTCAGCCCTTGGAACAGCAAGACGAAGGCGAACTACCAGCGCACCATCGCCGTGCGCAACGAGTCCCTCGACCGCATGTACCGCCGCGGTTTTGCCAGCAAGGAGGAAGTGGAAGCGGCCAAGGCCGAGCCCCTCGCGCTCAAGCCGAAGCCGGACTTTGGCGGCAACTACGCGATGGACGAGGTCCGCCGCCAGTTGCGCCAGTTTATTCCGCTTGAGCAGCTCAACGAGGGCGGGCTGAAAATCTTCACCACCGTCGACTACGGCCTGCAGCACAAGGCGGAGGAGGTGGTGGCCGAGCAGGTCGCCGCCATCGAGCGGACCAAGTCCTTCCGCAACCGCCACGGCGGCAAGGGCGCGGGCCAGCTCCAGGCCGCCTTCTACGCGGTCAGCCCGGACAATGGCGCCATCCGCGCGGTGGTGGGCGGGCGCGGCTACCGGCAGACGCAGTTCAACCGCGCCACGCAAGCCCGGCGGCAGGTCGGGTCCACGCTCAAGCCGCTCATTTACGCCGTCGCCTTTCAGGAGAAAAACTATTCGCCGGCCACCAAGGTCTCGAACAAGCAGTTCGACCTCAAGCGAGCCAAGCCGAACCTCAACCCCACCGGCGGCGACTACATCCGCATCAACGAGGCGCTGGTCAAAAGCGATAATTACGCGGCGGTGCGGGTGGGCAACTTCATCGGGCCGGAGAGCTTCGTCTACTACGCGCAGCAGGCCGGTATCCGCAGCTCCATCCCGCCCTACCAGTCCAGCTATCTGGGCGCCTGCGACCTGAGCGTGGCGGAGATGACGACCGTTTACGCCACCCTCATCAACGGCGGCGTCTGGGAGGAGCCGCACATCGTCAATGAGGTGCGCACCAACGACGAGACCGTGCTCTACCGGCACAAGCCGGCCAGCCGCGAGGTGTTCAGCCCGCAGGTGGCGCGGCAGGTCGTCGGCATGATGGAGAACGTGGTGGAGAACGCGAACGGCACGGCCCACCGCCTGCGCACCGCCTACGGATTCGAGCGCCCGGTGGCAGGCAAGACGGGCACCACCAACGATTACAAGGACGCCTGGTTTATCGGCGGGACCAGTCATCTGGTGGCCGGGGTCTGGGTCGGCTTCGACCAGCCCAAGACCATCTCCAGCGGGGGCTACGGTGCCCGCGCCGCCCTGCCGATCTGGGCCGGGGTCTTCAACGCCGCCCAAGACCACTACCCGATGCAGAAGTTCCCCGTGCCGGTGGGGCTCGAGCGCCGCACCCTGGGCGGCGGCGTCTTCAGCAACGCCGGGCCGCGGGAGGTGGTCTACCTCAAGCCGGAGCAGGACTGGCAAATCAACGCCGGCGGGCGCGAGTCCTCCTCCGGCGAAAAGCCCAAGGGCTTCTTCGAGCAGCTCTTTGACTGGTAAAGGGCGTGCCGTGTCCTAATCCTTGGAAAAACCCGCCCCTGCGCCTACACTCGCTCGATGGCTTCCAGCCGTGCCAAATCCCCTCGTTCTCCCCGGGCCAAGAAGAAGCCCCCGGCGGAGGCGGAGCCTACCGCGGAACCCGCGCCGCCCATGTCGCCGCGGATCGTGCGCGAGGTCGCCGCGGTGCTCTGGTTGGGAGCGGCGCTGCTTACGCTGCTCGCGCTGATTTCCTACGACACCAACGACCTGGGGCTGTTTTCCACCCAGCCGAACGATCCGCCCTTCAACTTCATCGGCATCGTGGGCGCGTACTGGTCGATGGCGCTTTTCATGAGCCTGGGGGTGGCGGGTTACCTGGTACCGATTCTGTTTTTCTGCGCGGGCGTGGCCATGTTGGTACACACCCGCTTCCGCTGGAGCTGGAAGCTGCCTCTGGCGGCCACCTTTTTGGTCAGCGCCTCCTGCCTGCTGCACGTCCACGGCTGGATGGAAAACTGGACGCGCCAGGTTAACGCGGTCAGCAGCGGCGGTTTCGTCGGCCAGTGGCTGGACGATTACGTCTTCGTCGCGCTGCTTGGGCCGGTGGGCACGATGATCGTCCTTTGGACGGTTTACGCCGCTTCCGTCCTGTTTCTCTTTGAGCTCGACCCCCGCAAGGGCTGGCGGGCGCTGGCAACGTGGTGGAAGGACTCCCAGCAGCGGCGGCGCGAGGAGCGGCTGGCGCGCGACCCCGAAGCCCGCGCCGAGGCGGAGCGGGAGGAAATGGAACGCAAGCGCCGCGAGCTGGAGGCCGAGCTGCAACGCATGGCTGCTGAGGGCGTCCCCATTCCGACCGACCTGGCGCCGCAGCCGAACCCGGACCTCGCCATTCCGGACGAGCCCACCGTCCCGCCGGAGGTGATCGACGCCTCCCGTCCGCGGCGCGACGCCTCGCCTCGCTCGCTCAACCCGGACCCCGATCCCAAGCTCCCGCCCGTGCCCGATCCGACGACGACGCCGTCCGAGGACGGTGCGCCGCCCGCCCTGCCGGAGAAGAAAAGTCCCAAGCGCTCCCCGGTCTTCAAGGGTCGCAGCAAGCGTGAGAGCGTTCGCCACGCGGGCGAAGCGGGCGAGGGCACCGCCGGCCCGCTCTTTGAGGACTACCAGCTACCTGGCTTTGAGCTGCTGGAGATCAACCAGGCCTCGGGCGAGGGCGGCATGAACGAGGCTGAACTGCGTGCCAACTCGGACCTGCTCATCCGCACGCTGGCGGAGTTTGGCATCAAGGCGCAGCCCGGCCCGATCACCAAGGGCGCCACCATCACCCGCTACGAGGTGATCCCCGCCACCGGCGTGCGGGTGGGCACCATCAAAAATCTGGAGCGCGACATCTCCCGCGTGATGAAGGCGGAGAGGGTGAACATCCTTGCGCCCATCCCGGGCAAGGACAGCGTGGGCGTGGAAGTGGCCAACACCAAGAAGGTGCCGATTGTGCTGCACGATCTGCTCGAGTCCCCCGCCTGGAAGCAGAGCAAGGCCAAGATCCCGATCGCGCTGGGCAAGGACGTCTACGGCCAGACGCTGATCGCGGACCTGGCCGAGATGCCGCACCTGCTCATCGCGGGCACCACCGGCTCGGGTAAGAGCGTCTGCATCAATTCGCTGCTGATGAGCCTGATGTACAAGTTCAACCCGGACGAGCTGCGGCTGATCCTGGTCGACCCCAAGCAGGTGGAGATGCAGGTTTACAACACAGTGCCGCATTTGGTGGTGCCGGTGGTGACGGAGGCCAAGAAGGTGCTGCTGGCGTTGCGCTGGGTCATCCAGGAGATGGAGCAGCGCTACCGCATCCTGGCCAAGGCCGGCGTGCGCAACATCACCTCCTTTAACAAGCGCAAGCGCGAGGAACCCAAGCCCGCGGCCAACGGCGACGACGAGCCCGAGCTGATCGAGGTGCCCCGCGACGACGACCTGCACATCCCGGACAAGCTGCCCTTTATCGTGGTGATCATCGACGAGCTGGCCGACCTGATGCAGACCGCCCCGGCCGACGTGGAAAGCGCCATCGCCCGGCTGACGGCCAAGGCCCGCGCGGCCGGCATCCACCTGGTGGTGGCAACGCAGACGCCCCGGCGCGAGGTCATCACCGGCGTGATCAAGACCAACATCCCCTCGCGGGTGGCCTTCCAGGTGCCCAGCGCGCTGGACTCGCGCGTAATCCTGGACGAAAACGGCGCCGAGAACCTGCTCGGCAAGGGCGACCTGCTCTACCTGCCGCCGGGTTCCTCCAAGCTGGTGCGCGGGCAGGGCGCCTTTGTCTCCGACGAGGAGGTGCAGGCGGTGGTGGACTTCTGCGCGGCCCAGTGCACGCCGGACTTTGACGAAGGCATCCAGAAGAAGATGAGCGGCGACCGCGAGGCGATCAGCGACGTCAGCGACGACGACCTGGAGCTGCTCGAAAAGTCCCTGGAAGTGGTCCGGCAGGAGAAAAAAGCCAGCACTTCCATGCTCCAGCGGCGCCTGCGGCTGGGCTACAACCGGGCCGCATGGGTCATGGACAAATTTCAAGAACTTGGCATCATAAGTGCCCCGGATCCCGACAACCCCGCCCGCCCGCGCGAAATCCTTGTCGAACTCGAAACCTATGAACTCCCCGGCGGCTAAACCACCGTCCTCTCGCTCCGTCCGCTCCGATCCCTCCGACGCCGTCCACCAGCGGCTGGCCGACCAGCTTCGCGTGGTGGGCCGCAAGCTGCGCGACCGGCGCGAGGAACGCGACTGGCCCCAGGAACTGGCGGCCAAGAAGACCAAGATCAAGCTTCCCCAGATTCAGGCGCTGGAGCAGGGCAACCTGGAGGCCTTCGCCAGCCCGTCCTACGCGCGGGGCTTTGCCAGCATTTATCTGCGCACCCTTGGCTTTGACGACCGCGCCGAGTTGAGCCGGTTTGACGATCTGCTCGACGTGCACCCCGAGGAGCGGCTGGAGAAGATTTCCGGTCTGGAACACCGCCCCGGCCCGCTCCCGGTTGAAACCCGCGAGGCGCCCAGCACTCTGGGCTTCAAGGTGGTCATCGCCTGCACGCTGGTGGTGGTGGCGGTGATCGCGCTGGTCGGCTTCCAGTCCTACAAGGCGGGGATGATTCGCGTGACCAGCACCGACGGCATTCGCGCCGACGCCGGCAATCTGGACCCCGCCGCGGAAAACGCCGAGCTGGCCAGTTTGGACGAGCTCAAGCCCTCGACGGCGCCGCCCGCCGCGGTGGCCGTCGCCGCCGAAGAAGCCGCCCCGGCGCCGGTGGCCGCGCGGGCCGAGGCCGTTGCCATCCCGGCCCAGGCGGCCGAGCCCGAGCCGGCGGCCAGTCCCTCCGGCATTTACAACGTGGAGCTCTTTGCCCAGCGCAGCTCGTTCGTGAGCGTGGTCAGCCACCGGGCCAACGGCGGCAAGTCCCGCTTTACCGGCACGATGAAACGCGGCGAGCGGCGGCAGTTCGAGGGCACCCGGCTTGACGTGATGATTGCGGTGCCCGCCGCCATCCACATCGTTTACAACGGAGAGGACCAGGGCCCCTACAGCTACAGCGTGGTGCCGGCGTCCTTCACGATTCCCGCGGAGGCGCAGTGAACCTGCCCAACCAGCTTTCCCTGGCGCGGCTGGGCCTCTGCGCGCTGCTGGTGGCTGCCATGTCCTTCGACTGGCCCTACGCGGCGACAGCGGCCCTGGCGCTTTTCGCCCTGGCCAGCTTGACGGACTGGCTCGACGGCTACATCGCCCGTAAGCACAACCTGGTTACCGACCTGGGCAAACTGCTCGACCCGCTGGCGGACAAGATCATGGTGAGCGCGGCGTTCATCGTGCTGATTGAGCGCGGCGTCGCCCCGATGTGGATGGTGGTAGTCATCATCGCGCGGGAGTTCCTCATCACCGGCTTGCGGATGGTTGCGGCCAACAAGCAGTACGTGCTGGCGGCGGAGCGCGCCGGCAAGCACAAGACGGTCACGCAGATTCTGGCCATCCTGGCCTCGTTCGCCTACCTCAGCCTGCGCGAGTTTGGCTTTGCCGAGACGGGCGCCGGGCAGCTTCTGGGCGGGCTGCTCCTGCCGCTTTACTGGGTGGCGCTGGTCATTACGGTGTGGTCGGGCGCGCAGTACTTCGCCAAGAACCGGGGGCTCTTCCAGCAGGTGGAAGCGAGCTCCGGCGACGACGAGGCCGAACCGCGGGAACCGGATAGCCCCAAGCAAAAGGAGCGCGAGAAACAGCGGGTGATCCGCGCCAAGCAGGCGGCCGCCATCCCGGGGCCGATTCTCGATCCCCAGGTCGGCACGGTCGATCACGTGCACGAAATGCTGGAGCTGGAAAAAGAGGTGGCGCCCGTGCTGGCCGCTCCCGCCTTCAAGGAATGGCACGTCATCGTCGAGGCGCTCGGCGCGGGCGAGCAGTGGCTCATCCTGCGCAAGGGCGGCATCGCCGAGGGCCGGGGCGGTTTCCGGCCCGAGTACGAGCGCTTTTGGCTTTTCCCGACGCAGTACCACGAGCAGCTCGCGCAGACCAAGCCCGCCGCGGCCGCCTACGCGCGGCTGGACCCGCCCTCCAACACGGAGATTCCACTCAAGTACCTGGCCCAAGTCACCGACGCCGTTTTTCTGGAGGACGCCGACTCGCTCGAGGCGCTGGATCGCTTTCACCTTTGGCAGCCGGAGGTCATCCGCGAGCGCTTCGACTGGTCCAAGCAGATCGGCGTCCACCTGCTGGTTCTGCGCGTCTACCGGGTCCGGCATCCGCACCGGCTCAAGGCGTCGCCGGACTTTGGCGGCTGCAAGTCGTGGATCACCGTCCCGGCAGAGCTGGAGACCGAGTGCGTGCCCGTGATGGCCGACGAGGAATTCCGCACCAGGCGCAGCCGCCTGCTGGCGGCGGTGCCGGCGGCGGCCCGGTAATGCGGCGTCGGCCGGTTGCGGCGGGCGCAGCCTCGGGCATATTGGTTGTAAGCGCCATGTCCATCACCGCCCTGGTTATCCTTGCTCCCGGCTTTGAGGAGATCGAAGCGATCACCGTCGTCGACATCCTGCGCCGTGCGGACATCGACGTCACCACCGCGGGCACGGTCGGCGGGGTCATCGCCGCTTCGCGCGGCACGCGGCACGTCGCCGACCACGACCTGGAAGCGGTCCAGGACCGCATTTTTGACCTGGTGGTCCTGCCTGGCGGCATCGAAGGCACCGCCAACCTGGCGGCCGACGATCGCGTGCGCGACATCCTCAGTGCCCAGGCCGCTTCGTCGCGCTACATCGGGGCGATTTGTGCCGCGCCGACCGCGCTGCACGCCTTCGACCTCATCCACCGCGAGGACACCTACACCTGCCATCCGGGCGCCCGCGCGGGCATGCCGACTGACAACCTCCGGCCCGACGACCGCGTGGTGGTCAGCCGCCGGCTGATCACCAGCCAGTCGGCCGGCACGGCGATGGAGTTTGCTTACGCGCTGGTCCGCGAACTGCAGGGCGAGGAAAAGCTCGAGCAGGTCGACGCCGGCGTCCTGGCGCCGGTTCCGTCTTCCGCCGCCGTCTAAGCTCGCAACTAGCGCCGCAGAACCTTGCGCAGCCCGTCCTCGAAGGAGGTCGTGACCAGGCCCAGGTCCTGCGCCAGCGGACCGGGATCGCCCACGTTATCCTCCTCCAGCATTAGCACCTGCTGGCTGAACCGGAAAGGACGCGGCAGGACGTGATCCGCCCCCTGGCTCAGCCAGCGCAGGATCACCATCGGCACGTTGAAGAAGACCCAGGTGCGGGAAAACAGGACCACGCACAAGGCGATGATCCACAGACTCAAGAGGAAGAGAAAGACGAGGTGGTGGAGGTGGCTCAGCGCCAGGAGCGCGATCACCAGCAGCGGCACCAGCGGGAGCAGAAGCGCACTCAGCACCCGGATGACGGTGCGCACCGGCAGGTCCTCCGTCACCAGCGAGGCGCCCAGGCCGGCCATGACGGTGGTGAAGAATTGTTTCCAGGTGATCGGTATCGGCCCGACCACATCGTAGGTTTGGCCCAGAGACTTGGCGGTGACCAGCGAGCGGGCGACGGCTTCGGCCACGTCGCGCACCAGTACCGGCTGCACCTGGCTTTGCCCGCCGCCGGGCAGCGGCTGCAGGCGCGCGCGCAGCCAGCTGAAGGGCGGGCGGAAGTAGGTGCGCAAGGCTGCGATGATGTGGTCGCGCGCGCCGTAAATGAGGGATGGGCGCAGGATGGTGTAGTCCAACCCGCTGGCGCGCACGGCCTCCTCGCCGGTCCACTTGGAGCTATGGTAGCGCGAGGCCGCGTGCGCCCGCGTGCCCAGCGCGCTGATCATCACCAGCCGCTCCACCTTGGCCGCCTGCATGGCCGCGACCAGGTTGATCGTGCCGGTGGCGTGGATGTCCTCGAAGCTGACCTTCCAGGTCTCGGCGATGATGCCCACCAGATGCACGACCGCGTCGACGTTTTCCAGCGCGGGCCCGAGCGTCTCCGGGCGGGTGACGTCGCCCTGGCAGATTTCGATCCCGCTGTCGTCCTGGTAGAGCTGGCCGTGGTGCGTCCGACGGGTCAGCACCCGCACGCGGTGGCCCACTTCGCGCAGCCGGCGTACGACGGCCCGCCCGACAAATCCCGTTCCTCCGGTCACCAAAATCATCGCCAGCTTTTCCTAAATCCGTCTCCGAGGGGGCGGAATCCGAGCAACCTAGACGGGGAATCGGCAAGAAGCCAGAGCCGATCGCAAAAATCTTGGCGCGCCGCACCGGCCGGTGTTTTGCCTCGAACCGGAACGGTGCGAGGGCACCGCGGGTAAGCTGGCCTAATCCGGGCGGAAAAGTTTCTGGATTGCGGGATTCGCGCGGTTTGTCCAGCGTGGGGGCCGGAGGAAAACACGATGGACCATTTTTATGTATGCATCATGGCGGGCGGCAGCGGCGAACGCTTTTGGCCACTGAGCCGCCAGACCACGCCCAAGCACCTGCTGCGGCTTTTCAGCGAGGCCACCCTGCTGGAGGAGACCGTCAACCGCGTTCAGCTGGTGGTGCCCTCGGAGAACATCTTTGTGCTGACCAACGCGGCTCAGCTGGAGATGACCCGGCAGGTGCTCAGTGACCTGCCCTCCGGCAACATCGTGGCCGAGCCGGCCAAGCGCGACACCGCCCCCGCCACCGCCCTGGGCACGGCGCTGGCCCACCGCCGGGACCCCAATGCGGTGGTCGGTTTCCTGCCGGCGGACGCGCTCATCCAGCCGGGCGAGCTCTTTGCCCACCAGTTGGCTGACGCCGCCGAAATGGCGCGGCTGCACTGCGCCATCGTCACCTTCAGCATCAAGCCGACGCGCCCGGCCACCGGCTTCGGCTACCTGAATCTGGGCGAGCCACTGGGCACGACGGGCGGCACCGCCTTCCGCCAGGTGCTGCGCTTTGTGGAGAAGCCGGACGAGCCCACCGCGCAGGAGTACGTCGACAGCGGCAACTACGGTTGGAACGCCGGCATGTTCCTCTGGCAGTGCGGCACCTACCTGGAGGAGGCCCGGCGCCTGCAGCCGGAGCTGGCCGAGTTCGTGGAGAAGTTCCCGGCGGGCGATTTTAGCACCTACCTCTTGGGCCACTTCCCGGAGCTGACCAAAATCTCGGTGGACTACGCCATTATGGAAAAGGCCAACAACGTGATCGCGGCCGAGGCCCGCTTCGACTGGAACGACGTCGGCACCTGGACCGCCTTGCCCGAGCACCTGGGCCGCGACCCGGAAGGCAACTGCGTCAAGGGCGACGCCATCACCCACGAGGCCACCGGCAACATCGTCTTTTCGCAGAAGCGCATCGTGGCGCTGCAGGGAGTGCACGATCTGGTCGTCGTCGAGACGGAGGACGCCATCCTCATCTGCCACAAGGAGCAGGCCCAGCACATCAAGCAGCTCCAGCAGTGGTTGCCGGAAGAAGTCAAGTAAGGCCCGGCCTATGGCCGCTCCGGCGCCGCGCGTCCCCTTGCCTTTGGCCAGATCGCTTCTAATGGTGGGGAGATGAACGCCAGCGCCGACACGATTGCCGGGTTGCCGCGCCTGCTGGGCTACCGGATGCCGGCGGAGTGGGAGCCCCACGCCGCCACCTGGCTGACCTGGCCGCGGCGCGACGGGATCAGCTTTCCGGGCGGGTTCAAGGCCATCCCGGACATCTGGGCGCGCATGGTGGCGCTGCTCGCACCCGGGGAGGAGGTCCACATCAACACCTACGACGCCGCCCAGCGTCGCTCGATCGTGGCCCTGCTCAAGAAGCACGGACTGGGCAAACTGCTGGACCGGCGCATTTACCTGCACCCGTTTCCCGCCTACGAGCCCTGGTGCCGCGACCACGGGCCCATTTTTGTGAAAGGCCCCAAGGGTCTGGCCGTGGTGGACTGGATTTACAACGCCTGGGGCGGCAAGTACCCGCCCTTTGAGCTGGACGACGCCGTCGCCGGCAAGGTGGCCACCCACCTGGGCATGCCGCGCTTTACGCCGCCGCTGGTGTTGGAGGGCGGCTCCATCGACGTCGACGGCGCGGGCAATCTCCTCACCACCTCGGCCTGCCTGCTCAACCCCAACCGCAACCCCCAGTTGGCCCAAACCCAGATCGAGGCCGCCCTGCGGGACTACCTTGGGGTGGAGAACATCCTCTGGCTGGGCGACGGCATCGCGGGCGACGACACCGACGGCCACGTGGACGGCATCGCCCGTTTTGTCGCGCCGGGCACGGTCCTGGCCGCGGTGGAGGACTATCCCGAGGATGCGAACTACGGCGTGCTCCAGGCCAACCTGGCCTTGCTCCGGAAGATGCGCGGCGCCGGTGGCAAGAAGCTAAAGGTGCGCCCGCTGCCCATGCCCGGGCCGGTGGAGTGGAAAGGCGAGCGCATGCCGGCCAGCTACGCCAACTTTTACGTCGGCAACGAGGTGGTCCTGCTGCCGGTCTTCGACGACCCCAACGACGAGCGCGCGGCCCGAATCCTGGCGGAGTGCTTTCCCTCGCGGCGAATTGAGCCCATTTTGGCACGCGAGCTGATCAACGGACTCGGGGCGTTCCACTGCGTCACCCAGCAGCAACCGGCCGGCTAGCTCCTTATCTTGATGCGCTTTCTCTTCACCACATGGGGTTCGATGGGCGATCTCCACCCGTTTTTGGCGGTGGGGCAGGAGCTGCTGCGCCGCGGCCACCGGGTGACGCTGGTGGCGACGCCCCACTGGCGCGCGCCGGTCGAAGAGGCCGGCCTCGAGTTTGCCGGCTGCGGGCCGGAGTTGACCCCGCAGCAGTTCTTCGGCGACGCCAAGGTGCTCAGCTCCGACCGGCTCGGCTTGGTCTCGCTGCAGGCGCTGATGGACCGGGGCATCGCCCCGCACCTCGACATCGCGGCGGACAAGCTTCTGGAGTTGGTCGACGGTTATGATTTGCTCATGAGCCACCACTTTCAGTTTGCCGGGCGCACCGTCCATGAGGTCAGCGGCATCCCCTGGTGCAGCGTGGTGCTGGCCCCGGGCATCACCCCCAGCAGCGAGCACTACCCCAAGAACGAGCAGCCGACCTACCGGTGGGGGGCGGCCGGCCGGCTGGCCAACCGTGTGATGTGGTGGGCGGGGCGGCGCCTGGCGGCGCGGGTGGTCGACCCGCCCGTCAACGAGCACCGGCGGCGTTACGGTTTGGGCCCGCGCTTTGACCTCATGTTCGACGGTGTCATCTCTGAACAGCTCCAGCTACTTCTCTACAGCCCCACGTTTTGTCCGCCCGCCGCCGAGTGGCCGGCCACGATGCACCAGCCCGGGTTCTGCTTTTACGATCAGATGGACCGGTACGAGCCGCCGGACGAGTTGGCGGCGTTTTTGGAAGCGGGCTCGCCGCCCTGGCTCTTTACCCTGGGCACCGCGGCGGTCAACTACCCGGGCTCCTTTTACCAAGTAGCGGCCGAGGTGGTGCGCGATCTCGGCCAGCGCGCCGTCTTCCTGCTGGGCAACCCAGAAAACCGGCCGCGGGATTTGCCCGGCGAGGTCGTCGCGCTGGACTACGCCCCCTACGCGTGGATCATGCCGCGATGCGGGGCGGTGGCCCATCAATGCGGCGCGGGCACCACTGCCCAAGCCCTGCGCGCGGGCCTGCCCAGCGTGGCGGTGCCCTTTGCCTTTGACCAAAACGGCAACGCCGCCCTCCTGCGGCGGCACGGCATCGCGGAGGTGGTCCCGGCCGGCTCGCTCAGCCCGGAGCGCCTGCGCGCGGCGATGGAGCGGGTCCTGGCCGGCGACGCGCGGGAAAAGGCCGCCGCCCTGGGCCGCCAAATCGCCGCCGAGCCGGGAGTGACGGAGGCGGCCAACCTTCTGGAAGAAGCGGTGGAGCGCTACGGCCGCAGCCGCGCCGCCGCGGGTTCCGGCGGGTAGGATCCTTTCGGGCGTCTTCGCGTCGCCTTTGCGGATGGTCGCGCCCACCTCCCGGCCGGGAATGTGACGAATTGGTAACAAGAAACGGCCGGGCGGGCGTCACACTTGACCGCCTCCGGCTGGGACAACTAAGCTTTCCAGTGGCCCGGCAGCCCGATCCATGAAATCGAACCGACCCCGTTACCAGTTGGATCTCCATTCCCATTCGCGCTTCAGCGCCGACGGCGTGGCGGAGCCGGAAGACATGATTGCGGTGGCCAAGCAGAAGGGCCTGCACGGCTTTGCCATCACCGACCACAACACCTGCGACTGCGTGGATTACTTTCTGGAGAAGGGGTTTATGCGCGAGGATGGCGAGCCGGTGGACGGCTTCCTCATCATCCCCGGCCAGGAGATCACCACGCGCGACGGCCACCTGCTGGCGTTGGGCGTGCACCTGCCGGACCTCAAGGGCATCGACCCGCTGGAGGCCTGCCAGCGCGTGCAGGAGCAGGGCGGGCTGGCGGTGCCGGCGCATCCCTACGATTACTTCCGCGCCGGCATCCGCGAGGTGGTGTTGGAAACCCTACCGATGGACGCGATCGAGGTTTTCAACGCCGCCACCAGCTTCAAGCGCTGCAATTCGCGCGCCTTTGCCTACGCCCAGGCCCACGGTATTCCCATGACGGCGGGCAGCGACGCGCACGATGCCGCCGTCATCGGCACGGCCTACACCATCGTCGAACCCGAGGCCTTCAACCTGAAAAGCGTGCTCGCGGCGATCAAGACCCACACCGACCTCGAGCAGCGCTACCTGACGCCGAAGGAGGCCTTCAAAAAGACCTGGAACAACATGCTGCGCTTCAAGAAACGCAGCAAGGATGCCACCAGCGCTTGAATCCGCGCTAGCGCTTATTACAAAAGTCCCACGCGGCCCGCGTTGCGAGGAGTTTTCCGTCGTGGCTAGGAGAGAGGAAGGAGCAGGTATCAAATATACCTGTGACTGACGAACGACAACGCCACGACGGAAAAGAACCGCAACCTTTTCAAG
>JBCDLL010000044.1:0-31322 GCA_038745425.1 Verrucomicrobiota bacterium | reverse complement strand
AGTCCGCCGGCCGGCGGCATGCCGTACTCCAGCGCGGCCAGAAAATCCTCGTCCAGGTTCTGCACTTCTTCGCCGGCTTGGGCCAGCAGGCGCTCGCGCTGGATCACCGGGTCGTTCAGCTCGCTGTACCCGGGGCTGATCTCCTGTCCCGCGATGATCAGCTCGTAGACGTCGACCACGCTGGGGTCGTCCACGTTCTGCTTGGCCAGCGGCACCAGCTCTTTGGGCAGGTGGGTGACAAAAAGCGGATTCCAGGTCTTGGCCTCCACCAGCTTCTCGAAGACCTGGTTAGTCACCTCGAAGTCCTCGTGCACCTGCGAGATGTCGACGCCCAGCTCCTCGGCCTTGGCTCGGCGGCCTTCGGGACTCAGCTCGAACCAATCGGCCCCGGCCGCCTCTCGTACGCAGTCCCGGTAGGCCTTGCGTGGCCACGGCGGCGTCAGGTCAATCGGCTCTCGCCCGGGCGTGTCCTCGGTCGCTTCGCGCCCGCCCACCTGGAGCGTGCCGATCACCTTTTCCGCCACCTGCGCGATCATCCCCTCCACCAGCGCGGCCATGGACTCGTAGTCCGCGTAGGCCCAGTAGGCCTCCAGCATGGTGAACTCCGGGTTGTGCTTGCGGCTGATCCCTTCGTTGCGGAAGTTGCGGTTGACCTCGAAGACCTGGCGGTACCCGCCCACCAGCAGCCGCTTGAGGTAAAGCTCCGGCGCGATGCGCAGGTAAAGGTCGATATCGAGTGCGTTGTGGTGGGTGACGAACGGGGTCGCCGCCGCGCCGCCGGCCACCGCCTGCATCATCGGCGTCTCCACTTCGGTAAAGCCAGCCTCCTCTAGATAGCGACGCACTTCGCGCACGATCTCGCTGCGTTGCTGGAGCACGCCGGCGGCGGGCGGGTTGGCGATCAAATCCAGGTAGCGCTGGCGGTAGCGCTGCTCCACGTCGCTCAAGCCGTGCCAACCGCTGGGCAGCGGATGCAGGGACTTGCCGAGCAGGCGCAGACTCTGCAGCCGCACGGTTGGCTCGCCGGTCTTGGTGATGAAGGTCTCGCCCTCCCCGCCAATGAAGTCGCCGATATCGAGCTTCTTCCAATAGGCGTAGGCTTCGCCCAGCTCATCCTTCTTGGCGTAAATCTGAATCTTGCCGGTCTGGTCCTGCAGATGGGCAAAGACGTTCTTGCCCATCACGCGGATCGCGACAAGCCGCCCGGCCACGCGCACGCGGCGGCCCTCCTCGAAGTTGGCCCGCACTTCGCCCAGCGCCGTCGTTTCCGGGAAAGCGGCGCCAAAGGGCTCCACCCCCAGCCCGCGCCAGGTCTCGAGCTTCTCGCGGCGCAGCCGCAACAGTTCATTCAGTTCCTGGTCCATGATGGGGAAGCGAGAGCCTACGCACGCTCCCCCGGGCAGGCAAGTGCTTAGAAGCTATCGCGTTCGCGAGGGCACCCCCCGGTTCGCCTAGGCCGGCACCGCCGACCGCGTCATGGTCTTGCCCGTCTGCGCCTGCGGCAGATTGGCGCCCTGGGTGCGCAGCGTCGCGACCAGCGCCTCGGTGTCCAGATCGTTGGCGGGCTGGCCGGTGGCGATCGACTGGGCGGCGGCGGCTCCGGCGGCCTCCCCCAGCATGGCGCAGCCGGGCTGGTCGCGGATGGCACCGTTGACCTTCACGTCGCTGCTCGAGCACCGTCCCGCCGTCCAGAGGTTGCTCCAGCCCCGGGGCACCAGGATGCCGTAGGGCAGGCCGTAGCTCTCGCCGGGCTGCAGCAGGTCGGCTTCGTGGAATTCCCGGTAGTAGCGCTGGTACTCCTCCTCGCTCAGGTCGTAAACGTGGATGTCCACCTGCTTGCAGTAGATCGCAATCTGATCCGGGAAGTGGCGCCGCGCCTGGTAGTCCTCGTAGCCAACCGTGTACTCGCCCCGGACCCGGCGCGACTCGCGTACGCCCAGCAGCGATCCGCTTACCATCAGCTCCGCCTCCTCGCAGCCGTCCAGGTAACGGCGCAACCACTCGGTGTACTCGCGCGCCAATTCCCGGCCCCAGACCATGCCCCGCGAGAGACTGTCCACCGCCAGCGCGTCGGTGTGGAAGAGATGCCCGGCGTTGAGGATGCCGGTCGTCGCCCCGGTGCGGAAGAGCCCCGGCACGTGGCGGTCCGGCTGGCTAAAGAAGCCGTCCGCCAGCGCCCGGTCCTTGGCGTCCTGCTGGTCCTGGTAGTCAAACTTGCTGAAGTCCACCCCGGCGATGGTACTGCAAAGCGTCGGGGGCATGATGCCGGGCGTGTCGCGGCCCGCCTGCCAGCAATCCGCCCCCACCAGGTGGGCCAGGACGGCGTCCCCGGTCGCGTCGATAAAACACCGGGAGCGCACGAATTTGAGACCCTCGATGTCGTGGGTGACGACGCCCTCCAGCCGCCCCGCCGCGCGGTCGGCTTCGGCCTCGACCACGCGAGTGTAAAACCGCACCTCCACCCCCGCGCCCGCGCACTGCTCGTCCAGCAGCCGCTTGAGCCCCTCGGCGTTGAAGCCAAAGCCGCAGTTCCATTTCAGGTTCCAGTAATCCGGGTCCACTTTGGGCGGCAGCTCGCCGCGACGGTGCAGCGTCTCGATCCACTCCCGAATCAGCCCGCCAATGACCGGGCCTTTGCCGGTGGAGGTGTTCGACCAGGCGCTGACCATGGCCGACGTGCCCATCCCGCCCAGGCAGCCGGTGGCTTCCAGCAGCAGCACCTTCCGGCCCAGGCGGGCCGCGCTGATCGCCGCCGCCGTCCCGGCTGGACCGCCCCCGGCCACCACCACGTCGTAGCCGGATTCCGCCGGAATCTGGCGCCGCAGCTCAAACTGCCGTGCCGATTGACCGCGGGTCGGATCGCCAGTTGAAGGGGAGAGGTTCTGGTGGTCTTGCGACATCGACAGCTATTTTGGCACTGCTCGCCGCGATCAACCCAGGAGAATCAGTTGTAAAAATCACAATTAGTCTTCCGCATTTCCCATCCCGGTGGGCAAAAAAAGAACATGGACGTCCAGCCGTGACGGCTACGATTCCAGAAACCCGTAATGCCTTCAGGGGAACCCACTTAGCCTTGGCACATTTTTCGCTCTCTATAATGGGATTAAATTGCCTAGTTGCTGGCTCATAAAGAGCGGCTTGACTCCCACTCCGATCCTCATTATCAAGAGCGCGGCGGGCGCGAATCGGCCTCTTTTTTGTACCGGTGATCGGCCCGCGAGACGCGGTCACCAAAGGGTCAACCGCCGCCCTTCGTTTTCCACCTCCCTCCCCACCAATTCCGCATGATGCCTCTCCTTAGCCCCCGCTCGATCAAGGGTTGGGCCCTCGTCGCCTGCGCATGGCTGGGCGTCGGCGGCGGTTTGCTGCAAGGGCAGGAATACCTCTCCCAGTGGAGCGATTCCCACCCCCGCGAAGGCATCGCCTATTGCGGGCCCGTCGCGGCCGCCAACAGCCTGATCCATCTTTTCAAGACCGACCGCCGCAGCCCGCTGGCGACCCGCGACCCCCGCGAGATTGCCCAGCACTGCGCGCGGGCCATGGGCACCCACCCGCGCTACGGCACGCCGGTGCCCTTCGTCGCCTCCGGCCTGCGGCTGCTGCTCGGCGCCTACGGTTACCGCGGCGTCGACGTGCGGGTCTACGGCCCGGGCGCCGAGGCTCCCACCCTAGTACACTGCCGGAAGGGCCTGGAAGATAACGGCGTGGTGCTGGTCTGCGCGCGCCTTTACCAGCGCTCGGCGCGCGGCGGCTGGAGCTCCCCCATGGGCCATTGGTTCAGCCTTAAATCCGTCACCGACCGGCAAATGGTGCTGGTGGACCCCACCCCCGGCTGGGAGCTAACCGCCCTGCTGCACCCGGCCCCGGAGGACCTCTCCCGGCTCTACGGTCGGCCCAAGCAGCTTCTGCACGCTTCGGCCTTCCGCGGCCTTTACGCGGTGGTCGACAGCATCGTGGTGGTGCACCCCGGCCGGCGCACCCGGCAGCCTGTCGCCGACCATCGCCTGCCGCGGCAGTCCGTCAAATCCACCGAGAAATACACCCGGCTCTACGTACCCAAAGAGCCGGTGCAAGTGACGACGCCATAGCGGGTGCTCGCCGTCACTCGGGGGATTCCACCAGGACGCCCTGGGCGTCGCGCCGCAGCGGGCGCTCGCGTTCCGGCAGCGGCGCGCCCGGGGCCTCGGCGATTGTCTGCCCGTGCGGCCAGTCCGGCGGGCAGATGGCGACGTAGCGCGCGTAACCGCCGGTGCCGCCTTCGGGCTTGGCAAAGCCGATCGTGATGAGCGCGCCCGCTTCCGGCACCTGGTCCAGATTGGCGACGCCCTCCGCCTGGCAGTAACCATTGTGCAGCAGCCAATGCTCGCCCTCCAGCGTCGGGGTGGTGTCGGTGTCGAGCGGCTCGTGCCCGTGAAAGAGGATGTCGCGCTCCTCGTGCAGGAACTTCAGCGCCGCCAGCGACACGCTCGGAAAGGGTTTCTCGGCAAAGCGCTGGCCCTCGCCCCAGCGCTTGGACCAGTCCGAGCGCACCATCACCACCGCCCCGGCCGGAATGCGCCCGTGCTCGGCCTCCCAGGCCTTCACGTCGTCCACCGAGCAGAAGTAACCGGGGTCGCGCGCCACCTGCTCGTGCACATCAATCACCACCAGCGGGCGCACCGCCATGGTGGCGGGCAGATCACTGATCGTCATGCCGTGGGGATCCCAGTGCGCGGGCGGGTCCAACTGCGTTCCGTACTGGTCGGTGGGCAGGACGTAGGCGGTGGCGATGAAGCCGTCCCGCTCGTACTCGAAGGGCTGGCCTTTGGTGAAGCCGCTACCGTCCCGGGCCGCTACCGCGGGCAGGAACTGCGCCTGCCCGAAGCCCGGCCAAACCGGAATCGTCGGCGAAAAGGCGTGCGTCAAATCCACGTACTTGCAGTCCTTCAGCGTGGACTCGTAAAAGCCCCAAAGCGAGGCTGAGGCGCGCGGGTTCCCTGGCGACTTGGTTGGTGCGTTACAAGCAGCCAACAGAAAGGAGAAGAGCCCCGCCGCCAAAGCCAGGCTGTTGCGCTTCATCTTTACCCTTCCCCCCGCGAGCGCTAGGTGATGGCCTGCTGGTTGAGGAAGTCGCCCTCGAAGGTAAGCGGCTCGGCGGCGGCCTCCTTTTCGGCGGCTTGGGCGAGCAGGCCGTTGAGGCTGGACGAAACCTGCTGGGCGTAGAAGCGCACCAGGCCGATGTTGGTCTTGTCCGTAAAGATCGTCACCAGCAGGCACTCCTTTTGCAGGGCGCTCATCAGGATGTGCATTCCCTGGCCCTCGTGGTAAAGCGCGGTGAACTCGGTTTCGCCCAGGCGCTTGGCCAGCTCGTGGGTGGCGGCAAAGGAGCCGGCGGCCAGAGCCGAAAGGATGCTGAGGTCCAGCGAGCCGGTCTGCCCGGACTGGGCAAAGAGGTTGCCGCCCTTGTCGACCAGGGCGGTCCACTGCGCCTCGGATTTTTTCAAAAATTCTCCAATCTGCGATTCAATCGCCATTTGATCTTCGGCGGTGAGCATTCCTAATAGCATGGCGGCATCCTTCAGCGAATTTTACGGGCGGGGAAAAAGGGGGGCTTGGGTTTAGGAGGGGGTGGCTTGCTCCGGCACGGGGGACTGCCCGGCGGGGTCGGTCATGCCGGTGACGTTGGCGTTGGGCGTCTTGGAGTACTTGGCTAGCAGCAGGCGGGCGGCGGCGTTGAGCGTCTCGAGCACGCCGACGCCAGTCGAGGCGACCGACTCGAAGGCGAGCACGCGGTTGGCGCGGTTGTTGAAGGTGTACTCCAGGAAGTTGATCGGCGCAGCGTTGGGCATGTCGCGCTTGTTGTACTGCAGCACGTAGGGGATTTGCGCCAGGCTCAGGTGGTTCTCGATCAGGTTTTCCTGGAGGTTGTTAAAGCTCTCCACGTTCTCAGGCATCTTGTCCCAGTGGGAGTCGACTACAAAGACGATGCCGTCGACCCCCTTGAGCACCAACTGGCGGGTGGTGTTGTAGATGGGCTGGCCGGGTACGGTGTAGAGCTGGAAGCGGGTGGTGAAGCCCGGCAGCGTCTTCGTGTTGAGCGAGAGAAAGTCGAAGAAGAGGGTGCGGTCCGCGTCGGTGGCCAGCGAGACGAGATCGCCCTTCTGCGCCTGGGTAATGCGCTTGTGCAGCGTAACCAGGTTCGTCGTCTTACCGCAGAGGGCCGCCCCGTAGTAGACGATCTTCAGCTGGATTTCCCGGCTGGAGTAATTGATGAAAGCCATGAGGGGGACGGAGCCGGGTTAAGAGGATTTCACCGTATTGGCATCCACCTTCGAGAGGACCAGGCGGGCGACTTGCAGGAAGCGCTCGGGCAGCTGCCGCCGTTTGGAAAGCAGCACCATGTAGAGACTGCCTTTCTTGAGAATGTAGTAGCTGGTGCGGTTGGTCGGCAGGGCAATCTCGTCGGTCAAGTCGCCGGAGAACTCCTTGAAGTCCTTGTTCACGGTGGTGAACAGGCGCGGGCAGAACGCCATCACCGAGCTCATGTCGACAAAATCCGGCACGTTGCCCACCAGCGGCAGGCCGCTGGCCTGGCCCAGAATGCAACCGTTGACGTCCGGCCAGTGGCTAATGCGCTCGGTGATGTCCTTGAGAGTGACCTCCATCGCGGGGTCGAAGCCAAGCAAGTCATTGATGCTGTCGAGCTCAGGTAGCGCGTCGACTTCCTGGCCGGTCAGCATGGCGTAGGTCAGCGGCGTGATGCCGGGAATGCCAAGCAGGTCCTCCAGCGCCTCGAAATCGCCGTTATCCTCGCGGTAGCGCACGATTTGCTCGGCCAGGATGCGCGGGCAGCCAATGAGCTTAACGAGCTGGTCGACGTCGCAAGTGTTGAGGTTGAGTTCCCGCGGGCGATCACTCTCGCTGCCCTTAGGCGCGGACACTTCCACCTCGGCCTTGGGCTCGGCGGGTTCTTCCGCGGTCGGCGGCTTCGGCGGGAGCGGCGGAGCGGGCGGGACGGGAGCCGTCTCCGCTTTTTGCTCGGGCCCCTTCATCGCCATTTCCGCCTTGGAGGGCAGGTTGAGATCGGATTCGTCATCAAAGGTGGCGGCCAGAGGCGGCTTCTTGCCTCCCGACAAGCGGGCGGTGGGCGGCTTTGGACCGGACGGCGGCTTGGGCGGCAGGGGCGGCGCCGGTGGAGCGGGCGCCCCGGGCGCGTCTCCCATCTCCGCTTCAGCCTTGGCCAGCAACGCCTTCATCTCATCCGTCATCTCGCCGGCCGGAGGCGGCGGCGGAGCGGCTTCTTCTTCGGGCTCCGGAGAATCGGTCGGCGGTAAGGGGCCGGAGGCGGAAGCCCCCATGGCTGGCTCTGGCGGCTGGGGCAGCGGGGAAGGTGGCGCCGGAGGAGTCGGGGGCGCGGGTGCGGCGGCTGGCGGCGCCGGAGGAGTGGGAGGTGCGGGCGCGGCGGCCGGCGGTGCCGGGGGAGCAGGCGGCGCGGGTGCGGTGGCCGGCGGAGACGGGGGAGCGGGCGGAGCGGGTGCGGCGGCCGGCGGTGCCGGGGGAGCTGGAGGTGGCGGGCTGGCCGCGAGCGAGGCGGGCGGAGCCGGGGGCGCCGGTGGGGCGGGCGCTCCAGCGGCCGGGGGCGGCGGCGCCATGGGCGCGGGCATCTTAATCGTCTGGGTGGCTCCGGTCTCTTCTTCGGGGTGATCCGGCGGCGGTGTGGGCGGGTTGACCGGCGGCGGCGCCCCTCCGCCCCGCGGCAGCGGCAGCGGCGAGGTCGGCGGGCGGGTGGTGGAAGCCGGCTGCGGCTGGGGCGGCGGGGCCTCGGCGGGCGGGGCGCCTTGCGCGGCTTCGGCTTCGCGGCGCGCCTTCTCGGCCTGCTCGCGCAGAATTTCCTCTGTAAAGGGATCGGCCATGTTGACGACGGCGGCGTCGACCTGCTTCTGGTCGGGGCGGGGCTGGAGCACGTCCGGCGGAATGCGCATCACCACGTCCATCAGCGGCAGGCTGACGGTGCTGGCCAGGTGCGGCTGGATCTGCTCCGCCGGCTGCAGGAGGCTGGCCGGCAGCAGGCTGACGACTTCCGAGATCGGCATGATGACCTTGCCCGAAGGCAGCTGCGGCAAAATTTTGGCCAGCGGCACGGCCACATCCTGCTGGGCTTCGGGATGGGCTTCCATCTCGTTGGGATCGATGGCCAGCACCTCCGGCGGGAGGATGCGGCAGAGCGTCGCGGCCGGCAGGCGCACATCGCCCGGCGCGCCGGGCCCCGCGCCGCCCGCGCTGGGGATCGACTTCCCCGGCAGGGTGATGCGCTGGGTCGACTTGCCGCCCATCACCACGGAGGGCTTGGTCGGCTTAAGGCCGGAGCCGTCCGGCTTGGGCAGGGCCATCGGCTGCGTGGTGGCGGGAGCCTGGCCGGAACCTTGGCCAACCGGACTCAGGCCGCCGGCCGGAACGGACTTGGGCTGAACCGGCCCGGGAGGTGTCGCCGCGGGGCGGGAGCCACCGGGAGCGGGAGGTGCGGGAGGAGGCTCCTGCCCCTGTTGATCATTCTTTTTCTTGCCGAAAAAACCACCAAAAATGCTAGAGGCCATAATGTACGCCGCGTTTTTACGCTCTTGAGTTTATGTGTGAATGGTGCACTAATTGTTGCAGGTTGCAACCGCAAAGGTAAAAGTGTTGCAGGAGAATTTATGGAAGACGAATCCATCGGCACCCATCAACCCCCGATGGAGGCAACCGGCGGCGGCGGCAACCGCGGAGGCGAATTTGCCGATTACCTGCAAGCCTGCTGCACCGCCCGCCGGACGGGTCTGATGACCTACACCAGCGGCAACGAAAGCGGCAGCGTTTATCTGCAGCACGGGCAGCCGATCCACGCGATTGCGCAGGAAATCGAAGGCGAGGAAGCCGTCTATCGCATGCTGCAATGGGAGGGGGGCGAACTGCATTTCTCGGATAATCTCATGCCGCACAAAAGCACCATCGGGCTCACGTGGGAGCAACTCCTCTTTGAGGGCGCCCGCCGCGCCGACGGGATGGTGCCCGACATTGCTAGCGTAGCAATGTCCACGCCAAGTGCCAGCGCTCACGTCATCAACTCCCGCATCCAGGGCGGCGAGCCCAAGCTCACCGTCATCTGCGACGACCTCCCCGAGGCGTCCTACAAAATCGAGCAAGAGTACATCCACATCGGCCGGCGCGAGGACAACGACATTATCCTGCCAATCGGCGCGGTCTCCGGACGCCACTGTCTGATTGAGATGCGCGGCGCCGACGTCATCCTGCGCGATCTCAATTCCTCCAACGGCACCTTCGTTAACGGCGAGCAAGTCTCCGAAACCATTCTCCAGCTCGGCGACACCATCCAGGTCGGACCGGTCAACCTCAAGTTCGAGTCCGTCGTCAAGCGCCCCAAGCTGAACCCGGACTCCACCACCGGCACCAAGGCAAAGGCGAAGGCGCCCAAGGTTGCGGCGCCGTCCGCCTCCTCCGCCGGCGGCCGCCCCAAGGCGCAGCCCACCGCTCCGGCGACCGAGCCTTCCATCTCCCGCCCGGCGGCCAAGGCGCTGACCGACGCCGAGCTCAAGGTCAAGACTTCCGTGCTGCCCGACGGCGGCGAGCAAGCCAAGGAAACCTTCTCCAAGATGAAGTCCATCACCTACGAGGACTTGGCCAAGCCGATCAAGGAACGCAAGACAAAGAAGGGCCGGCTCGCGCTGATCATCCTTTACCTGGGCATCGTCTCCGCCGCCTCCCTGGCGGTCGCTTATTTCTTGTACTTCGCCTAAGGCTTGCGCAGAACCGGGGGATGGACACGCCCAACTACGCCGCCGCCGGCGAAGTCATTGCCCGCCACGAGCGCTTCGCCATCCTGGCCCACGTCCGTCCCGACGGCGACGCCTACGGCTCCGGCTTTGCCCTCGGCCTGGCCCTGCGCGCGCAGGGCAAGGAAGTGCATTGGTACAACGAGGACGGGCTCGACCCGCAATTCACCTTCCTGCCCGGCAGCGGCGAACTGAACGTGACCAGCAACGAGCCGCCGCCCGAGGGCACCGCCATCATCGCGCTGGACTGCGCCAAGGCCGAACGCCTCGGCGACGCCTTCACCGCCTGGGGCCGCCCGGTGGATCTCAACATCGACCACCACGTGAGCAACCCCGGCTACGGCCAGGTCAACCTCATCGTCGGCAGCGCCGCCGCCACCTGCGAGATTCTCTTTGAGCTGATCGAGAGCCAGGGGCTGCCCTGCCCGCCGGAGGTCGCCACCTGCCTTTACGTCGGCCTCTGCACCGACACCAACTCCTTCGGCAACCGCAACACCAACCAGCGCAGCTTTGAGGTCGCGGCCGAACTGGTGCGCCGCGGCGCCGAGCCCGCCTACCTGGCGCAGATGTGCTTCCAGAACTACCCGGCCACCCGCCTGAAGCTGCTGCGCGAGGCGCTCAACGAAACCGTCTTCACCGCCGGTGACCGCATCGCCTATTTCCACCTCACCCCGGAGACCTTCGCCAAAACCGGCGCCAGCCGGGAAGAGACCGAGGGCCTCATTGAGTACCTCCAGACAACCGGCAGCATCCAGGTCGCCTTTATGCTGGAGTGCCTGGAGGATGGCAAAATCCGCGTCAGCATGCGGTCGCGCGGCAAGGTGGACGTCGCCAAAATCGCGACCGAACTCGGCGGCGGCGGCCACAAGCTCGCCGCGGGCATCCGCTCCGCCCTGCCCGCCGACGAGCTCATCCAAACCCTGACCGACCGCATCCTCGCCCAGCTCGACGGGTAGGAAAACGTCGCTCCTCGGCCAACGCCCCGCCCTCGACTCGCCGCCACCGCCAGCTTAGGCTGCAGGCATGATCCCCGTTGGCTGCCGCCACCCTTCCACCGCGTGGCTGGGCCTCGCCGCCCTCGCCCTGCTGGCCGGGTGCTCGTCTCCCCCGCCCCCGCCGAAGCTTTCGCCGGCGGAAGTGCAGGCCCGGCAGTTCGAAATCCTAGACCGGCTGAGAAGCATTGGGACACCTTCCATCGATTTTGAAGACAGCGTGCCGGCTCAGATGGTGTCGTTTTTGAACGCGAGATTCGACCAAGAGGAAGCGGCGGACTCCGCCAGCAAAATCAGGGTCGAGCTTCGCGCCGGTGAAATCGCCGAGCAACCCATCACAATCACGGGATTGCATGATGGCTTCACCGCCTATCATTACTTAGCTCGATTGAGAAACGACACCAATCTGCTGCCAGGTTTCATCGGACCGGACTTGATCCTGGTTTCGCGCTTCGATCCGCCGGAGGGCTTTGTCTCGCTTAGGACGATCCGGGCCGCCCGGTTTTACAAGATCTATCGCCAGTACCACTATCTTCTCGACCAACTGGAAGGGGTCACGATCCCAGCGGTCGATTTTCAGGGGCTGTCCGTGCATGACGCCATTGGCCAATTCAATGCTCTTATCGAGGCCAACACACCGGCCGGTGAGAAGCCCGTCCACCTTGAACTTGCCCCAGATGCCGGCAACGATCCGTCCGTCACTGACACGGTTACCCTGGAGCTTCGCGACGTTCCGGCCAGCGAGGTGCTTGATTTCATCATGACCATCACAAATCTCCAGCCCGGACTGAAGAACGGGAAGCCCTCCCTTGTTCCCCGCGGCGACCAGAGGAGCTTCACTACGGGCGCGGATAGACTAAGAATCTACGGCTGGCTGATCGAGATGCGCCGCAAGATGCGGCTGCGCCCTCCTTCGCTGGACCCGCAATGGCCCACCTCCGTGGACGAGGCCGTCAACCAGTTGTTGGATGAACTCAACGACGAACAGAAGCAAGAGCTTCGGGAAATGGAGGACACCATCGGCATGCACTTTGGTTTAGGCCTGTCCGTCCGCAACAGGTTTGGATTGTGGCAAGGCAACCTGCCTCTCCTGGCCGACACCGGAGCGACTCATCCCGATAACTCCTCGGGGGTGATCACCTATCGGCTTTGGAAGATCATGCGCGGCAAACTGGCGCCCCCGCCGCCAAACCTGCCGCCTAGAGGTTTGGGCTGGCCCGATTTGTTGGTGGGTTGGGAGTGGGTGGAGGATACTCCAGCTCTGCTCGAAGAGATTCGGCTTCCTGACGTCGATTTCCGAAACCTGCCTCTCAAGCACGCGGTGGGTTTCCTCAACCGAAAAATTTTTGAGCTCAATGAGTATGACCACGACGTCATCATCGAACTTCATCCAGAGGCTGACGGCGAGTTGAACATCCATTTCACGGCGCAAAGGATCACCATGAAGGAGATTCTCCAAAGCATCTCCACGCTCACGAATCTTCAATGCGGCGTCGTCGACGGAAAAATTCTCCTGGTGCCCGCAGACCAGAGTCCGGAGGGTTTTGTCTCTCTGTGGGAATCACCGGAAGAAGAATCCGCCGATTAGCACCCAAATCGGGCAAACCGGCCATTTTCCGAAAAAAAAGAACGCACCTAGCACACCTAGCACACCTAAGACTAACGGGGGCCGGAAAGTCCGGGGTATTCTGGGGGCATGCTCGATGCAAAAAATTTCAGACGACACACGATCAAACGGCGAAGAGTCTCCAACTTCCAAAAGCCTGAAATCTTCATAATTGGGACTCCGCCATCATCCGGAGAGCGGGGGGCGATGCCCACGCCATCATGCGCCGCTAGGCGGCGGCGCGGGCTAGTTGATGCCGGCCCGCTCGCGCGTTTCCCAGGAGAGCTGGGCGGGCTTGCCCTGCGGGTTGGGCTGGGCGCCGTCCTGGAGCAGGAGCGCCTGCGGGGTGGAGGTCTGCCCTTCCAGCAGGAAACCGGCCTGCTGCTGGAACGGCAGCAAAAACATGGTGAGCGCCTCCCGCCAGGAGCCGTCCACCCAGTAGGGATCGCGGCTGAACTCGCCGGCGGGGTCAAACTCCGCCCAAAGCCAAGTGTAGCTGCCAATCTCCTCGGCAAAGCCGCCCTCCTGCGCCACGATCAGCGTGGTGCGCTCGTTGGGGAGGTGCTCCACCTGGGCGATGAGCTCGCCGCCGTTGCGCATCTGCCAGCGCAGGTCCCAGTAGGAGCGCTCCTCGATCACCCAACTGGCGCCGTGGTCCACCACCAGCAGGGTCACCCCCTGGCTGAAGCGGCGCCACTCTTCCTCGCTCCACTGCTCGGGCTGGAGGATGGCCTGCACCCGCTCGAAGCGCGTGCGCCACTCAGTGATGAGCCGCTTGAACTCGACGATCGAGAACATGGTCTAGTCGTTTTCCAGCTTGCGGACGCGCGAAAGCACGCGGTTGATCTTGGCGTTGTTGTTGATGTCGCCCCGATAGCGGCGGCCGGCCTCGGTCTTAACGTACTTCTGCAGCTCGGCCAGCTCGCCCTGGGTGTCGATCAGCTCCTGCTGGGTGGACTCAAGCTGCCCGTTGGTGACGGCCAGCGCCTGCCGCTGCTTGGCGTTGATCGCGCGCAGCTCGGCGATTTCCACCGCCGCGGCCTGGTTGCGGGCCTCGATGCCGGCGCGGATGTCCGTCACCATGGCGGCGTACTTGCCATCGAGTTCGGCCACCGTCACCGCCTGGCTCTCAATCATCCGCAGCAGGGTGTAGCCGCCGAGCGCGGCCAGCACGGTGACGAGCAGCAACCCGCCGCCCAGGCTGTAGCCCACCCAGGTGAGAATGCTGCCGGTGGCCTTCTGCTCCTTGGCCTGACGCGCGGCGTTGGCGCGAAAATCGTTCACGTTGCGGGCCTTGCCCTCCGGCGCGCGCTGGCGGGGCTTGGTCGTCTGGGGCGAGAGGCCCATCCAGCCGCCGGTGTTGCGGGTGGCGGACTTGGGTTCGGCTTTGGTCGGGGGTTTCATGGCGGTGTCTTCAGTCTGGGGTTCCGGGGACGGCGCGGCGGCCGTGGGGGAAGTCGGTTTGGGAGAGGAGGAAACCGGGGGCGCTTCGCTGGCAGCGGGCGGCTCCGCAGCGGAAGCGGGCGCGCTCGGCTGCGTTGGCGGGAGCGGCTCCGGCTCGGCGGTGGGCGGGGTGGCCGCTTGGGCGACGAACTCGCGGGTCTCGCGGACGGGCTCAGCCTCTTGCCCGACGTGGGGCGCCTCGGACGGAGACTCCGGTGCGGCGGCGTTCGCCTGCGGCCCGCGCTTGCGCACCAGCCGCCGCTTGGGCGGAAGGCTGGCCTTGGCCTGGGGGTCGGTGGATTTCAATCGGGGCGCCGTTTCTGCGAAATCAAACTCCAGAGTATGGCCCGAGCTCGCGGAGGGGGGCTCTGGAGCCGGAGGGGCGGCCCGCCTGGCATGCTGGTTGCCTGCTTCCATGAGTTATCAGCGCGCATCATGTTCTGGCACCGCACACGCGGGCAAGGGAAAAGCCCTCGTCAATTGGCCTGTTCCATGCTCTTATGGAAAAGTAACTTACACGGATTCAACGGGAAAAGGCGGTTGCTAACTTTCTTGCATCGGCCTTGAAGCAATCGCGCCATAATTCATCTAAAAAGAAGTAAAAAGTGATCTTTAAACTCCGCAACCAAGACACCAAACAGGCCACCCCCGTCCCGCCGGGCGAACACAGCGTCGGGCGCGAGGATTTCAACTACATCCACATCAACGAGGCCTCCGTCAGCCGCCGCCACGCCCGGCTGATCAACTCCAACGAGGGCATCTTTGTCGAGGACCTGGGCTCGGCCAACGGCACCGCCCTGCGCGGCCGCTACATCACCGGCCTAACGGAGGTCAGCTTCGGCGACCTGATCTACTTTGGCCAGGCCGCCTTTGCGGTTGAGCCCGAGGTGCCGGGCGAAGACCACCAGCTGCCCTCGCGGGAGCGCAAGAACCCCAACCCCAAAGGCACCCGCTTCCGCCGCGCGACCGAGAAGCTGCCCGTCGGCCACATCCAGTTTGAGGACTCCGTCCCCACGGCGGCGGAAAAGGACATTGGTGCCGACAAGCGGAACGTGGAAATCCACGAGCCCCAGCCCCTGGGCGCGCCCGCGGGAACGGCCTCCCTCGCCGCCGCGGCCACCGCGGCGCCAGCCAAGCCATCGGCAGCGACCAGTGCCAAGCCCGCGCCTGCGCACAAGCCCGCGCCAGCTCCGGTTTTTGCGCGGCAAACCGACCCGCCGCCTCCGGCGAAGGCCGAGCCCGCCTTTACCTCCACCGCGGCGCCGACCAGCCCCTTGCCGGTGCCCTCCGTCGAAGCCAGCCATGCCGCCGCCGCCGAGCGCGTACCGCCCGGACCCAACGTGACGGTGGTCTCGCTAAACACGGCGATCGTGCTGGCCGGGCTGGCGGGTCTGGGCATCGGCGCCGTTCTCGGCTACCTGCTGGCGACATTCGGCGTCTGAGGCGGCGCTAAAACTCGCCCCGGATGGAGAAGGAAACCCGACTCTCCTCTGGCTCGAAACCGGACACCCCGCCGTCGTCTTCCCAACTGCGCTGCAGTTCTAGGTCGGCGTTGAAGGTTTCGCTCATCTTCCAGCTCGGCCCCACGCGGATTTCCGCGCGGCTGGTCTGGCGATCGAAGATTCCCGCGTCAAAGTGCTCGTGTTCTTCCATCCCCAACCGGCTACGCATGCCGATGGCGTCGGTGAGCCGGTGCTCGTACTCGGCAAAGAGGTGGCGCCGCTCGGAGAGCTGCGTGCCGAGCGCGTCCTCGGCCTGCTCGCCCCGCGCGCCAAAGCGCAGCCGCACGTCGTCAACCGGGCGCCAGTCCAGCGCGCCGCTCAACTGCGGCGAGGTCGAAGCCACTTCGCCGAAGCCAGCGTCCGGGTCGTAACGCTCCAGCATGCGGCTGCCAAACGTGGCGGTCAGCGGCAGATCGGCAATACCCTGGCGCCACTCGGCGCGGTAGACGTGGTTGTGCTCCAACGTGGTGTCCTCGGTCAAATTGGTCACGCTGGGGTTTTCCAGACCGAGGGTGACGGTGCCCTTCTTCCACGGCTGGTAGCTGCCCTCGAGGATGCGGTTGTCGCGCAGCACCACGTCATCGTCGCCTTGGGGGATGTCCGAGCGGGTCTCAACCCGCGCGTTCAAGTTCAGGCCCTCCATCGGCTCGAAGCGGGCGCCGTTGATGTCGACGTACTCGTAGCGCTCTTCGGTCGAGCCCCAAAGCAGGTCAACATCCGAGCGGCTCTGGACGCCCAATCGCTGCTCGCTGTGCAGCATCAGCATCTTGTGCGGCCGGTGCTCCAGCCGCATGGAGAAGTCCCCCGCGAAGTCGGGCACATCGCCCAACTCAAACACGTTGGTCGGCTTGCGACGCTCTTTGACCTCGGTTGAGAGCTCCGTGTGTTCAAGCTCGTCGATTTGGAAAAGTGGGTTGCTGTCCAGCAGTGAAGGGCTCGCGCCCGTCTCCGGCTTCATGGAAGCCTCGATCTCGCGGCCACCGGTTTCGCGCAGCTCCTCCTCGGCGACTGCCAAGGGCGCCAGACCAAGCCAAAAAGCGGCCAACGGGAGCAACAGGGAAAAGCGAATCTGCATTTTTACATTTATATAAGTAAAAATAAGGTGGTCAAGCGACCTAGCCTGCACAACCACCTTTTCAGACACTCGGGTGTCGGAAAACGTTCAAATTGATGACGCCGCCCGGGTAAGGCGGTTTCAAAAAAGCAGCCTAACCGAGCATTTCGCTGACGGTATCGCGCTCGCCGACCAGCTCGTCGTTGGTGATCTTGATCTTGCCCTCGGCAAACGCGTTCATTTCAAACGAAGTCAGCACCTCGTAGCTACCCGGGCTGGTCGTTTTGACCGGCACGCCGGCCCAAATGCCTTCGGTGAATCCGTAGCTGCCGTCACTGCAACAGGCAATGGAATGCACCGCTCCCGGCGTGGCGAGGTCCTTCACGTGATCGATCAGCGCGTTGCCGGCCGAGGCCGCGCTGCTGGAGCCGCGCGACGCAATGATGGCCGCGCCCCGCTTGCCGACGGTGGGCAGGAAGGTCTCCTCCAGCCAAGCCTGATCAGTGATAACTTCCGTGACCGGCTGGCCGCCGATCTTGGCGTGGGTGTAGTCGGCGAACATGGTGGGGCTGTGGTTCCCGTAGATGTAGATGTCGGTGACGTCGCTCACCGGCACGCCCGCCTTTTGGGCGAGCTGCGTCTGGGCGCGGTTTTGGTCCAGCCGGACCATGGCGGTAAAGTTCTCCTTGGGCAGGCGCTTGGCCTGGCTGGCGGCGATCATGCAATTGGTGTTGGCCGGGTTGCCGACCACGACCACGCGGCAGTCATCGGCGGCATGCTCGTCGATACTCTTGCCCTGGCCGACAAAAATCTTGCCGTTGTCCTTGAGCAGATCGGCGCGTTCCATGCCCGGGCCGCGCGGCTTCGACCCAACCAGCAGCGCGAAGTTGGCGTCCTTGAAGGCGACGTTCGGGTCGTCGGTCAGCTCCATGCCCACCAGCGTGGGGAAGGCGCAGTCGTCGAGCTCCATGGCCACGCCCTCCAGCGCCTTCATCGCTTTTTCGTGGGGGATTTCCAGAAGCTGCAGGATGACGGGCTGGTCCGTACCCAGCATTTCGCCCGCGGCAATGCGGAAGAGGGTGGCGTATCCAATTTGACCGGCGGCTCCGGTGACGGCGACTTTAACGGGTGCTGTACTCATATTATGTTAGGGGAAATGGGGTATCCCACACTTCTTCCCTAGAAACGCTCGGTGGACAAGTCCGTTATCCATGAATTCTGCTTATGGCACGGTAAGAGACCAGGCCGACCCACCCCCGGCATCGACACGCGGGCAAAATCATGCTCTCTAACCGTCTTGATCAAAAGAGGTTGATACGTTGACCCTGCACCCGCCCAGCGGATACCGGCTCCAGACGCCGGTCGTCGTGCGCAGCCCCAACTGGCTGGGCGACGCCGTCATGGCGCTGCCGGCGGTGCGTAACCTCCGGACTTTCCTTCCCCCCGGCGCGCGGCTGGACGTGGCCGTCCCGGCCAAGCTGGCCGCGCTTTGGGACGCCTGCCCGTTCGTCGACCACGTCCTGGAAATGGACGAGCCGAAGAAAATCCCGCTGGTGGCCGAGTTGCTCCAGGAAGGCGAGTACCAAACGGCTGTGCTCCTGCCCAACTCCCTGCGCGTGGCGGCGGAGGCGTTCTCCGCCGGCATCCCCCATACCGTGGCCTACCCCGGGCACGCCCGCCGCTGGTTGATTTCGCAACTGGTGGAACCCGCCCCCTTCAACGCCCTGCACCCGCACCAAAAGTATTACTACCTCGATCTGATCGAAGCGCTCGGAGCGCCGGCGGACGCCTCCTGCCCGGATCTGGTCCTGCCCGCCGACTTCCAGGCACCCGACCTGCCCGGCGACGCGCCCCTGTTGGTCCTCTGCCCGGGAGCCGAATACGGCCCGGCCAAGCGCTGGCCGGCGGAGCGCTTCTCCGAGGTGGCCAACCACATGCGGGACCGGCACGGCGCGCGGGTGGTCGTGGCCGGCGCCAAGGGGGACGCGGACGTCGCCGCCCAAGTCGCGGCGGAAGTGGAGGGAGCGGTCAACCTGACGGGCCGGACCAGCCTGGAGGAATTCATGCGCCTGCTGGCGATGGCCCGCGTGGTGGTGGGCAACGACAGCGGCTCGATGCACCTGGCCTCGGCCCTGGGCACGCCGGTGGTCGGCATCTTCGGTTCGACCGAACCGCGGCTGACCGGCCCGATCGGCCCGCCGGAGCGCGCCCGCGTTCTCCGCCACCACGTCTCCTGCAGCCCCTGCTTTCTGCGCGAATGCCCGCTGGACTTCGCCTGCATGGATAGCATCGCCTCGAACCAAGTGCTGGCCGCAGTGGAGGAACTCTGGGCCACCACCCCGGCGGGCGGAACGCGGCCGCCCCACCGCTTCCGGCGCGCGCGACGGCCTTACAGTGCCCGGCGCAAGGCGCCCGGCCCGTCGCGGAAAATCTACCGGGCCTAGAGCTTATGACAAAAGTCCCGCGTACCCGCGCCAGTTGGATTTTGGCTGCTGGGCTAGGCGCAACGACTCCTGGCGGAGGGCAGCTTTTTTCAAACGGTTAAGAGCTGCCCTGCGCTAGCAGCGCCCAGTGGCCAAAAGACACTGGCCTTGAAAAGGTTGCCGTTCTTTTCCGGTGCTGGCGCACGGCAGCCATTTACCACGGGAAGAGCTGCCCGGCGCTAGCCGCTGCTCCTTCCTCTCTCCTAGCCACGGAGGAAAACTCCTCGCAACGCGGGCCGCGTGGGACTTTTGTAACAAGCTCTAGGCGCGGGTGCTGGCTTGCCAAGCCGGGGGCTTGGTTTATAGCTAAAGCCCCCATGCCGACCCCCCAGCAAGAACTAGAAGCCATCGTGCGCCGCGCGGCCACCGCTGTCCTCGGCGAGACCACGCCGGCCGGCAGCCTGGTGCGCCCCTGCCCGCGCCCCGAGCACGGCGACTACCAGACCAACGTGGCCATGGTCGCGGCCAAGCCCGCCCGGCGCAACCCGCGCGAGCTGGCCGGGGAAATCATCGCCGAACTCAGCCGGGCGGGCGACCCGCCCTTCGCCGAGCCGGAGCTGGCCGGGCCGGGCTTCATCAACTTCCGCCTGCGGCCGGCCTACGTCGCCGCGCAAATCGCCGCGCGCCAGGGCGACCCCCGGCTCGGCGTGGAGCCCGCCGCAGAAACCCGGACCCTCGTGCTGGATTTCTCCGCCCCCAACGTGGCCAAGGAGATGCACGTGGGCCACCTGCGCAGCACCATCCTGGGCGACAGCCTGCAGCGTCTCTTCAAGTTCCTGGGCCACCGGGTGACGTCGGACAACCACATCGGCGACTGGGGGACGCAGTTCGGGATGGTCATCCTGGGCTGGAAGCGCGAGGGCGACGAAGCCGAGCTGGCCCGCGACCCTTTCGGCCACCTGGAGTCCGTTTACCGGCGGGTGCAAGCCGCGGCGGAAGAGGACGAAACCGTCCGCGAAGCCGCCCGGGCCGAGCTGAAAAAGCTGCAGGCCGGCGACGCGGAAAACCTGGCCCTGTGGCGGCGCTTCATCGAGCTCTCGCTTCAGGCGGCCAACGGAATCTACGGCCGGCTGGGCGTGCACTTCGACACCGCCCACGGCGAAAGCTTCTACAACGACGCCCTACCCGATGTGGTGGAGGAACTGGTGGCAGCGGGCGTCGCCCGCGAGAGCGAGGGCGCCATCGCCGTGTTCAGCGACGGCTCATTGCCGCCGAAGGACGATCCGCTGCTGGTCGCCGAAAAGAAAGCCGAGAGCGGCTTCCGCCCCAACCCGTTCCTGATCCGCAAAAGCGACGGCGCCTTTCTCTACGCCACCACCGACCTGGCCACCTTGCAGTTCCGGCTGCGGGAGTACGCGCCGGGCGAAATCATCTACGTGACCGACGGACGCCAGCAGATGCACTTCGCGCAGCTCTTCGAGACCGCGCGGCAGTGGGGCGTGGCCCGGGAGGTCCACCTCGTCCACGCCTGGTTTGGCACCATCCTGGGACCGGACAAAAAGCCGTTCAAAACCCGCGAGGGCACCACGATCAAGCTCAAGGCCCTGCTGGACGAGGCGGCCGAACGCGCCCGCGCCATCGTCGACGAGAAACGCCCCGACCTACCGGAGGCCGAGCGCGCGCAACTGGCCGAGACCATCGGCCTGGGCGCGCTCAAATACGCCGACTTGGCACAGAACCGCAACCTCGACTACGTCTTCGACTGGGAGAAGCTGCTCGCGCTCAAGGGCAACACGGCCCCCTATTTGCAAAACGCTTACGTGCGCACGCGGGCGATTTTCCGCAAGGCGGAGATCGATCCGGAGGCCTTCACCACGGCGGAGATCGAGCTAGCGGAAGACGCCGAGCTGACGCTGTCCAAGAAGCTGCTCGCCCTCGGCGACGTGCTGGCCCTTGCCGCCGCCGAGTGCCGCCCGCACTACCTCTGTAACTACCTTTTTGAGCTGGCCGACCAGTACCACAAGTTCTACGAAGCCTGCCCGGTGCTGAGCGCGCCGAGCGAGGGGCTCAAGCTGTCCCGGCTGGCGCTGTGCCGTTTGACGGGCGAGACGCTGCGCACCGGCCTGAGCCTGCTCGGCATCGGCACCGCCGAACAAATGTAGCCGCCAATGGCTTGGCCAGACGGGCATGGGAACCGGGCGGTCGACATCACCCGCCCTACCTCCGCCTGGCGGCCCGCCACGCCCTCCGTCGATGGGGACATCGACGGCTACCCTCGCTTGGCGGCGCGCCTACGTACTAATGGGCCTGCACCCTCGGTGGCCGCTTTCTTGGCAACGCCTCCAATCCGGTAGCCGCTGACGTCCCGGCGACGGAAACTCTTCCCGAACGATTTTGGTTTCACGCCAAGGTCGCAAAGGCCGCTAAGTTTGGCCTTCTAGGATCCCCATCCGGCTCGGCGAAGCGGACAAAGGGACCGAGCGGTCGGCATCGCTTCGCCTTTTGCCGGTAGCCGCCGACGTCCCGGCGGCGGAAACTCTTCCCGAACGGTTTTGGTTTCACGCCAAGGTCGCAAAGGCCGCTAAGTTTGGCCTGCTAGAATCCCCATCCGGCTCGGCGAGGCGGGCAAAGGGACCGAGCGGTCGGCATCGCTTCGCCTTTTGCCGGTAGCCGCCGACGTCCCGGCGGCGGAAACTCTTCCCGAAGCGTCTACGAAACGCGCACCGTCGATGGGGACATCGACGGCTACCTTCGCTTGGCAACGCCTTGGGCCGGACCGCTGCCTGACATCGCCTTTGGCCGGTAGCCGCCGCTGACCCGGCGGCGGAAACTCTTCCCGAAGCGTCTACGAAACGCCCACCGTCGATGGGGACATCGACGGCTACCTTCGCTTGGCAACGCTTCTAATCCCGTCAATCTTGTCAATCGTGTCCCAAAAAAGCGCCTACCCCGAGATGCCGGAGGAATCTAGGCGGCGGTTGAGGTCGAAAGCGGTGGAAACGAGCCCGAGGTGGGTGAAGGCCTGGGGGAAGTTGCCGAGGTGCTCGCCGGCCGGGCCGAGTTCCTCCGCGTAGAGGCCCAGGTGATTCGCGTAGCCGAGCATTTTCTCGAAGTAAAACCGCGCCTTTTCCACGTTGCCGGTGCGGCTGATGGCCTCGGCGTACCAGAACGAGCACATGCAGAAGGTGCCCTCGTCGCCGGTCAGCCCGTCGTCGGCGGCCTCGCCCACCGTGTAGCGGTAGACGAGCGAGTCGTCGACCAGTTCGTGCTCGATCCGCCGCAGGGTGGAGAGCCAGCGCGGGTCGGTGGGGCTGATGAAGCGCACCAGCGGCATAAGCAGGTTGGCCGCGTCCATCACCTTGGCGCCCTTGTGCTGGACAAAGGCCTGGAGCCGGGGATGCCAGAATTCTTCAAAAACGGACTGGTAGATGGCGTCGCGCTGGCGGTACCAGAGCTCGAGCGGCGCGGGCAGCGAACGCTTTTGCGACAGCCGGATGCCGCGGTCCAGCGCCACCCAGCACATCAGCCGGCTGTAGAGAAACTCCTGCGCTCCGCCGCGGATTTCCCAGATGCCGGCGTCGCGGCTGCGCCAGTTGGAGCAGACCCAGTCCAGCAGCCGGACCAGGTTGGTCCAGAGGTCGTAGTGGATTTGCTCGCCGTACTTGTCGTAGAGGTAGACGGCATCCATCAGCTCGCCGTAAATGTCGAGCTGAATCTGCTGGTAGGCGGCGTTGCCCACCCGCACCGGGCTGGACTGGCGGTACCCCTCGAAGTGGTCCAGCTCGAACTCGGTCAGCTCGTGGCGCCCGTCGATGCCGTACATGATCTGGAGCGAGCCGTCCGGGTTGAGCTCGGCGCAACGGTTCTCGATCCAGCGCATGAAGGCCCCGGCCTCCTCGGTGTAGCCCAGGCGAATGAGCGCGTAGAGGGAGAAGGAGGCGTCGCGGATCCAGGTGTAGCGGTAGTCCCAGTTGCGCACGCCGCCGAGCGTCTCCGGCAGGCCAAAGGTGGGCGCGGCCACCACCGAGCCGTGCTTCTTGCTGGTCAGCAGCTTGAGCGTGAGACCGGAGCGGTTGACCATTTCGCGCCAGCGCCCGGTGTACTTGCTGCGGCCAATCCAGTCGCGCCAGTAGTTGACGGTGTGCTTGAAGGCCTCGCCGACAAAGTGCTGCGCGTAGGAGGGCGAATCCTCGTCGCGCTGCTCGACCAGCTCCATGACAAAGGCGGCGGTCTCGCCGCTGCGCAGAGAGAAGGAGGCCACGGCGGCGCCGTTGTGGATGGTGACGGGCTGCTCGTGCCGCAGGCGCAGCACGGTACCGTCGTCCCCGGTGGAGGAAAAAATGACGCAGCCGTCGTGCTTCTCCACCTGATGGCTGCTGCGCCCGTAGTTGAAGGCCGGCTGGAAGTACATCAGGAACTGGACCTCGCCCCGGACGCACTTGGCCCGGCGTACCAGCGTGTGTGCGGGCAGGGATTCCACGTCCTCGATCGCCATAAAGTCCGAGACCTCCGCCATGCCGTGGTCGGAGAGGAAACGCGTGAGCAGAACGTTGGTGTCGGGCAGGTAGAGCTGCTTATGGCGCATGTTGCGCAACAAGGGCGCAAGCTGAAAGCGCCCGCCTTTGTCCTGGTCGAGCATGCCGGCGAAGATGGAGGGCGAGTCAAAGTGCGGAAAACACATGAAGTCGATCGAGCCATCCAGCCCCACGAGGCCGACCGTGTAGAGGTCCCCGATAATGCCGTAGTGCTCGATCGGCTGGTATCCCCGGACCCGCTGCGGGCTCTCGCCGCAGTTGACATCCCGGACATCCTGCTCGGGCGGACGGACGGCGGCGCTATCCCAATTCATACGGCGTTCTCAATTAACAGTTTGGAAGCGGTTCCTGGCGCCGTGAAGCGACACGGTCTCGTCCGTCAAGCTAGCAAACGACCCTCGTGATGCAACCCGGGGGATCGCGGTCAAGACCCTTTGTCTTGCTGCTTGAGCGGCACTTGTTACAATTAGACCATTAAAAGCCAATCGATGATAAGCTTATCTCCTTGGAAGAATAGCCTTCAACCCTCTAAATCATTACAAGCTCAATCAACAACCTTTGAAGCGATTATGAAAAAGACTCTGCTCACCTCTTCCCTTTGCCTGCTCGGCCTTCTGGCGGCTGGCCTCAATCTGCAAGCACAACTCGTGTACTTCGAGGATTTCGAAGACGCCACCGTTGGCAACACGCCTCCCGCCGGTTGGAACGAGAACATCGATTCCCTTTGGACCGTCCAAAATTCCGATCCGATTGCGGGAAACAATTCCTACCAGGCCTCGTCCTCGAACTTCAGCACCGACGGCACTGCCAACTCGCTGGTGGACCTCGGTGGCGTTGTGGACACGAACCCCGCCACCGCCCTCGACTTCACCTACAGCGCGCTGATGCGCTGGGATGGCGGAACATCGGCATCGGGCAGCGTCAACTTTGGCTTTCGGGCTTTTTCCAACTCTGATTCCTCCTCGACCTACCAGTTCCGCACCACCACGGGCGGGAACATCCAGATCTTACAAAACAATTCCCAGCTTGCCCAAACGGTCACTGGCAGCGGCCTTACGGTTGGCACCGACTACACCTTCACGGTGGTAGGCACCTACTCCGATTCCGGCGTTGATGGTATCAACGACCAGATCACTTTTGACTTTTCCATTGTCGGCGATGGCGTTGAACGGGAAGTTTCGTTCACGGACACGACCCCCCTGGAGGGTACGTTCTTTGGTGTCGCCGCCGGGGGAGGCGGCACCCGATCCATCACTGCCAATTACGACAACATCGGCTTCAGCGTCGTGCCCGAGCCGACCACCGGCGCGCTGGCCCTGGGCGGCTTGGCCCTGCTGCTGATGCGCCGCCGCCGGGCCTAGACAGGGAGTTTACATTCGGGAAAGCACTTCGGCTTTCTTTGCTTCGTATTCAGATGCGCTGATCAAGCCAGCGTCCAGCAGCTCCTTGAGCTTGCCGAGTGTTTGAACGGGATCTTCGCGTCTGTTCTCCGCAATCGGGGTGGGAATATTGGCCTGCGTTTGAACAACGACGCCTCCTGCTGCTGCCCGGTTCTCTTGCATTTGTCGCCTACGACGTATTTCGTGCATCTTTTCCTCAGCCTCTTGTGCGAAGGCGTAGATCTTCCTGGCCTGCGCCTTGGGTATGCAGTCGACAACAACCATCTCGCCGCCGATTAATTGACAACTCACGGTAGCGGTTATCAACTGCTCGCTCATATGGACATCTTGTACCTCCCGCCAGAGATAGTCCTCAAACGTCATCCCCATTAATTTCGGTCGCACGACCATGAACCTTCGGTTGGTCAAGAGGATTGCCTCCGGGGAAATGGTAACGACGAGCTTTTTCTGGACCGCGATGAATTCGATCGTTTCCTCTCGTGTAAGGAGATCCTTTGCTTTGGCGATTATTTTGCGGACAACCGCTTCGTCTTGGTCCTCACAAGTGAAAGCCGCTGAAACGGAAACCAAAGGTGCGGCCTGACGAACAACCTCGAGCGCCGTGGTCTCGTTTACCGGAACCGGAGGGGGTAGTTTCTGTGGCACCAGCGATGAAAGCGGCACCCAGTCTTCGCAGCCGTCTTGGAAGGCAAAATCATCGGGGTTGAAAGTGCCATCGACCAGTCCTTGCCTAACGGTATCCACATCATATGGCCCTAATTGCTGCCCATCTTTATGTATGAGAATACTCACGACTGACTCTAACCCGTGCGGTTACCTAGAAAATGACCGCCTTGTAACTATGGGTAAAGGAATTATTTGGAGCCAGCTTCCCTTGTCCTTCCAACCCCTCTTCCTTACCAATCCGCGTAGGGAAAGGGTGCGGGGATTTTCGCCTTTTCGTGCTGGCTGCTGTTGGCCAGGCCGGAAGTCAGGCGCTTGGTAAAGGGCAGCTTCTTCTGGGCCCAAGTGCCGGGCTGCTCGGCCATCTCCAGCTCCAGGAGTCCGCCCTCGGCGCCGAATTCGCTCCAGCGCAGATAGGCGCGCTCGAGCGGGCGGCCGTTGAGGCTGGCCCCCACCACGTACTTGGCGGTCTCCGAGGCCTCGGGTGCCCGAATTTCAAAGTCCCCGCCCGGCAGGTGCCAGACCGTTCGCGTAAAGATCGGGCTGCCGATCAGGAAGAGGTTCTGCCCGCCCACCGGGAAAAGCCCCGTGGCGCTCCAGACGTACCAACTGGAGAGCGCTCCGCTGTCGTCGTTGCCCGGCAGGCCGCCCGGCTCGGGGCGGAACTGGTAGCGCATCACCTCGCGCACGACCTCGGCGGTGCGGTCCGGCCGCCCGGCGTAGATGTAGGCGTAGGGCGTCTCCATGTCCGGCTCGTTGTTGAGCCCCGTAAAGCGGTTGAGCGCATAGCCGGCGCGCTCCAGGTCCCGGTCGGTGGGCGGATCGCCCAGCTGGGTGACCGTCGATTGCCCGTAGCCGAAGAAGTCGTCCAGATCGGCGACGAAGTCCTGCACGCTGGGATAGAGGGCAATCCGGCTGACCATGTCGTAGTGGAGGCGAAAGCTGTAGTTCCAGGCGCCGCCCTCGTAGTAGTCGGCCTCGCCCAGCCGGCCGTCTTCCTCGTCGTAGACGTAGCGCCAGCGCTCGGCCAGGTTCTGCATTTTCTCAAAGAGCTCGTGCTTGCCCATGGCGTGGGCGATCTGCGCCGTCACCGAGGCGGCCTCGGCCAGGTCCAGCGTGTGCGTGAACGGATGGACGTAGCCGTTGCGCAAAAAGACGGCGCCCTTGCCGGTGGCAAAGTCCTTCAGCATGACGTCGAGCGCGCGCAGCCAGTCGATGTCGTAGCCGCGAATGAACGCGTCGTAGATGGTCAGGTGGGCGATGGCGCTGCACTGCTTGTGGAAGGTCTCGATCCCCTCGCCCAACACGTAGCCCACCGGCAGGTGGCCGATGTGCTCGCCGGACTTGAGCAGCGCCTCGATGAAGCGCTGGCCCGTGGCCGGGTAAAGCGACATCACCAGCGGGAGCTGCGTTTTGTAGATGTCCCACATGGTGGAGAGATCGGTGAAGAAGGGCGTGTTTTGGAGCCAGAACGGGCTCTCGTCGGTCAAGTCGCAGGGCTTGATCAAGCTCTGGTAAAAGGCGCTGTAAAATTGGGTGCGCTGCGCGTCGGTGCCGCCCTCGACCTCGATTTTTTCCAGGTGCGAGCGCCAGGCCGCCTCCGCCGTCGCCGCCACCTCGTCGAAGGACTCGCCGTCCACCTCGGCAAAGTTGTCGATGGCCTGATCCACCCCGCGCAGGCTAAAGGCGATGCGCAACTCCAGCGTGGCGCCCGGCCCGGGGGCGTCCACGTAAAAGCCCCAGCGGTGCTCGCCGCTCTCGATTTCGGTCAGGCTAAGATGCTCCCCCGGCAGCACGCGGCCGTCGTGCCAAAAGCCGGACGCCCCGCCGGCGCCGTCGACGCTCAGGTAAAAGGAAAACGGGATGCCCTGAAAAGTGACGGTGCCTTCGATGCTCCCGGCCGAAAGCCGCTCCACCAGGATTCCCTCCGCCGACACCCAGCGGTCCTCCGGAGAACCATCCACCCCGCCAAAGCTCAGGTCCACCGCCAGGCGCCCGGTGACGCCCTCTGGGAACGTGTAACGGTGCACCGCGCACTTCGGGCTCACGGTGAGCTCGGCCCCTAGGTTCCCCTCGCCGGCAAAGTCCTTCAGCCCGGCCGTGTAACGGCCGGGGCGAGCCTGCTCGTCCACCAGCTCCCAGCGATCATCCAAGCCGGGCACCTTCCCCTCAACCGCGACCAACGGCACCACCCGAAAGTAGTTGTAGAAAAGGCGCATGTCGCCGCAGCCGGTCTGTTGAAAATGGGTGAAGCCAATCGCCGTCTTTTTTTCCCACCGCACGACGGGCTGGCCCTCCGTGCAACGGCCGTAGAGCCCGTAACCGGTCGGGTACGAGCCGGAGTACGGCAGCACCGACACCATGCCAAACGGCGTGACCGCGCCGGGGTGGGTGTTGCCCACTTGGGCCTTGGGCCAGAACCACGCCCGCGACAATTCGCCCTGCTCCGGCAAATGCGTGGCGGCATGCCCAATGAAAGGATCGACCCAGGTCAACGGGTCGGAAACAACGGATGAGGGGGACATCTCTCCCTACCTGAAGCAGACCGCATGCCGGGCGTCAAGGCGCGCGCGGCTGGTGGCGCAAGGACTTGGCCGTCGCCCTCGGCCCGGTAGCCGCCTGCGGCTAAACCACGATTCTAGCCCGGTAGCCTGCGGACCTGACAGTCGGCAGCTTTCTGGCAGCGGAAATCGTTTCCGTCCGGTTAGCGCGGCGGAGCAGGAGCTCCGCCCTCCGCCGGCTTGGCGGCGCCACAAGCCGCTAGCCGGACCTGGCAGCCGGCAGCTGCCCTAGCGGCCCGGTAGCCGCCGACGTCCCGGCGGCGGGGGTCGTTTCCGTCCGGTTAGCGAGGCGGAGCAGGAGCTCCGCCCTCCGCCGGCTTGGCGGCGCCGCAGGCCGGTAGCCGGACCTGGCAGTCGGCAGCTGCCCAGCGGCCCGGTAGCCGCCGGACCTGGCAGTCAGCAGCTGCCCAGCGGCGGGCAGCGTGACGCTGCGCCCGGTTGTTTTTCGATCCTTGACCGTTTGGCCACGCAAAAACCAGGGCCCGCATTGGGCTAGGGCGAAGACGCCTTTAGATGGCAAAACCTTCAAAACAAATGTTTAAAACATTTGTTTGAATTTTCTGCAACTTCCCCTCTCCAGGGTCGTTTACTCCCCGAGACCTACTCAACGGTAAAACTCGCATCCCCAACAGAGACCATGAAAAAACTCCTCCTCATCCCCGTCCTGGCGAGCGCCGCTTTTCTAGCCCCGCCCACCAGCGCCCACGCCGGCTTCAACATCAACTTTAGCTTTGGCGGCGCCAACTACGGCAACTGCTATTACCAAAACCTGCCGGTTCTTTTCCGGACGGGCTACCACGGCCCCGGCCGCATCGTGATCGTCGACGGCCGCCGTCACTGGCTGCGCCCGTACAATGAACGCCGGGCCGCCCAGCGCCAGCGCATCGCCTGGCGCAACGCCCAGCAAAACCGCCGCGCCTACCGCGAGGGCTACCGCCGCGGCGCCCGCCAACAGGCGGTCCGCACGGCCCAGCGCAACCGCAGCATCGCCGCCCAGAGCCGCCGGTTCTAAACGACTTGTTCCGCGCCCCGGCCGGAAAAACCTGAATCCCAATCCAACCCCTACGTCCAATAAGTAAAGCCCGCGCAACCACGAACACCACCCATGAAGAAATACCTCCTCCTTCTTGCCCTTGGCGGCGCGGCCTTCTTTGCCCTGCCGCAAACCTCCCAGGCGGGCGTCTCCTTTAGCTTCGGCATCGGCGGCGGCTGCTATCCCGGCTACTACGGCTACAATCGGCCCTACTTCGGCCGGACCTACTACGCCCCCCGCCGCTACTACGCTCCGCGCCGCTTCTATCGTGCGCCGGTTCGCTACAACCGCGGCCACGGCTACTCCCAGCGCCGGGCCTACTACGGCAGCAAACGCCGATAGGTAAGCGCCGCGACCCGGGTTGCCCAGTCCGCCCTAGAACAGCGGCTGCGGCGCCCGGGCTCGCGTGGCCTCCGCGCAACGCTGCACTAGGCCGTGCAGCGCGGGCAGTCGGCCGGAATGCCGCGCCGTCTCGCTCAGGCGTTCCAGCGCGGCCGGGATGTGATCGAGGAAGTGCGTCTTGCCCTGGTTGAGGCCGAGGTAACCATAGGCTCCCAGCGCCTGCATCAGGCGTTGGGCGGAGGCGTCCCAGAAGAGGCGGCGGTCGGCCTCCCGGCTCCCGCCCGGGCTTTGACCGTTGCGCAGAAAGTGGTCGAAGTAAAAGTCGAGCAGCTCCTCGCGCTCGGCCTCGTAGAAAGACACGTACGGGTCGTAAAGGAGCGAGCCCAAGTCGTAGAAAAGCGTGCCGTGGCGCAGGCCTTGGAAATCGATCAGGCAGGCGCGGCGCTTCTGCATCATCACGTTTTGGCTTTGGAGATCCCGGTGGATGAGGGTCGACCCGGCCGCGGCGAGCCGCTCGATCAGCCCGCCCAGCTCGTTGCGCAGGCGTGCCTTGTCCGCTCGTTCGTCGCGCAGCTGGCAGAACCCGACCACGAAGTTCTCGAAGAAGTAGTCGTGCTCCCAGTTGTAGAGGTGGGCGTCGAAGCCGCGCATGAGCGGGAAGGGCTTGGCGTCGAAGGCGGCGGGAGCGTCGCGGTGCAGCCGGCCCGCGGCGTCGAGCGCGGCAAAGTAGGCCTGCTTGCGCTCGTCCCAGGGGTCGTCGCGCATGCTGTGCAGGTCGATGCCGCCCAGGTCCTGCATCCACACCAGGTGGCGTTCCTGATCGTGAAAGAGCACCAGCGGCACGTCGATGTGCAGGCTGGCCAGGAAGTCGGCAATGTGGACGAAGTAGGCGTTCTCCTCCTTGTCGGGGGAGTACTCCATCAGGATGACGCTGCGCTCGGGCGGCAGCTCGACCCGGAAAAAGGAGCGGGAGGAACCGCCCTTGAAGATGGGCGTCAGGCGGATGAAGTCGGCCGGGGCCAGCTGCAGGCGCCGCCGCGTCTGCTCCAGCAGCATCTTCTCGTCCAGCCCGGTGACCATCCCTCCGTTATAGAAACAATTCGCAAATGTGCAATGGCCCGGGGCCTCAGGCGGAGGCCGTATCGCGGCTGGCGATCGCCGCGCGGATCGCGGCCAGCTCGGCCTCACCGGCGCCGAACTGCTCGTTCATGGCCAGGAACTCGTCCAGGGTGCCAATGTCGGACCACGTGCCCTCGTCGATAACCGCGCCGCCCAAGCCCTCACCCCCCTTAATCATTTCCAGGAAAGTGGGGATGACGGAGCGCTTGACCCCGGCTTCGAGCCGATCCAGAAACGTCGGCTCCATCACGTACACACCGGAAAAGAGATAGCGCGGGGCATTCCCGGCCTGCTGCCCGCCGATACCGCTGACCCGTCCTTTGCCGTCCAAGCCGATCTGCAGCGGCCCGCCGGAGGAGCGCAGCGCCAGGGTGACCTCGTTTCCGGCCTCGCGGTGGCGGGAAAGCAGCCGCTCCACCGGCAGGGTGGAGATGATGTCCCCGTTGTAAACAAGCAGCGGCTCGCCCGGCGCGAGCAGATCCTCGATGTTCTTGATCCCGCCGCCGGTTTCGAGCAAGACGGGCTCGTGACGCAGGGCAATCGGGCGGCCCTCCCATTCCAACCCGGGGAAGACCTCCGCGTAACGCTCGGCGCAGTGGTGGGTGTTGACGATAAAACGCGTGACGCCGGCGGCGGCCAGTTGCTCGAACGCGTAGGTGATGACCGGGCGACCGCCCACCCGCAGCAGCGGCTTGGGCCAGTCCAGGGTAAGGGGGCGCAGCCGAGTGCCCAGGCCGGCGCCCAGAACAAAGGCCGTGGTGGGGGCGGACATGCCCCATCCATTAGGGGAAAAGCGACCATGCGGCAAGCGGGCAGTGCGCCCGCGGGGCTTAGAAGCTATCT